>CAYZRX010000149.1:0-2534 GCA_964480945.1 uncultured Ignavibacteriaceae bacterium | reverse complement strand
TCTAACTGTAACCCATGTCTCCGAACAAGTGTTACCCATGTCCCCGGTCTGTACACACTCTTTAAAGGGGGTGCGGGAAGAGCAGACACTGTCTTTTCAATGTTCGTTGACCATGACTCCGTATCGATGGACAAGGTCATTCCCTCGATGCTTGGATTCGAAAAGCTCAAGGACGAGTTCAATGCAGGCGGCGAGGATACCGCCGGAATTGTGCAACTTGCGATGCAGTATAACCTCCTGACGGACTATACAGCCTTGATCGCTTTGGAGCCGAACGATACACTGCACAACCCCCAGAATCCCTCTGATACGCCCCCCGCGTCGGCTGTGCCGCACCTTTCCGATGAGAGCGCGGCGGATTCGCTGATGCTGCAAACATATCCGAACCCGTTTAACAGTCGGATGAGCATCGTGGTGAATATTCAGCAGCCGTCCATTCTGGACATCTGTGTCTTCAACATTTTGGGTCAACTCGTGAAGGTTATAACATCAAACGAGATGATCATCGGGAAGAAAGTTTACTTCTGGAACGGAACGAACGACGACAACCAGATTGTCAACAGTGGTGTGTATTTCGTCCGCCTGATCGCCAAGGAACTGAACAGCGGCCAGACTATACTTCGATTACGGAAAGTACAGTTTTTGAAGTAGCGCTCATCTAGAATTCAAGCCACCGCTTACCGATCACAATTGCGAACGCCCCCGAGGACACGTTCACAGCAATAGGGATCCCTTTAAGCTCCGAGGGAGCCCCGCCTGCCTGACGGCAGTCGGGCAGGTCCACCAAAAAGCGTGGCGGGCGCTCGGGGTGATTGAGATTGTTTCACGGACGCGAGTTAAACAAACCCAAGTCAGGTCGAGCGCCCGCCAGAAGGTGGAGCCTGGCGGGCCCCGACGAAGTCGGGGCGGGCAAGAAGACGAGACCTGCACCGAGCGTGGGAAACGAACTCCGCTAGCGACGCCCTTCCCGCCAAAGAAACGGGAGGCAGGACCTCCAATACTCGGGAATTCAAACAAAAGCAGGATTCATCCTGAGCGGAGCCCATGCGATTAATCTGTGTGCGAAGTCGAAGGATGCTCAGCGATGGCTGCTCAGTGCATTCTTCGACTTCATCCCGCTCGAGACCGAGCGGGATTTCGCTCAGAATGAATCTGTTGTTGATTTTGCCTAATGATCCTGAGGACGGTAGCGACGTCCTTCCCGCTAGAGTGCATGCGAGAATCAATAATTCACAGTCAGTTCGAGCGGAGTCGAGAACTGTACCAAGCCGGCTAATATCACCCCTCGACTTCGCTCGGGGTGACTGCGATTGATGACCATAATCGCCCCATTCTACGGCCTTTTCCTCGCTTTCTCGCGACTCCCGACTTCTAGTTCCCCCCATATCCCACTACCCACATCTTCCTACTTACTACTTCTTTACTTTTTACCGCCTCTCCAAGAATACCGAGTTTCCCTAAGCGTATCCCTTCCCGGTTGCTGTTTTGGCTATAAGTTCCTTAGTTTGAATGAGTAAGAACAAATAAGGAATGTCACCAGAGTTAAGGGAGTAAGGTGGAAAAAAAAGCGGAGTCGGTTTTGTCCCTACTGTGGGTCATTGGGCGTGAAGAGGAATGGTCATCGAAGGATCATAGAGCGAGGTGAACGCAAAGAACGGATCAGGAAGGTGCAGCGGTTTTGTTGTTGTGACTGTCACCGGAGTTTCATCGCCCGTGAACATCCTGGAGGACGGATCAGCCACGGGCTACGAGAGGAGATCGTACGGCGACATGTTGAAGGAGGAGAGAGCTATCGAGCTCTTGCGAGATGGGTGAAGCGTTGCACCGGTCGCGCATCATCACCGATACGATTACAGCGGGCGGTCGAAGAAGTAGCGAGCCGATGCAAGACAGCCTGGGAGATGAGCCGGGAGTTGAGACCACGGTGGAGCGGTGTGGTGTTGGTCGATGAGAAGATGTGTCCGGTCAGAGGCAAGGGACAATGGTTGTATCTGGCGGTAGACACGACGGGTGATATCATGCATTGCCGTGCGGTGCTGGAGCTGAGTAGTACTGAAGCGGCAAGTTTTTTGAAGGAGGTGCAAGCGCTACCGGTACAGATCAAAGGTGTGGTGACAGACTTGGATCCGGCGCTGACTCGAGCTGTCGAGGTGGTAGGTGCAGGAATACCCCACCAATACTGCATAAAACACGCCTTGGCAGCGATAGGCATCTTGATCGGATATGTTGAAAGGGATGTACGGCGAAGCAGGGAGAGTCGTTCAGGCGTTGGAGACGGAGTTGGTCATCGACATTACCACGATGTCGGGAAAGACGGTTCGGGGGACGGAGTGTCGGTTGGAGAGCAGAGGCGGGCGGGCGTGAGCTCTGGGGAGGAGAATGTCATCGGTGCGTTGTATGAGACCTGTCGGAAGATCTTGGCGGCACCAACGGAGCGTGAGGCACGCGAACGCTACGATGCGCTGTGCGAGAGTCAAAACTTCCCGGCGAGGCAACATCGTAAGGCGGTAAGGTTTTTGACGCGTCGATGGGAT
>CAYZRX010000148.1:0-2550 GCA_964480945.1 uncultured Ignavibacteriaceae bacterium | reverse complement strand
CGTTTCCTCATCGGCGGCGGAGCCGGGACGGATTGGACCCCGGGGGGTCGTGATCCGTCGGACGAGGGTCCTTCGTTCGGCGCTTTTACGGTGAGCGTGGGGTTCAAGCTTTAGATAACCCCATCCTAGCCTTCCCCTAAGAGGGGAAGGGATGTCTCCCCTCTCCTCCACGTTTTGTGTGTCCCGACGTTGTTTGTCGGGATTAGGAGAGGGAAGGGTGAGGTTTAAGACTATTCCTTGCACATCACACTTGCTTGAAAGAACCTCCGGATCCCCTCCAGCGGTTTTTGATATGATCCAAGGACCCTGAAACAAAACCTGTGGCATTCCGTCGATTAGAGTGTAAAATGTCCGGACCGCGCCCCCGTAGTCTCATGAAGCAATTCCAACTTCTGCTGATTCTTTCCTTCATCTTCCTCTTCCTGGGAGCGGCCCATTCCCAGACCTTCACGCTCTCCGGCACGGTTCGCGACCAGGCGACAGGGGAACCGCTGGTTGCCGCAAACATTCGGATCGAGGGAACCTCCCGGGGCACCATCACAAACAGCCAGGGTTTTTACCGGCTCTCCCTTGAACGCGGATCGTACGTCATCGTCTACAGCTTCATCGGCTACAGGCAGGACACGCTCCGGCTGACGCTCGATCGGCCGTTCGAGTACAACGCGAGGCTGCAAGCATCCCCCATCGAGATGGCCGAGTTCCTCGTCACCAACGAAGACCCCGCCATGAGTATCATGCGCAAGGTCATCGAGAACAAGAAGCTTTGGATCGAACAGCTCCGGTCGTACGAATTCGAAGCCTTCACGCGCCAGGTCTTGCGGCGGGATACGGCCATCGCGATGATCACGGAGTCGTATTCGACAGGATACTGGCGAAAGGGGGATACGCTCCGGGAAGTGATCAAGCAGAAGCGCCAAACGGAAAACGTCCCCGGCACGATGAATGCTGCTGCCGTGGGTGGGATTGTGAACTTCTACGACGACGAGGTCCGGTTTGCAGGATACCGGTTCGTCGGGCCGACGTCGGTGGAGGCGTTCGACTACTACGACTTCAAACTCGAGAAGACGCGGATGCGGGACGGCGTTCCCACCTACACGATTCGTCTTCTTCCCAAATCGCGGATTACCCCCCTGTTCTATGGGACCGTGAACGTCGACGGCGATTCGTACGCTCTCGTCGGGGTCGAGGTCACTCCGAATGAGGCCTTTTCGCTTCCTCTGTTCACCAAGCTCGAGCTTCAGTACGGGCAACAGTTTGCATTGTATGAAAAACGCTTTTGGATGCCCGTGGACATCCGGTTGACGGGCTCGTTCGTGCTGAGCATCGTCGGTTTCTCATTCCCAGGGATCGGCATCGAGCAGACATCATCGATCTATGATTACAGGATCAATCCTGATCTGCCGGATTCCATTTTCAAGAAACAGCGCCGGATCGATCTCCCGGATGCCGCGAAGCTCGACTCCTCCTTCTGGGCGCAGCATGACGTTTTGCCGCTCACATCCGAGGAGCAACACGCTTACAGAACGCTTGACAGCACGCAGACGATGGAGAAGCAGTTCCAACCCTCGGGGCCGCTTGCGTGGCTCAACTCGGGCGGGGCATCCTATCTGCAGTATGCAAAGCTCAGATTCAATCGAGTCGAGGGTTTGCTCCTCGGCGGAAACCTCAAAAAGGATAGCGTCACAAACTGGTTGTCCCTCTCCGCCTCGGCCGCCTATGGATTCTCGGACAAGAGGGGTACATTCGGCCTGGGTGCAGAGGCCTTCCTCGATTCGCTCCGCAGGTACAGCGTCGGGATCGAAGGATACAAGGAACTTGGCCATATCCCCGACGAAGGATTCTACGACGATTTCGCGATCCTTGTCGGAACGCTCTTCGGCAAGAGCGACTACCGCGACTACTTCTACACGAAAGGGTGGAGGATGTGGCTGGGTGCCAGGCCAATTCATCGCCTGAAGCTGCGGCTCACCTACCAGAGTCAGGATGAGCGGACCGCGCGTCAGCAGACGGACTACAGCTTCTTCTATCGAGGCGACAAGTATCGACCCAACCCGCCGATCGCCGATGGTATGATGCGCAGCCTGAAGCTCACGGCCCGCTACGGCGACGAGCCGGTCCCGCTCGGTTTGATCGCCCAGGATTTTGCCGAGCTTGACGTCGAGCACTCCGACCGGAACTTGCTTTCGAGCGCGTTTGACTACACCAGGGCGGTTGTGCGCGGCGAGATCCATGTGCAGACTTATTCGCAGCGGCTCCTCTTCGCACCGACGCTCAGCCTTCGGCTGACGGCCGGGACGTCGAGCGGGACGATTCCGCCGCAGCGGCTCTTCAGTCTCGAATCGGCGTATGACGACTTCGGTCCCTTCGGCGTGCTCCGCGGTGGAGGCGTGAAGGAGTTCACCGGTGACCGGTTCGTCGTCTTTACGCTCGAGCACAACTTCCGCAACACGCCTTTCTTGATCCTCAACATTCCTTTCCTCTATAAGAACGGCATCGAGCTGATCGTTCACGGCACCGCAGCGCGATCGTGGTCCTCGTCCCCGCTTCCAT
>CAYZRX010000147.1:0-2607 GCA_964480945.1 uncultured Ignavibacteriaceae bacterium | reverse complement strand
GAAATGTCCACCTTAATACTCAGAAGTCCTGTCTCACGCAAGGGGTGCACTCCAAACCTCCTCAACGCGAGTACGTCCCCCACTAGGGGGACGCGTTCCGCTTTGCGCTGAGCAAGGCGGAAGGCAGGGGGTTCACTAGGTCTCAACCTCACCCGTACCCTCTCCTAAAGGAGAGGGAACCTTCACCAATCTCCTCAACGCGAGTACGTCCCCCGCTAGGGGGACGCGTTCCCCTTTGCGGACAGCAAAGGGGAAGGCAGGGGGTTCACTAGGGCTCAACTTCACCCGCGCCAAGAATCGTAGCGGGCAGGCGTACCCTCTCCTAATCCCGACACAGAACGTCGGTTCCGCTTTGCGCTGAGCAAAGCGGAAGGCAGGGGGTTCACTAGGTCTCAACCTCACCCGTACCCTCTCCTAAAAGGAGAGGGGGCTTGTGAGTCCTACTTCTCCGGCTTCATCTGGGGAAAGAAGATCACGTCGCGGATGGAATCTCTGTTCGTCAGCAGCATCGTCAGGCGATCGATGCCGAGGCCGAGACCGGCCGTGGGAGGCATGCCGTACTCGAGCGCGCGGAGGAAGTCCTCGTCCATCACCTGCGCCTCCTCGTCGCCGCGGGCGCGCAGCTTCATCTGGTCCTCGAACCGAGCGCGCTGGTCGAGCGGGTCGTTCAGCTCGGAAAAGGCATTGGCGAGCTCGTGCGCGTTCACGATCGCTTCGAACCGCTCCACAAGCCCCTTCTCCAGCCGGTGCTTCTTGGCAAGTGGCGACATCTCCAGCGGGTAATCGATGATGAACGTGGGTTGGATCAGATACGGCTCGGTTTTCTCGCCGAAGATCTCATCGATGACCGCGCCGGGACCCATCGACGCCTCGGTTTCGACGTGCAGCTCCTTGGCGATCGAGCGAAGCTCGGCTTCGGATTTCCCGTGCAGATCCTTCCCCGTAAACTCCTTGATCGCACTGAACATCGAGATCCGCTTCCAGGGCGGGGTGAAGTCGATCTCGTGCTCCCCAACCGTTATCTTCGCCTTCCCGTTCACGGCCATCACAACGGTGTGGACCATCTGCTCGGTCAGCTCCATCATCCAGCGGTAGTCCTTGTAAGCGACGTAGAGCTCCAACATCGTGAACTCGGGATTGTGCGCCCGGTCCATCCCCTCGTTGCGAAAGTCCTTCGAGATCTCATAGACGCCGTCGTACCCGCCTGCGATCAGGCGCTTCAAATAGAGCTCGTCGGCAATGCGCAGGTAGAAATCGATATCGAGCGCGTTGTGGTGCGTCTTGAACGGCCGCGCGGAGGCGCCGCCGTAGAGAGGTTGAAGCACGGGGGTCTCGACCTCCAGGTAGCCCCGCTCGTCGACAAATTTCCTGATCGCGCTGATAATCCGCGCGCGCTTGATGAAGACCTCCCTCACATCCGGATTGACGACGAGGTCGACGTACCGCTGCCGGTACCGAAGCTCCTTGTCGGAGAAGGGATCGTAGACGACCTTGTTCCCCTTCTCATCCACCTTCTCTTTCACGACGGGCAACGGGCGCAGCGATTTCGCCAGGAGCGCGAGCTCCTTCGCGTGGACCGACACCTCCCCCATCTTCGTCCGAAAGACGAATCCCTTGATCCCGATGATGTCGCCGATGTCCATCAGCCTGAAGGCATCGTACGGCTCGCCGAGGTCGTCTTTCTTGAGGTAGATCTGGATCTTGCCGCGCGAGTCCTGGATGTGGCAGAAGGAGGCTTTCCCCATCCTGCGCAGCGACATGATCCGGCCCGCAACGGAGACGGTGCGCTGCGGCGCATCATCTTTGAAGGTGCCGACGATCTCGGCCGAGAAATCCGTCCGCTCGAATTCGTAGGGGTACGGGTCGATGCCCAGCTTCTTCAGGGCCTCGAGCTCCTCGCGGCGGCGAAGCATCAGGACGTTGAGCTCTTCCTGCTCGGACGAGGGTTGCCCGGCTTGCTGATCTGGGTTCTTTTCTTTTTCAGCCATAGAATTCACGCGTTCGAAACCTCAGATTACGACTGACCCGTTGAGGTCAACCTCACCCTACCCTCTCCTAAAGGAGAGGGAACGGGCTTCATCCTGCTCAGACTAAGTCCGTCCCCCCTTAGGGGGACAGCCCGTCACGATCTGTCGTGACGGGCAGGGGGTTCCCGAGCTCCTCAACTATCTTCTCGACCACCCCATCTTCATTTTTCAAAACGTCAATGTTCGAAAATCGTATTACTCGAAACCCCTGAGATTCCAGAAAGTCATCGCGTCGTACGTCCTGATCGGTGCCTGCGTCCGTGTAGTGCTGCGTACCATCCAACTCGACAACCAGCTTCTGCCTCACGCAAACAAAGTCCACAACGTAGTCACCAATAGGAGTTTGTCGTCTGAAGTAGAACCCTGTTTGACTCCCTCGTAGACGCGACCAGAGCTTCCGTTCAGCATCTGTCATTCCTCGCCTCAGCGACCGTGCGTTGGCGATTAATGAATGCCGATATCGAAGAGGTTTCTTCATTGTCAACCTCACCCAGACCCTCTCCTAGCAGGAGAGGGGGCATTGTCAGAGCTGCTCAATTACGGCTTGTCCCCCTCCTAGGGGGACGCGTTCCGCTTTGCG
>CAYZRX010000146.1:0-2789 GCA_964480945.1 uncultured Ignavibacteriaceae bacterium | reverse complement strand
GGCTTTCAGTCGAAAAGTAAGGACGGGACGCTGGTCTCCGGCATTCTCTATCGTCCAGCCAACGCTCCGGTGGGCCGGAAGCTTCCGCTGATCCTCTTCATTCATGGCGGGCCGGTCGGGCAGGATCAATTCGGATTCGATCTCTCGCGGCAGATGCTCGCCGCTGCCGGCTATGCGGTCGCTGCCGTCAACTACCGGGGGAGCAGTGGCCGGGGGATCGAGTTCACGCGCGCGATCTACGCCGATTGGGGACACAAGGAGGTAGTAGACATTGTCGGCTCAGCGGATTACCTGATTAAACAGGGCATCGTCGATGAGAACAGGATGGGCATCGCGGGTTGGAGCTACGGCGGGATCTCGACGAACTATACGATCGCTACCGACCAGCGATTCAAAGCAGCCGTCAGTGGAGCCGGGAGCTCGTTGCAGTTGACGATGTACGGTACCGATGAGTACATCACACAATACGAAACGGAGCTCGGCGTTCCGTGGAAACACCTCGATGCGTGGCTGAAGGTGTCCTATCCCTTCTTCCATGCCGACAGGATCAAAACGGCGACGTTGTTCATGGCGTCCCAGAATGATTTCAACGTGCCGGTCGCAGGAGCCGAGCAGATGTACCAGGCGTTGCGCAGCATGGGCGTACCGACGGAACTGGTGATCTATCCGAATCAGAACCACGGCGTTGCAGTGCCAAGCTACATCATAGACCGGTTCGAGCGGCATATCAAATGGTTTGACAAGTATCTAAAAGCGGGAATGATGGAATAGTAGGAAGAAAATGGAATGGTGGAATAATGGAATGATGGGGGGATGGAATGGCGAAATAAAAGATGGATTAATGGAATGATGGAAGAGTGGAGGGCGGGGTCTCAACTCCGCTTCTTTTAACCTTGACGTATCATCGGAGCGATTCTCACTTCTGACAATATCAAGTCTTTCATCTTGACATTTACTGGAGAGATTACTATCTAGAAGTGACAACGAGTCACACGCGCCGTGTCCTCGATCGGTTGAAACGGACCGATTGAGTTTTTCTGGCTCACCTTCGTCTGCCT
This sequence comes from uncultured Ignavibacteriaceae bacterium, assembly GCA_964480945.1. Lineage (GTDB taxonomy): Bacteria > Bacteroidota > Ignavibacteria > UBA10030 > UBA10030 > VGWB01. The sequence continues at coordinate 1,731 of CAYZRX010000146.1, read as the reverse complement.
TCAACCTCATTGAGCTCACCCCGCGGGGGAAACATCTGCACAAAGCAGAAGGAGCCTTCCAGAAATGAGAAGGTACGCCTCATACAGTTCCGCGCTCGCTCTTCTGGTGTTGTCGCTGCTTCTCGCCACTGCCACCGGTCCTGATCCCCCGACCCGTCCCGCGCATCACTATCTGAGATCTGTTCTTCACACCGAAAGAACGAGTCCTATCGAGCGGAATCAATCTGGATCGCTCCTGCCCATGATTTCTCGAGCGACGAGAGCAGCCCTCGCCATCTCAGCGATTCTTCGAGCATCTGACTTCGATTTCCGCAAGCCGACCAGCCGACACATCACTTTTCTTGTTATCCCGCGTATTCTCGATTCCGCCTTCTCCCCCTGGTCTTCACGCGCTCCTCCACGGGCGTAGACGTTCAGCATTCATCGATCTTGCCAGCACAGAAACGCTGAGGTTCTCATTTCCCCTTTGGCGTGTGCCGGTTTCAATTCATCTCATTCGCTCTTCAAATGCATTCTCTGAATATGCGATCCGGCCGCGCGGTGACCGCACGACTGACAGCTCAGGAGAAGCTTGAGCCCGAAACTACCATGATCCGGGGCCACGACTCTTCCCCGCTTGGCTTGAAGAAGACGGTGTAGAACCATGATCGGCCAAACGATATCTCGCTACAGAATCCTCGAGAAGCTCGGTGACGGCGGCATGGGCGTCGTCTACAAAGCCGAAGATACCAGCCTCAAACGCATAGTCGCTCTCAAGTTTCTCCCCCCTGAGCTCACCCGCGATTCTGATGCGAAACGACGCATGCTGCATGAAGCTCAGGCCGCCTCCGCTCTCCAGCACGACAACATCTGCACAATCTACGAAATCGGGGAGACAGAGGATGGACAGTCCTTCATCTCGATGGCACTGTACGAAGGTGAGACACTCAAAGAAAAGATTGCGAAAGGCCCCGTCGGGACCGACGAAGCGTTGCGGATCACCCGTCAAATCTGCAATGGATTGGAGAGAACCCATAAGCATGAAATCATCCACAGGGATATAAAACCAGCCAACATATTTATCACCACGGACGGAGTGGTGAAGATACTGGACTTCGGTTTGGCGAAGTCGAAAGGCCAGACTCAACTCACCAAAGAAGGTGCGACGATTGGCACACTCGACTACATGTCGCCCGAGCAAGCGACGGGAACTCTGGTCGACAGCAGAACGGATATCTGGTCTGTCGGCGTGGTGCTGTATGAAATGCTGGCAGGACGGCCTCCCTTCCACGCAGACTACGAGCAAGCAGCGATTTACTCAATCCTGAACAGTGAGCCTGATGTGAGCATGTTCCCAAAAGAACTGCGACACATCCTGAAGAGAGCAATTGCGAAATCACCAAATGAACGATACCAAAGCGTCCATGAAATCGTGGTCGATTTGGTGTCACTGGAAAATGGGGTGAAAGCCAAAAGGAATTTCTTACCTCTCGGCTTCGTCAGGATCAGCCGAAGAACAAGATACGTTGCCGCAACGTCGGTGTTCATCGGGCTTGCGGCAGTATTGTATTTTAGCCTCAACATGTTTTCCGAGAGTCCGAACACCGAGCTCGAACGGAAGATGATTGTCGTGCTTCCCTTCGAGAACCTGGGATCGCCTGACGATGAATATTTCGCGCAGGGAATGAGAGAAGAAATCTCCAACAAGCTTGCCGCATTCGCAAGCCTGGGGGTTATATCGAGAAGCAGTGC
>CAYZRX010000145.1:0-2848 GCA_964480945.1 uncultured Ignavibacteriaceae bacterium | reverse complement strand
GCCTGTCCGCCGTCTTTTTGGCGGAAGGCTGATCCCCGCCAGACCGTTTAGAGCTAATGAGGCGGGCTGGCGCCTCGGGCGGAGATTCGCGGCGGGGTCACTGCAACCGAAGAACCTCCTCTATGGCCTCACCACACATCGACACCATGTCTTCACGTTCGGACGACCGACGACATCCTCGAGCATAACTCGCACGTGGCACGAACACGAAAGCACATCGTAGCACTCGGTCTCATCGCGGCCTCGTTCGTCGTGACCCTCTTGCTCTGGGTTCCCATCCGTTCCGTCGAAGGTCAATTGCTCGCCGTTCATTACCACTTGCGTGGTGAGATTCCTGCGGATAGCAGTATCGTCATCCTCTACTTTGACAATGATGATATCGCCTCGCTCGGCGGGTGGCCGCTGCAGCGGGACTACTATGCCCTTCTCATCGATGTTCTGACCAAGAGTGATGTTGCCGCCATCGGACTCGACGTGTTCTTTGGCGAACACAATCTCCAATTTCCGGAAAAAGACGAGCTGCTCGCATCAAGGGCTGAGGCGTCCGGCAAGGTGGTCGTCTCAGGCTACTTCCGGCAAATCGGAGGAAAGCCCTCCGCGGAGCTGGTTCCCCTCAGGTACCGCTATCCGCAGCTGCAGGATATTGGCATCTCGGGGAGCCACATCCAGTTGCCGTACGAAGAGCTTCTCCAGTCCGCCGCAGGCGTGGGGCACACAAACCTGGAGCTTGGAACTTCGATCGGCATACCGCTCATCGTGCACATGAGCAACGGAGCAGTCCCGGCTTTCGGCCTTGAGGTTCTTCGCGTTTCCGCCGGCGCTGAAAAGGATGAGCTGCGAGTTCAGGATGGTTCGCTGCTCATTCCCTCCACGGATGGCGAGATCTCGGTGCCGCTGCCCGATGACGGCGTTGTCCGCCTGAATTTCCCCGGCTCATTATCCTCCTACAGGCGATATCGATGCGTCGAGGTTCTCCAATCGTACCAGCGGCAGCAGCTCGGTCTGCGCTCGTCGCTCGATCTGTCTGAGCTGCGGCACAAGATCGTGCTCGTCAGCGTCATCGGCGAAGGCACAAGCCGCCTCTTTCAGACCCCTTTCGATTCGCAGCTGCCCTCTGTGGGCATCCACGCGACGCTCATCGATAATGCAATACGACACCGGTTTCTTACTCACACAGGCCCGCTCCTGAGTGCTGTGTTGACACTCTTGTTGGCAGCCGTCGTCGTTTTGCTCTCCTTCCGTTTCGGCTACGCCCGCGGGCTTGCCCTCAGCGGCGTCATCGCCGCCGTCTACGTCTGCGGCACGCAGCTTGCCTTTTCCTCCTGGAGCCTCATCCTGCCGATTGTCCAGCCGCTTCTTGCGGCCGCGGTTGTCGCGTTGGGTTTGGTGGCGTTTGAACACCTGATTGTCCGTGGGAAAGTCGTACAGCTTGAGCTGGACAAAGAGGAGGTGGAGGGAAAGCTTCGCGCAAGCGAGCTGAGGCTGCAGACGCTCGAGCGGGAGCTGCTTGATGAGAAGCCCGGCGCCGAGCCCTCGCGGGGAACGGAACTCCTGGAGGAGATCAAACGCTACAAGCAGGATATCCAGACGCTCTCTGCTCAGGTGAGTGATCTTGTTCGCTTTGAGCCGGCGGAGACTGAACAGAACGGTGGAAAGGCGATCTTTGAAGGGATCATTTACGAGAACGGCGGCAAGATGAAGGAGGCCGTCGAGCTTATACGGAAGATCGCTACGAGCGACGCGAACGTATTGATTCTCGGAGAAAGCGGTACCGGGAAAGAGCTGGTCGCGAGGGCCATTCACAATCTCAGTGACCGTCGCGGAATGGCATTCGTAGCGGTCAACTGTGGAGCTCTCACAGAGACGCTGCTGGAGAGCGAGCTGTTCGGGCACGAGAAAGGCTCGTTCACCGGGGCGATCAAGGATAAGATTGGAAGGTTTGAATATGCGGACGGAGGCACCATCTTCCTCGACGAGATCGCGGAGACGAGTGAGGCGTTTCAGGTGAAACTGCTTCGCGTCGTGCAATCGGGTGAACTTGAACGCGTCGGGTCGACGGTCATGAAGAAGGTCGATGCCCGCGTCGTCGCAGCGACGAACAAGGACGTGCAGCGGCTCATCGCTGAGCGACGGTTTCGCGAGGATCTTTACTATCGCCTCAACGTCTTCAGCGTCGAGCTTCCGCCGCTCCGCGAGCGGAAAGGGGATATCCCCATCCTGGCGGAGCATTTCCTCCAGAGGGAGGACGGCAACCTCGCTCTTTCCTCAACCGTGATGGACGCGTTCCTGCAGTATCAATGGCCGGGGAATGTTCGTGAGCTCGAGAGCGCGGTGAAACGAGCCGTCATCCTCGCGCGATCGGAGAAGAGGGAGATGATTCAGCTCAAGGACCTTCCAGAGCAAATCACAGCAGCGATGAAGGCGCAAGTGGATCTGGAGGACCAGATCCTCGAGCTTCTTCGTGTGAAAAAATTCTCGCGCAGCTCAATTTCAGAAACTGCTGAGGAGCTGGGGGGACTGAATCGTGGAACCGTCGCGGAGTATTTTCGCGGGATCTGTTTTAAGTATTTCTTTGAACATCTGTGGAACGAGGAGGCAACGGTCCGCGCTCTTTCCGGAAGCGAAGATCCCGAGACGCATGAACGAGTTCAAAAGAAACTTACGGAGTATCTCTCCAACGTCGTTGAAGGCATCCCCGCGGGCGCCGAGTTCAAAGCCGTCAAACAACAACTGAAGTCCAAGTACAAGAACCTGCCTCATCGCTATCATACTATCCTCGACGAGGTTCTGCGGTCCCATCTCTTCGGAAGGTGGAAGTAGCGCTGCTTCAAGTAAGTCACCTTCCGGT
>CAYZRX010000144.1:1410-2929 GCA_964480945.1 uncultured Ignavibacteriaceae bacterium | reverse complement strand
CCGAAGCCCGTCACGTCGAACGACAGCAAGTTACTCTGTTGCTGGCCCTTCGTGTCAATGAGCACGCTGGTGCTTGCCTCGTACGCCGGTTTGCTGAGAAAGGTATACACAGCCGTGGAAGCTAGCACAGCGGCGAAGATCAGGAGTATCCACCACTTCCCCCGGAGGATGATCTGGACGTATTCGTCAAAGCCGGGCTCCTGGAGAGTACCGTTGCTGCGGCTTCGTTCGAGGTCGTTTCGGTCGTTGTTCATACCTCTGTTCCCCTTAAGGCATCAAGAAAAGCGAGTTCCAAGTTTGGAGTTTCAAGTTTTGCGTTTTCTGCATCCCGCTGCTGTTTAGCGGGACGAGTTTAGAGTTGCGAGTTTGGAGTTTCAGGTGGCGAAACTGGACGTAGCACACTCGCGGACTGGGCCTCCCTTTTGTCCGTCATTACGATTTACAGTTCACGATTTACGACTCACCTTTTACGATTCACGGTTCACTATTCACGACTCACGGATTGCCATTCACCCTCTATGCTCTACCCGTCTTTTTCCCTTTTACTTTCTACTTTTTACTTTTTACTTTGTCTCACCCATGCGAATCGCCATTCTCTCAGATATCCACTCAAACCTCGAAGCCCTGACGAAGGCTTTTGACACCATCGACCAGAGCAGGGTCGACGAGGTTTATTGCCTGGGGGACATCGTCGGCTACGGAGCCAGACCCAACGAGTGCGTGGACCTTATCCGACAGCATGCCTCCAAGGTCGTCCTCGGCAACCACGATCTGGCCGCGGTCGACACGGCGGAGGCCCGGTACTTCACCAGGCACGGCCGCACCGCAGCCGAATGGACGAACAAGATCCTGAGCGACGAGAACAGGCAATTCCTCTCAAAGCTCCCGTATCGGGACGAATCAAAGGCCATCACGTTGGTTCATGCCAATCCTGCAGAACCCGAGCAGTGGGCTTACATCGTGACGCTCGAGGATGCCGAGCCGCAGTTCGAACACTTCAAGTCTCAACTCTGCTTCATCGGCCACTCCCACATCCCCTTCGTCTGCAGCGAGGATCTGAAGAGCTTCGAGCTCAAGAAGGATGTCCGGTTCCTGATCAACGTCGGGAGCGTCGGCCAGCCTCGCGACGGGCATCCGGAGCTGAGCTTCGGGCTCCTCGATACCGGCGAGTGGAGCTACCAGAACGTCCGGGCCGCCTACGATATCAAGGGCGCTGCTCAGGCGATACTCGATAACGGTTTGCCTCAGTTTCTTGCCGATCGGCTGTTTCGAGGCGTATAATACCAAAGAACATGGGCCGGGAAGGCGAAGGTTCCCTGGACCATTTGTCATCCTGAGCGAAGCGAAGGACCTGATAACACCGAATGATCAGATTCTTCCCTCCACTGCGTTCCGGTCAGAATGACTTGTGAAGTCAGATTCTTCGGCCCAAAAAGCGGGCCTCAGAATGACGTCTGGCTTTCTTGGGCCGGGAAGGCGAAGGTTCCCTGGACCATTTGTCATCCTGAGCGAAGCGAAG
>CAYZRX010000144.1:0-1310 GCA_964480945.1 uncultured Ignavibacteriaceae bacterium | reverse complement strand
CCAATCATCGTACCAGCCTTCGCTCAAGTCCTTCCACTCCGGATTGTCCTTCTCAATTAACGCAATTTTCTTCGACCTTAGCCATCCCTTGATCTGCTTCTCCCGCGCGATTGCAGAGTACGCGTCGGCGAAAATCTCATAATGAACCAGACGCCTCAGGTTGTACCGGGTGGGAAATCCATGCACGAGCTTGTGTTTGTATTGGTACACCCGCCGCTCGACGTCATTGGTTACTCCCACGTACAGCACTCCCCGTTTTCGATTCGTCACAATGTAGACGTAGTACTGTCGCATGATCGTGCGTCTCGTCGGTCAGATTCTTCACTGCGCTTCGCTCCGTTCAGAATGACGTCTGGCTTTTTTGGGCCGGGAAGGCGAAGGTTCCCGCGCCGGTTGTCAATCTGGCTCAGTACACCTCTCGACTTCCCGCCAAACTGCTCGGCGGGTTCCGCTTTCTGAATCCCGCTTATGAGCGGAATCCTGAGAAGCGGGACAGGCGCTCGAGGTGACTCTGTTTCTTTTCACTTGTCACGATATACGGTTCACCATTCACTATCCACCACTCCGCTCCATCCTCGCCCCTCACGTCTTCCACCTCCGCTCGATCCTTCCGCACAATCGTTGCGATCTTTTTCACGATTCACTCTTTCCGATTCACGGTTCACGATTCACAATTCACGACCAGCGCTCCATCTCCTCACCCCACCCCTCACTTCCCAACCGCTTTCTTCAATTCCTTCCACGTCTTCTTCATGTCTTCGGATATCAGCTTCACGTCGGAGAGCACGGGCATGAAGTTCGTATCCCCGCTCCAGCGCGGCACGATGTGGAAATGGACGTGCTCGTCGATCCCGGCTCCCGCCGCGCGGCCAAGGTTCGCACCGAAGTTAAACCCCTGCGGACTGCTGGCTTTTGCAAGTGCATCCATCCCCTTGACAGCAGCCCGCATCATCTCGACGTACGCTTCATCCGGCAGCGATCCGACCTCCGCCGTGTGCCGGTACGGCACGACCATCAGGTGCCCGCTGTTGTACGGATACAGGTTCATCACCAGGTAGCAATACTTCCCCCGCCAGATGACGAGGTTGCGCTCATCTTTTTTCTTTTCCTTCGCGATGCGGCAGAAGAGACACTCCCTGGACTTCTTCCCCCCCTTGAAGGTCTGGATGTAGGCGGAGCGCCATGGCGAGTAGAGTCTTTTCAATTCGAGGTCAGTCCTTACAGTAAGTAGTATGCAGTAGACAGTAGGCAGAAATCAGTATGGAGGATGATTTCATCGCTAGCACCTACCGCTTGCAGAACTTCTCCGG
>CAYZRX010000143.1:0-3044 GCA_964480945.1 uncultured Ignavibacteriaceae bacterium | reverse complement strand
GACGATAGAGAATGCCGGAGACCAGCGTCCCGTCCTTACTTTTCGACTGAAAGCCTTCGACGGAGGCCAGCTGCAGCGGCGCCAAGAACGCGTCGTGCACGTTCGTGAGCGCCCGGAGCGAACCATGTTCCAAGGCGTAGATTTCGGACGGACGATGCGGTGTGCCCAGCAGCAGCACCCAACTGTCGTGGACCTTGTCGTACTGCAGATCGGAGAAGCTGCGCTCGCCGTCGACCACGCGGATCATGCGACCCGTCGCGGCATCGAACGAGACCACGGGTGTCTGCCGGTCGTCACGCATGATGGCGAAGATCTCACGCCCGTCCGCGGTCCATCGAACGTTGCCGATGGGCCTGTCCACCGGCTTCGAGAGGAGGTTCGGCGCTGCTCCCTCCTTCGGGATAACGGCGAGATGGCTCTCTCCGTACATCGTGAAGTTCTCGTCGCTGCTGCTCTGCAGGTAGGCGATCTTCCCCCCGTCGGGACTCCACTCCGGAGATGAGTCCGTGCCCGGCCAGGTCGTCAGCTTCCTCATCGCGGCGCCGGGTTTCGCGTCCATCACATAGATGTCCGCATTCGCGTTTCTGTCGGGATCCTCCGTGCGGTTGCTGACGAGGGCGATCTGCGACCCGTCGGGAGAAAAGGCCGGCTGAGTTTCATCAAATCGGCCGGTGGTCAGCGTGTCGAGCTTCTTGCCAGCGATGTCGAAGAGGTACAGATGCGTCGCCCGCCGGTCGAGATACCCTGCATAATCCTGCTTGAAGCGGTAGCGGTCGATCACATACGGCGTGCGGATCTTCGTCTTGGCGGTGTCGGAGAAGTCCTGGTCTTTCACAACGAGGAGCAGTTTCTTCCCGTCGGGCGACCAGCGATAGTCGCTGAGGCTGCCTTTCAAGTCCGTGGCCTTCATCCCCTCACCCCCCCTTCTATCGAGAAGATACACCTGGCTCTGCTTGTCCTCGCCACGTTTGGCAACGAACGAGATGTATTTGCCGTCGGGACTGAAGCGCGGCCGCCCCTCTCCCTCCGGGCTGTTCGTCAACTGGATGTTCTGCGTCCCGTCGCGGCTGACCATCCAAATGTCGGACTTCCGCTTGTCCTTTGCTGAATCAATCGAGCTGAGGACGTAGACAATCCAGTTTCCATCGGGCGAAACCTGCAGTCCGCTGATCGTTTGGAGGCGATAGACGTCACTCGGCGCGAGGGGGCGCTTCGAAGCGGGTGCCTCTTGTGCGGAAGAAGAGGACAGAATGAGCGCAGTGCAACAAAGTACTGCGATGAGAGTAGAGATGAGCGATCGCATGGATTGATCTCCGTGAGTGATGGTTTGGTTTCAGGCGGAATTATTCAATAATTGTGAGAAATTCAAAGGATGAACAGGAAGCGAGGGTCCGAGAGCGACTGAGCCTGCACGAGCCACTCCGAACTTTTGTGGTGCATGCTAACGCCGGCAGAACCACTACGCTTCGCTCTCCGGGAGCGTGATGGTGATTGTGGTACCCACGTTGATTTCGCTTTCCAACCGGATGTGACCTCCCTGCGCCTCCATAGCGAGACGGCAGAAGGTGAGCCCGAGCCCCGTACCAGCATCGTCGCCGGTCCTCGCAACTGTCGCCTGGGCGAATTTCTCAAAGACTCTCTTCGTCCACTCTCTCGGAATGCCCGGTCCTTTGTCCGCTACGCTGATGGCAACGGTGTTGGGAGCGACTCGCGAGCCACGGACGGTTACAACGGATCCCCGCGGACTGAATTTGACAGCGTTACTGAGCAGATTGACCAGAACACGCTCGGTGAGCGCGGGGTCGGCGTAGACCGTCCCGATGTCCGTCGCCAGTTGAGAAGTCAAGGCTACGCCGTTCCGTGCCGCCCATACCGAGACTTGAGCGAGCGAAGACTCTATCAACTCCTTCGCACCCGCCTTTTCTCGCTGCGGCTGCAGCTGCCCGTTTTCGAGGCGTGCCAAGTCAAGCAATGATTGGATCAGCGTCGACATGCGACTACACGACACCAGGGACATCTTTATCAGGTCATTGAGGTCGGCGTCTTTCTCTACGATCTCCCTTTCTCTTGCCACGCGGAGCGCCGAGATCACGTTTGCGAGCGGAGAGCGCAAGTCGTGGAAAAGGAACTGGGTGAGATCATCTCGCCGCCTCTGGGATGCCGAGAGCGCCGAGAGCGATAAGGTAACAACCAGGAACAGTCCGAATCGCACTACCGCGTTCCAGTACAGGATCGCCGGAAACGAATACATATGCGCAGTGAGCACATCGGCCACCAGCCACATAATGGCACTTGCGGCGGAGATCAGAAACCCCGCCCACCTTCCGACGATCCACGCGACGAGGGAAACAGGGAGCAAGTAGAAGATCGAGAAAGAAATTTCAGGCCCTGTCAGATAGTCGACCAGACCGATGAGGATGACGAGGAGGATACCCCCTGCAAGCAGGAACGAGTGCGATCGTTTAGCAAGAAAGTTGAGGATGTTCACTTGGTGTTCCTTATCAGCTTGTGGGTATCCGCGAGCGCGGCAGCTCAACTCTGCCGCTTCGGAGATTGCTTCTCGAGGGGCTCGCGGTCTTCGGTGATCGCAGAGTGTGTAAACTCCAGTCGCTGATGAGAGCGATCATACTGTAATGGATCCGAACGCAGCCCCCCTTGTCCGAGACTTGAGCTCTCGGAATACGTCACGACGGGGAGTCTGATGCGCGCGATAGTTCTCAGCCAGAGCCATCAGCGACCGGCGAGAGCTGCTTCCAGATCGGATTTCAAATCCTCGACGTTTTCGATCCCGACAGAATATCGAATCAGACCCTCGGGAATGCCGAGCGCCTTCCGTTCGGCTTCGGATGTCTCGACGTGGCTTGTGGTCTTCGGCGGTCCGGCGAGCGTCCCGACAGAGCCGAGGCTGGCGGCAAGATGCGCGAACTTCAAATGCTCGAGAAACCTCTTCACATCGTTAAATCCTCCCTTCAGCGAAAAGCTCAGGACACCCCCGAATCCCTTCATCTGGCGCGTCGCAATATCGTGCCCCGGATGCGTCTCCA
>CAYZRX010000142.1:0-3065 GCA_964480945.1 uncultured Ignavibacteriaceae bacterium | reverse complement strand
GAAGTACAGTCCGGAAGGAATCGAAGAGGCCATCGTCGGCAACTCACCGTCGATCGATCAGATCATGCTCTACAACAATCAATCCCCCTTTACCGTGGCGCTCGTCGTCCCGAACAAGGATTGCCTTCTGAACCACCTCAAACAGAAAAACCTCACGACGGAAAGTGAAGAAGGGCAGGATGCTGCATTGAGACTGATCGAATCGGAGATCGGGCAGCTCAAATCGGGAGGCAGATTTGCGGGAGAATTCCCCGACCGCTGGCTGCCAGCGGCGATCGCGGTCTTAGGAGAAGGTTTTACGGAACAGAATCGTCTTCTGAACAGCACACTCAAGATGGTTCGTGGCAAGATCGCCGACTTCTATCGCGACCGGATCGATTACCTCTTCACTCCTCAAGGCAAGGATATCTGCAACCCGCAGAACCGGATGATCGTCAAGAGATTGGGGTAAGAAGGGGAGCACGCAGGCACCACCTCGTCGAGTGGCCGCACAAGTCAGTTCTTCTCAGGCTCGTAGTCCAATGGGAGCGCGTCCGCCATGCGCTCCCATGCCCAGTAGCCGTAGACCTTCGTGGGAAATTGCTCGTCGATCAGGCCGTTCTGCGTGATGGTGACGAAATTGTAGTTCAGGATCAGCCACGAAACCTGACCGGTTGTGCCTGGCCTCCGCAATAGATCGAATCCTCTTTCCACTTCACCCTGATATTCCACCTCAAGGTATCCGGTGAAGGAGAGCATCTTTTCGTACGGTCGCGGGAGACCGATGAGTATCTGATCAACCTTGATGAGTTTCCGAATGTTGTCTTGCCCGCGCTGCAAGCTGCCGACCAGATAGATCGAGAACCCGTTTTCAGCCAGCTGTCTGTGGAACAAAGAGATCAGGAAATGGCGGAGGGAGCCTTTGAACGCCCTCAGCCTGCTCTCCTTCCATTGTGCCTGCTGTTTCGCCGCCGATGCCTTGAGCTCCGTGAATTTGGGCTCCCCCTCGACCGTCATCACATCGTTCTGGACTTTGAACGCTTCGAGCACGAACTGGATGTGGTATCCGAGAGCCCGGTTCTCAATCTCAAGCGGCCGGCGTGCTGTTGCATCGAGAGTAGAAGGGTCATCGGATTCGAAATCGAGTACCTCCGGGTTGAGGATGCTGCACTGCTCAGCATTTTGAGAGGTGCCGAGAAAGAGCTCGTCGAACCTGTCGAGACGTTTTCTCCATTCGGCCTGATCCGATGCGGCGACCACGACTTCCCCCATCTCGACGATTGTCGGCTTCAGCCTGATCTCCAACTTTCGGATCCCGGCCTCCGTGACGCGCGCCCGAGACGTGTAGAGGGTATAGCCGACTCTCGATGCTATGATCTCATACATGCCGAGAGGGACATTTCGGATCTCGAACTTCCCGTTCTGATCCGTAGAGCATCCGAGGGTCGTGTTTCCGACGAAGACGTTGACGTCGAAAAGGGGTGTGGAGGTGGAGTCGTCAACGACCCTGCCGGAGATCGAGGCGCGCGGCGTCTGTTGAGCGGATGCGATGGGAATGAAGAAGATCATTCCCAACATTCCACATACGAGTACTCTCATCAGAAACCTTGGCTGCATAGTCTCAAGTCCGGCGGATTCCGCACACTGGGCGATCAAGAGGCTTATTCTGACAGAAAATATAGGGAACGGGGTTCTTCTGTGCAAGCCGCAGACCTTCTCGAAGACTTGATTGGAGCTCCGATGGGCCCTCCTGAGCGGCCTGCCGTGGCATCCTCGAGTTTCAATCCGATGGCTCGCCCGTCGACAACCTTCGTAATCTCTTCGCATTCGCTCATCATGAGACATCGCGCGAGAAAGGAGACGATTGTTGTAGGAATTAGTCGCGAAAAGGGGTATATTGAATCCGTCGCTACAGGCGACCACCGCATCCGTGCATCGAGCATCGGAGGCGGATCACGAGACTCGCTCTCTGATGACAAGAAGCTAAGGTTTTGCTGGGAAGAACTTCGTGATCGACACACCGAGACGTGTGCGTCCGCGAGTTCGGCAGGGTTCGACACTCCGCTTTCCTACCATCTGAAGCCGCTTTCCATCCTACGCAGCGCGTTTCATCATTCGTTTCATTTTGCCATAAGGATTGTTTCATGCCTTTTTCAAAATTCGGTCTTTCAGACCAGCTCGTCCAAGGTATTCTTGCGACGGGTTATACAGCTCCCACCGCTATCCAATCGCGCGCAATTCCATTGGCTGTTGCCGGCCGCGATGTCATCGGCTGCGCCCGAACGGGCACGGGGAAGACTGCCGCATTTGTGCTTCCCCTGCTTCACCATCTGACAAAGGACGCCGGGCACGGTCCTACCCGCCACATCAGGGCTCTGGTCCTCACGCCGACCCGCGAGCTCGCCCAGCAGGCGGAAGATTTCATCACCAGCTACGGACGCTTCACATCGCTCCAGAGCCTCGCAGTATTCGGAGGCGTCAACATGGAGAACCAGGTGAAACGCCTGCGGCGTGGCGTCGACATTGTGACGGCGACGCCGGGTCGCCTCATCGACCACCTCCAGCGCCGGACCGCCGACCTCTCGCGCGTAGAGGTCCTCGTGCTTGACGAAGCGGACAGGATGTTCGATATGGGCTTCATCAACGATGTCCGCACCATTATTTCCCATCTGCCGGTCAAGCGGCAAACGCTCCTCTTTTCTGCAACGATGTCGAAAGAGGTCAGAGCTCTCGTTGCATCGATCCAAAAGAACCCCGAGCTGGTCGAGATCGGCGAACAGCGTCATCCCGTCGAGACGGTGCGACACCACTTCTACAGCGTGCCGCAGGAAACAAAGCTGGGACTGCTGCTTCACATCTTGAAATCCCAACCGATGGAGAGCGTGCTCGTCTTCTCACGCACCAAGCATGGGGCCGACAAGATTTCGCGCCGGCTCGAAAGAAGCGGCGTGAAGTCCATCGCGATCCATGCCAACCGGACGCAAGCACAGCGCCAACGCGCGCTCGCCGGGTTCAAGCAGGGTCAGTACAACGTCCTCGTCGCGACCGACATCGCAGCGCGCGGCATTGACGTCGAAGGGATCTCG
>CAYZRX010000141.1:0-3207 GCA_964480945.1 uncultured Ignavibacteriaceae bacterium | reverse complement strand
CCAGCTTCATACCTGGCGAATCTTTGAGCTCGTGTTGTACCCCCGCTCGCCGAAGGGTTCCAGTTTCTCAAGCCAGATCTGCTCGAGCAGCGTCAGCTCATCGCTCAGGTTGAAGTCCGGATCGTCCTTGACCTTCACAACTTCCAGAATCTCGAAAACGAACTTCTCCGGCCCCTCTTCGTTCCATTCCTTTTGAAGAGCTTCGTTCGGGTGCCGCCCGATCGAGAGTTTGAACTTGTGACCGTTGAGCGATCCTTCAAGGTTCAGACTGCTTCCGAGCAGCACTTTGCCGTTCGCTGTATTCTTCACTTGGAAGACACCGGCGGGTTTCTTCCGTTCTTTGTATTCTCTCTTGATATCCTTCCTTGATTTCACGTTGGCTGCTCTTGATCGTTCATTTCCGGCTTTGACGGCCGCTGCCGACTAACACCTAGGTGCCCGCTAAACTGGCAAAAACGGTGGCTAAAATCAACCACTTCGAGAAGTCCGCGACCCGGTTTCGGCAGAGCATTACGACCATTGTCTGTTCCTTGTGTTTCGATGTGCTTAGCGATGAGGGTCAGCCGCTCGTTGTATGCCCTCCAATTCAACGTAGAATCATCGGGAAAGAGCCTGTCTTTAACTCGGGAGAATTCTTTCCACTTCCTGCCGGACGCAGCATTTGCCGCAAAACGGTTCAGGCCCTTCTTAAGATTTGGATGTGCTGGTCTTTTGGACCTTTGAAAGATTTATCGTTCGACCCGTAGTCACTCGAAAGATGATTTCGATAAGGAAGGCTGCCCCTATCATGATAAAGAGAATCCAGAGCTGACCGGGCGAACTGTTTGCAGTCTGCCAGAGTAAGCTTCCTAATGCACCAAGGCAAAGTCCAACTCCGATGAGTGAAAGCCAACGCTTGCTCTGCGTGCCGTCTGCCAGCACCACGTTAGCACCATTAACGGCTGCAAAGATCAACAGGAAGCCAGCACTACCCATCGTCGACAGGCTGGAGAGGTCGGCCAAATTGGCGATTAACAGGGTGGCTCCTGACGTAATCAACAGCCCCTCTATAGGTTTTCCCCAGGTCTTTCTTTCCAAAACGCTTGGAAGCTCCCCATCCTTAGCAATGACATAACTCAGTCGGGCCGCACCGTATACCGTGGCATTGATGGCCGAAGCCGTTGAAAGCATGGCTGCGATGGCAATCAAGAGGAATCCTGTTTGACCCAGGGATGGCCGGGCTGCCTCAGCCAGCGCGTAGTCTTTGGCATCGACAATCGTGGCGACGGGCAGAGTTCCAACTGTAACGACGGCCACAAGGACATAGAGAACTATCACGAAACCAACGCCTGAATAGAACGCGCGCGGCAATGTCCTGGGGGCGTCCCGCACATCCTGAGCTGTGTTGGCAATCAACTCGAATCCCTCATAGGCCAGAAAAATGATCATCCCACCTGCAAGTAGGTGCAGCGGGGATGACCATGCCGAAGGTGCCAGCCTGGTGCTGTCAATGCCCCAGATGCCAACTGCAATGAAAAGGAGGAGGATCGCCAACTTGATGAGCACAATCCAGTCCTCCGCCTCTCCGATCAGCTTGGCGTTCAACAGGTTCAGCCCGGTAATGCCCACGACACTGCCTGTGATCAGAATGTGTTTCCAGAGAGGTTGTGAGGCTGGCGGGAACAATGATGCTCCATAGCTTCCGAAAGCATAGGCATACAGCGACAGCATGACGATGTAGCTTATCCAGAGCAGAATGTTCATGCTCCCCGTCAGCAGGCCCGGGCCGAACGCGCGATCCAAGAACGCTACAGTTCCTCCTTGACTCGGATAGGCGACGGAGAGTCGTGCGTACGAATAGGAGGTAACGAGGGCAACGATACCCGCAATCAGGAACGCTATCGGTGCTCCTCCGCTGGTCAAAACCACTGACAGGCCAAGAACGGCAAAGATTCCGCCGCCGACCATACCGCCGACCCCTATCGCTGTTACTTCCCAGTAACCGAGGTTTCCTTTTCCAGATCCATTCATACGGATTCAGCGATTTCTATATAGAAGCTATCTCAAAAACCACTCTTCAGTCAGGCTGAGCGAAGTCCGGCGGAGCCGTCCCTTCAGGAGAAGCCTGCTCTGAGCGAGAAATGTCTCCTTCGACTCCGCTCAGGGTGACATTTTTCTTTATGGAGGATTTTTGAGATGAGTTCTACTCAGATTGCTTTGAGCACATAACGGATTGAAGCTCCGCCACACAGATGGCGGACAGGTAACCTGCGGCGCTTGATTTGGACTGCGGCAAAGGTTGAGTTTGAGATTCTGTTCATTGCGTTCTCAAATCTTCGTGACTGATGTTCGTCCTGGCAATTCCTCGGCGCGGGGCGCCGCCTTTTCTGTCGCGGGACGGGCGGGGAGCGACTGGATACATAGCACCAAAACGCAGACGAACAGCCGATCTCTTCAACCATTCCTCCGCTCAGGGCTACCGATGGCCCAGGGACTCACTCTCTGACCACTTCCGGCCCGGCCACGACATCATTCGAGGGTCATGTGCTCGCTGTCCAAGAGGACTCCGTTTGTGTGGCTGTCCTTTTATGCATCGAGGATAGAATTGTCGCCGCCTGCTGTGACCAGGTCAATTATGATCTCGGCAGCGATCCGCGCGGCGATACCACAAACCAAGGGACATTTTTCCAGCCCGCCAGCTTTGTACCATTCCTCGGCGTCCTCATCTCGCTTGAAATCAAAGCTTCTGCCGATCCAAGCTCATATCCCAGGTCTCCTTAGAGGTAGCCGATCATTTGAGCTATCTTTTCATAGCTCTCGGGGAGTGGATACTCGGGCTGGAACGAATAGCCATTGGGAAGCTTGGAACCAGTCGAGTTGACATGCCTGAGTCCAGCCATCAAGTCTTCGAGCCTCTGCCGGGGGAGGGTGAAGATCATTTCATCATCTCCGGCCATCGCACGGTAGCGGTCGCCACGACAGGGCGCCGCGACCTGGCACTCACCGCTCTGCACGGCGGGTACCACGGCATAGACGCACGCCGCATGGCCGCACAGCGCGCACTTGAGGTTGTAGCCCTCTTTGTACTCCCTTGCCAAGAGCAACAGGTTTAACTGCGCCGAATCACCGTAGATCATAATCAGATCGGGTTCAAAGGCGGTCGTTTTGAGCGATGCCGACACCACACCGACGTACTTGCCGACTTCCAAACGAGGGAACTCACGAGCG
>CAYZRX010000140.1:0-3358 GCA_964480945.1 uncultured Ignavibacteriaceae bacterium | reverse complement strand
CTCCTGCACGTCCTTGGGGGGATCGATCTCCTTCAGCTCTGCGCGGACGATCTCCAGGCCCCATTTCGCAGTTTCCTCCCGCAGCGTCTTCTGGAGCTCGAAGTTGATTTTTCCTCTCTCGCTGTTGGCCGATTTGAGCGTCAGCGTCCCGATGATGTTCCTGAGGGTCGTTCGGGCAAGATTGACGATCTGATACCGGTAGTTAAAGACATTGTACTGAGACGCCTTTACATTTCCTTCATCACTCTTCACCTTGAAGTAGATCTGAGCGTCCACCCGGGCGTTCAGGTTGTCGTTCGTGATGATCTCCTGCGGCTCCGCGTCGACCATCTGCTCCGTGATGTCGATCTGGTAAAGCCGATCGATGACCGGGATAATCCATTGGAATCCCGGTTCAGCGAAGCGACGGTATTTCCCGAGCCGCTCGATCAGCGCTCGGTGCGTAGGCCTGACGATCCGTACGCCTGAAAAGAATATCACCAAAACGAGGGCAACAATGATTGAGGTGATCACGGTAGGTTCCTCCCTGGTACAGTGTTGTTATGACGTTGAACGTGAAACAGTCTCGAGGAAGTTCAAGGAATTTCCCTCGCTCACCACCTCGCCGAGTGTGCGAGTCTATAAACCATCTGCATGTCGTCGACAAGCGGCCTGAGATGCTGGTCATACTCCCCAGGCGACGCATGCGTCGAATTCCGCCAGCCGTCCCTCGTATGCCTTGTCGGGCATGTGCCCAACCCTCTACAGAAGCCAGATTTCACACCTCGGAACAAAAATATAATCATTCTTGGGAATGAAGTAAACCTGCATTCGTTCTGCTGTCATCATCATCTCAAAGGGATGCAAGAACCAGCTTGACGGATGCAACGACGAGGACGACAGCAAGAAGTCTCCGCAGCAGAATCCCGGAGAATTTGTTCGCCCCGAAGTGCGATCCGGCGAGTCCGCCGAGGAACGCCGCCAGAATCAACGGGAGCATATCGACAAACTCGAGTCCTCCCTTCGCGACCCTTCCGCCTAATCCCGCCAGCGAATTGACCAGGATGAAAAAGGCGGAGGTCGCCGAAGTCTTCTTCGCGTTGGCCCACCGCATGAGAAGCATGACCGGGCTGAGAAAAATCCCTCCTCCCACCCCGACAACGCCGGACAACAGGCCGATGCCTGCTCCAACCGGCAGCGAGACCGGCCAACTCACGCCCCTCTGTACAGCGTCAGGATCCCCTCGGACTACGCTCATCGCGAGGCGAAACGCTGCGATGACGAGAACCACAGCGAGGATCAGGAAGTACGCCCGATCTGAAATGCGCAGCAGCCCCCCCACAAACGCCATCGGTATCGAGAGGATGATGAACGGGAGGGAGAGTTTCCAGGAAAGGTGGCCCGCGCGGTAGTACGAGAACATCGCCACTCCCGCGACCAGGACGTTGAGCACCAGCGCCGTTGACGACATGGCAGCCGGCGTCACCGCGAAGAAGGAGAGAACCGCCAGATATCCTGAAGCTCCGCCGTGACCGACGGAGGAGTAGAGGAGAGCAACGACGAAGACAAGGACCGAAATGATGAGAAGTGTTTCGAGAGGCATCTGCTACTCAGCTTTCTTTTTCCATCCAGGTCCTCTGACGACCATTCCCGGTTTCGCTCCCGTGTGTTCTCCATCTTTCAGCACTTGTATCCCGTTGACGAAGACGTCAACCACGCCCGTAGCGTATTGCTGCGGCTTCTCGTACGTGGCGTGATCGGCGATCTTGGCCGGATCAAACAGAACGACGTCCGCGTAATAACCCGGAATGAGGGCTCCGCGTTCCTGAAGGTGCAGGTTCCGGGCCGGCAGCGTCGTCAGCCGGCGGATCGCCTCCTCGAGAGGGATGATCTTCTCGTCCCGGACGTACTTGCCGAGCAGGCGAGCGACATTCCCGTATGCCCGCGGATGCGGATTCGACTTGAGAAACACTCCTTCGGGCGCCAGCGAAGCCTCATCGGATCCGAAGCTGACCCACGGCAGCGCGATTTCCTTCTTGAGGTTCTCCTCGGACATCAGGAAGTAGATGGTCCCGACCCGGCTGTCATCGTCGATGACGAGATCCATTGCCGTCTCCTCCGGCGATTTGTGTCGAAGTGCGGCAACGTCCGCGAGGGTCCGGCCGGTCAGATACTTGAGGGTATCCTGCTTGAAGCCGACGAGCAGGACGTTCTTCGGCGAATCCGCGGCGAGCAGGAGGTTCTCCCACTTGTCCGTCGGCGTGCGCATCTCCCGCACCACCCGCTTCCGAATCTCCGGATCCTTCAATCGCTTGATCCACTCCTTGAGTCCCCCCTCCTGCACCCACGGCGGCATCGAGGCGTCCAGACCGGTTGCCCCGGCAGTGTAGGTGTACATATCGGCCGTAATCTTGAGGCCCTGGCTCCGGGCCTGTTCTACCTTCTTGATGACCTGGTCGATCTTCCTCCAGTTCGATCGACCGCTCGCTTTGAGATGATAGATCTCAGCGGGGATGTTCGCGTCACGGGAGATTTTGAGGAGCTCATCGAGCGCCGGAATCAATGCGTTCCCTTCATTTCGAATGTGCGAGATATACATACCGCCGTACGAGGCGGCAACCTTGCTGAGCTCGATCAGCTCGTCGGTCTTCGCATAGAAGCCGGGCGCGTAGATGAGTGCTGAGCCGACGCCAAACGCGCCTTTCTCCATCGCCTGCTTCACCAATCCGCGCATCTGCTCGAGCTCGTCCGCGTTGGGCGCGCGGTCCGCGTAGCCGAGGACGTATTCGCGAACGGTCGCCGCCCCGACGAATGAGCCTACGTTCGTCGAGACGCCTCGCTTCACGAGGTACTCGAGATACTCGTTCAGTGTATTCCACTCTATCTTGTATTTGATATCCCCCTGCTGTTCGGTCATCACCTGCTTCATCTTCTCGTTGAGCGGTCCCATCGATTCACCCTCTCCGAAGACCTCCAGCGTCACCCCTTGCCGGATATCGCTCTCCGACCGGCCGTCCTCGATGAGCGACTCATTCGCCCAGCTGAGCATATTGATGAAGCCTGGCGCCACGGCAAGCCCCGACGCGTCGATCTCCGTTTTCCCACGGACATTTTCCCATTTGCCCACCGCGGCGATCCTGTCACCCTTGATGGCGAGATCGGCAACATAGGGCGGCTTCCCGCTGCCGTCGTAGATTGTGGCGCGGCGTATGACGACGTCGTAGTCGGGTGCACGCGAGCAGCTCGCGGCCACGAGAATTGAAAGCAGAAACAGAAAAGCCTGACCTCGTCGCATCTCGAATCCTCCTTAGAAAATGGAGAGTCGGAGGGTGCTGAAAAACTCCAAATTATGTCACACCCGCGTGCCGAAGGCATCACT
>CAYZRX010000139.1:0-3475 GCA_964480945.1 uncultured Ignavibacteriaceae bacterium | reverse complement strand
GGGGAAAAGCAAGCGGAAGGGTCCGCATTGACGCGGTGAGACCGGTTGGCGGAAAGACCTCCAGAGGCAGTTTCGATTCTGCCAGAACAGGGAAGCAGGTCGCACGCGCGGCATTAGCCACCCTCCCGCAGAAGCGCAGGAAGAGAGGTTTAGGTGTGCACCCACATTCAGCGCGCGACGATGCTGGTCGGGAAGCGAATTGTTGGGCGGCGTCAGCTAGACGAAAACTGCCGCCGACTGTTTGCCAATGGCCCGGCGCCACACGGCGAGCTGACCTGCGTGAAAAGCCATGTGTGCTATGACGACTTGGAACAAGAGATGACCGATCGTCGGCAGCGTTTCATCTGGAAGCGATTGCTTCAGGGCGGACTCGCTCACGCTCGAAAGGGTCTGGTGGAGACGGTCTGCGGCGTCGGTGAGGGCCCTGAGCATCTCGGATTTCGACGGATAACGCGAGAGATCGGACACCGGCGTGCTGCCATACCCAAAGATCGATTCCCAGTCATCTGGCAGCCACCGCGGGGCGCCTAGTTCGTTGGCTATACCCTGGCAACTGTGAATCAAATGTCCGAGTGTCCATGTCGCATGGTTCGGCACTCCCGCCGGTTGCTCGATCATCTCCTCTTCCGATAGGTCGGCAACGGACTGCTCTATGAACTTCAGTGTATTCCTGAACGTATCAAGCAATTCGGGCATCATGGACAAACCTCCAACGCTACCCAGCGGATGACGGTTGAGTCCCGATTGGACAAATTTGATGTTCTACAATCAAGTCACAGGAAACCGCTGGGCGCGAGGCGCCCTGCCGGCTTGGCGGACACCGCACGTCATTTCTGAGAACGCCGGATTATCGAGTCCACCTGCCGTTCGGCATCCTGACCGGGCCGGGGTGGAAAAACTTCTCCGGCGTCATAACGCCGTCCTTCTTGAACACCATCCCGTTCTTCATCACGAACTGCACGTTGTGCAACGCGTCGATGTTGGTGAGCGGGTTGCCCGCCACCGCGATCAGATCAGCGTAGAAGCCCGGCTTGATCGGACCGCGCTCCTTGATGATGTCGGCGGCCTTGTAGCCGTTGATCGTCATCGAGTGGAGGATGTCGGCCGGGGGGATGCCGGCCGCCTTCCAAGTCTCGAGGAAGGCGATCGTCATGTCGCCGCGGGTCAGCCACTCGCCGGTCTTCTCGTTCTTCATCCGCTCATTCCAGTAGTCGAGGTCCGTCGAGAAGGTTAGCGGCACCTTCTTCTCCCAAGCGTCGCGCAGGTTCGCGACCGTCCGTTTGAACGCCTGTTCGCTCCCCCGGTACGGCATAAAAGGCGTATCGGTTCCGTTCAGAAAGATCCCTTTTGCGGCCATCTGCTGGTGCTGTTCCGGCGTCAGCGCGTTTCCGTGCGCAATCATGTGGATCCCCGCATCGATGGCGCGCTGCGCTCCATCGGTGGTCTGCACATGCCCCTCGACCTTGCAGCCGCCCTTCGCGGCCTCGCTGATGGCCAGCTTGATGTCTTCAACCGAATAGCCCCACGGCTTGCAGTCGATGCACAGCTTGATCGTCCTCGCGCCGAACAGCATGTTCTCACGGACTGCGCGGACTATTTCGTCCGGGCTGTTCGCGTCAATGTACTCAGGGAACATGATGTTGTGATACTTGTACATCTCCGGCGTGGGCCAGAACTGTCCGCCCGTGCTGCCGATCATCGGTCCCGACGGGATCACGGTGGGACCCGGCAGCCAGCCTTGCTCGATCGCCTGCCGCAGTGCCGCATCGGCATAGAGCGCGTTGTTGCCGACGTCGCGAACGACGGTGAACCCCGAGTTGAGGAGCTGAATGCCGTTGGACGCGGCCTGGATGGCGCGCAGCGGCGTCGAATCCATGATATAGGTGAGGTAGTAGTAGTTGCTCTCCGGCTTCTCCTTGTACGTTATCGCCATGTGCGTGTGCGCATCGACGAGACCGGGCAGCACCGTGAGCTTCGACAGATCAATGACCGTCGCACCGGCGGGAATGGCGAGATTCGGACCGACCGCCGTGATCTTCTCCCCCTCGATGAGGATCACCTGGTTGGTGGCCGCCGTCCCGGTTTCCGGGTCAATGAGCCGGCCGGCCTTGATCGCCGTAACATGCGCGGGCTGCGCCTGCGCCGCCACGACCGCCAACAATACCACCAAAAGCAAACAGAGCATTCCTGCACGTTTGTTCATGATTCCCTCCTTGAACATGAGTATTGCGTGATTGAATTCGCAGACTGACTCTGTCGGCGAATTGCGAATTTGCCCCGTGCTTTTCACGGGACGTTCATTCCGCCTGCCCGGTCGCGTTTCTAGACGGGATCAGCTTGTCCCTCCCTTAGGACCCCTTTGGGGAGCGACTTGTTAGATGGCAAATGTCTTATCTATTACTGGCTCGAGAAATACAACTTGTATTTCCTGTCAAATGAGCCTTGACCTTTACCAGGTGAATCGGCATGTAACGTTAAGGTGTCTTTCCAGACCTTCGCAATGTTGAACTTACAATCACCTGCATAATCAATAATATCTATGGTTCGTAGAATCGTTACGAGTGAATCGTCGAAAACAAAGAGGCCAAGTTTTTGAGTTTCATTAGAGCCACTAAGGTAGATTCCGCGTGCTAATACGAGAAAACGATTCGGCCTATTCATCGAAACGATTGGATCTGCAAAGGCAGATTTAATATCGTTCAATTCTACATGTGCAAGGGTGGAATCTAGTTTTTGAAATTCCGCAAATAGTGTAGAATAAATCTGTGAAGTCGCAACTGTGTTCTTCATTCTAGTTTGGCATGGCGACAATTGCGAAATGAGCATCATAGCCAAGCAAGAGGAATAGAGTATTCGCTTCATGATAGCCTGTTGTGCCTATTTGCCACCTAACGGATGGCGGCTAAGCTGCCGCACTGATAACTTTCATAATTCACTGAACGAAACAAGTTCATTCTGAAAAGTTTATTATTAAGAACCGAAACATCTACACGCCATGCTTAACGTACCACGCTCATTCGGCCTGCCCGCCATGCTTCATCTCTTGGCGGGTCAGCTTGCCTGCCCGCCGTCCTTGTGGCGGGAGCCGCTGGTTAGAACACACGCGGCGAAATATTTTAATAAGGAATACAAAGTTCAATTCGATAATATGACACTGATAGCAGCTTTATTTGGGCAGTATGTTGACAATTACTCTTCTATATCTTGATAAGTGAGGCTTTCCCTTATCAGTAACTTTCAGAATAAAATGAGCCGTTTCTTTTTTCTCAACCACAGGAGCAATCACGTAAGCCCCATGTGCATTCTCCGCGCCTTCAACTTTTATCAATTTACTATAAGTACCTGCCTCCGGATAATTAAACCAGAGAAAACTGAGATTATCTCCGTCAGGATCATAAGAACTGCTGGCATCCAACCCAAACCCCTCTCCTGATTCTACATTTATTTCTTCGGGACACCCTAATATAGGAACTGG
>CAYZRX010000138.1:0-3639 GCA_964480945.1 uncultured Ignavibacteriaceae bacterium | reverse complement strand
AGAGAATTGCGGGGCAGGCGTCCCTTTCTGAATCGAGAGAGGACAAACTGACATGAGTCACAGGGAGTTTTCTCGCCGGGACTCATTTATCCAGCATGCTCTGTCTTTTTGCGGACTTGCCCCTCCGTTTTTTGGAGGGAGCTGCGATCCGTTAGGCGGCAATCACAAGGGAAAAATCATGCACCCTCGATTTTTTTTCTTTCTCATCGTATGGTTTTCTCTTCTTTTGGCATGCCGGCAGTCAAAACAAGAGGGCGATCAGTCACAAGAGCGATCCTCCTCTAATGTAGCTGCGATCTCCGATACGCTCTCTCTCCCTCCTGCCTTCGGATTTGCCGATAAGGATTCTCTAAGAAAACTGCCTCTGTGGATGAGAGGTGGCAGATCAGGACATGTTAGTCAAATTACATTTATTGATAGCGGAAAGTATATTGTAACACGCGCGGAAGATATTAGTACCTTTGTTCAAAGCGTGATACGAGTTCATGAAACGTCAAGCGGAAAATTGGTGCATGCGCTACGATTTAACGGTTCGTGCAGTGCACTATCACATAATGAGAAGCTGTTGGTGACAGTGACGGATAACTCAAACTACACTCATGACATACATATATTGGATTTTCATAAGGGAATGGAGCTTCTAAGTTTCCGAGCACCTAGTGCAGTCTATCAGATTGTCTTTTCACATGATGACAAAGCATTTGCAACCGCTGGCAGTAAAGGACTTGTCTGCGTTTGGGATGCTAATAGCGGTACATTGCTAAGATCATATCAAGGATTTAAGGAAGATGCGTGGGCACTCTTGTTTTCACCTGATGATAGTCTTATTATCGCAAGAGGGGGATTTCGCTATGAGTGTGGAATAGATATTTGGAATTTTCAAACAGGTGAACTAAAATCATCCATCCCTATACGGCATCTTGATTCAAGAGCAATCGCACTCTCTCTTAATGGAGAATTTCTCGCTTATAGTGAGTCGACGGATAGCATAGCTCTACTAGAGTTCCGTACCAATAAAATGCTGGGCCAATTCCCGACAAAGGAACGATTTCCTCAAACTCTGAGCTTTTCACCCGACGGCAAATTGCTTTTGTTGGGAAGCGACGGGTTTCACGATATGCACACGGGAGATGATTACGAAAATACACTTTTGCTATGGAGGACCGATGATACTTCTTCCCAAATGGAGCTTACCGGCCATTCTTCCGATATTAAATCATCGGCGTTTACGCCCGATGGCAATTTCATTGTCTGTGGTCTTGATAATGGAAGTGTGCCTCTTTGGGATGTAAAAACAGGTACTCTGTTGCGGAAAGATGTAAACGTGACTTCTGCAATAAGAGCCGCCGCATTTTCTTCGGACGGCAAATCTGTGATAACGTTCGATGCGCAGGGTGGCTTGCATACATGGGATACCAAGCGCGGTAATCAGTTGTCTGCAAATCAACTTGATGGAGAAATCGGGGGCATAGCAGTGATTTATTCCGGTAAGGATTTTATAGCAGTCAGCGAACCTTATACAGGAGTCATCAACTTCAGTTCGCTGAGTACCGGAAAATCTTTAAGGAAAATATCTTTAGTAGAAAAGGAGATCCAATCCAAAGAAGAGGAAAACATAGATGAAGAAACAGAGGAACTGCCGGACGATATAGAGATTCAATATATGGCACTGTCAAAGAGTGGAAAATTCTTGCTGGCAAGTACAAAAGAGGAGATATTTTTGACGGAGACGCAGACGGGACGATCTTTGTTCAGACACAAGACTGAATTTGAGCCAAGAATTTGTTTGGCATTCTCCCCAGATGAAAAACGATTTGCAGCATCATTACAGAGCATAAGGAGCATTTCTGTCTGGTCGACAGATCAGAAGGAGACCCCGCTCACGCTTTCATTTGGAGAAAAAGATTTTCCGAAAGACTCAATGTTTTCACCATATGGCTATCCGCAGAATCTCGCATTTTCTAAAGACGGTAACTATCTTGCCGCCATTTATGATTACGGACCAGCACTTGTTTGGGATATTGCTCAAAGGAAAATAGCGCATATATTTAATTTTGAAGCAAGCAGTATCGCTTATTCTTCTGATGGAACATTCCTTGCCATATCTGACACGCGTGGAGGTATCAGCATCTGGGAAACAAAAACATTCTCCTTAGTAGCAAAGTGTAGTACACCATTTAGGGCGACTTATGATATACTGCAATGGTCGATAGATAAGGGATTTCTTCTTGGATTTACAAAAGATGGAGCAATTGCTGTTTGGAGTGTACATAATCGAGCTAGGTAAGAGGCCACCTAACCAGCCCCTCCCCGAATAAGAGCCTTTCTGAAAGTTGGCACGCGGGCTGCCGATCACGGAGAAACCAAAACAAGGAACGAGCGTGGGGAGAGGCCGCCATCGTCCGTGCTGCAATACGGTCGGAGGCAGGATAATAACTATGTTACAACACACGCAATACTATTTACATAATTAAGCAAGATAGCCGTTTCATTATTGCCTATAAATACTTATCTGTCTCGTTGATTTTATATTGGAGTTCATGACTATGAAAACAGTATATATTGTTTTTGTTTTTACATTGTTCCTCTTTTCTCAAGTTGTTTATGGTCAAGCATTTAAAAATAATAGACTAATTGTGTTAACCGATATTGAGGCTGACCCTGATGACACAGAATCAATGGTTCGCTTACTTTTATACTCCGATGTTATAGATATAAAAGGATTAATTGCTGTAACCTCTTGTTGGCAAAAAACGAGAGTGGCTCCTGAATCGATAAAAAAAGTAATACAAGCTTATGGCAAAGTACAGCCAAACCTTAAAAAGCATGAAGCCGGTTTTCCCAGTGCAGAAACAATATTATCCCTAGTAAAACAAGGCTTGCCAAAATATGGAATGTTGGGAGTTGGCGAAGGGAAAGATTCAGAAGGGTCTGACTGGATTATAAAAACCCTTGAAGACAAAGATGAGCGACCATTATGGATATCTGTTTGGGGGGGCGTCAATACACTTGCTCAGGCATTATATAAAATTAGAGATACAAAGACGGAAACAGAAGCTAAAAGGCTGATTGCAAAACTCAGGATTTATACGATATCTGACCAGGATGATAGCGGTATATGGATTAGGAATAGTTTCCCTGACGTATTTTACATCGTTAGTCCTGGCGATCATTACGGTAGCGCAACATGGAGTGCAATTAATAGTTTTGTAAATGGTATTGATAATAATGAGATCAGCAATCATTGGCTGGCACAAAACATTCAACAGGGTCACGGTCCACTCGGTGCTGCATACCCTGATGTAGCTTGGGGAATGGAGGGCGATACACCGTCATGGTTGAATCTAATTCCGAACGGATTGAGTTATCCGGAACATCCTGAATGGGGAGGCTGGGGTGGTCGTTACGAACTGTACAAACCGGATTTTGCGAAGTTGAAGAAGGGGGATTCGGATGTCCCTCTTGAACCAGAGACGAGGGCAATCTGGACAAATGCAGTTGACAGCTACACTCCGTACAATCATAAAGAATATGGGCGAGCAGTCGGAAAGGATACTATTTCGTTTACCGATAATAAAGTGACGTTGTGGCGTTGGCGAGATGATTTTCAAAATGATTTTGCCGCCCGAATGGATTGGT
>CAYZRX010000137.1:0-3796 GCA_964480945.1 uncultured Ignavibacteriaceae bacterium | reverse complement strand
CGAACAACCTCTACGGCGTCGATTTCAAGTCCGGGATCAACACGGAGACCTACAAGTACTACATCGACTTTGCATCCCGCTATGGAATAGAGTATGTGATCTTCGACGAGGGCTGGTCCAAACCTTCCGACCTCTTTGAGTTCAACCCGCAGATGAACATGGACGAGCTCTTCGCCTACGCCAAACAGAAGAACGTCGGCATCATTCTTTGGGTCGTGTGGAAGGCGCTGGACGACCGGATGACGGAGGCACTCGATCGGTTCGCGCAGTGGGGCGCCGTTGGAATCAAAGTCGATTTTATGCAGCGTGACGATCAGAAGATGGTGAACTACTATGAGAAAGTGGCCGTCGAGGCGGCGAAGCGGCATATGCTCGTCGACTTCCATGGCGCGTACAAACCAACGGGGTTGAGGAGAGCCTATCCCAACGTTCTGACCCGCGAAGGGGTGAAGGGGCTGGAGCACAGCAAATGGACGGACGAGATTACCCCCAAACACGACGTCACGCTGCCGTTCACGCGGATGTTCGCGGGACCGATGGACTTTACTCCCGGTGCGATGATCAATGCGACGAAGGTGGACTTCCGGCCGATCTTCAACCGGCCGATGAGCCAGGGGACGCGCTGCCACCAGCTGGCGATGTACGTGGTGTACGAAAGTCCGCTGCAGATGCTCTGCGACAGTCCGTCGAACTACGAGCGCGAGCCGGATGCGATGGAATTCCTCTCCGTCGTCCCGACAACGTGGGACCGGACGAAAGTGCTGAACGCGAAGATCGGGAAGTACGTGACGGTCGCGCGCCAGAAAGGGAACGACTGGTATGTCGGTGCTATGACGGATTGGACTCCCCGCGACTTCCAGATCAGCCTCGATTTCCTCGAAGCCGGCAAGTACGAGATGACGATTTACGCCGACGGCATCAACGCCGACCGGTACGCGAGCGACTACACAAGAACGACGAAGCAGGTCGGCAGGTCGGATGTCGTCACGCTGCATCTGGCCCCGGGTGGAGGCTGGGCAGCCCACTTGAAGAAGATCGACTGAAGCCGACAGAGAGCACAATCGCCAGGAAAGAATGACGAACGATTTAGTTCAGGAGTCAGAAGGCAGCTCGCGCTACGTTGCGATGGTGACGGTCGTGGCGGCGCTCGGCGGTCTGCTGTTCGGCTATGATACGGCGGTGATCGCCGGAGCCATCGGATTCCTGCAATCGCATTTCAGTCTGGATGCGACAACGAAGGGATGGGCAGCGTCGAGCGCGCTGCTCGGGTGCGTCGTCGGAGTATCGTTCGCCGGCGCGTTCAGCGACCGGATGGGAAGGAAGAAGACGCTGGTTCTGGCCGGAATCCTCTTCCTCGCCTCCGCCATCGGGAGCGCGGTGCCGCGGGAATTCTCGGTGTTCGTCATCTTCCGCATGCTCGGCGGCATCGGCGTCGGCGTGGCGTCGATGGCCTCCCCGATGTACATCGCCGAGATCACGCCGGCGCGGGTGCGGGGACGGATGGTCTCCGTCAACCAGTTTGCGATCGTCACCGGCATGCTCATTATCTACTTCGTCAACTATTTCGTTGCCTTGCAAGGAGACGAAGCCTGGAACGTTGCGACCGGCTGGCGCTGGATGTTTGCATCGGGCGCTGTTCCATCAACGCTTTTTCTGGCCCTCCTCTTCCTGGTGCCTGAAAGCCCGCGCTGGCTGCTCGAACGAGGGCACACGGAGAAGGCCCGAAAGATCTTGTCCAGAGTCGGAGGAGGTGCGTTTGCCGATGCTGAACTGCACTCCATCGAGGAAACGTTGGGGAAAGAGAGCGGATCGCTCGCCCAGCTCTTCCGGCCGGGCATGAGGATTGTGCTCTTCATCGGTGTTGCGCTTGCAGTCCTGCAACAGGTCACCGGCATCAACGTGTTTCTCTACTATGCTCCCGAGATCTTCAAGGAGCTCGGCTCGGGCTCCGATGTCGCCCTCCTTCAGACCGTCATCGTGGGCGCCGTGAACCTGTCGTTCACCATCGTCGCCATCCGGATGGTCGACCGCCTAGGACGAAAGCCGCTGATGATCATCGGGACCTCCGGGATGGGAATCTCACTGATCGCTATGGGGCTCGCGGCGCAATTCCAGGCCCTCTCGCTCTGGGTGCTGTTGTTCATCCTCAGCTACATCGCCTGCTTCGCACTCTCAGTCGGTCCCGTGACCTGGGTGATCTTGTCCGAGATCTTTCCGACACGCATCCGTGGACGGGCGATGTCGATCTCCACGTTCTGCCTGTGGACAGCAAACTTCGTCGTCTCACAGACCTTCCCCATGATGGATGAGAGCCCCTGGCTCATCTCCCGCTTCAACCACGGGTTTCCGTTTTACGTCTACGCGCTCTTCTGCCTGGTCCTCGTGTGGATGGTGTGGAAGGCAGTTCCGGAGACGAAAGGCCGCTCACTGGAGGAGATTGAGAAGTTCTGGAGCGAGGCAAGCCATCAGAATTTTCCGAAAGGAGAGCAATAATGAATCGCTTCATCATGAGCCTGATGCTTGTGTTTACTTGCCTCGCCGGCAACGCCGGGGGTCAATCCTCCGAGGTGTCGCAAAGAGCTGGCGGTCTCATCATTGTGGGCACCAACGCATCACCGATGGAGCAGTACGCTGCGAAAGAGCTCCAGCGATACATCTACCAGCTCTCCGGGGCCTGGCTAGATGTCAAACCGGGCGTTCAAGAAATCAACGAACCATCATTCGTCATCGGTCAATTGCAGACGAACTCGATGCTGCAGAAGTTGGCGGCGGGTGGCTCCCTCAAGGTGTCCACGAGAGATCCGGGTCCGCAGGGATATGTTCTCAAAAAGCTCATGATCAACGGGCGGACAGTGATCGCTATTGCCGGAAGTGACGACGTGGGTTGCCTGTATGGAGTGTACGGTTTGCTGGCGGACGACTACCACATCGGCTTCTTCCTGGGAGGTGATGTGCTTCCCGACAAGAAGTCCCCACTGACGTGGCCCGACGTCGACGAGAGAAAGGCGCCGGCGATGTACATCCGCGGCTTTCTTCCGTGGACGAACTTCCCGCAATCCGCCACCTCGTACTCGTGGGAGGATTGGAAATTCATCATCGATCAGATGGCGAAGATGCGGCTGAACTTCATTCACATCCACAACTACAACGGCGAGCTCGGCCACAACGAGATGTACCACGATTTCACGTACAGAGGCTTCACCTCCCGCGTCTGGATGCCGACGGCACGAAGCGGCCATGCCTGGGCCGGACCGGGTTGGGACGTGAACAAGTACCTGTTCGGGGCTTCCGACCTGTTCGACGACTACGACTTCGGGGCAGACTGCGCGCTCCATAACGAGGCGCTCTCTCATGATCAGATCTTCAGGAAGAGCTCCTCCCTATTCCAGCGCGTCATCGAGTACGCCCACACCCGCGGCGTGAAGGTCGGCTTGGGTCTGGATATCGACCTCATTCCGCCTGAGTACTATGCCAAAGCGGACGATCCGGAGGTCGTGGCCGCCCGCGTCGACCAGCTTGCCAGCGACTATCCCGATCTCGATTATGTGCTCTGTTTCCAGTCGGAGAACGTCGGGAAGAACGTCGAGTTCTATCATACGTGGCGAAACATCTTCGATGGATTCTACGAAGGCGTCAAGGCGCGCATGCCTCACACCCGCGTCGCGGTGGCCGGGTGGGGACTTGATCCGAAGTCGATCGCGACGCTGCCGCAGGACGTGATCTGCGCCCCGATCGCTTACTACTCGGACAAGTGCGAAAGCGGCGCTATCTACGGTGATCGCGAGTACTGGGGCTG
>CAYZRX010000136.1:0-3953 GCA_964480945.1 uncultured Ignavibacteriaceae bacterium | reverse complement strand
ACGGCCGGAGGCTAGTGGAAGAGCAATTCAGCTCGGAAAAGGTGGCAGAAAGACTGCTTGAGGTCTACCAAGAGCAGTAGTAATGTGTCATTGTGAGGGGGCTTCAGCCCCCGCGGCAATCTCATTTATATACCGGACGAGATTGCTTCGCTCCTGCCCGCCGTCCCTTCGGGACTATGGCAGGCGGGTCGCTCGCAATGACGGAATAGCCAAATGCAGATAAAACTATTTATACCAGGGCTCGGGCTGAGATTAAGAGATGATTGAAGCGGTTCAGAAACGTCTGTCCCTGCGCTCGCGCCAGAAAATCTACCTGATTATTGTATTTGTCAGCCTTATTCTTTTGTTCTACAGTGCATGGCAGGTGGGGCCGGTCTATGTGGAGCCGGAGGCCCCTCTCGGGCTGGTCTCTTACCTGAGCCCGGCCTACTGGGCAGGTCTGGCCCTTGTTGTGGTGACCTCTATACTAGCTTTCCTTGACCGCGAGCTTAAAAAAGACGCCATATTCATCGTGATTCTGATTGCCCTTGGCCTGTTCCTGCTCGGGATAAGGGTATTTGTGGAAGAAAACGCGCTGGACAGCGACTCATACTACCCCACCTCTGAGGTCTTTAACCTGCTGTCGGCGGGTAAGCTCGACCTGGCTAACGCTCCCAGTATAGCGACGTATTACGCCTGGCCGGCCACCCACTTTATCTCGGCCTGGCTGCTGGAGATGACCGGAATCGACCTTATTCCCATAATGAAGTATACTCCCCTATTCTGGATACCGTGTTTTGTATTCATCAGCTATGCCATAGGTAAGCGTCTCGAACTGGCACCGAACCACTGCTTTTTGCTGTCCTTCCTGGCGGTCGCGTCGTGGCTGGTGCCCTTCGCCGGGTTCTACTATCCCCGTTTACCGGCCACGATATTTTTCCTGCTGCTGTTCATGCTGCTGGTCTCTCCCAGAAAAACGGCGGCTGAGACGGTACTGGTAATACTCATGTTTGGGGTGCTGGTGCTGACCCACGGCCTGACGAGTGTGGCTGTGCTGCCGGGGCTGGTCCTGCTGGCCATCTACCGGAGGGAAACCAGGTTTGTCCTGCTTTTTATTGTTATTTTCGGCGCCTGGTATGTCTATCAGGCCACCACTGCTATGGAGGCCGGGATTAACGCCCTCCTGGCGCCGATGCGGAACGTGATGGAAATCGCCCAGATAGAAAGGTACCAGGAGGCCTCGGCTGTGGGGAGGTACTTTGCCCGCTACTCCCAGCTTGGCTACGTGGTCCTGTACGGCCTGTTTATGCTGGGGAGTATTGTCCTGCTGCTGCGGCGAAAGATTACCGGTGAGCGCCGGAAACAGGTTATCGCCATCCTCGCCTGGATAATCGGGGTGGGCCTGGTGGTCTTCTGGGGGCACGGTGAGGGTATGTGGCGGGTCTATATCTACTGTCTCGTGCCGATGGTGTGCATTGTGGCGCTGCTATTTTACAGCCGGAGGCTGCTGGTCCCCCTGATGTGCCTGTTTGTCGTGCTTTCTCTCTTTGCCAACTATACCACCCTGGCCGGGTTCGGCCAGGTAACGACATCAGGGCTGAAGGGGGCGCAGTTCTTCGCCCTCGAGGTAATACCTCAGCAGCGCTACTTCGCCCATTTCAGCGCCAAGCAGGCCCTGTACTATAATCCTGACCTGATAAGGATACCGATGACAGTTTCCAAGAGTTTTATCGGGGAGCTGGAGGATGGAGATGTCTCGCCCCTGGACGAATACCGCTATGTCGTTTTCAGTAAGGTGACAAGCGACCAGGTGCGGTTCGAGTGGGGGGAAGACCCTTATCTCGCCTGGCCGCAGACCGAGGCTGGCCAGGGGTCTGACCTCATCTATGATAACGGCGACTTTCAGATATATGAGAACCCGCCTGTCTATGAGTGCCCATCTGAAGGTGAGTGAGCATGGGGAGTTTGCCCGTTTCCGTAATTATTGTGGCAAAGAACGCCGAAAATACCATAGAGGAATGCCTGGAGTCGGTCCGGCGGAACAGCCCGGCTGAGATTATCGTGGTGGACGGCAATTCCACCGACAGGACGGTGGAGATTGCCCGGCGATATACCGAAAGGATTTATTCTGATGAAGGGAAAGGCTTTAACTATGCTGGACAGCTCGGGGCGGAGCAGGCAACCCAGGAATACATCGCCTTCGTTGATGCAGACATAACCTTGCCTGAAGGAACTCTGGTAGCGCTTCTTGCTGAATTGAAATCATCGGAATGTGTCAGCATGCAGGCAAGACTAAGGGCACCTCAATTAAAAACATATTGGGAGCGAGCTACAGATTGGAATGTAAGGCTTTTGCAGACCCGGCGAAGCGGTGGACTATCTGCTGCCGTATTGAAAAGAGACACAGTCTTTAAGTATGCGTTTGATACTTCAATAGGAGTCGGTAGTGACCTTGATTTTAAAATAAAGGTAGAAAGGGATGGGCATAAAGTCGGCACATCATCCTCCACTTTTGTCTACCACCATCACACAACAACGCTTATAGGTCTTGTAAGACAAAGATTCCGCTACGGAAGAGAGGCTGTTAGTTTTATTAAAAGTTATGGCCCATGGCATCTCGAGTTATGGCCGCCAGTCACTAGGTTATATTGGTTTGCCATGTGTTTAATAAAAGGCAGACCTAATTTCATCCCTTACTTTATTGTTGATTGCATGGCACAGACAGCGGGGATGGTGAAGGGCTTCCTCGAGCTTGCTGGCGAAGCGGTGAGCAGCCTTTGCAGGAAACGATAGGCGTATGTCATTGCGAGGGGGCGTTAGCCCCCGCGGCAATCTCTTTTCTGCGTCGGGCGGGATTGCTTCGTCGCTGTGCTCCTCGCAATGACGGGACGACCGAATGAGATTGCTTCGTCGCGGTGCTCCTCGCAATGACAGAATAAGCGGGCGGGATTGCTTCGCTCCTGCACGTCGTCACTCCGGCCTGCTCGCCGTACGACTTCGGCAGGCGAGGACTATGGCAGGCGGGTCGCTCGCAATGACGGAAGAGCCGGGCGAGATTGCTTCGTTCCACTCGCAATGACGGAATAATTAGCGACATTTTTCGATTGACAGCAGGGGACTGTTTTGCTATTTTGGCGTTAGAACATGTGTACTAAGAGGAGGTCAGACTAAATTGTGGCTGGTTGATAAAGGCTCGCAGGCAGGGACAACGACGGCGTCTTATACCGACGCCCTGGACTGGAAGGTCAGGGAGCTTGGCGCCAAGACCATCTTGATGAAAAACACGCACGCCAGTCTATCATTGAAGTACCGGTTGAGGGGCTATGCGGTTGATGATGGGATTGATAAGGAACTGGTGACCGAAACGGTGCTGGAGGCCGGAGAGGTGGCGGAATTTCACTATGACCGGCAGTGGGACAGGCTGGTGCTGCAGGTGACAAACGGCAGCGGTGCGGCCACCTACCAGGTGGACTATGAGGGACAGGGGGCCTAGACCTGTCCTGAACAGAGGTGAAGGAAATGGCAGACAAATACCATTCGGACACGCAGGAGAAGATAGAGACCATCACCTATTTCCAGGAGCTTCAGGACAGCGGAGACTTAGAGGTTGCTACCAGAACTATTACAGCGACTTCGAAGCCGGGGACTGCCGATTACAGCAAGAGCCTTACCCTGTCCACGCCTGATGACTCCAGGTTAATGATAAAAAGGATAGCCGCCAGGCTTCAGGTCACCAGGGATAGCGGGACCTCCAATAACCTTTACTGCAGTGTTTATGTGGATGATGACGATGGCAGTGAGGCCGACCATTGCCTGTATGATAGTGTAGATGTTAAAGCGGCTAATCTTCAGGTCGTTGATGTTCATGCCGATAATAAGGCCAGCATCTTTAGTTTACTTAAGGACGGACTGGCCCATACTTTTTACTTTTTCTTCTGGGTGGATAGCGGTGATTCTGTTATCAGTCTTGTCCA
>CAYZRX010000135.1:1363-3967 GCA_964480945.1 uncultured Ignavibacteriaceae bacterium | reverse complement strand
AGTGTTCCGATGCTGTCTACTTCTACGTCCACGGAGGCCGTCGGATACATGATCGACTGCGCGTGGATCGTCACCTCATCACCCTTGACAGCAACACTGTAGGTTGCATTCTCGGTTTTCGAAAGATCATCTCGAAGTCTATAATCGCGATAGCTACCGCCTCCTCCATTAAGGCTTCGAGGCACCAAACGATATTGATATATGTCGACAGCCAATGACTGGATCTCACGGATGATGCGATCCTTGTTGAGTTGTGCCGGCCAGTGTTCTCGAGCTGACTCACGGCCGCTTTCGCTCGCAATGCTGATGGGTATGATCGAAACCACAACGAACAGGCTGACAATGCAGGTGAATGCGTAGAGAACGCTCGACAAACGAAGTTGTTGCATCTCTCGCGCCGACTCCTTCGCCAATCGGCGTCTTCGCCACCCGAGCAAAAAGACTGTTGGGCAGATGACGAACGCAAACAGGAGGGCCGATAAGACCCGTGCACCGTCTAGAAGTGATGGTGCCATGGGTGCCGCTCCGTTGTACGAAACCACTGTGTTTAGTAACGTCTGTCCAGCTGCCACTAACCATGGGAAGATGATCCAACCACTCCGCGGAACGAAATTTGACAAAGATGAATCAAAAAGACTCCTTGAAAAGAACAAAATACCGAGCATCAGAAGAGTCAGCAAAGCGATTTGCCAGAGGAAACCCGGCGCAAATTCCGCTGGTTCAGTTTTCTGAGACATGGGTGATCCCTTTCTCCGTCAGGATGAATTTCTCCTGTACCATGCCGGATTGTCCATCGTAGTTCTTGAAGTTCGGGTCTCTCCCCTGTACACTTGTCTCTTGCGAAACGAGCACGATCCGATCAGGATCCAACAACTCAACAGTCACCTTCATCAGATCACCCTTCCAACTTGGCTCGTGAACATTGGAACCGACGACCGTGTTCTTGTGAAGCCTCCGAAATACATCCGCGAGCGTTTGGTTCTCTCTCACACCTTGCTGGTGGTACGCCTTAAGAGTGTTGAGAAGCGGGATGGACATTTCAGAATACAGTAACTGGCGCGCCACGATGACCCGTATGTGCGCAACCCACTCCGCCTGCAGGTGAGACTGATCCTCCTTGCTCTGCCAGGCGAGAACTGTGCAGGACAGTGCGATGAGAGCAATCCCTCCCACCAAGGCCCTCAGCTGTGTCGAAAGCGGCTTTCTCAATGTGTATGCAAGAAGAGCGATAAGATACATCCCAGCTGTAACTCCAGCCGCGTCGAGCGCAGGCCAAAGCTCAGGCGATCGTGGTGTGAGAAAGAAGGCCAGCGATACCGCAACGACACCCGCAGCGATCCAGATGAGTGCAATGGAAACTTCCTGTTTGATCTCAATTGTAACCGTTGTTTTCTCCATGGCTCGTCAATCCTATCGGTACGGCAGAAGTTGTTCTTGCAGCTCTGGCGGAATTGGTACTACCTGTTCAACCTTCGCTTGCTGAGGCAGGCGATCCTCACGCAGCAAGAGCGGCGAGAACAAGAGGCTTCCGACGATCACGAGAAAAATGATCGATGCGGCTGCCGGCAGAGGAATCGAGATGCGCGTGAACCAAACTGGTTCGAACCATCTTCCTCTTTCGCGGACGGTCGTCACTTCCCGTCGCATGCTCGCGAGAACGCGGCGATCGAGAGCCAATGGGACCTCAGCCAACTCCTGGCTCGCGATGTGTGAGCGGACCCGCATCGTCGTTCTCATAAACTCCCGGCACGTCTCGCACGCACCGAGATGCGCAAAAAGCTCAGCCGATGTTTTATCGTCAAGCTCGTTGTCGACGTAAAGGTTAACGAATTCGAAATAACGTTCGTGGTTCATAGGTCGTCTCCCGTTAATGTCCCACAAGCTTGACGTCCCTCCCCCTTTTAGGGGGAGGCCAGGAGGAGGTTATGCCTTGAAATACGGCTTCAACTTCTCCGCTAACGCCCGTCGTGCTTTGAAGAGTCTTGATTTCACCGAGCTCTCCGTGTCCCCGGTGATTGCAGCGATCTCAGCGTAGGAACGCTGCTCATACTCCCGAAGGAGCAGCACTTCTTTATACTCCGGCTTCAGCGCGTCGATGCAAGCTGAGAGGACCGCCGATGTATCGTTTGCCTCAGTCAAGTCGAGCGGCGTCTCTTCGCTCCATATCGATTCATCATCGAGCTTTCCGTTGCTTCGCCCTCGTTTGAGAAGATCATACACTCGATTACGAGCGATGGCGTAAAGCCACGAATGAAAAAGGGAGGCATCGCTCAACGAGCCGATGTTTTGATACATCTTCAGGAACGCATCGTGCGTCGCGTCTTCTGCGAGAAACCGATCGCAGGTGAGCTGCAAGCAGAACGTAAAGATCTGCCGCTTGTACCGGTGGTACAGCTCCTCGAAGGCCTCGATGTCGCCAAGCCGGAGACTCGCGACCAGTTCTTCGTCCGTTTGGGGTTCCAATCTTGTCCCTGTTCGTGACGGGCTGTACCGCAATTTGTCGTAAGACTGAGAAAGAAGCAAAAAGTTGCTGTGGGGGATCCTTCCGGAGGTCTTGGAGGAGGGCGCATGGAGCCTTCGGAAGGGCCGGGGTAAAACAAACGA
>CAYZRX010000135.1:0-1263 GCA_964480945.1 uncultured Ignavibacteriaceae bacterium | reverse complement strand
AGGTCTTGGAGGAGGGCGCATGGAGCCTTCGGAAGGGCCGGGGTAAAACAAACGAGGGAAACGAACGCCATCGGCCTGATGAATCCGTTTCCCTCGGCAAGACTGGCAAGGACTAGGCTAAGCGGCGTGAATCCTCTGCTTGGTCCCGATAATGAAATAGAGGATTGGACCGATGATCGGCACCAGGATCGCGACAACCGTCCAGATGAGCTTGTCATTGGGCCCGGGAAATTGGCTTCTCAGAATGCTTACCAAGGCAACGACAGCAAAAACCAGCGGCACCAGCCAGAAGAGGAGGAGTATGCCTCCGATGAGCAGCAACTCCGGTACTCCGAGGTTTGATCCGCTCAGAGCTCTCTCAGTCCGTGTCTCCAGCGGATGACCCGTAAGCTTGAACCTGAAGGGAACCGAAACCCATACCGCTATAGGCTTTCCCTTCGACATCGCCGGCTTGAAGAGCCATTGCTTCCCCGCATTGAGCGCGGGCTCATTGAAGATCTCAGCGTCACTCCGTGTGACCTCTGCTTTGGCAACCTTCCCCATCTCGTCCACCCATAGCTTGACCCAGACAGTCCCTTCCATACCTGCTCTCGTTGCCAGGTCCGGGTACTTGGGTGTGACTTGCTTTGTAGGCTCCGGCGCCTGATCATACGGCACATAATCAGGTGGGGCCTCCTTGCTTGCTTTTTGATTCTGGGTTGTGGCGGAACTTCTCGATCCCGCTTGACCCGCAGCAAAAGCAACGAATCCGAGGCTCAAGAGGAGAGTTGTGGTGACAACAATGCGTTTCATGTGTTCCTCCCTATTGGATTCTTGTGTTTGGTCGCTGATAATAGCCATCAACTTCCACTGTCGGATAGGTGGTAACATACACAGTTTGAACGCGCGGCACGGCCTCAGGGTGGAGCGTCGGATACCAGAGTGACGAGGTTGCGGCCATAAGGGCCACCAAGAGGACTGTCAAGAGAGCGGCGGCGGGAAGAGGCAAGGAGATTCTTCGCCTCCCCACAAAGCTTCGTGCGGCCGACCGATCCAGCACGTACCGTTTCGCGGAAGGCGCGATGCCCATTGCTTTTTGATCGAGCCGGCTGGAGGCCAGCAAAGGTTCGTCCTCCTGAAGTTCTGCGCGAAGGCGCAGTGTCGTGTGCAAGAACCTTCTGCACACCTCGCAGGTGCCCAGGTGTGCAAACAGCGCGGGCGACTCCCGCTCCCCCAGCTCGTTGTCGACAAGCTGGCTGATTTGTTCCTGATATCCTTCGCACG
>CAYZRX010000134.1:0-3976 GCA_964480945.1 uncultured Ignavibacteriaceae bacterium | reverse complement strand
CGAGAACCGACCGGATCGCTCGAGTTGTAGTAGTACCACGTCGTCCGATAGCTATAGATTCCTATCCCGACCCCAAGTTGGGACCCTCCGGAAGAGAATTGTGCCTGGGCAACGGTAACAGACACAAACAGCCCACACATAAACGCAGCGTATGGTCTCATGGCAGATCCTCCATGTGGTGTAATGGATAATGGACTCCACGCAAACAGAGAGTCGCGCTACGAATGAAAAGCTCGAGTATTTTTCCCTATCCGCATCCGAACCGGGGTCAGCGATCGCACCGAGAGTCGTGGTTTCTGAGGCACGGTTGCGCTGTCGCCGCTCCACGCTCAGGACCCCTTGCCAATTGCCTCGAAAGCGATTTCAGCGACGTCTTTCACCGCAACGCGATCTCCTGCCTCTTTGGCTTTTACCCCATCCGTCAGCATCGTCATGCAGAACGGGCACGCTGTCCCGATGACGCTGGCGCCCGTCGCAAGGGCCTCTTCGGTCCGTTCGATGTTGACTCGCTTCCCCTCCTTCTCCTCCATCCACATCCTCCCTCCTCCCGCACCGCAGCAGAATCCTCTGCTCCGCGATCGCTCCATCTCGACAAGATCAATCCCTGGGATCGACTCCAGAATGCTTCGCGGTTGATCGTACAAACCGTTGTACCGGCCGAGATAGCACGAATCGTGATAGGTGATCTTTGCTGCCTCTTCCTTCGAGATCTTCAGCCGACCCCGCTCGATGAGCCTGACAATGAAATCGGTGTGGTGGAGCACGGTGTAGTTGCCGCCGAACTGCGGATATTCGTTGCGCAGCATGTTGAAGCAGTGGGGGCACGCCGTCACGATGGTTTTGACTTTGTAGCCGTTCAGGGTCGCGACGTTCTCCTTGATCAGGATCTGGGCGAGGTACTCATTCCCAATGCGGCGGGCCGAATCCCCCGTGCACTTTTCCTCCACGCCGAGGATCGCGAACCGGACCCCGGCCTGCTGCATCAGCTTCGCGAACGCCTGCGTGACCTTCATGTAGCGGCTGTCGTAGGAGCCCGCGCAGCCGACCCAGAAGAGCACGTCGACCGCCGGGGACTCCGACATCTTCGGGATGTTCATGCCCTCCGCCCAGTCAGCCCGGCTTGAAGCCGGAAATGCCCACGGCGTGAAATTGCTCTCGAGGTTCTTGAAGACGACCTGCACTTCGGGCGGGAAGCTCGACTCCATCAAGACGAGGCTCCGGCGCATGTCCACGATGGCGTCGACGTGCTCGATGTTCACGGGACACTCCTGAACGCACGCCATGCATGTCGTGCAGGCAAAGAGCTCCTCCGCCGTGATATAGTCGTGGATGAGCGTCTTCTCCGCGGCGCTCTTCCCTCCCTCTCCCCCAGGCGCGGGTGCTCCTCCGCCGATGACGAGCGGTCCCTTCTCCTCGAGGCGCTTGCGAATGTCCATGATGATCTTTCGAGGAGAGAGGATCTTCCCCGTGGTATTGGCAGGGCAAGCGGCCGTGCAACGCCCGCATTCTGTGCACGTGTAGCCATCGAGAAGCTGTTTCCACGTCAGGTCCTCGACATCGCTCGCACCGAACTTCTCCACGTTCTCGGCTTCGAGATTGATGGGCTTCAGCTCACCGCGGGGTCTTAAGGAAGAGAAGTACACGTTCGGAACAGAAGTGAGGACGTGGAGGTGCTTCGAGTACGGAAGGTAATTCAGGAACACCAGGACAACCACGATGTGCGTCCACCAGAAGATCTCAAACCAGAGATCCACCGTCGAGGCGTCCATCGAGTCGAAGATCGGCGCAACCGCCGCGGAGAGGAATCGGCCGCTCCACTCGAGATCCGGGTGAAGAATCATCTTCGTTGCGCTCTGGCCCACCATACTGACCATCACGAGCAGGATCATGACGAGGATCAGCGTGGCGTCGAGCTTGCTGTGAGCGCCGACCTCGAGGCGCTTCGGCCGCACGACGTATCGCCGATAAAGGGCCACCAGGACGGAGACGGTCACAACCCCTGCAGACAGATCCTCCATGAACACAAGGGGCGCATAGAGACCGCCGAGGAAACGAAACGAAAAGCCGGGAACGAGCCCCTCGCCGATCGATTCGAGGACGGCTGCCAGCAGGACGATGAAACCCCAGAAGATGAGCGCATGCATCGTGCCGGCAAGCGGCTCGCGCAGGATCTTCGACTGCGCGATGGCAACGGTGAGCGTTTTCTTCAAGCGCGCCCACCGCCGGTCAAAACGGTTATCCGGTTGGCCGACCTTCAGGTGGCGGATCAGCTTGCGCACGCTGTACGCGAAGTAGCCGAACGCGCACAACAAGACGATGAGAAAGACGATGCTCTTTGAACTCATGGATCCGAATCAAGGAAGTAATGTTCGACTGAAAACACAATAAGCTCTCTGCTCACTATTCTGTTGCGAGTCGCAGTCCGGATGAAGAGACGCGATCCCTGCTTGCCCGAACGACTGGCGTTCAATGGGGCAAGAAGACTTTCCCCTCGCGCGCAAAAGCTTCTCATCCCCTCTCCTCCTAGGAGAGGGTTAGGGTGAGGTCTCATCAGAGAATCATCCCTTTGCAGACCCCACCTCACCTCCCCTGAGAGGGGAGGGGCTCATTTACTCTATCGTTCCTTGTAGCAGCAGCGAAATTCCGACGGAACATCGCCTCCCCCATTTTCAGGGTGCAGGCTGAGGCCTGAGTAACACTACTTTTTCGTGCTGACGGTGTTAGCATGAAAGTGGGAAGAATCAACACTTGAGCGTCGAGTCCATCATCGTCACGGCCTCCCCCGCGATCGCGACCTGCTTCACCCCGTGACCGCTAACGCTCAGCCGGATCTTGACCCGGCCCCGCCGATCGATCTCATCTCCCTGTTCGCCGATGAACTCGATCCTCCCATCCGGCATCAGAAAAGAGGGGATCGGGAAATCGGCAGGGATCGCATATTTGTACAAGTACACGCCGAGGGGGCCATTGGCGGAGCCTGTAACGGGATCCTCCGCGATCCCCGCGGCGGGGGCGAAAAATCGGGAATGAACCGCCGAGCTTTGTTCGACCGTCTCGAGACAGAAGACGCAAACACCGAGCGTTCGCGTCGTTTTGCCCAGCGCCAAGAGTTTTGGAAAGTCGGGTTGAAGGGACTGAACGGTTGAGAGCTTTCTGAGAGGGAGATATAAGTAGGAGGCAGAGACGAACGGGAGCCGTGACTCGACATTGCCCGGACGAAGCCGTAATCCCCCGAGAAGGGCCGTCGGTATCTTTCTGTGAGGCCGGAACCGCGGGATCGGAAGCTGAAACTCTACGATCGTCCCCGAGAATTTCTTTTCGACGGTGATCGCGAGGACGCCGCTTCTCGTTTGCAGGCGAAAATAATAGGTGCCGGCCCGTCTCATCCCGTACAAACCCTCCTCAGCCAGGGCGTGGAAGCTGGCGATGGTCGCGTGTCCACACAACGGCACTTCAACGACCGGGGTAAACCAGCGGATCTGGAGGTCGGCGGTTCTTACCGTGGGCGGCAGGATGAACGCCGTCTCCGAGAGATTCATCTCCCGCGCGATCGCCTGCATTCTGCCTCGGGTGAGGCCTCTGCCGTCGAGGACGACGCCGGCCGGATTGCCTTCGAAAGCTGCGCCCGTGAAGGCATTGACGTGTTTCAGCTGGTAATTTTTCATCGAAGTATTCCCTCCACGAACAATTGTATGGCATCCCCGGGCAGCTGCCGGCGCGCCTACTCCCCGATCAGCTGCACGATCACCTTCCGCTCTCTCGGCCGATTGTCGAAATCGATCAGCACGATCTGCTGCCACGTGCCGAGCAGCATCTCGCCGCCGGAGAACGGGATGGTCAACGACGGCCCGAGGATCGATGCGCGGACGTGTGCGTGACCGTTGCCGTCGTGCCACGTATCATCGTGATGGTATCGAGCTCCCTCCGGGGCGAGGCGGTTGAGCGCCTCCGGGATGTCCTTCCGGAGTCCCGGCTC
>CAYZRX010000133.1:0-4022 GCA_964480945.1 uncultured Ignavibacteriaceae bacterium | reverse complement strand
GAGAGGATTTCCCCACAGTTGCCCTGTTTTAGAGAAATAGTCCGGCGGCACACCAGAAACAGCTGTGGGCTGCAAGTC
This sequence comes from uncultured Ignavibacteriaceae bacterium, assembly GCA_964480945.1. GTDB lineage: Bacteria > Bacteroidota > Ignavibacteria > UBA10030 > UBA10030 > VGWB01. The sequence goes on along the minus strand of CAYZRX010000133.1, from coordinate 3,944 downwards.
ATCGTCGAATTGAAACAGGTGGGGGTTTGACCATACGTCCGCGCTGTGGTGCGAGACGAAGATCGGGATGTCGCCCATGATGCTGATGCCCCGGTCGTTCGCGTACTTCTTGACCCTCGCCCACTGCTCGTAAAACAGCCATTGCGTGAATTTCCAGAATCGAACTTCAACCGCGAGATCTTTTTGCGCGCGCTTCAAGGCCTCCGGCTTTCGACCTGCGAGGTCCCGTTCCCATTCGCTCCAAGCAGCGCCGTGGAATTTGTCGTTCAGCGCCTGAAAGAGGGAGTAGTCCTCCAGCCAGGACCTCTGTTCTTTGCAGAACGCCTCAAAAGACCGCAGCTCGGGAGCATTCCGTCGCGAGAAGAACCGCTCGGCCGCGCGGCGAAGCCTCTCGAGCCGATACCGAATGACGGCAGCGTAGTCGACCCGTCGCTCCGGGAACGGCGGGACGGGATCGAGATCGGAACCCAGCAGCCAACCTTTGGCGAGGAGATCCTCGAACCCGATGAGCAGCGGATTTCCCGCGAACGCCGAGTGAGACATATACGGAGAGTTTCCGTACCCCGTCGGCTCAAGCGGAAGAACTTGCCACACCTTTTGCCCCGCGACCAGCATCCACTCAATAAAATGGATGGAGACATCCCCAAAGTCGCCGCATCCGAATTTACCGGGGAGCGAAGTAGGATGAAGAAGAACGCCGCTGCCGCGAGGAAATCGCATAGTCGTCAGGATGTGAGTCCGGCCGCCTGCCGGAGGTGATGAACTTCAGTGTGTGAGAGAAACCTCCATCTGCCCCGCGCGACTCCTTCCGTCGTGAATCCGGCATAGGAGACACGCTCCAAACCCTTCACGTCATAGCCGAGCGTCTCAAACATCCGGCGCACCTCCCGGTTGCGACCTTCGGCGAGGGAGACCAGGAGCTCCTTTCGTCTTGTCCCCGGAATCGCCACAAGCTCGCGGGGCTTCGCGACGCCGTCTTCCAGGCGAATCCCTCGCTTCAGGACCCCAAAATGCTCATCGAGGATCCCTCTCTCCAACCGCACACGGTAGACCCTTTCGATCCCTTTCCGGGGGTGCATCAACGCGTTGGCCAGATCGCCGTCATTCGTCAGGAGCAGCACCCCCGTCGTGTTGCGATCGAGCCTTCCGATGGGGTAGATCCGCTTGCTGATCTTCACGTAATCGAGGACGGTCGTTCGCCCCTTCTCGTCGCTGAGCGTCGTGATGCAATCTTTGGGTTTGTTGAAGAGGATGTAGTAGAGCTTCCGCTCGACTTCGACCGGCCGGCCATTGACCGTTACCCGATCCCTGCCGGGATTAATCCTGGTGCCGAGCTCTTGAACGATTTTCCCGTTGACTTTGACAACGCCGGAAAGAATCAGTTCATCATTCTTGCGCCGAGATCCGACCCCCGCAAGGGCAAGGTACTTGTTCAGGCGAACAGCTTCTTGATGAACCCCTGAATCTTCTCTTTCCACGATTGCCACCGGGACCTTGGATGGGGAGCGGCCGCTGTACTGCGGGGCCGGGACGCTGGAGCGCTCTCCGGCCGTAGAACAGGCTTCGGCTGCTCTTCGATGATGGGCGGCAGGACTTGAGCTGTCCCTTCGACCTTTGCCTCGACCTGCTCAACGGACTCAACAGGTCGTTCTGTTTCCGGAGTATGCGACTCCGTGATTTCAGGTTCCTTCTCTTCGCTGGCGGGGCTGAGCATCACAGGTTCTTCAGGCAGCGCCTCCTGTTCGCTCACAGAAGCTTCCTCCGTCTGCGCTTCTTCTACCGTCCCCTCAACAGGAGCCGAGCCTACCTCCTGCACCGGCGCCTGACCCTGAAGCGCCGCCGCCTCTTCCGGGATGATCTCTTCGCTTGTCTCCGTCGGCGTGGCGTCTGCGACTTCTGCTGATGCGATCACTTCGAGCGTCGGCGGATTCTCATCCTCCAGCGAGGTTGGTTCGCCGGCCAGCGGCTCAATGTCCGCGGGTTCAGTCGCTAGCGGCGCCTCTTCGACTGAAGAAGCACTCTCCTCTGCCGCGGCTTCGGGTTCTTCAGCGTGTTCTGTCGGCTCAGGCTCGATATTCTCAGTTGTGAGAAACGCCTGCGGTTGAATGATGATCTCGCTCGGAGGAGCCATTCCTTCTGCCAGAGGCTGAAGAGTCTTTGGCTCATCTTCTGATTTCACCACGGGTCTGGTCTCGTCGGTTGGCTCTTGTGCAACAGAAGCCGTCGTACTCGAATCCCCGGGAGCTTCGTGCCCCTTCTCATCAGGCTCAACCTTAAGGTCGTGAACCCTTTTCTTCGGAATGATCTTCACTTCATCGTCCAGCGCCGGTTTCCGCTTCGGGATGTGCGGCAAGCGCGACTTGAAGTCTTCCTCTTTCTTTTCCTGCAAGCCCTGCTGCGCCTCGAGCATGCGCCGCTCGCTTTCAAACTGGCTCTCGCCGAGGATTTCCTGGATCTCTCTGGGCCGCGGAAGGTCCGAGATGTCATTCAGACCGAAGTGCTTGAGAAAATCCTTCGTGGTCCCGTAGAGAAGCGGGCGGCCGACGGTGGTCGCGCGCCCGACGATCGTCACCATGTCCTTCTCGAGGAGCGTCTTCAGCACGTAGTCGCAGTTGACGCCGCGGATCGATTCGATCTCCGGCTTCGTGATCGGCTGCCGGTAGGCTATGATCGCGAGGGATTCGGTCGAGGCCTGCGAGAGCTTTCTGCGGGCCTGCTCCTTGTAGAGTTTGCCGAGCCAATCTGCGTAGACGGGAAGCGTCGCGAACTGGTAGCCGCCGGCGACCTGGGTGATGCGATACGGCCTCTCCGAACTCGCGTACTCCTCGTTCAGCCCCTCGACGAGCCGGCTGATCTCCTCCTGCTCGATCTTCCGCGCATCGCCGTTGACTCCTTCGACCGCGTACATCGACTGGATCTGTTTGACGGTCAAAGGCTCCTGTGCCGCGAAGACGAGCGCCTCGATGAGGCTCCTCAGCGTCGTTGGGATCTCGAGGACGGGTGTCGGCGTTATGGTCGTGGTCTCACTCATCGGTCATTCGTTGATGTTTCGCATGATCGACACGTCGCCAAAGGTCTCGGACTGCCGAACGAGGATGCGCTTTGCCCTGATCAGCTCCAGCAGCGCGATGAAGGTGACGACGATCCGTATCTTCTCCTGCATCTCCTGTACCAGCTCCAGGAACGTCGCCTCCGAACGGCGCGAGAAATAATCGAGGATATACTCAATCTGTTCCTCAATGGTCACGTTGAGGCGAACCACTTCGTGCACGAATTTCTTCGGCATCCGCTCGACGGCAAACCGGAACGACGCGATGAGGTCGAAGAGCGAAACGTCTCTCAACGAGCTATCTTCTTCCGCTTCTGTGACCGTTCGCGGATCGGCCTCATAGTAGCTGCGGTAGAAGACCTTTCGTGCCTCGTCCTCCTGCGTCGACATCGTCGCCGCCACTTCCTTGAACCGCTTGTACTCGACGAGACGCTTCACGAGGTTCGCCCGTGGATCCACTTCCTCCTCCTCACCCAGCTCGGGCGGCAGGAGCAGCTTCACCTTGATCTGCATCAGCTCGGCGGCCACGACGAGGAACTCGCCGGCCACCTCGAGGTCGAGCGACTCCATGTAATGGATGTACTCCAGGAACTCCTTCGTGATCCGCGAGATCGGGATATTGTAGATATCCAGCTCATCCCGCTTGATGAAGAAGAGAAGCAGGTCGAGCGGCCCTTCGAACTCCTGGAGTTTGATCGTGTACATCAGCTGTCAGCGATTAGTAGCTGAAATTGACTATTGCCAGTTCACAACCGAAGACCGACGTCCTCCGCCTCATAGCACCCTTCTCCCAAAGGGACGGCTTCGCCGGACTCCGCTCAGGGTGACTGACGATTGTCTTGTTTGTCGACTCCTGTCTCCTTGCTTCCTACATCTTACTTCAATACCCACTCAC
>CAYZRX010000132.1:0-4645 GCA_964480945.1 uncultured Ignavibacteriaceae bacterium | reverse complement strand
CCATCCAGTGAATTCCAAACTTATCCGTGAGCGTCCCGAAGCAGGCACCCCAGAATATGTCACTCAAGGGCATGGTGACCTTCCCGCCTTGCGACAAGCCGCTGAAGACTTTCTCCGCTTCTTCTTTGCTTTCCGCTTCGATCGAAAGTGAGACGTTGCTCCGCGTGCCTGCGGTTGAGCAACTGGACGCGGTGGTGGGGCTTTTACCTTGAGAGTATAGGTTTCGATGACAGCCTCACCAACTGCAAAGGAAAAATGGAGCTCACCGGCGGATGGAAGAACAAAGCCCTCGAACGCCATAATTGCTCGAGCAAGTAAAGAACCCTGGAAGTCGATGCGTACAGGTCGGCTAAACAGCTCTCTCTCACTGAGAGTAATTCTCAGGCGGGCATCGACTGCTGTGGGGTCGTCCTCTTGACGTTCTGATACAGTCAGAACCGTAAGACGGGGTAGGCCCGTCGCGAAGGCCACGTCCGGAGGAATCCTTTGGCGAAGCCATTCCTTCGGAACGGGTCGGGATTAGCCGCTTGTCAGGCGACGCCCACTTGAAACCTGCCAATGTGTGTTGCGAGGCACGTCAGTCCAGGATGTTGATCCGCGCTGCCTCAATTGAAATATTGACAACTGCTGTGCGTCCGGGGCTCACCAGGATGCCGTGCTCCGTTTTCTTCTGGAATCCTATTAGGCGTACAGTCAAGCAGTATCGACCTGGCGGAAGACGCCGGGCAACAAACCTGCCGGTGGAGTCCGCATAGAGCTCTTGCCCGTAGGGGGCAAGAAACACAAGCGCAGAAACACCTTGATGAGAAGTCGAATCGTAGACGAAACCGGAAATCGTGCCGAGGCTGTCGGGGCTTCTCGGCCAGGAGGGGCGCGCCTTCCAATGAGGCAGGCGACACCCGGACGCTGATCCCGTGCTCGAGCTGTCAACCAACGGGAGAGTGAAATAGGAAAGTTGGCCTGAGCGGACCCCGATGCTGTCAAGAAGGTTCTTGCCATATCGCCAGCTTGAAATCCTGAAACGGTGCATCCCGGGAGCAAGGTGATAAATTGTCTTTGTGACCTCAAGAGTGTGATAGATGGGTCCTCCGAGTTCGAGGAATCGAATCTCGGCGGAAGGGAGCGGCTCACCCGTGTCACGATCGTAGAGCGTGATGACTGCGCCGCCTGTACTGTGCTTGCCGGGTTGGGAGTAGTCCGGGGTGAGTCCGACATCGATGGTGAGCTGCCTTCCCTCATAGATCGATACGGAACGCGAGGACGGGATGTAGCCCGGAGCCGCTGCCTTGAGAACATAATTGTCGGGAAGCAGCGGGCCGAAAGCAAAGAACCCATTCGCATCTGTCGTCACGCTCAGACCGCGACGGCCGAGCGAAAGAGTGACTCCGCGCAGCGGGATATCCCTGCCGGCCACTGTTACCCTGCCTGACAGAAATCCATAGCGTTTGTACTTTGACAGGGCTGAGTCTACTGAAGGGACGGCTATCTTGGTGACCTGGCAAGGTAAGAGGCCTGGCAGAAGGAACAAGAGAATCGTCGCCAAGAGAGCTCGCAGTTGACGCTTCATTGTTACGCCTCTCGATCGTCTAAGACAGAGGAAGGCTACCCACGTCCACCTATGCAGCTCGCTCACCCCGAGTTCCTGAGCGAGCGCAGCCAGTCGAAGGGGAGCCGGAGGACGTCCCGGGGTCCTGAGCTGCCCGGATGCAATGGCAATCACAATCAGCGTCCGGTTCTCGCATCGGTTGAGTCCGCTTTCACGAAAACGGAACCGTTCCAAGTATACATAAACTTGCTGTTTAAGTCTCCACTGAAATCATCCGCTTTGATCAGTTTGGGACCTTTCGGGTTTGGTTGAACGAACTCGAAGGTCCGGGTACCACCGACGATGACCGACTGGCCTTCTTGATCCACCGCGTTGAGCAGTCTTCCGTCCGAGGAGTCCGGGGAGATGATCCAGAGAGCTTCGCCATAACCACGCATGTCGAGCGGGGTGTTGAACAGGATGTCCGTCGTGCCGTCGTTGTTCAAATCTCCAAACCCGGGTAGCGGGGCGAACCCCATACTGGGGAGGAGAGGCCTTGAGCACCAAACAATCCTGTTATTACGGACGATCGCAATGGAGGCAGAGTCATTCTGTCCGTGGATTGTCACGATGTAAGAATGTTCCAATTGATGACCTGGATCTTCGAAAATGTAGCCCATGCTTTGATAGACTCTGTAAGAGGCGTTTGCTGTTCGATCGTCCACATCCAAGATGTTGCTAGCTCCATAACTGGGGCCTAGCATAGCCTTGACAAGGCCATCGATAGTCTGAGCGAGCTCTCTACTCGTATCGGCCTCGGCGATGTTCGGGCCGGGGTGCGGCTCGGCGTGCTCAGACATCTGACAATTATGGAATTTCCAGGAACCGTTGATTCTTCGAAGGTTGGCACTGATATCGAACGCTGTGGCAGCCTGAGCGCCGCTCGAATCAACACCGGTCTCATTGTAGATGGCGAAGAGCGTCGCTTCATTCTCAGCGAGACATTCAACGTGGACGCTGTCCCAGCTGATAGCGAAAGAACTGAAACTGGAGTCTACGCGTCGAAATCCTTCAAGCAGGGAATCGTATGAGAGAGCTGATCCCATAAACACCCATTGAAACTCTGATGAGCTGTCCAAGAACGGGGCCCAACCGATGAGACCGCTTTTCCGAACGGAGTCCGAAAGTGCTGCAAGCATTGTGTTGATATCCTTGCTGACAGCTGCGCGATCTGCTTGCGAAACGTTCTTGGAGCGCTTACAGCAGCAAAGAACAACCGCGATGCATAGCAGAAACAATGAAATGGGCTTCACTTCTACTCTCCTGGTTAAGCCTGAAGTGGCAATCTCGGGGTCCTTGCGAGCCCGCCGCTATGAGCTGACACATTCGTGTTGCGGCGAGCGCCGGTCCCGAAGGTCACGAAGTGATCCCTTTCGCGAAGCGATCCCTTCGGGACGGGAGACGCCTCTCCGAAGGAACCCTTTGGGTCGGCGTTTGCCGGTTGTCATACGCTGCGCAACCCTACAGACCCTGTGCTATTTCTTATCGCCTGTGAATAGATTGCTCTATTTCAGGACCAGAAAGTCATGTCGAGAAGTATATTTACGTGGATACTCGCCCTTAATGTCATCGAGAACATAGAAACCAACTTCGACTTCGTAATGTCCCGGAGGAATATGCGCAGCGAGTCGAACCAGGTTCCGGCCCGGTTCCAATTTGTATTGCTGAGAGGCTAGTTGCGTGTAGGATAGTTCGGAATCTTTGCGGAGGAACTCCAGAAACAGCGGCGAGATCTTCCCAAGTAATCTGGGGTCGAGCAGTTCGACAACGAGTGAGAAGAGACTATCCTGTTTCACTGTTGGACTTACAACTTGAACACGAGCTAAGGTGCTTAGCGCGATGTTTGAATAACCTTTTGTCCCCGGAGGTAGGCTGAACTTGTCAAGTTGAATCTGTGCAATCTTCAATGTCGGTTCGAACGTGATTTGCTCGAGCCGGACGGGCTTCTGGTCCCATCGGTGGACTACATCAGAGATCGGTCGATCAGGGATTCGTGCCATTGTTTTAGGATTCGAAGCCGGGCTAATAGGTTGGTAGCTTCGTTTCAGATCGCTGATATCACGAGCCAGTTGTGACAACGTCTTGGACACCTGCTCGTTTGGGGTGAGAGCTTTCTCGTCAAAGCGGACGATCACTGTGTCAGACTTTTGGAAAGTGTTTACTACCTCTACCTTGGAAGGCTGACGAGTCGAATTGTAGTACATACCAAGAAGGAACATCACCAGCCCGATTAGCAGGCTCCAGAATGCCCTTATTAGATGATCTCGCTCAAACAGTGAGCGCAGAGAGGGTGGGAACTTCATCACGCGCGACTCCTGGAAATGGTGTTTGGGTTGCGTGGCGTATAACTCTTCGGTCAACGAATCGTCTATTTGCCTGCTACGGCATGCTTAACGAATGTTCTCCAGCGATTGGAAGCGATCGCGAGTTCGTTCGGGTCCGCTTTTCAAACCCAACTACCGACGAATCTCAGCAAACCGCAATACCGGAAACTCGGTATTTTTGAATTTCGCATTTTGGAGGTCAGACCTGGTGGGGAGCGGCTGGCCCAGCGTCTTGACACTAAGGTAGATGACCTTGAAGCCTTTGTCAATGGTGTAAAGTACTACATGCGGCTTGTAGGGTTTTCCCCTACGGTGAAGACCGTAGGTGAGTCTGGAGGAAATAGGAAGGGCGGAGGGCGGCTTAATCTGTCACGAGCTACACATGGAACCCCACCCAACCTCCCCTAGAGGGGAGGGGCTGTTTCACTTCAGGGGAGGGGATCGAGTGAGGCAGCAGCCGGTTCAACTGTTGAACAACACAAAGCTGAAAAGTGGCGGAAATCGGAAGGGGTGCGTCGGACAATCCTTGCACCTCAAGAGCGAACCCCGCCTTACTTCCGCTAGTAGGGAAGGGATGATCTCACACGGGGGAAGGGGCTAAGACGGGGCTCCCACGGAAGGCCGTGGGAACGAGCACGAATTCTAATTGCCAGGCTCACCAAGCCTTACCACCCCTCCCTCGACGGGAGGGGACTAAGGAGAGGGTGATGCGAGACGGTGATCTCAAGTTCGCTCA
>CAYZRX010000131.1:0-4713 GCA_964480945.1 uncultured Ignavibacteriaceae bacterium | reverse complement strand
CTATACCTCTTAGACACCCGTTTTGTTTCACAAGTTTCGTCAGAAATGAGAATGACTCAGCTGTTCCTACCACACAACCCGAGTCAGTTCGAGCGCAGTCCCGACTACCTTGCAGGCGGGACGGAGTCGAGAACCGCACTGAGCCAGCCACTTGGTACCCCTCGAGTCCTCGGGGCAATCATACCCCACGGTTCCGAGGGAGTTCCGCCAAAGGGAGTGGCGGACCGGTCTACTCCCGAGGCGTGGTGAGGGGGAATCCGTCGTCTTCGAACTCATCCCCCGGGCCCTTCTCTAAGTGTTCGAAAGGGTGGGTAAGGGCCTGGTCTGTCACCATCGTTCTCACAGCGGTATGCAAGGGGGGTTCGCTGCCCAGGAAGCCTCCTCAAACCGCTCGCTCCGCTGGATTTTCGGCCCTTCTTCCGTTGTCCTTCTCCTGACTGCCTCCTGCCTTCTGAATTCTGATTTCCACATTCTCTCCCACCCGATTCTTTGTCGGATTGACATTCACACAAACTCGTGTAACTTAGCGCCGGAACCGGTGACCAACAAGGAATTCGCAAGAGTACTGGGAAGAATTCTCCATCGTCTTGTGTTCTTAAGAATCCCGGCATCGGTTCTGCGTCCTGCTATGGGAGAGGTCGCTGAAGCGATTCTCGCTGGAGACAGACACTTGAAACCGGAGAAAGTCCTCGCGACTGGTTTTCGCTTTGATTTTCCCCACATAGAAAGCGCGCTCCGCCATGAACTCTCTCACTAGGTGAGGCACGTGGCACCTCCCAGAGTACTTTTTCGCTCATTGATCTGTAAGCCCAGGGAGAAAAAATGAATACTGAAACACTTGCAGGTTCAACGATTGGAAAGTTGTTCGTGAGATTGCTCGCAGCCGCAATGGAAAGTCGTTTCAGGTACCGTTTCTTCGGTCCAGAAAACATCCTACGAGGCGTCGACAGACTCCAGGCGGACGCTGTTTTGGAGATAGGGTGCGGCACGGGTTTTTTCACGATACCTGCTGCCCGGATGATTGGTAATCATGGTCGCTTGGTAGCAATGGACATCTTATCCGAGTCAGTTGAGCTGGTGTCCAGGAAGGTAACAGCTGCTCAGCTGGAAAATGTCCGGGTGCTCAAGGGTGATGCGCTGAAGACGAACGTGGAGAGCGGGAGTTTTGACACGGTGCTTTTGTTTGGTGTGATTCCCGCACCGATGGTGCCGCTGATTCCACTCCTGACCGAAATGCACCGCGTCCTGAAACCGGAAGGCAACCTGGCGGTATGGCCTCCGGTTCCCGGCTGGTTACCCCAATCCATCCTTAAGCCCGGCTTATTCACCCTGGCCAGCAAACGGAATGGCGTCTACAATTTCAAACGACCTTGATCTGCACGTCAGGAATAGCACTCTTTGAGCTCGCTTGGATTCCCTGCCGCAAAACGCTATAATTAAATGACTTTGCCCGCGCCTACAGCGGGCATTACGACGCTCGCGTTCTTGTCAATGGTTTAGGGAGTTCGCTCCATCCTGTCAAGCAGAGCTTGACGGGACGGCGGTCTGCCTGTAACGTTGTGCCAAACTCAAAAGTGAACAGCCATTTTTGGGAGATCTATCTTGGAAAAAATGTCGGTAACTTAGATGCGCTATTAAGAACCTTATTGGGAATCTTCCTTGTTGCCTTTGGACTGATTTTCCTCGACGGATGGCACGGGAACGTTATTGGTATACTTGTTTCACTGATATCATTAATGCCATTCTACATGGCCATAACAAGAAAATGTTTTGTTTTCAGATGGCTTCATATTTCATCCATTCCTAAAAGGAGATCGGAATGAACAAGGGGCTCTTGATAAGAAATATCGGGCTGATCGTGGTCTTCGGTGCGATAGGATTCACGATGTTCACAGAAAATGTGCGTACAGTCCAAATGCTCGGATTGTTCGCATCCGGCGCGGTCTGTGGCGTCTCATTCGCCGCTATCCTTGCTGCTATCAGGTCGAGACAGACGAAAGCCTAGACTGAGAGCCAAGCAAGTCGTGACCGGCGGCCACGAAGGTATACCACAGCACTCCCGTTGTTCACAGAAACTCTTGTGATCGTTCCATACCGTCAGGGGCCGCCGCCTTTCACAATTCGCTGGAGAGCTACCATGAGACACTTGAAGTGGATCACCACACTGACGATGGTCTTGATGATTGGCCAAGCCGTTGCTCAGGAACCACCTGCTAACACAGAACGGGCGAAATTGCAGTTTCTTGTCGGAAGTTTTGCCACCGACACCTACATTCCGGCGCGGCCCTCCGCACCGAACGCCTCCACGGCGAAAGGCACATCGGTCATTGCTTGGGCTCTCGACTCAACGTTCCTGCTGATCGACGACGAGAGCACTCTGTTCGGCCGGTACAAAGGACACGGCGTGCTCGGGTTCGACTTGCCAACCCATCAATACGTGCTGTCGATGTTCAACAACTTCGGTGATCACCTGTCGTACAAAGGCGCGTTCGTTGGCGACACGCTGCTCCTCGTAGCCACGGTGCCCTTCCAGGGAAGCTCTTTTGACCAGAGGCTGGTTTGGTACAAAGAGGGCGACGCGATCAAGTTGAGGGTGTTCAATGACCTGGGCAAAGGATTCGCTCTCGCCCTCGAGCAAACGGCCACGCCGGTTTCGGAATTGAAGTAACCCGAACGGTGCTTCCATGAAAGCAGCCGCGAGCAATCTTCGCAAGCCTGCCAGCGCCGAGACGCAGCTCAAAGCGTTCATCGGCAAGTTCGATCCGAAAGAGCAAACGCTGATTCGAGCGGTTCGAAGCGCGCTGCGCGAGCGTCTCCCGACCGCGCATGAACTGGTGTACGACAACTACAACTTCTTCGTCATCGGCTACTCCTCGACGGAGCGCACCTCCGACGCCATTCTTTCGATTGGCGCAGGAGCAAGCGGCGTAAATTTGTGCTTCATCCATGGAGCGAGTCTTCCCGACCCGAAGAAGATACTCCTCGGTTCAGGGAGTCAGACCCGCTTTATCCGTTTAGCGTCGGCAGCCGTGTTGGAGGAGCGGCAGGTCAAAGCTCTCATCGCCGCTGCAGTTGCGAAGGCGAAAACACCGCTGCCGGCAGCCGGCCGCGGAGTGCTCATCATTCGGTCGGTCTCGGCAAAGCAGCGGCCGCGCCGCAAGAGGGCAAGATGATGGAATCTTCCGGCGCGAGATGTGATCCTTCAAGGACTCTGACCGCGCAACAGCGACTCGGGCGAGCCTTCCCAAAGGTAAACGATGGCGAGCAAGCTCGTTTGAACGGCGGCTGCAATCAGTCGAGCCGGGCGCTTGTCCGCAGCCGTACGATGACGCCATGAATACTCTCGAGTCTGAGTTTGTCAATATCTCGACAGGGCTCCTTGTTTGCGCGGGGGGCTTGCTTGCGTCCGTGGTTGCTCTCTTCCGGCTGAAGGAGAGGGATTTCACACTCCTCAACTTCGGACTGTTCGGGTTTTTCTACGGGTTACGAAGGCTGGTCGAGACGTCCACGATGCAAACGCTGGTGGGTTTTCCTTTCACCGTTCCCTCTTTCCACGGTCTCCTGACGTATGCGCTCGTGATCCCGTTTTCAGCCTATCTGGTCGACATCTTCGGCCGCGGCTTCCACAACTCGATGGTTTGGGTATTCCGCTCAGCGATCGTCTACGCTGTCGCCGCCACGGCATACGACCTTGTCCGTCCCGGGCCGCTTACGGATGTTGCCATCTACCGGCCCCTGGTTGTCGTCTGGGCTGTCGTATGGATTGCGAATCTTCTCGCTTCTCGAAGGCGGCGAGATCTTGAATTGCGCGTCCTGCAAGTCGTGTTTCTCATTACGCTCGTTTTTATGGTCATCGATCAGCTTCTCAGTATGGGCATCTTATCGTGGGATTTTCGGCTGGAGCAGCCCGGCTTCGCTGTGCTGTTTCTCGGCTTAGGATTTGTCGCGGTGCATCATTTCTTTGTCAACGAACGAAAATTACACTCCATGGAGCGGGAAATTGAGATCGCCCGACGGATTCAGGAGTCGAACCTTCCCGCAAGTATCGATCTCCCGAAGGGCGCCACGATTGCCGCCCGATACGTGCCGATGTCCACCGTCGCGGGAGATTTTTATGACGTTCAGGCCAAAAATGAAACGGGCGTTGGCATACTGATTGCGGATGTGTCCGGCCATGGTGTCGGTGCCGCTCTTATCGGTTCAATGTTGAAGGTCTGTTTTGCGTCGCAGGCACCGCACGTTGCCGACCCCGCGCGTGTCCTGACGGAGATCAACCGCACTCTTCAAGGCAAGATTGAATCTTCATTTGTCACAGCTTGTTCGCTCTTCATCGATTTCAAGAAGGAGAGACTGCGTTACTCCATTGCAGGGCACCCGCCCCCGTTCTTGCAGAGAAAAGCGGACTCGGATATCATCAGACTCACTCACGCGGGTACGATTCTCGGTCCATTTCCGGATTTTGTCTACGAAAACGAAGAGCTCGGCCTTGCGAAGGGGGATCGGTTAGTCCTGTATACCGACGGTCTCATCGAAACGAGAAGCAGGACGGGCGAGTTCTTCGGGGATGACCGCCTGGAAGCACTCATCAAAGCGCATGCGGGGGATTCCCCGGATCTCACTGCCGATGGAATTGTTGAACACCTCATGAAGTGGTCCGGCAGGTCGGGAGGGAGATCGCTGGATGATGATCTGACGTTGATTGTTGTGGATGTT
>CAYZRX010000130.1:0-4743 GCA_964480945.1 uncultured Ignavibacteriaceae bacterium | reverse complement strand
TAGAGCCTACGGATGGTTTTTTCCGAAAATTCTCGTAGCTTGCCGACGGGGAAATCTGCCTCTGGCGCTACCTCTAAACCATCGAACCCATCCCGCCCTAGCGGAGCATCGGCATGAAGACCAGCAAAGCTAAGTCTCCTTCCCGCCAACGCAAACCATCGGTACGAGAGGACACCCGGACCGGACTTTCGCCGGAGGTCATGAAGCGCGCGATCATGGATAACCTGAACTTCATCCAAGGTCGCGTACCGCTCACGGCGACGCGCAACGACTGGTACATGGCGCTCGCCTATACCGTGCGTGACCGGATCCTCCACCGGTGGATGGAAACCATCGAGACCTACATGGGAAGCAAGGAAAAATCCGTGAGCTACCTCTCGGCCGAGTTTCTCATCGGGCCCCAACTGGGGAGCAACCTTCTGAGCCTCGGCATCTACGAAGACGCGCGGGACGCCGTCGCACAGCTTGGACAGAACCTCGACAAACTGCTCGACCAGGAGGAGGAGCCGGGATTGGGCAACGGCGGGCTCGGGCGGCTCGCGGCATGCTACCTCGATTCGCTTGCGACGCTCGAGATCCTCGGCGTGGGCTACGGCATCCACTATGAGTTCGGCATCTTCGATCAGGAGATTCATGACGGATGGCAGGTGGAGACGAGCGACAAGTGGCTCCGGCTCGGTACGCCGTGGGAAGTTCCGAGGCCCGAGATCGCCTTCGTGGTCCATTTCGGCGGGCACACGGAACAGTACGCAGATGAGAACGGTCGTTTCAAGGTTCGCTGGATTCCAGCCCGCTCGGTGAGAGGCGTTGCCCACGACATCACTGTCCCCGGCTACAGAGTGAACACCGTGAACCTTCTGCGCCTCTGGAAAGCAGAGGCGACGGAATCGTTCGACCTGGAGGCCTTCAACGTCGGGGAATACTATCGCGCTGTGGAGGATAAGGTTGCTTCAGAAAACATTACCAAGGTCCTCTACCCCAGGGATGAGGCACTCCAAGGGAAACGCCTGCGGCTCGAGCAGCAGTGCTTCTTCGTTTCCTGCTCGCTGCAGGATCTGTTCCGGGTGCACCTCCGCCGGGGGGACGATCTGAGAGATTTCCATGTTAGCAACGCCATCCAGCTGAACGACACACACCCGTCGATCGCCGTCGCCGAGATGATGCGGCTGCTCGTCGACGAGCACGACATCGAATGGGACACCGCCTGGGACATCACACAGAACACGCTCGGCTACACCAACCACACCCTGCTCCCCGAGGCGCTGGAGAAATGGCCCCTGCCGCTGTTCGCGAGCGTTCTCCCCCGGCATCTCGAGATCATCCTGGAGATCAACCGGCGGTTCCTCGATGAGGTGCGGGCAAGGGGAGTTACCGATAACGGGCGAATCGCGCGGGTCTCCCTGATCGACGAAACAGGCGAGCGATACGTGCGGATGGCCAACCTGGCGTGCGTCGGGAGCCACGCCATTAACGGCGTCGCTGCCCTACACACCGAGCTCCTCAAGCAGGATGTCCTGCACGATTTCTATGAGCTCTTTCCGGACAAGTTCCTCAACGTTACCAATGGCGTGACACCGCGCCGCTGGGTGCTGCTGAGCAATCCGCAGCTCGCCGAGCTGATCACCAGCCGGATCGGCGACAAGTGGATACGGGACATGGAGCGGCACTTCCCGAAGCTCGAACGGTTTGCAGATGAGGCGGAATTCCAGGACAAATGGCGGCGGATAAAGTACGCGAACAAGAAAAAACTCGCTTCCATCATCCGCGGGCAGACCGGCATCGTGGTCGACGCGGAGAGCCTGTTCGACATCCAGGTAAAACGCATCCACGAATACAAACGCCAGCACCTCAATCTTCTCCACGTCATCGCCCTCTATCACAGGATCAAGCAAAACCCACGGGTCGACATCGTTCCGCGAACGGTCATCTTCGCCGGCAAGGCTGCACCGGGGTATGTGATGGCGAAGCTGATCATCAAGCTGATCAATTCGGTTGCGGACGTCGTGAACAACGATCCGGACATGGACGGCCGGTTGAAGGTGGTTTTTCTCTCCGATTTCAACGTCAAGAACGCTCAGCCGGTCTATCCCGCGGCCGACCTGTCGGAGCAGATCTCGACGGCCGGGAAGGAGGCATCCGGCACCGGGAACATGAAATTCTCGATGAACGGCGCCTTGACGGTTGGAACCCTCGATGGGGCGAACATCGAAATCCGCGAGGCGGTCGGGGAGGAGAACTTCTTCCTCTTCGGCCTGACGGCTACCGAGGTGAAGGAGTTCAAATCGCAGGGATACGACCCGATGCGCTACGTTGAGCCAGGGAGCGAGCTCGCGGCGGTCATCGATCTCGTCGCTCGCGGACATTTCTCGAACGGCGACCCCCGTCTCTTTATGCCTCTGATCGACTCCTTCCTCCATCACGATGAGTACATGCTCATGGCAGATTTCCAGCCGTACTGCGACTGCCAGGATCGGGTCGACAAGGCGTACCGGGATGAGGAGCGATGGACCAGGATGTCGATTCTGAACGTCGCGCGTATGGGGAGTTTCTCGTCCGACAGGGCCATCCGCGAGTACGCCGAAAAGATCTGGAACGTGAAGCCGGTGAAGATACGAATCAAGTAAGAGGGCGGGTTGGAACAACACCTTGTCGCCCCTGCGAACGCAGGGGCCCAGATCAAAGCTCTGTCCTGGATTCCCACTTACGTGGGAATGACATCTTAATACCTTGTCGAGGCTGTCCAAAATGTAGGTCGAAATGTCATTTCGACCAGGTTGAGATTTAAGAATCGCTGATTTTTGACGGCTCTCGAATTTCCTCGTATGGTTAATTGTACCTTTTGGACAGCTTCCCAGATCTCAGCTCTGTCCTGGATTCCCGCGTCCGCGGGAATGACAGTTTAGTTCTCTCGGCAACCTCTTGAAGGCCACTGGTCATCACATTCACCTCACGCTTACCACATCCACAAACCTGATCAAACATCGGAACCGATGAAGAAAGCTTTGATTTGCGGTGTTTCGGGACAGGATGGCGCCTACCTTGCGAGCTTCCTGCTGCAGCAAGGCTATGAAGTCGCCGGGACCTCCCGTGATGTGCGGACCGCCTCGTTTCAGAATCTCGAGCGTCTCGGGATCCGCGAGAAGGTCACCCTCCTTTCGGTCAACCTGACCGATTTTCTCAGCGTGCTGCAGGCATTTGAGAAAGCCGGGCCGGATGAGGTGTATAACCTCGCCAGTCAGAGCTCGGTCGGACTCTCGTTCGAGCGGCCCGTCGAGACGATGGTGAGCATCAATGCCGTGACGCTCAACGTGCTTGAAGCGATGCGCCTGGCGAAGCGGGCAACCCGGTTCTTCAACCCGGCGTCGGGGGAATGCTTCGGCGACACCGACGGGAAGCCGGCGGACGAACGGACGCCGTTCCGGCCGAGGAGTCCCTACGCCGTGGCGAAGGCGGCTACGTTCTGGCAGGTGGCGACGTACCGGGAGGCGTACGGCCTGCACGCGTGTTCGGGCATCCTGTTCAATCACGAATCGCCGCTGCGTCCGGAGCGGTTCGTCACGAAGAAGATCATCAAGGGGGCCTGGCGGATTGCGAACGGGAGCGGGGAGAAGCTGCATCTTGGGAACCTGTCGATCAAGCGGGATTGGGGCTGGGCGCCCGAGTACGTCGAGGCGATGTGGCAAATGCTGCAACGGCCCCACTCTCAGGATTTCGTGATCGCCACGGGCGAGACGCACGAGCTAAAGGAATTCCTGGACGCCGCGTTCTCTTTCTTCGGACTGAAGTGGCAGGATCATGTCATCGCTGATCCCGGCCTCGTACGGCCGTCGGATTTGCCGGTCGAGGCGGCGAACCCGGAGAAAGCCCGGCGCGTCCTCGGCTGGCAGGCGAAGTATAAGATGCGGGACGTCGTCAGGATGATGTGTGAGGAGATGAAGAAGCGGGGAGAGGGGTGAAGATTAAGAGATAGAGCTCCCGGCTCAGATATGAAATACAATCCGAAAGTCCACCATCGCCGCTCGATTCGGTTGAACGAGTATGATTACTCCCAGGAAGGCGGATACTTCATTACGCTCTGTTCACAGAATCGCAAATGCGTGTTTGGAGAAATCAAGGATGGGGTAATGCACCTTTCGTCCGTCGGCGGCGTTGCGGCGCAATGCTGGTCAGAGATACCAACGCACTTTGAGAATGCTGAATTGGACGCGTTCGTCGTGATGCCAAATCATATTCACGGAATTATCATTCTCGAATTAGTCACTGTCGGGGTTCAATATATTGAACCCCAACGAAATCAATTCCAAAAGATAATTCCGAAATCCATCGGCTCCATTATCCGCTCGTATAAGGCTGCCGTGACGCACCAATGTCGCCTAGGCGGTTTCACCGATTTCCAATGGCAAAGGAACTATTACGAGCACGTCATCCGCGGCCTGGACGACCTCACGCGCATTCGAGAGTACACTGCAAACAACGTTCTCCAGTGGTACTACGACGAGGAGAATCCTCAGAGCATCAAAACGCAGTTCGTTTAACGCGGTCAGATTGGTTCCCGCAATCACCCTGGAGAGCGCCGGGATCGGCGGCGCACAGCTGATCTTCGGGACGTGAGGTTGAAGTGAACCCCCTGCCTTCCGCTTTGCTGCCACAAAGCGAAACGCGTCCCCCTAAGAGGGGGACAAGCTAAGTTCGAGCAGCTTGATCGACGCCCCCTCTCCTTTTAGGAGAGGGTCTGCCTGCCCG
>CAYZRX010000129.1:0-5071 GCA_964480945.1 uncultured Ignavibacteriaceae bacterium | reverse complement strand
TTTAAAGGATGGATAAAAAGAGCACGATGGGTTTTCCTGCTGGCTCAAGGGACCCACTGTACGACAAGCCGTATGTGGATATCGACGAGTGGCGGGACCAGCCGGTCCGCTGTCGCTATATACATGGCGGGTTCGAAGGCACCGATTGTCGGTTCTCCTTCTACTTCCCGCCGGCGGAACGCTACGAAGGACGATTCTTCCAACCGCTCATGGCGGTTTCGGGCATAGAGACTGCTGCACTTATGCCTGCGATGCAGGGTATGATGATACCTGATACGCTTCCCTCCGCCATAGACAGCGGCGCTTACCTCGTGGAGTCAAACCAGGGTCTGACTGTCATGTTCCCTGGCGATGACCCTACCATCCCCGGCTATCGGGCCAGCACCGCGGTGGCCAAATACTCACGGGTGCTGGCCGCCGAGATGTACGGCGCGCACCGCCCCTATGGCTATGTTTACGGCGGTAGCGGTGGGGCCTTTAAGACCATGGCTTGTATGGAGAACAGCCCCGGTGTCTGGGACGGCGCGGTGCCATTCATTCACGGCTCAGGCATGGGTCTTCCCAGCTTGTTCACGGTGCAGGCCCATGCCATAAGAATTCTGCGCGACAAGTTTCCCGCCATCGTTGACGCACTGGAGCCAGGCGGCAGCGGAGACATGTATGCTGGCCTGAACAACGAGGAGCGTGAAGCGCTTGCCGAGGTCACCCGCATGGGGTTCCCGCCGCGGGCATGGTTCAACTTCGAAAGGATCGCAAGTGGCTACACGGGTGTCTTCTCCATGTTCTTTGACAATATGATGCAGTATGACCCCGATTATTTCAATGATTTCTGGACGGTCCCGGGCTATCTCGGCGCTAATCCTCCCGAGTCCCTCCTGCGTGCCCGTATCCAGCACAATACGACCATCAGTAAAGTGGTGATGTCAAAAGAAGCTGCCGCAATGGGTTTGCAGGTATCGATGCCAGCGAGGCTTGCTGACAGCCAGGAGGAGATGCCGGCGGCTATCCAGCTAGAGAGTATGCCGGATGGTAATCTCCAGGGAATCACTATTACCTTAAAGAGCGGTGGGGCCGCAGGGCACGTTTTCTATATTTCCGGAGTGATGAACGACATGCTGACGATCGGGTTCGGCGAGGAGCACTTCCAGGCTGTGAAAAGCATCAAGGCCGGCGACGAGGTGATGGTCGATAACTCGGTGTATCTTGCCTCCCAGACATATCACCGCCACCAGGTCCCGTCGCCTGACTTCTACGTCTGGGACCAGTTCAAGGCAGCCGGCCAACCGATATACCCTCAGCGTCCACTGATAGGTCCGCGCTTCGGGGGTGGCACCGGCTCCATCCAGACCGGCCGGTTCACAGGGAAAATGATCGTGGTCCAGTGCCTTATGGACGAGGCCGCCTACCCCTGGCAAGCAGACTGGTACCGTAGTCTTGTACAGGAAAAACTGGGACCGCGTCTCGACGACAACTACAGGCTCTATTTCGTCGACCATGCCATGCATACGGGACCATGGGTTGGTCCGGGTGATCCCCGGCCCGTAATTACTACCCGCATCATCAATTATATGGGCGTCCTGCAACAAGCGCTGCGCGACCTGAGTGACTGGGTCGAGAAAGGATTGGCACCACCTGAGAGTACTACCTATAAGGTGGTAGATGGTCAGGTGATGGTGCCCCCAACTGCCGCAGAGCGCAAGGGCATCCAGCCGGTGGTTACTGTGAAAGCAAATGGGAGTGAACGGGCAGATGTCGCGGTTGGCGAGACCGTCGAATTCACCGCAGTCATCGAAGTGCCGCCGGGCACCGGCACGGTAGTGGCTGCTCACTGGGACTTCGAGGGTGCTGGCGACTATCCGGTCAGAGAGCAGTTCGACTACACCAACTCTTCGTTTACTCGCATGACGCTTAAGACCACCAATGCTTTCTCCGAGCCCGGTACCTACTTCCCGGCGCTGCGAGTCGCTTCACATCGGCAAGGAGACTTCAAAACCCGATTTGCACGGATTCAGAACATCGGTAGAGTGCGGGTCGTCGTCCAGTAGGGCAGGTCGGTGGTTCGAATCCAAACCCACTACCGGTTATATCTAACAGAAGCACAGTGAGACGGCTGTGCTTCTTGTTTTTATACATGGGAGGGGGTGACATCCAGTTGACCCGCAATATATAATGTGAATACGAATAGGAAAACACTGGTACGTCATCTGGTTGCCAACGAGGCTTTTCTTCTGAGGGAAGGAAGGCGGCATAGTATTTTTCAAAAAGGAAATCGTCGGACATCAGTGCCACGACACAATGAAATCGTAGACGAACTGGCGAAGAAAATTTGCCGGGATTTAGATATACCGCTCTGGAAATAAGAGGTGGGGCGAAATGCAATATAGAGCTGTCATAAAGAAAAGCGGCGACTGGTGGATTGGCTGGCTGGTGGATATACCTGGAGTCAACGCTCAGGAAAAAAGCAAAGAAAAACTCATCGAATCGTTAAGAATCTGCGCCGAAGATATGCTGAATGCCCCCTTCGAACCCAAGGACGAGGAGGAACTGGTAAAAATCGAGGTATAGAATCAGCCGTCATTCCTCTCTGCTCCAATAATTGGAGCATTGTTATTACTACTTATAACTAAATAGTCCGCATATTTTATAGTTACCAATTGATATATATGGAATGCTAGCGTAAAATTAACAAACCATAGAAGGTTTATGTTCTGCTCGGAAGAGTAAGTGAAATGCTAGGTGAGTTATCGATTCATAACTATAAGTCTATTAGAAACGTGACTCTAACGAACTTGCCATCACTTGGCATATTCGTTGGAGCGAATGCAGCGGGGAAATCCAATTTTGCTGATGCCTTAGACTTTCTTGCACTAGTATTTAGAACGGGTCTTGCGGGTGCTGTACGTGCAAAGGGGGGATATGAGAATATTTGCTTCCGGCGAGCTAAGCGTTCAAAAGCTGGCCTAACTTTCCGGCTGAAAGCTACTATCTCCGAACCAAGTTCAAGACCTCGTGGTAGAAAAAAAGCTGCCGACTATATATTTATCTATGATTTTACTTTCTCAACTACAACTCAGGCAATAATATCAGAATATGAGGTTCAATCCGAAAATATTGAAGTCTGGCAGGATTCGAAAGATTCCGTATCAGAAAAAATTCTCACCATTAGAAGGCAGAGGGAACAAATTGATGTTTCAGGTACTAAGCCTGATAGACGAGGCGAATACATTTTTATGAATCCAGAGTATATTAAAGACTTCGTTACAGAACCAGATATAGTACGGGACGAGTTACTCTTAACTACTAGGTTAAGCCACTTTCCTCCCTTTCATTGGCTAATTCGTCTTTTGAGTAATTGTGGGGTATATCAGATCTCACCCTATATTGCTCGTGGAACAGGTATCCCTGAGAGGTCTGCTGAGTTAGGTAAACACGGTGAAAATCTCCCAGCAGCAGTAAATTACCTTGAACGATTCCAACCTGATGCATTCCATGAGCTTTTAGAGCATGTGAGCCATACAGTACCGACAATCGAAGGATTAGTTACTGATTATGTTGAGACAAAGCAGCTTGGACTTTTTTTTAAGGAGCGCGGAGTAGGACGGCGATGGTTTTCTGAAGATGTTTCTGATGGAACAATACAGACTGTCAGTATCTTTCTACCTCTAGTAGACCCTAGAAAAGATATTTTATTTATTGAAGAGCCTGAAAACAGTCTGCATCCTTGGATGCTTAGACATTTCATGGATTCATGTAAGCAGCATTCAATGGAGAAACAAATATTCCTAACTACGCAATCAGTTGTAGCCGTCAATGAGGCACCCCTAGAATCACTTTATATTGTTCGGCGTTATCAAGGCGAGACTAGTGTTGATAGATGTGTCGATACTAATCCCGAACTGAGACAGGTAATTGTAGAGCAACTGATGGGACTTGGCGAATATTGGGATAGTGGAGCAATCGCTGGCGTGCCTGAGTATGGTGAGCAGCTACGGTTCTTTGAGGATTAAGTACACTGATAATGATTACAGACTTCCGAAGAGGCGCATCAATTAGTCCAATAATTGGATTAGTAGTAGAAGGGGAATCAGAGATTAGTGCTGTTCCGCAACTACTTCGTGATAGCAGGGTGCGATTAGCTAGACCAATGAAATTTGGTGGTCAGCCCGAACAATGCAATGACGATATATTTCATGAATTCATCCAACATAAGATTATCCCGCCCATCCGAGCTATGGTGCTGAAGAATGTGTCTTTAGTGATTGTCATTATTGACAGGGAGACGAGAGAGTGCTGTCCAGGTACATTTGCTCAAGATATCAAGCAAACAATTATAGGAATGATGCAGACAAGATATCATTACGTGGGGTCACCGCCTATCTCAGTAGTCTGTGCGGATCGAAAACTTGAGAATTGGCTTATTGCCGACCCAAAAGGCATACTTACTCACAATTACATTGTGAAGGATCTCTCAAGAGTAGTTGGAGTCAAGGTGGATGGCAAGGATGGAGAAACATTACTCAAAGGGGCATATAAACCCGGACGATATTATCATAAGCGTATGGATGCTCCTAAACTTGCGTCCAAAGTCCGTACTATGCGACCAGATGTGAGACTTCGAAGCCACTCACTTGATAAGCTATTAAGAGAATGTGGGACCCCTCCCTTGATGGGTTAATATAATATAAAGTAAAATACGGGATACCAGTGCATGTAGTGCACTATGGCACTCAAAACAGGACGTATGGTAAAATTGTCCCCCTATTGGATGCTTTTCAGATTTAACCTACGTAAGAAATTACCTACAGATTTTAGGGCTCAGGATTTAGCATGCTCTTTCTAAGACAACTAATCAATTCACTCGACAACGCCAGCCTTACTAAGGTTCTCCCCCCATTATTCTAACCCATACATGCCTACACGCATCTTGAGAGGATATAAAGTATGGAGCAGCTGGATATTAAAGTGCCCGATCGGGGGAGAGGGTAAAGCACCGGATTGATAGCGCTTCGACGTAGGTAAACATCGCCAGAGCGGAAATCCGCTGCAACAGTCCGGCAACATCTCTGAATAC
>CAYZRX010000128.1:0-5159 GCA_964480945.1 uncultured Ignavibacteriaceae bacterium | reverse complement strand
GCCTTTTGCTTGCGTGTGCGAAGGAGAAAGATCGGGATGACGGCTGCCAGCGTGATCGCCGCGGCGACGATGAAGTCGTCGTCGATGGCGCGCACGAACGCCTGGTTCATGATGTGCTGGACGATCAGCGCGTTCGCCCGCATACCGGAGACGGCCATGCCGCCGCCGACGGCCTCGCGGCTGAAGTGCATGAGCCCGTAACTGACCTGCTGAAAGATTCCGGAATGCTGGTCGACCATCTGCCCGTAAAGGGTTGAGTGATACATCATGCGTCGCGTCAAAAGGGTTCCCATGAGTGCCACACCGAAGCTCCCGCCGAGCTGTCGCAGCACGTTGAACAGTCCCGAAGCCTGCGCGATTTTGTGCTTCGGGATCTCTGAGAGCGCCAGGGTCGTCAGCGGCGCGAAGAGCATGCCCATCGCGAACCCGCGGATGATCAGTGGAATCATGATATCCCGGTGCATCGAATAGAGCGACAACGAGCCGTTCATGTAGAGGCTCAACGCCAGCAACACGAGCCCGAGAGCGGCCGGGATCTTCGGGTTCAATTTGTCGGAGACGATACCCGCTATCGGCGCGGTAACCGCCTGCAGAATCCCCACGGGGAGAAACACCGCCCCGGCCTGCAATGCTGTGTAACCGAGCGAGTCTTGAAGGTAGAGGGGAAGCAAGAACGTGCTCCCAAACATGCCGAGTCCGAAGATAAAGAGGATAGCATTCGTGACTCCGAAATTGAAGTTCTTCATCAGGTTTAGCTCGATCAGCGGGTGCTCAACGTTGAACTCGACAACGAGAAACACCATGAGCCCGAGCGCTGAGATGAGGAAGCAAGAGACGATAAAGGGGGACGTCCACCCGCCGGTGTTCCAGGAAGCGTTGCCGTCGGAGAGGGCGAGGAGCAGCGCGATCAGAAACACGGCGAGGGAGACGAATCCCAGGACGTCGAACGACCGGGCTCGTTCGGTCTTGTACTCCCGCTGGATGACGGCGGTTGCAAACAAGGCCACGATACCGACCGGCACGTTCACGTCGAAAATGGCGTTCCAGCCGATGTTGTCGACCAAATAGCCCCCGATAAGGGGGCCAAGGGAGACGGAGGCTGCCGCTGCGATGGTCCAGAAGCCGAGAGCGACGCCCCGTTGTTCGATCGGGAACTCCCGCGTGACGATTGCCATACCGACGGGCATCAAGAAGCCGGCCCCAATGGCTTGTACGATGCGAAACATGATCAGCACGTTTTCATCCCACGCCAACCCGCAAAGGAATGAGCCCAACGTGAAGAGAAACAGCGCCAGAAGATAGGTCCGCCTGTAGCCGAAGTGGTCTGCCACCCAGCCCGACGTTGGCAGCATCACCGCGAAGGCCAGGAGGTAGGCGGTCAGCACCCATTCGACCTTGTCGATATCCACGCCGAACGACGCCTGGATCTTCGGGAGGGCGACGGTGACAATCGTCGCATCGAGCACCGCCATAAACGTCCCGATCATGACGTTGAAGAGCACCCACCAGCGGTAGGAAGCGTGCTCGTGGTGGAGCGACGCGATCCTGCCGCGAACGGAATTTGTCATCCTGTCTGTCGAGAAGGAGGGCATCGCTAGCGCACTTTCACCTTCACCTCGACCGACATGCCGGGGAGAAGCTGAATCGGGTGCGGGTCGCTGGCAGCGGTGTTTTGCTGGATGGTGATCTTGATCGGCACGCGCTGGGTGACCTTCGTGAAATTGCCCGACGCGTTATTAGGGGGGATCAGGGAAAACTGCGACGCCGTATTCGATCCGATTTGAAATACTCTTCCCGTAAATTTCTGATCCGGATATGCGTCGACGCTGATCTCGACGTTGTCGTTCTCGTGCAACGCGGTGAGACTCGTCTCCTCCAGGTTCGCTGTCACCCAGATGTTCTCGAGATCGTACACGGTAAAGATCGGTTGGCCGGGCTGCACGACGTCCCCCGGAAGGACCCAACGCTTTGAAACGACGCCGGTCATCGGCGAGGCGATCACCGTGTTCCGCAGTTGTGTCTCAACGATGCCAAGCTGTGCCCGGGCGGTGTTCGACTGGGCGATGGCGATGTTGTACCGGGCTTTCGCCGATTCGAGTTCGCTCTCCGTGTGGTCGTACTGTTCTTTGGGGATAACATTTTGACTGAATTGCGTCGCTGCCCGCTTGTAGTCCGTCTGTGCCCTGTCGAGACTCACCTTCGCCAGCGCGATGTTTTCCTGCGCGAGCACATACGCGGAGCGTGCCTGCGCTTCCTGAGCCCGCAAATCGATGTCGTCGAGCCTCACCACCACCTGCCCCTCCCGCACCGTGTCGCCTTCATCTGTGAGCAGCGTGTCGACGCGTCCCAGAATCTTTGCGCTGATCGCGACCCGATTGGCGTCGATGTAGGCATCGTCGGTCGAAACATAATCCCGCATCCCCAGGTACCAGTTCCAGGCGAAGGCGGCGATGCCGATGATGACGACGAAAAGGGGTATCACCACCTTGAAGTTCCTGTACAGCGGAACGGCCTCGATGGCTTCTTCGTCAGCCGAGTTGTCGGTTGCCTGCGGCGGCAGGCCCTCGCCACGCTTCCCCGGACCGTAAGCCTTTTCCTGATCCTGTTGTGGATTGTTCTCCATGAGCTCTGAATCCTTTCGTGCTATGAGTGGCTGTTTCTCTTGATAAGACCGTGTAACAAGGTTTCCATGAGGAGGCATGTTTCCTTCTCAAGCTCTTCGTCCGCCGGCAGCGGGCCTGCTCCCTTGATCGTGTTGCGAAGCGGGTGAAGCCGCAAGGCTTGCAGCACGTGGAGCAGCATCAGCGCGGTTTTCTCGGGCGAGGCAATGCCGAACTCGCCGGACTGTTTCCCTTCGCGAAGCGTTTCGATGAGGAGTCTGAGCTCCTCGTTCGCGAATGAGGTGAACAAGCTCTCAAAGCCCGGCCTGGGATTCTTCCAGAGCTGCAGGTTGAGGGAACTGAGATTCAACAGCGTGTGGGTCAGCTTGACGCGATTCTCGACGTAGGTGCTCAGCTTCTTGCCGGCCGAAATCTTCTGCTGCAGGATGGCGGTCATCTGCCGGAGGAATTCCGCCTGCTCGCGCTCGATCACGGACCGGAACAGGTCTTCCTTCGTCGGATAGTAATAGTAGAGCGACGCTTTGGCCATCCCGACGTCTTCCGCGATCTCATCCATCGTGACCTTCGAGAAGCCGTACCGTGCGAACCGGGTCTGGGCCGCGTTCATGATCAACGTCTGTTTCTCTTGCGAGAGCTCGGGAACGTTGTTTCGCACCTTTGACCTTTCGACCATATACGTTGAACAGTCGAACAACGTGGAAAAGTTCCGAAAGTTGCGGCATCTGCTTGGATCGACCATCGACAGGAGTTGAATTCCTCCAGATTTCTCAGATCCGGCATCCCCCTTCTTGCTCGGCTCGATGACGCGATCCCGTTCAGGGGGTGGATTCCAGCCGGCGTGAACGGCTCCGTGCATCCCCGTACCTCCCGGAGGACCTGCGTTGACTTTCAGTTGAATCTCCACTAGCATTCGGCTCGGGATATGCTCGACCCTCACCTCTCTAACCCTTCTACCGACAAATCTTGAAAAACAGCCATGAAGTCCACAAGAATCTGCCTCAAAGCGGCAGGCCTCACCGTCTTGCTCCCCCTCATTGCCTCCTCGATAGTCTTGGCTCAGACAGGAAAACAGTCCGCTATGGATAAGAACGTCTTGCCGGTCGACCTTCGGTGCGAATACCTGGTCAACCCCGTCGGCATCGATGAGACGAAGCCGCGGCTGAGCTGGATCGTCGAAGACCCCAATCACACCAGGGGTCAACGCCAGACGGCCTATCAAATCTTGGTCGCGAGCAGTGAAAAGAAACTGAAGACCGATGAGGGAGACCTATGGAATAGCGGAAGGGTGGAGTCCAGTCAGCAGAACCAAATCGAATATAACGGAAGGCCGCTGACATCGCGTATGCGGTGTTACTGGAAAGTGAGGACTTGGGATAAGGATGAGGCCGTCTCCCAGTGGAGCAAACCTGCATTCTGGTCGATGGGCCTGCTCCAGACCACCGACTGGAAGGCTAAATGGATCGGCACGAAACCGATCGTGCTCACCGGCGACCCGCAACAGGATAGCATCGCGCGCCTCATGACCCCATCACCCCTTCTCAGAAAGACGTTCCAGAGTGACAAGCGAATCTCACGCGCCACGCTGTACGTCACCGCACTCGGCCTTTATGAGGTCAAGCTCAACGGGAGGAGAGTCGGAGACCACGAGCTGGCGCCGGAATGGACCGATTACCGCGACCGCGTGCAGTACCAGACCTACGATGTGACAGCACTGCTCGCGAAAGGCGCGAACGTCCTTTCCGCGACGCTGGCGGATGGATGGTACGTCGGAGCGATCGGATCGTTCGGCGACCTGGTGGCCAACCGGGGCAGAAGCTACGCCTCCCTCGATAGGAAGTTCCTCGCCCAATTGGAGATCGAGACGGCAGATGGGCAGCTCGTTCAGGTCGTCTCCGACGAGGGCTGGCGTGTGAATCCCGACGGCCCGATCCGTTCGGCCGATATCTATCTGGGTGAGATCTACGATGCAAGGAAGCTGCCGAAAGGGTGGGAGAAACCCGGATTCGACGACTCGAAGTGGGAGCAGGCGACGGTCTATCCAGCTACATCCGCCGCGCTCGTCGCTCAGATGAATGAACCTGTAATGATCACGCGTGAGCTCCGAGCTCTGGCCATCAGGCAGCCGAGCGAAGGGACGTACATCTTTGACATGGGTCAAAATATGGTTGGATGGTGTGCCATCAAGATCGATGAGGCGGCGGGAACAAAGATAACGATCCGGCACGGCGAGATGCTGGCGGATGATGGACAGCTTTACACGGACAACCTCCGAAGAGCGATCGCGACGGACGAGTTCATCTCTGACGGAAAAGGTGGAGAGATCTTCGAGCCGCGGTTTACCTATCACGGCTTCCGCTACATGGAGGTCACGGGCTTGAGTAAACGACCGACGCTCGACATGGTCGCCGGCAAGGAGGTCGCTTCCAGCGTCGCGCCGGCGGGAAGCTTCGGGTGCTCGAACAAGGATCTGAACCAGCTCTGGAAGAACATCCGCTGGACGCAATGGGATAATCTGATCGGCATACCGACGGATTGTCC
>CAYZRX010000127.1:0-5285 GCA_964480945.1 uncultured Ignavibacteriaceae bacterium | reverse complement strand
GTAGCCGGCCCCCGCTACTTGCTCTAAAGAAGAATCCTCATCGACGAAGATCGGTGAGGATTCTTTGTTTTATTAAGGTTTTTTCAATCATACCCCATCTTTTCCCCTCAAAATCCCATTCTCAATTATTCCCGAGCGCAACCATCTGGATGCAGAAGAATGACTTTGCGTATTTCGTTGGGGATGCGTGGCAGAAAGGTGCGTCCCACACGGGCCTGGACAAGCAGGACGTGCTAAAGATCATTCAAGCCAACCTGGATGGAAGGCTTCAGCTCGTCAATGCTGATAGCATAGAAATCATTCCGGGCATCCGGGTTTTCATTAGTTCGAAGCATACCTATGAATCCCAGCACCTGCTCGTCAGCTCAAAAACCGAGAAGGTGCTCCTCGCGTCTGATGACTGCTGGTTCTACTATAATCTTGACCACCTTCTTTCGGTGCCATTAACGTCCGATGCTCATGCCTATGTCGCACAACTGCGCAGAATGAAGACCCTCGTTGCCGACACGCAATTGATTGTCCCTGGGCATGATCCCTTGGTGATTTCCAAATTCAAAGAAGTGTCAAGAGGAGTCGTTAGAATCCGATAGACAGAACCGCCGCCCTGAAGCGACGAAACCGCCGATACGGGCTAACATAGGCAAAAGCTGAAATCAGGCATCCAGCGTGCGGCTTGCAGCTGTGCGATCGTCGATGGGGAGCGAGACTCAGCCCCGTCGCTTCGCTCACTCACCGTCGAGAATTTCACGGAGGATCTCCCAGAACGATTTCGGGCGCTCCCTTGGATATGCGAAGTGATTCTTTTCTATCAATCCGATCGGCCCGTCATAGATGCCCCCGTGCATCCATATGTCGAGCACTCTGACTGCGAGGGTGTTCTCCTGATCCTGAAGGAGCAATGAGGGAGGGATCGTGTAAGCACGTAGTTGTTGATAATCGTTCGTCAACCTCTCCCGACCGATGCTGTGCCACATGTCGCCTGTGTGACCGATGAGCTTCCCGTTCAAATATACTTCATCAAAGTCATCGATTCTCCCAAGAAGAAGAATGAGCCGCTTGCCTGAAAGCTCGTGAGGCACTCTGAACTTCACTCTGTACCACGCGTAGCCGTCGTACTCTTTGTACCCCTGAGCGTCCCACAACAGCGGAACCCGCAAGGCTTGCCAGTGCGAGTCGTCGAAAGAGCTTTCCGCCCACAATTTGTTGTCGCCAGTCCTGAATTTCCAGGATCCTGAAAGGTCCTCATCAGGTTCGATGAAGGACCTTGGCTGATAGAATCCGACATTGCCATGGGTCAAACCGCCGGCCTGCGTATAGTCGTAGACCCGGACGGCGATGACGTTGTCCCTGCCGTCCAGAAGAAAATCCTGTGGGACGGGGGCCCGAAAATCAATTCCGTAACCGGTGGAGAAATCGGGAGGAAACGTTCCGACGTAACCGATCATATGACCGTTCAGGAACACCTCGCCTGCATCGTCGATATGACCCAGACGGAGGTACAGCGGCTTGTCGTGAAGGCGGTCGTCTACTTTAAAATGCTTCCTATACCAGGCATAACCATCGTAGCCTGGGTATCCCTCATCTTCCCACGGTGACGGGACCCAGATCTCGTCCCACCGAGAATCATCGAAATCGCGCTTCGACCACGCGGAATCATCCCCCAGTTCAAATTCCCAGCGACCTCGAAGATCAAGCACCTGCCTCAGGTCCTGGGCGTGGCCGATATCCGGGACGGGCGCAATCAGAAGAGAAACAACGATGGTGGCGCAGATGTTTCTGGACATAGTCCCTCTTCGTTTTCAAACCGATGACAAGCTCGGTTGTTCGTTGTCTACCGTACGCGTCCCGGATGATCGACACGGGAAGTCGCGGGTGGAATTCATCGCGCGACCAGGTTGGGCTGCGGCCGAATCTGGACACCAATCTCGTCGAGAAGCCCCTCCCCTTTGCCATTTCTGTGTTCGATGAACCGTCGGAATGCCGCGGGATCCCTGAAAACCTCTAGCGCTGTCAAGGCTTTGTAGCGAATAGCGCGCGTTCTCCCTTGCGTCGTGAGCTCGGCTAACTTCTGCTGAATGTCCCGCAGATCCTCTCCCGCCCATGCGATACGCATACAAGTGACGTTATCGAGTGTGGACTCAACAACCATAGGGATATCGGAGCTCAGGCACCTCAAGTAGTTCTTGACTATGAGCGGCACGGGGATGCGCGTGTGGCGCTCGTTGTTTGCCGAGGTGTTCTTTGCCAGCGTCCCCCCATCCTGCGCTTGGGCGACCACTGTCGCGATGACGAAGATCGCTGTGACGAGGCTCGTGGACGTCTTCATGGTGTTCCTCCCGTTCTTGTTTGTGATTGGCCCGCTGATCATTGGATTCACCAACAATGTACGGGCCGCCTTTGTAGGAGGTGTCTCGTCTGTGTCGCAAGTATGTCAAATGATGTCACAGGCCTGCGGAGGGAGAGCGAAGTAGACGCTAGACCACGAGTTTATACCCAATGCCGTGAATCGTGACGATTCGCCTCGGTGTGGCAGGATCCTCTTCAATCTTTTGGCGCAGCCTGAGGATGGAGTTGTCCACGGTTCGCGTGCTAATGGACTCGTCGTAGCCCCACACCTGCGTGAGGAGCTCTTCGCGCGTTACGGTCTTGTTCCGATGATCCCACAGATACTTCATGATGTCAAACTCTTTCGGACTGAGATTCAACGGCTGCTCGTCGCGCGTGGCGATGTACGCAGCGAAATCGATGCTGAGAGAGCCAAGGACCATGTGATCGGCAGCCCCGCCGGGCAACCCCGCTGTTCTCCGAAGTAGGGCTTTGATGCGAGCCATGAGCTCGCGCACGCCGAAGGGCTTGGTGATGTAGTCGTCCGCCCCGAGCTCGAGTCCGAGGACTTTGTCGATCTCCTCGCCTTTGGCGGTGAGCATGATAATCGGCGTTGCTACTCCGTGTCCACGCGCCCGTTTGCAGACCTCCATGCCCGACAGCTTTGGCAACATGAGGTCCAGAATGATGAGGTCATACGTGTGACTTTCGATTTTCTTCAATGCAGTCTGTCCGTCGCTCGCTGCGTCGACTTCGTAATTCTCGAACTCCAGGTTATCCCTGAGACCGCGAAGCATCTCTGGTTCGTCTTCAACTACCAGGATTTTTGGCATGGTATTTCCTCATTGACGGAAATTGCCTCTTAAGCGACAAGCGGGAATGAAAGCCGGAAGGTACTGCCTTTTCCGACCCGACTGTGCACAGTTACTTCTCCGTTGTGCGCGTCCATGATGTGTCGAACCAGCGTGAGCCCAAGTCCGCTGCCGCGCGTCTGGTGTGTCAATTCGCTGGACACGCGGTAGAACTTCTTGAAGATCTTCGGCTGATCCTCAACGGCAATGCCTATTCCGTGATCTTCCACATCGACATACACGCTGCGGTCGGTAGACCCGGTGCTGACTCTGATCCATTTCTGATCGCGTCCGTACTTCAACGCGTTGTCAACAACGTTTAGCAAGGCCTCAGAGAGGGCTTCGGTGTCGGCCATGATGTCGGGCAGCGAATCACAGAGCTCGGTCTGAACCGTGAATCCGAGATAGTCCAATTGGGATTGGTACGAGGAAAGCACTTGCTTGATAACCGAATTCAGGTTCACGCGTGTGAGCTGGTACGCCTTCTGGCCTGATTCCATGCGAGAGAAGCTGAGCACGTTGTTGACGAGTCCCGTGAGTCGTTCCGTCTCGCGTACGATGGTGGAGTAATATTCTTGTTTCTTCTCTTCGCTTTGGACCCGACCCATCTCAAGCGTCTCGCCGAACATGCGAATGAGTGAAAGCGGGGTGCGGAGTTCGTGTGAGACGCTCGACACAAAATCCGATTGCATGCGAGCCAGCTGCATTTCTCGTCGGACCGTGCGGAAGAGGAACCAGGCGCCGACGAGGATCATGATGTCGAGAACCACGAGCAGCGCTAAGTTGCGGTAAAACCTTTCGCGGACAAGCTCCTCGATCGTCTGACCCTGCATCCGGATTCCGAGCGTGTAATTTGGAAAGAGCCATAAATCTCTTGTCTCGCGTTCTTCGCCCGGCGTGAGCGGGCCGGTGGTGTAGACCTGCCGACCTCCCGATTTGCTGACGACCGAGAGGATGAACTCATTCGAAGCGGTTTCATCGAGTTTCTGGCGGAGAGAGTGACGAACGAACGATTCGGCATTGAGCACGATTCCTGCGATCTGCTTTCTTTCCACGTCCGCTCCCACAAGGAAGAGCAGACAGGCAGCTGCTTCACCTCGGGCACTGTGGAGCGTAACACCTTCGATCTTTCGGTACCCCGTGCTTTGCAGCTGGCTCAATCGGGTGACAGCGCGCCGCTCCGATCGTACCAGGTTCAGGAAACTGTTCTGGCTCACGTTCACAGAAGTGGAATCCTGATTTCCAGTCATCGCCAACCTCACCGCTGTGCCGCCAGTATCGGCGACGAAAATCGCGCTTATCCCTCCGTTCATCGAAAGAAATGCGGTAAGCTGAGCAGATGAAGAGCGCATCGGTGTAGGAGCATTGAGCTGCAGTATTCGATTGAGATCCCTTGCCCAGCTGTCGGCGATATCCCAGGCATACTGATTCACCGAAAAGAGAGCCGCGTCGAGCTGTTGACGATACATACTCCCAATGAGCGCTTCGCTCTCCGAGAGCGAGCTTATCTCATACGCTGAAAAGAAGACGGCAGGGAGAAGAACGAGAAGGACAAGAATCGCCGTGAGTGACTTCCGTGCGTTCCAATATCGGGCAATCTTGAGCAAGTCGGTTTGAACGGCTCTCAGCGGTTGGAGGGACTTCGGAAAAGTATACAATGGAAGGGCAAGACGCAAGTCTTGGATTTCGCTCGTCTCGCTGCGCGGATGCTCACGCCGATCCGAGCATAGGACCTCTCATTCCCAGAAACTGACTCTTGCCTTCTTCAGATTGTCTCGCTTGCTGTTACGATTCGAAAAGAGGATTGGTTTCAATGATGAGGAAAGGGGGAGTAATCGCCGGTTGTTTTTCTCTTCATTTGTTCATCTCTCTCTGCAGTTCGTGTGACACCGACGAGTGGAGGGGGATGAAGGAGCTAGAACTCTTTGTGTCCTTCCGTGTTTTCAAAGTGGTGTTCACTGCTGAATAACGGATACCGATTAAGAAACACAGAATGTCGCAGTGGATTCGGCTTACCTCGACGTTCCGGGGTTTGACGTTCGAAATTCGACATTCATCTCTGTTCGGGCGCTTAGCTCCCGCCTACGTCCTGAGAATTGGACTTCGGCG
>CAYZRX010000126.1:0-5467 GCA_964480945.1 uncultured Ignavibacteriaceae bacterium | reverse complement strand
TGCCGACACCACACCGACGTACTTGCCGACTTCCAAACGAGGGAACTCACGAGCGTAGTGACTGCCCGCTTCCAGACTCGCTACGTCGTTCGGGTAGCGGTTGTGTCCCTCTAGGAAATACTCTGGCGGCTCTGCAAGTCCGTAACCGACGACCGGTTCAAAGCACCACATGTCTTCTTTCAGCATGGCTATTACCTGGCCCTCACGACGTGAAAGCTGGAACGCCTGACAAAGAGACAGGTGATAACCGAAATCCTCAAGAGGTCGCATCGCGCCTTTGGGAATGTCTGATTCTCTTTCCAGCAGTCTTATTGCCACAGGGAACGTTTTCAGTCGCAGCCGCCTCTCAAGTTCCTCCCCGTACCCGCGATAGACGCTCAAGTCCGTCATTGCCATTACCTCCTTGTTTCACTTTGGGATGGGAATGCTGAAATATCTTCTTCGAATTGCGTGGCCGCATAACGACTGGAGCTCCGCCAAAACGCGCGGCGGATAAATAAGCTGCGGCACCCGTTGTAAGCTGAGGTTGGGGTCGAGCTTACTCCGTTGTTCACGAACACCGCAGGAATCTTTCTTGAATACTTCACTTTCCGATCCGCGCGGCTCGGGGCGGCGTCAGGTTACTTGTCAAGCGATACCTCCTCTAGATCAGAAAGAGCCACATAGCCGACGAGCTTCTTTTCATAGTTGCAGAAATACAGCAATCCTTGGTAGGCTTTTATTCCGTCATTATGTCGAGCTGGCGCTTTAAGGTTTGGCAGGACTGTACGCGTCTGGAGGTCGAATCGTCCAAGTTGGTCCGATGGCCCGCCTTGTACTGAATAGAGGATGTTGTTCGAGATTGTCATGTAATACCCCGGACTCGGGAGGGCGATCGAATCAAGCTGAACGCCATCATACGTGTACGTTTTCAACGACGTCGTTGGCACACGGACGAGAACATAGAGCAACTTGTCGTAAGTGTCCAATCCTGCGAGGCTACCTTCTGGGAATGGCGGCAGCCATAGGTCGATGCTCTTCGTCAAAAGGTTATATCGCGCAACTGAATGGTGGCCAATGTCACAAAAGACAAAGATTGAATCGGCCGCAATATGATCTCCGCCGGGATATTGAAGGAGAGTTTTTGTGGTTTGAGTGGTCAAATCGTATTCACGAAGCCCGCCAGCGCCGAGTTCATGAAAATAGAACTTGTTGCCAATTCTGGCGATGTCTTGAAAATAGCTATAGCCGCCCATCACCGAGTCAGTAATCAAAACCTGGGTGTTCTTGTAAGGGAACTGGTATTGACGAACAACAAAGTCGTAGTCGATAATGCTCGAGTCGTGAAGAGAGTATCGGATCGTAAGTGGGGTCTCGATCGCTGTCGAATCGAGGATAGGCGAGAAATCAAAGTGGAAATACGCAATCTTTGATTGAGGGTCATAGGATCCGGTCGAAAAGAGCTCGTGGAATCCTGAGGAATCCTTCTTGCCCAGTGCAATCTCCACGATTTCGGAACTCTTCAAATCAGAGCCATTCTTGTGAGTTACTCGGACGCGATCGAAGGTCACGAATTGAACATCCACATCATCGTAGTCACTGGTCGAAATTGTTGGATAGAGTTGGTGGAGAGGTGCAATACCTGTATCGCAGCTGATCAAGCACACAAGCATTATGGGTACGATCGACTTCATTATCCTGATCGACCGGTTAGCCGTCAGCACTCCTCGTTAGTGAATATAGCCACTCGGATCAACCGGCTGACCCTTCACGATCACTTCGTAATGGAGATGTGGTCCGGAGGAGAGGCCAGATCTGCCTGAATACGCGATGACTTGTCCGCGCTGAACGGTCTGACCTTTCTTGACAGCGAGCTTTGACAAGTGCGCGTAGAAGGTCTGGATCCTACGAGCGTGCTGGATCTTCACGACTGTTCCATAGCCTGCGATCGTTTCGGCTTCGATGACCTTGCCTGCCGATGCCGCCAGAACAGGAGTTCCGACGGGAACGTCGAAGTCGATGCCCTCGTGTTGCATCGAAACGTTCAGCACCGGGTGGATCACTTTCCCAAATTGCTTGGAAACAGTCTTGTAGTTCTTCACCGGGCAGATGAAGCCCTCTTGTGCGCTCCCGAAGGAAAACAGGACGACGGAGAGGAGGATAATGGATGTGATTTTCATACGACCTCCTTAGTTGAATTGTTCAAATCCGTATTCTACCGCACCTCAGGGACGCGAGCTCTACTGCAACATTCCGGCGCGCCGACAACTTGGGCGAGTAGTGAGATGGCCTGCGAAGCAAGATGCCACTCGGTGAGGATATCATCTTGCGTGCACCATCAGTGCCTTCGCAGACGTGGCCAACCGGACGAATTCAGACCTATACCCCTCGGGATCTCGGCCGAGTGACTGCCTCGCTCGTTCGATGAGCGCGTCAAAGCTCGCATCGCCTTTGAATGGCGAATCTCGAAGGATCATCGCAAACTCGGCGACGGCTGAGGCGAACCGAAAATCTGCAGAGGTCTGAGTAAGTGAAACCGAACTATCCATCACGGTCTGACTCAGCAATTTGCTGGTTGTGTCTGAAGGCGGTTTGTACCGGAGCTTGATTGTCAGAAGTTCTCGTGAACTCATTGCGGATGCAGTCACAACGGTGGTCTGATACTTGAGCGAGTCGCTTCTTGGAATGTTCATCCTGACACCTGGGGGAACGAGCTCATATAAAGCCGTCACACTGTGCCCTGAACCCAGTTCGCCAGCGTCCTTGATGTCATTGTTGAAATCCTCTTTGCTCAAAAGGCGGTTCTCATATCCTATGAGGCGATAGGCTTGAACGCGGAGGGGATTGAATTCTATCTGAATCTTAACATCCTTTGCGATGGTGAACAATGTCCCCGCCATTTGACTGACGAGAACGCGCCGTGCCTCCGTGAAATTGTCGATGTACGCGTAGTTGCCGTTTCCTTTGTCTGCGAGCTGCTCCATACGGGAATCTTTGAGATTCCCCATCCCAAAGCCGAGGACGGAGAGGTACACACCTTCTTTCCGTTTTTCTTCCACCAATCGTACGAGCTCGGATGTACTTGATACTCCAACATTGAAGTCGCCGTCAGTCGCCCATACAATTCGGTTGTTCCCGGTTGGCAGAAAGTTTTCGTGAGCGATGCGATAGGCCAGGAGGATCCCTTCACCACCAGCCGTGCTTCCGCCGGCGGAGAGCCCCTCGATCGCTTCCAAGATCTTGGATTTCTCGTTCCCGTACGTTGGTGGGAGAACAAGACCGGCGCTACCTGCATAGACTACGATCGAAACCACGTCGATGGGGCGAAGTTGTTCCACAAGCAACCCGAGCGATGCCTGGACAAGAGGCAATTTGTTAGGCGGTTGCATCGATCCTGAGACATCAATGAGAAAAACCAGATTGCTGGGGGGCAATTTGTCTGTTGACATTTTCTTGCCTTGAAGTCCAATCAGGAGCAGTTTGTGCGTTGGACTCCAGGGAGCGCTGGATAACTGCGTTGTAACGGAGAAGGGGGTCTCAGATTTCGGTTGCGAATAGTCGTAGGAGAAGTAGTTGAGCAACTCCTCAATTCTCACGGCATCCGGCGGTGGGAGGTAACCACTTTGGATGAACCGACGGATATTTGTGTAGGAAGCGACATCGACATCGATGGAAAACGTCGAAAGAGGATTAGAGCGAACGTCCAAGAACTCGTTATCCTGAATCCGGTCGTATTCTTCGGTGTTTGGCTGACGCTGTGCACGGGAAATCCGACCGGACGCCGATCTGCTCATCTGCATTCCAGGTTGGCCTGCTACTATTGCGAGCTCCTGTATCTGCACAGTTGTAGCTCGTAGTCGGAGATCAACTTTTGTGGTATCGCCAGCTTTGACACGCACATCTCGGACAGTCAAGGGCTGATATCCGATGTACGAAGCCTTCAGCACATACGTGCCTGGCGGGACTGATCGAATGAGAAACAAACCATCTGTGTCGGACGACGTGCCAAAGGTTGAATTCTCAAGAATGACGTTTGCTCCGATGAGAGGCTCGTTCGTCTCTATATCAGTGACATGTCCTCGGATTGTGCCCAACTGACCGAAAAGGTCAATTGGTATGAGAAGGGCGATGAGACAGAGATACCGTATCATGACGTGACCTCCCTTTAAGAAACAAAACGAAGTTCGCAGGCCGCCCAGCTGTTGATTCACCTTCACCCAGCCGTGTTCAACCGCGGCGCCAAGTTGAGCAATTGGTCCGTCCTCACACTACATGCCATTTGAATTGCTCTTCCGTCGCATTCTTGCAAGTACGGCAGCGATGACTAGCGCCACCGGAAACGCTGGCACTGCAGTGATGATGGGCCACAGAACGAGTGCAAGAGCGAGTAAGAGCTGGTTGCCTTGACCAGCCCACAATGCATGAACGTTTGCGGCGGCCGCAAGAGCGAACGCGCCTATGGCGGCGCCCAAGGAAGCATGCAACGCGGTTGAACGGGGCGAGTTATGAAAGCGAAAATGTTCGTACCCAATATGAACCGCGAATGCGACGGCGCTAAGCAACCACACCGCCAGCCGCCACATGACCCGCATCTCATTGGAGGCAGCCACATTGGCGAGCGCACCGAATACAATTCCAATGACAAGATACACGATACCGAAGAGTATCGCCCGCTGGAGCCACCACCGGTTAACCGATTCTTGCATGTGTGTGGCCTACCATTGCAGTTGTTCCGCCGTCGCCCCCCTGTTGGCACGAGGTTAAGAGCGGCTTCGTCTCCGCTGCCGATGCTTCTTTCTTTCGTTGATTACTGAAGAGGAGGCGGCGCTTGACCGTTAATATACAGTAACCAGCGCTTCCAATCAAGAAAGAGAGAATGGGAGATCTGATGTGGGACTAATCTGAGGCTTCAGGGCCTGAGTCGTGGAGCACCCTTCTCCCAAAGGGACGGTTCCGCTTTTTTCTGAATCCCCCTCAGGAGCGGAATCCCTGAAAAACGGGACTTCGCCGGACTTCGGCCAGACTGAACTACGTCTGGCCTTCGCTCAGAATGAATCCATCTTTTCAGTCAATGCAAGAAAAACAAAACTTTCATTGACCCTGAGCAAAGTCACGACGCTGCCCAGTCGTGACGACGTCGAAGGGTGCAATGAGCAGCTGGCTTTGTGCAGTCTTCGACTTCGCTCGCCCCGACTGCGTCGGGACTCGCTGCGCTCAGACTGACTCTCTTTCAGATTGGTGAACTTGTTGGGAGAGGAACGCTCGAACGCGGTTGGTCATCACTTGAATCGATACGTCCGCAGGCGCAGGGAGTTCGACACGACGCTCACGGAGCTCATCGCCATCGCTGCCGCCGCGATCATCGGATTGAGCAGTCCGAGCGCCGCTACGGGAATTCCGACCACATTGTAGATGAACGCCCAGAAGAGGTTCTGCTTGATCGCCAGGATCGTCCGGTGCGAGAGCTTGATCGCTTCCACGACGCCGA
>CAYZRX010000125.1:3973-5776 GCA_964480945.1 uncultured Ignavibacteriaceae bacterium | reverse complement strand
GACGACCTCCATCGTTGGTCCGGATGAGCACAAGTCTTCCATCAACCTCATCACTGACGGCGATACCGTGGTTCGCATCCCAGAAGGCGAACGCGTCGAAGAAGGCCCTTGGAGTGCGGTCCACGAATTGCAGCCGCCAGCTCTTCCCGCCGTTGACCGTCTTGTAGACCCGCGATGATTCCCCGGGGCCGATGCTCAAAAGATACGCTGTCTGAGCATCGGCCGCGTAGACGTCTCTGAAATCGAGCGTATCGGCACCAGGCACTCTTCCTGCGCGCCAATGCTCGCCGCCGTCCGTCGTCACCACGTACGTTCCCCGGTTCCCGCTCGCCCAGACAATCCGCTCGTTCACCGCGCAGACCGCCCGGAGTCGTTCCGTCGTTCCACTCCGCTGCAAAATCCACTGGCTCTGCAGGAGGCCCGGCCAAACGACGATGGCCAGAGCTAAACTCCCGACAATTGCGCTCCAGCGACCCCGTGCGGCTATCCTCTTCATTGAAGTTGAAGGTCCGCGTTCAACGTGTACGTCTTCATCGGTGTTGTGGAGAACTCTTTCACCTTCTCTCCGTAACGAAGGTGACACACGCCGCCGACGAGGGACCGCACCGTCACACCGGCGAGCTTCTTGTTTTTCCATGAGAATTCAAGCTCGAAGCCCCCCCGGGCCCGCAGACCGCGCACGTGACCCTGTGCCCATTCTCCGGGTAGCGCAGGAAGAAGCGAGATCTCTCCGCTGTACGATTGCATCAGCATTTCCGCGATGCCAGCGCCGGCGCCAAACGTTCCATCCACCTGCATCGCCTTTCCGCAGCGACAGAAGAGATCGGGGAACGTGTTCCCCGTGACGAGGAACTTGAATGCCCCAAGAGCCCGCTCGCTGTCCAATAAACGAGCCCAGAGGCACATTTTCCAGGACTGCGACCAACCGCAACCGCCATCGCCACGGGCGATCAGCGATTTCCGGGCTGCTTCAACGATCTCCGGCTTCGACCCCGGCGTGATGTCGTCCCCGGGGTAGAGACCCCACAGGAGCGACAGGTGCCGATGCTGAGGCTCCATGCTCTCCCAGTCTTGGAGCCATTCCTGCAGGTGACCATCCTTGCCGATTTGAAGAGGCGCAAGACGGGCACGGGTGCTCAAGACTTTCTCCCGGAGCTCTTTGTCGACTCCCAGGATCTGCGCCGCGCTCGCGTACTCATCGAACAACGCGCGGAGGATCTCCATGTCGATCGTCGAGCCCGCACAGATGGTTGTGCCGGGAAGATAGAGGCCCGTTATTTCATCGAAGTATCGACCATTCCCTTCGCGCTTCGGGAAGTTTTCCGGCGACATCGAGGGGCACGTGACAAGCCACCCACGCGTCGGATGCTGCACGAGCGTGCTCAGGAAGAACTCCACCGAGCCTTTCAGAATGGGATAGATCTTCTTGAGATATTGTTCGTCGCCGCCGTAGACATAGTGATCCCACAGCTGCGTGCAGAGCCACGCCCCTCCCGTAGAGAACGTGCCCCACGTCGGGCCATCCATCGGCGCACTCGCCAGCCAAATATCGGTGTTCTGGTGCAGAACCCACCCGTTGGCACCGTAGTGCTTCCGTGCCACCTCGGCGCCCGGACCCTCAGCGATCTCCTTCATCATCTCAATCAGCGGCTCGACGCATTCAGCGAGATTGGCCGACTCCGCAATCCAGTAGTTCATTTGGAGATTGATGTTCGTGGTGTACTTGCTGTCCCACCACGGGTTCGAGTCCTCATTCCATTTCCCCTGAAGGTTTGCAGGGAGATCCCCGGGGCGGGAGCTCGA
>CAYZRX010000125.1:0-3873 GCA_964480945.1 uncultured Ignavibacteriaceae bacterium | reverse complement strand
GTGGCGGCCGCGATGAAGAGAGTCACGGCATCAGCGTTGGTCACCGTCAGGTCCGTCTCGTTGACGCTGAGAGTGCCTCCCTCTGCGACTGCTTTCAGCCGGCAGACGTGCTTGAGCTGGCTCCGGACGCCGAGGTAATCTGTTGATCTACCGTGGACCACCAACCCGTCGGGCGGAACGCCGTCCATCTGAAAGTAATCGGTTCCGTAGTTTGAGTGTTGGATGTTCCGGACACCGTGGAGGTTGGCAAGGAAGGAAATGCTGTGCGGCTTGTCGGCCGTCATCCTGACCACGATGACCTGATCGACTGGACTCGAGAAGACTTCCCGCTTGTACAGGACACCGCCCACTTTGTACGTGACCGTCACGAGCGCCTTGTCCAGATCGAGCTCACGCCGGTACTCCGTCACATTGGTGTCATTTGGGAACGTCAACAGCAGATCAGCGAGCGGCGCATACTTCATCTGCTCGACGGGCATGCCCATCATCGTTCGGCTGAACAGCATGTGGGCCTTCATATATTCCCCAGCGAAGATGAGGCGGCGGATCTCGGGCAGCGCCTCTGGCCCTCCCGTTCGACTGGGATCGTATGGTCCTCCGGACCAAAACGTTTCCTCGTTGAGCTGAATTCGTTCCTGGTCGGTCTTGCCGAAAACCATCGCTGCGAGACGACCATTGCCGACCGGGAGAGCTTCCGTCCATTGCTTGGCCGGCTGGCGATACCACAGAACAAATTTCGCGTCCCCGTTGGGAGTGGTGCTCGCGGTGCGGCTCTGCAACTCAGACGTGCAGAAGGCCACGAGCACAAGCAGCGGTATGATTCTCGGAACGTGTGCGGCGGTTCGAAGTAGATGCATGCGGCTACCTTTCGATTGATGGACTGATGGATTGTGTGACAAGTTTTTCCCAAAAATAGATCGAAATCGAGGATGCGCGAGTTCTCTTTTCCGGACAGCCCCTTTCCATTCCGGTCGTGCGCTCTCTCCTACGTCTCTGAAAGTCTGATTCGATCAATGGCTTCCGGCAGGCTCTCCAGCGAGTCAACAACAACGCTCGCTTTGCTGAGGACGTCTGCGGAAGGTCTCATGAAGCGATTCGGCACCGCAACGACCTTCGCGCCCGCGGCGAACCCCGCGAGGATGCCGTTGCCCGAATCCTCGACGACGACCGCCGCATCGCCCCGGATCCTCATCCTCCGCATGATCTCGACGTAGATGTCCGGCGCGGGCTTTCCCAAGCCGACATCGTCACTGGAGAGAACCTCTTCAAAATACTGAGTCCACTTCGCGCCCCTGAGCGCTGCATCGATCAGAAGGCGCGGGGATCCCGAAGCCAGGCCGAGCCGGAATCTTCCGGCCGTAAACTCGAGGGCTTGCTGCGCCCCGGGAAGAATCCGAACAGCTCCCCTTGCGTAGCTCTCCGACATTCGATTCAAGATCTCCTCCATCACCATCGGGGGCGTTAGGCGGCCGGCAAGCTTCTCAGCCATTGCGTTCACCCAAGCGGCCGTGCTCACACCCATGCACCGCTCCTGATCCTCTCTGGTCCATATCAGCCCGAACTGCTTGAAGAGATCCACCCTCGCTTGATGCCACACCGGCTCGGTATCCATCAGAAGACCGTCGAGGTCATAGATCACGACTGTTATCATATGCGCCGACGAACATTCGAAAGCGCGCAGAGCCGCGCGCGAAGAGACGCCTCACGGGGTCGGGCACCACCCCACGATCCCCTTCCGCCCATACTAGAAGGACTGGTGCTCGGTTCTCGAAATGATCTCGTCTTGCAAGGCCTTACTCAGATCGCAGAAGTAGTCGCTGTAGCCGGCGACGCGGACGATGAGGTCTCGATACTTCTCAGGGTGACGCTGCGCCTCGCGGAGCGTATCGGCGCGGATGACGTTGAATTGAATGTGGTGGCCCCCGAGCTTGAAGTACGATCGGACCAAATGGACGAGACTGTTGATGCCCTTCTCGTCCTCCAGCAGCTGAGGAGTGAATTTCTGATTGAGAAGCGTGCCCCCGGTGCGCACGTGGTCCATTTTTGACGCAGATTTCAGTACGGCCGTTGGGCCGCGCCGGTCCGCACCCTGGACGGGCGAGATTCCTTCAGACATGGGCGCCCACGCCTTCCGACCGTCAGCAGTCGCCCCGGTTATCGAGCCGAAGTAGATATGGCAGGTCGTCGGCAGCATGTTGATGCGGAAGACGCCACCCTTTGTGTTCCTTCGCCCGTTCACGTCCGCGTAGAAGGCCTCGAACACGGCTCGCATGATATCATCCGCATAATCGTCGTCGTTCCCGTACCGCGGCGTGTCGTTCACCAACATCAGCCGGGCTTTCTCATTGTGCTCGAAATCGACATCAAGGATTTCAAGAAGCGCCGGGAGCGAAAGCGCCCTCTTGTCGAAGACGTGATGCTTGATCGCCGCCAAGCTATCGGTGACGGTCCCGATCCCCACCCCCTGGATGTAGTTCGTGTTGTAGCGCGCGCCGCCGTCATTGTAGTCCCTGCCGTTGGCGATGCAGTCATCGATCAGAATGGAAAGAAACGGTACCGGCAGATACTCCGCGAAGAGGCGATCGATGATATTGCTCCCGCGAATCTTGACATCGACGAAATAGGAGAGCTGTCCCTTGAATGCCTCCAGCACGCTTTCGAACGTAGAGAACTCCCCGATCGCGCCGGTCTCCGGCCCGATCTGTTTCTTCGTCCGCGGATCAAAACCGTTGTGAAGCGCGACTTCGAGAATCTTCGGCAAATTCAGATATCCGGTCAGGATATAGCTCTCTTTCCCGAACGCTCCGGTCTCGACGCACCCGCTCGTCCCCCCACAGCGCGCATCGACGATGTCCTTTCCCTGGCGCAGCAATTCTTCGATGACGGCATCGGCGTTGAAGATCGAAGGCTGCCCCCACCCTTTTCGGATGATCCTGCACGCCGCCTTCAGAAACTCGTCCGGGTTCTTCCGGCTCAGCTGAATGTTGGAGCTCGGCTGCACCAACCGCATCTCGTCGATCACTTCGAGGACAAGATAGGTCACCTCGTTCACGCCGTCGCCGCCGTCCGGACGGAGTCCGCCGGAGTTGATGTTCGCGAAGTCCGTGTAGGTTGAACTCTCGGCTGCCGTCACTCCGACTTTCGGAGGTGCGGGCTGGTTGTTGAATTTCACCCAAAAACACTCGAGGAGCTCCTTCGCCTGCTCGCGGGTGAACGTGCCGTCTTTGATCCCCTTCTTATAGAATGG
The DNA here is from genome assembly GCA_964480945.1 of uncultured Ignavibacteriaceae bacterium. GTDB lineage: Bacteria > Bacteroidota > Ignavibacteria > UBA10030 > UBA10030 > VGWB01. The sequence goes on along the minus strand of CAYZRX010000125.1, from coordinate 626 downwards.
AAGGAGGTGCTGGTCCAGCCGCCCCGGATTGAATGCGTCCCAGGGATTCAGCTCCGTGATCACGCCCAGGTGCACAAACCAGTAATATTGCAGCGCCTCCCAGAAATCTCGCGGCGCATTGGCAGGAACGTACTGACAGATTTCGGCAATGCGCTCGAGCTCCGCTTTCCTTTGCGCGTCATCCTCGTTCGCAGCCAGCTCCTTCGCCCTCTCAGCATGCCGCCGGGCGAACGTGATGATCCCGTCGGCACAGACGTTCATCGCACGCAACTCCTCCCGCTTCCGGAGCGCATCGGGATCATTGAAGAAGTCGAGGTTCCGAATGGCTTCGGCGATCTCAGCCTTGAACTGGAGAAACCCCTTCCGGTAGATCTTGCCATCGAGGACCGTGTGCCCCGGTGCCCTCTGCTCCATAAACTCGGTAAAGATGCCGCTTTCATAAGCGAGCTTCCACTCGTCCGCCACCTCGGAGAGAATCTTCTCCCTCATCGTCTTTCCGCTCCAGAACGGGATGATTTCCTCGTCGTAGCGTCGTCTGGTCTCGTCGTCGACTTTGAACGAGACCTTCTCCCGGTCGTTGAGGACCTGCAAGTCGTGGAGTGTATGGCAACAGATCTCCGGAAATG
>CAYZRX010000124.1:0-5864 GCA_964480945.1 uncultured Ignavibacteriaceae bacterium | reverse complement strand
ATGATCTTGCCAAGCGCTTTCGTGCTCACATGTGTATATATCTCCGTGGTCTTCGAGCTCTCGTGACCGAGCAACGCTTGTACGTACCGCAAGTCTGTCCCATTCTCCAACATATGCGTCGCGAACGAATGTCTCAGGTCGTGAATCGAAACCGGCTTCACAATACCAGCTCTCTTCACCGCCTGCTCGAACGCCGCCTGCGCGCTGCGAATCGCATAGGGCTTCCCGGGCTCCTCGCCCTCGAATAGCCACTCTGCGGGCCTGTACTTGCTCTGATAGACCTTCAGCTGGCGAAGGGCGGTATCTGAAAGAATGGTCACCCTGTCCTTCCTGCCTTTTCCACCTCGAACATGAATCAACCTTCGCTCAGCATCGATGTCCTCCGGTCGCAGCTTCACCAGCTCGCCAACCCGTACACCGCTCGAGTAAGCAAGCATCAGCATCGTCTTATGCTTCACATTCTCAATTGAATTCAGCAGCCGCGCAATCTCCGATTGGCTCAAGACCGATGGCAGCTTCTTTTCCGTCTTCGGTCGCGTCAGGGAGCCGACGACGAATGGCTTCTTGTAGATCTCAACGTACAGAAACCGGAGGGCATTGAGGACTTGGTTCACCGATGAAGCAGCGAGCCCCTCTTCCTCCAAAAGATGAAAGAGATACCGTCGCATGTCGTTTGCTGTGAGCGCGGCAGGTTGTCGAGGCCGGAAGTACGTGAAAAAGGATTTTGCACAACTTGAGTACGATCTGATCGTCTTCGGACTATAGTTGCGTATCCTCAATTCTCTCCGCAATGCTTCGAGATCTGAAGAAACCGGCGGATGGGAAGGAGAGACTGGTTGTGATTGTGACGGAACGGCTTTGACCAATCCAAGCCCTTCGGCAACTTCGCGGTCGAGTTGATGCCAATCGATGCGAAGGGCGGCGAGCAGCTTCTCAAGCGCTTCACGTGTTCGAGGGAAACTCCAGTAATGCTTCTGACTTTCCCACCGGCGCCCTGGAACGCCCCTGAGTCGCTGATTCATGGATTCGTCATATGGGATGAGCACAGCAATCCTGTCCGGAGGGCTCAGGAAAATGCGCGGTCTGGCAAAGGCGGACTGTGACTGTCCTTTCGGTGAGGATGGCATGCAACCTCCTTTTCAAGAAGAAAGGACGACGGTGCGAGCGGGGATAGAATCTGCAGCAAAACTAGCAAAAGCAGCGGACAAACGCAAGCGCGGGCGCGTCGCGCCGACAAGCCCGCTGGTAACTCCTATTTCTTTTGAATCTGCTGGAGAGTCTTCGGCAGATCGCTGAGGCGCCTGATGTGGTAGAATTGCCCGGCCAGCTGAAGGTAAATGTCGTACACTGCAGGAGTATCAGTCAATCCTTTCTTCTCCGTACCTACCCAGACCGCAACCCCGACCTTCCGGTTATCAGGCAGATCGGCGGAGACCTCCAGGCAGACCGGCAGGTCTCGCTGCTGGTCCACCGCCGGCACCCCGGTCTGTTCGCCGCAATCGTTGACCTCCCACTGAAGCTTCGCGGATCCGCCGACGACGCTCTTGAACCAGGTCATGAAGGGGATCTTCGGACACAGCGTATCGAGCTTGGCCGCAGGATATTCTTGCAGGAGATCGATCGCGTCATCCGACGAGATCTGCGCATATGCAGGACCGCTCAGCATAACAACGAGCGCGAGACCACAAAGGGACTTGTTCATAATATTCATACGAGGTTGTCGGAAGGCGAGGTCTTCCAATGCGCAATTCCCAGGCTTACGATTCACTCTTCACGATTCACTGTTGACTAATCACTCTTCACGATTCACTTCTTCCTCTTCACCACCTACCACGTTTTTCGTATCGGATGCGCCTCGGTATTGAAAATCGTGTGCTTGAAATCCAGCGTCTCCGGCGGCGCGAAGAGAAGGTAAAGATATTTCCACGTCTCGGCAAGGAAGTAGCTCTCCATCCGGTCCGACTTCTCCTTCGTCTCCACGCTCTTGAGCTCCGTGTAACCGGCATCGACGCGGCAGTATCGCTTGAGATCCTCAAAAAATGTTTTGCCCATCTCGAGATACCGGGGGTCGTTCGTGTACTGGTAGAGATAGTAAGCTGATTCCATGATCTCGGGGTTCTGATAATATGCCGGTGAAACGACGTCCATCTTGACGTAATCGAATTCATCCGGCTCGATCCCGTACTTATTCCACATCTTGAAGCAGGATTCTTCCAAACGTGCGGCGGACTTGACGTCCCCCGAGAGCGCCAGCACCGCAGGGAAAAAGGCATCTAATGCGCCGAACCATGTTTTGGTCCGCTTGCCGGTGTCCATGTTCGCGTGACCGAACCACAGCCCTGTCGGCGTATCGTCGGCGAGATATTTCTTGACCGCCGCGATGCTCGTCTCCCACATCCCCTTCAAGTCCTCATCATCGAACAGGATCGAGCATTTCAACAGGTACTCGTGATACGAGTCGATGCACGCGCTTACGTGACTGTCGGGATCCAGCCAGAGGCCCGTCTCGGAGTTGATCCACGTTCCGACGAGTCCGATCGGCGAGCGCCTATTATAGAGCTGCACCAGCGCGCTCTTCGCAGCGTCGTAGTACTCCTTCTTGCCGGTGAGCTTGCTCAGCGTTCCGAACTCCACCAGCAGCGTCCCGATTTCGGCCGGGTTGGTCCGGGCATTCCGCACTGCGCCGGTCTTGAGGTTCACATCGACATACGGCATCCCCGTCGGCGACTTGAACACGGGCAGAAGCCGCGTTCCGAGATCATCCGCGAGCTTCAATAACCTCTCATCTCCCGACAACTGGTAGCTGGAGAGGAGCCCGCCGAGCATCCGGATCGTGATCTCAAAATTCTTCACGTACATATCGTGATCGAAGGAGAGGTGCGTTGCGATGAACTCCCGCGTCGAGTCCGCTTCCTCTTTCAATCCCATCAGGATCATCGTATCGAGCGCGTCGACCGGCGTCATATAGAGGGTCGAGCTGTACCAATCGTACGGCGCTTTGCTCAACGGCTTGAGCCCGTCATGCCCCCACGCGTATTTCTTGTATGCATTCCAGCAGTGAAGGAACTCTGCACGCACCTCCCGAGCGAGTGCGGACTTGTCGATGGCCGTGGCCTTCGGTTGTGCGCTGGTGATTACACAAGCAACGAAAAGAAGAAAAGCGAGAAGGAGAGTAGCAGTCTTCATCATCGTTCTATTCCTTAGGAGAAATCGCGCTGCGGACGATTCGTGCAACCATGTGTCAAGGTACGAAACAGTCGGTGATCGTTCAAGGGAGCTTGCGTGCGTCGACGGCCTATGAAGCAGCCCGATGAGTGGGCAGCTCGAAGTGATAGCGCTGATGGACACACCCCTCTGCTCCCCTCTCTCCGCGCAATTGCCACCGCGCGAGAGGGGACGTTCTAAGCTGCGATGGCGAGCATGTAGGGCAGAGTGTCGTAGCGAATCCTACCGATGGGAGAAAAGCAGGGGGACTTGAGTTTCTCAAAATTCCTAGGTTATCCTCAAGGAAGATTGTGGGAATCCGCACCTAGTCACTTAGGGAACAGATGGTTGATGATAATGGGGATGAGGAAATATGCGAAGCACATACCCGCGAACACCAATCCCGCGAGCGCGCCGAACGACCAGAGCGCCATCTTGACTTCCCCCTCCGGCTTCCTCGCGCTCTTGATCGCAAAGTACAGGCAGATGCCCGCCACGATCAGCGCGATCGCGGAGAGTGTTCCGAAGAAAACGACGAGAATCTTGTCAGGCAGAGGGGAGCTCCTTCCTCGTTCTGATCCGTGGCCCGCTACGAGGTGCCCGGATCGGTGATCTTCCCGATGAAGAGAATTGTGCCCGAATGATTTTCACGAATCGCGAAGACGAACGGACGGTCGACTCGCATCACGAATTCGTCGCCGATGCTCGTCCGGCCGATGCCGACGGACGTTGCGGCAGCGGCCTCCGTACCTTCTTCATCAACTTGCACGAACGTTTTGTGCATCACTTCGCTGATAAACAGACCGCCGCGTTTGTCGATCCGGGTGAAGTCTGCAATATCGGGGGCGAAGGCAATCGCCATCCCCATCGATTTCAAAACATCGTTCAAATTCTTCTCGTACTCAAGCGTGAACTTCGGAAGAAAGATCTCCCCTTCGGTTTCGGTGAGCGCGCCCGTCCACTCAGACCAGCGCTGCCCCGACACATCCGCCAAGAATTGTTCGATATCGATGCCGGCTTTCGGCAGCACGATGGTCATGCTGAAGCCGGCGTCCCCGTACGGCAAATCGACCGCCTGGAGCTGGTCGGTTGCGAGGTATCGAAACTTCCCCTTCTGATACATCATCCTGCAGGGCGTCGTGGAGCCTCCGGGAAGCTCGAACGTGTCGTCGCGCGTCAGGCCTGCGTCGAATCGGTATGTCCACGTCCCCTTGAAGTAGATCGCGTTGATCAAGTACATCACGATCTCTCGAGGGATTGGGTCGGGGACAATCTTTTTTATCTTCCCGTTTGTGCTCCGATCTACCCACGAGTTGATCGTGCCGGCCGCACCCGCGTCGGCAAAATCGATCTGGTTGACCTCGGCGTCGAAATACTCTCTGTTGACGCTCTTGAAATCCTCCTCCACTTCCAGATCAGGGCGATACCAGATGGAGTTCGCAATCTTGAACTGGACCTTTGGGTCGAGGCCGGTGAGGAGAGCTATCAGGCTTTTGTACGATGTGTTGATGTCGGTTTGCGTCAAGCCGGCGCATTCGAGCGTCCAAGCCATCGAGTCTCGCGTGGCTCCGACCGCGCCGTTGAGCGTCATGCCGAGCGCCATCGATACGCTCACTGGAGAGATAAAGACGTTCTTGCCGGCTTCGCCCTGGTTGACGGTGTTCAGGAGCTTGAATCCGAACGCATTGTCCGCAGAGACGATTGCCTGCTCTTGCGATGTGAGCGGCCGCGGCGGTACGCGCTGCTGATCGGAGGACGTCCCGAGATCCTTGCAGCCGACCGTGACGAGAATGGCTAGCCAACCAAGAACAACCGTGCTCTTCCTCATCATAGTTCACCTCCCTTCGACTGGCCCTTCCGTCCCGACAGGGACCGACTGGGTCAGGAAGCGCGATCACAAATTACGAAATAGCAGCGGAGGTATCAAGCAAGAGGGGATGGATGGTGTAAGCGGTCTGGTGGATCGACCGTGAAGGAATTCCGAATATCGGAAACGCGGTGGGTGTATGGGGAAAAACGAGAGGGCAGGGTCACACACGGTGCGCTCCTGCCCTCCGCGTAAACTACTTTTTCTTCGGCTTCGCGTCCACGATGGAGGCGACGTCGATCACTTCGCCTTTGAGCGTGCCTTTCACATCAACGAGCAAGTCTCTCTTCTTTGTGGTCTTGTTGAGGTACTCGGCGGCCAGCTTGTCTCCTCTCTCATCGAACTTGAAGAACTTCCCGTCCATTACCAGGCCGTAGCCGCTGGCGGCGCAATCGTCCTCGAGAGCGCATGCCTTGGTATGCTTCATCGCTTTTTCCATAGCGATCTTGGGGCCCTTTTTCACCATGCCCACGGCGCACATCTTGTCGACAACGTACCCCGTGAAGCCCTTGTCGGACATGCTCTTCGTCTCCTTCTTCGCTTGTTGAGCCATCAGGGAGACGCTCGCGAAGAGGAAAGCCAACGCGAAGATCGCCATCTTGTTGAGTCTGATCATTTGGTACTCCTTAGATGAAGAAATGAGTGATGGGTGAATGGTTGACAGTGGATAGTCAGACGTAAGAAGTGAAGCGTGAACCGTAAACAGTGTATCGTGAACAGTGAGTCGTGAATGGTGAAAAGTGCTTCATATTGCGATAGATAGTAAACAACAGGGCAGACAGGAATGTTCCTT
>CAYZRX010000123.1:0-6211 GCA_964480945.1 uncultured Ignavibacteriaceae bacterium | reverse complement strand
ACCTGGAACTATTTCGAGACGCTCGTGCTCGATCTTGGTGGGTAGCAAGGATTGTCGGGCGACCCTATCGTTTGAATACAATCGTCCCGGGAATAATCCCCGCCTGAAACCGCGTAATCTCCTGGCCGTTCTGCCCGTAGATGATGACATCTCCGGGCTGCACGTAGTCCTTCGCATCCGTCGCATACAACCGGTTGCCGGCATCGTCTATCGCCAGTCCGTAGGCCGAGAGAGTGACGAACGGCGTCGGGTTCACGGTGATCGTCCCGTTGCTAACGTCGAACCGCATGACGCCGGACTTTCCAGCGAAATACCCGTATCCCTTGCTGCTTAGCGCCATCCTCCCGGGATGACCGTAGACCCCCAGCGGCAACACAACCGTTGAGAGGACGACGTCATTGCGGGGATCAAGGAGCACGAGGCTCCCCGGGGTGTCACGGTTGGGATCATTGAAATTGAAGGACCCGTCGCATTTGACGACGAGATCGCCGTTCGCATCCGCGGCAATTTCGCTCGGCGAGCGTCCGACGGTGATCGTATTGACAGCGAGGTCCTCAGTCGGATCCACAACGGTGACGGTGCTGTCCGCGCCCAGACCGGAATTGCAGACGTACAGCTTGCCGTTCGCTAGGGCAATCCCCTCGGGATTGTTCCCGACGACGATCCTCTCTTGAATGATCTGCAAACTCGTGGGGTCAAACTCCGTCAGCGAGTTGTCGTAGAGGTTGGTGACGTAGGCCTTCGAGCTGTTGACGATCGCGAGCTTGTACGGGCTTTTCGACCCCGGAACAACGAACGTCCCGACCGATTTCTGGTCGAGAAGAGAGATCACTTCAATCGTCTGAGAGTTGTTGACAACGATGTACCCCCTGTCGCCAAAGAGGACCATATCGTTGGCAACGTCCCCCAGCGGGCGGCCGTTGGTTGCAGCGAAGATGTCGGGGTAAACTTTGTTCGAATCAGGGAGGTACAGAGAGAGCGTGGAGTTGTTTCGGGTGAAATTCCCCTCATTCACGATGTAGACACCTGTCGTGACAGTGCCGATGCCGGGCTCCGGCGCGGTCGGCGAGCTGGTACAGCCCGCGATCAGAAGTCCCATGAAGAAAAGGGGAAGAAAACGTAGCAATTTCATAGTGTTTCTTTCTTTCCGAAACAGAGAACGCAGGGTAGCAAGAGGCTGGAGACTGTCATCAATATTCCAACTTCAAATTCAGGGCATAGGTTCGAAGAGGCATCGGGAACCCCGGGAAGACTTGATAATCAGAATTGAAAACGTTCAAGATCTCGAGCTTTGTCCGAACAGAGACCGATCCGGCCAGGATCGTACAGAGCAGGTTCAGGTCTGTTTTCTGAAACGCAGGCAGAATGAAATGCGGATCGTTCGTCTCCGTCACGTAGCGAAAGCCTGTGTACGAATGGACCACGTTCAGTGACCACCGCGGAAAATGGAGGCTCGCGGAGAAGCTGGCGGATTCGAGCGGCAGGTAGATCAACTGTTTGTCGGCCGTCAGGTCGTTCGGGCCGTCGCGACTTACTTTCTTGGCCTTCGAATGGGTATAAGACGCGTGGAGCTGAAGGCGGTCAGAAAGCAGCCTCCATCCCGCAATGACCTCGAGTCCGGCGGATTTCACCCGCTGCAGATTTTTCGGGCTCCACAACCCGTCAGCCCGCGGCGTCCAGACGATCCGATCGCGCGTGTCGATGTCGAAATAGTTCAGCTCGAGATCCAGAGGACCGAGCACATCAACGGTGAGAAGAAGACCGGCATCGAAGCTCGTGGAACGCTCGGCATGAAGGTTGGGATTGCCGCCGCTCTTCCAGTACAAATCGTAGAACGTCGGCGCATGGAAACTCCTTCCGAAACTCGACCGGATATGGAGGTTCGGGCTGCGCAGCAAGCCGATGTTGAATCCCACCTTGGGGCTGACTTCGCCGACCACGTCCGAGAAGTCGTCGTACCGAAGGGAAGAAAAGAGGCTGATTTGGTAGGGAAAATTGTGCGGGATGTCGAATAGGTGTTCGGTCGACAGAAACACGCTCCGTTGATCCCTCACGGCATCGTTCACCTCGTTACTCCAGATGATCGAATGACCCAGCTCCGCGCCGAGTGTCAGCTTCGCGGCAGGGGCGATCACGTATCGCAAATGGGGCGTCACGAGCAGCGTACGGCTGTTGTACCGGCTTTCGAGGGCGTCGCCCGCTATGTTCAGGCCGGGATCCGAGTACGTTCGTGCTTCATAGTCGTATGACGAGCCAACTTTGAGCAACAGCGAGGGATCGATGGCCCATTCGACCGAAAGCTGGGAGAGGAGATCGTCGTCAGACAGGCGCGCGCGACTAGTGGTGGATGGACTCAGAACCGCCCCGGGGGAGCCGCGATCCGAGGAGCTGTAGATATTCGACAAATTGATCTTCAGATCGTCGGACGGAGAATAGTCCGCAAAGGCCTGCAACTGATTGATCGAGAAATCCCCGTTCGACCGCCGAAGGAGCATGCTCCCTGTCCCATTGTGGAATCGAAACTCAAAGTCGCCCTTCCCGCTCTCGCGACGGGCAGCCAAGCGAAATCCAACGTCTCCGAGGCCAAACTCGGCACCGAGAGCCTGCCCGTTCATCCCGTACGAACCGGCGGAGGCTTCCGCCGAAACATGCCCCCGGCCGTCCGGTCGCTTCGTCACGATGTTGATGACCCCGCCCAACGCATCGGAGCCGTAGAGAGACGAGTACCCACCTCGGAGGATCTCGACGCGGTCAACGCCGTTCAGGAGAAAGATACCGAAATCGACCTGGCCGTCGCGGATATTGTTGTAGCGCTGTCCGTCGATGAGGACGAGTGTGTGCTCAGCACCCATCCCTCTGATGGATGTGGTGGAGACCGCGCCCGGTCCGCCGTACGACTTGACGAAGAGGCTGGGAACTCCTTCAAGCGCGCTGGCCAGCGTCGTTCCGCTGCCCTTCTGAAGGTCGACCGACGAAAGGACGGTCGCGCTGGATGGCAGGTGTCTTGCGTCGATCCCCCACCGCGTGGCTGAGACGACGATCTCGGGGAGCGAGAATTCCCGCGCGTGCCCGGTCGCCGCGACGGTGGAATCCGACGCCGGTTCTGAGACCTGCGCCCTTGAGACTGTCAGGAAAACGAGAGTCAGTAATGCGATCCGCTTCATTTCATCCGTAAAAAGAAAAAGCCCCGATCCCACTCGCAGGACCGAGGCTTCTTAGAATGAACTTTCAGGCTAGCCGTAGTTCAACACCTTCCCGCGAAGGTCCTCGTCCCGAAACCGGGCCGAGGTGCGCCCATCGCTGCTTCCGCATGACGATGGCGACGTGCGTTTTGGCAGGTCTCCTGGCTCTTCCCATCTCCGATGTGCCTTCCCATCCCGGTTGTCGTGGGACAGTGACTTAATAAATCGGAGATGCTCCTGCTTCCGCAGGAATGGAATTACAGTTGCGGGGCAGCTTCCGTTTTTCCAGCCGCAGAGCTCAGCCGGCCGGAGCACGGAATTCCCTTTTCATCCCGTCTCGCCGCCAAGGCCAGACGGAACACCAAAACGATTGTGGAAAAGAACAATGACTGGATGAAGATAGATAAGTTCTGAGCGAGAGTCAAGCACGCGGGACGCGCCTTTTTTGGTCGCTGTGCAAAAAGTAAGCAAGAGTGTCATTCCAAACTTGTTTCGGAATCTGAAGAACGCAATTCATACGAAATTTGAGATGCTGAAACAAGTTCAGCATGACATGTTCTCTCTTTTTGATCAACCTGTACCATGATGCATCAATATCCAACGGCACCGCCGTACTCCCGTGAATCGCTCGATCCGAACAGGATGCCATCCTTCCGGTCGATGATGATTCCTTCGGCGACACCCTGCGTGCCACGCCGCTGGCGGACGTCGTAGCCGCGCTTTTCGAGGTTCTCGATGACATCCCTTGCCAGCCCGTACTTCTCGTAATACAAGGTATCCGGCAGCCACTGGTGATGGACACGCGGGGCGTCGATCGCTTCCGCAATATTCATCCTGTGATCGATCACGTTCAGGATCACTTCCAACACGGTCGTGATGATGGTGGAACCGCCCGGACTTCCGATGACCAGGAACGGCTTGTCATCTTTCAAAACGATGGTGGGCGTCATGGAACTGAGCATCCGCTTGCCCGGCTGGATCGAGTTCGCTTCCCCTCCCACCAAACCATAGATGTTCGGGGCTCCGGGCTTCGCCGAGAAATCATCCATCTCGTTGTTCAGAAAGAAACCGGCGCCTTCAACGACAATCTTGTTGCCGAACCAGCTGTTGATCGTCGTTGTAACGGAGACGGCGTTTCCCGACTTGTCGACCACCGAATAGTGGGTCGTGTGTGTCCCCTCTTTGAGAGGAATCACGCCCGGCGCGATCATCGTGCTCGGCGTGGCCTTCCTGGTGTCCAGCAGCTTGCCGCGTTCCGCGGCGTATTCTTTTGAGATGAGCCTGGAGACGGGGACCGGAAAGAAATCGGAGTCGCCGAGATATTTGGATCGATCAGCGTACGCCAGTTTCATCGCCTCAGCCATATACGAGACTGTCCGGGAGGAGGCGAACCCGCTCGCAGCGAGATTGAACGGCTCCAGCAAATTGAGCATCTCGACGAGACAGATACCGCCAGCGCTGGAGGGACCCATCGACACGATCTTGTACCCCCGGTAGGTTCCGTAAATGGGAGGCCGCTCGATCGGCTGGTAGGATTGAAGGTCCTCAGCGGTGATCAATCCGCCGCCGCGCCGCATCTCGGCGACAATCAGATCCGCCGTTTTCCCCTTGTAGAACCCGTCCCGCCCAGACCGCTGAATTCGTCTCAACGTCTCCGCCAAATCCTTCTGCACCAGAAGGTCCCCCTCTTCATAAGGGGTGCCGTCCTTCGTGAAGGATTTCATCGACGATGGGTAGTGCGACAAGATCCTCAAATCCGCGCGCAGATCCTCTGCGAGCTCGGCATTGACCCGGAATCCTTTCCTCGCCAGGTCGATGGCCGGTTGGAGCACCGTTTTCCGGTCCATCGTTCCGTACTTTGCCAGCGCATGCAGCAACCCGGCGACAGAGCCGGGCACTCCTGACGAGAGATATCCCTCCTGGCTCCGTTCCGGAACAAAATGGCCGTTCTCGTCAAGAAACATGTCGCGAGCCGCCTTCGCCGGAGCTTTCTCCCGGTAGTCTATCGTCGCGGTCGTGCCGTCGTCCATTCGGATGACCATATAGCCTCCGCCCCCGATGTTCCCGGCGCCTGGGAACGTCACCGCAAGGGCAAATCCCACAGCGACCGCCGCATCGACTGCGTTGCCTCCTTTCTTCAGGATTTCAACGCCGACCCTCGAAGCCAGCTCGTCCGCGGAAACGACCATTCCATGTTTCGCCCTCACAGGATGTTTCGCCGCCGGCATCGCCAATTGGAGAAATGCAGACAGCAAGACGGAGAGGGCAAGCAGCGTCCTCGTTACTGTTTTCATAGGATTAAAGGGGATAGAGTTTGAGACAAGCGTACGTCGACGTCCAGAAACTCGAAGTGGGAAGAAACCGCGGGGCCTCTGAATTTCCCGGCGGTTTCAAGCGGTCAGGCATCCTCGTATCACTGCTTGGAAGCGGCACTAAAACGGCAAATCGTCTACCTTCCCGCTCGGTTCCTCCTGAGGAGGGAGGGTGCCGGAATTCGAGGGGGCTGCACTGCCGCGGCTGTCGAGCATCACCATCTCATCCATCACGATTTCGGTCACGAACCTCTTCACACCGTTCTTGTCATCGTAGTTGCGATATTGGAGGCGCCCTTCCAGGTACAACTTGCTCCCCTTCTTCAGGTACTCGCCGCAAATCTCCGCCAGCTTTCTCCACGCAACGATGTTGTGCCACTGGGTCCGTTCCTGGGTGTTTCCCTCGGGATCCTTCCACGACTCGTTGGTGGCTACGCTGAAAGTCGCCACGGCAACGCCGCCGCTGGTGTAGCGCAGCTCCGGATCTTTTCCCAGATTGCCGATGAGAATGACCTTGTTGACGCTCCGAGATGCCATGACAGTTACCTCCAGGGGATGGAAATGAGAAGAGTGCGTCTCTCCTTGAACCGATTGCGTTCGAAAATATCACAAAACCCCGCCAATGTCAAGCTCCTCTCTACCCGAACGGCTCAACCACCGACCGGGACGATCTTAAACACGAAGAGTCTCTTCGTCGTCAGGAGATACAGATGATCG
>CAYZRX010000122.1:0-6328 GCA_964480945.1 uncultured Ignavibacteriaceae bacterium | reverse complement strand
CTCAGTTCCGGGACATAGGTAATGCGCGGATCTTCAATGCCCCAAATCTCCTCAGGAAAAGTTTTAGGGTCCGGCATTAAAGTCGGTTGTGGATCAATCCGCCAGCCATCCACGCCATTGGCTGAGCGAGCCGCACAGAGGTGCGACAGCCCGCGCCGATCCTCTACACGACACAAGAGCAGGGTTGTGCCATCAGGCAACAATGTGGCGCCGGGGTTGAACACGCTATTGACGGGATAGGGCCAATCGGCGGCCGTTAATATCGGATTGAGTTTGTGCCGTTGAAGAAGTTCGGGGTGTGTATTGCTCATCGGGATCGTGTCTCCACAGGTTAAAAAGTGTTCTGTGCCAAGCGCAGTTCCAGCAAGGACTGGAGGAAGGCGAGGGTAGACTCCGCGCCGAGATTTTCGTTGGGTCGGTCGGGGTGGAGACCATCGCGACAGCCACCCGTGGTTGGGTCGTAGATCGATAGATTCAGGTCGTTGCGCCCGAGGAACCATTCAAAGGCGCGTTGAGCTTCCTTGCGCCAGTAATCGTCCTGCGTGATGCGATAGGCTTCGAGACAGGCAGACACCATTGCCTGACCCTCCACAGGCTGTTGATCGAAGCGGGCGCATTCGCCACCTTTCCGGTAAAAGCCATTAGATCCGATCGGGACAAAATGCCCCCCCTTGCTGGCCCGTTGTACGTCGCTCAGCCACGCGAGCGATTCCAATCCAGCTTCAATCGTTACCGCACTCTGAACAGATTGTCCGCAGACCAGCGATGCGTGAGGCAGAACGGCGTTGCAGTAGGTGAGCCCCTCTTCGTACCATCGCCAGTGGTCTGAGCGGCAACGTTGGTACAAGGCCAGAAGTCGGCGGGATAATTCCTCCTGGACCTGACCGGCGCGACGATCACCGGCGAAGCGTCGAACATACTCATGGATGCCGATAAGCGCAAAGGCCCAGGCCCGAGGACTGGTAGTATCGAGAATAGCGGGCAGGGCGCGCTCGAACAGCCAGCCGGCCATACTTTGCAGCGCCGGTGTATGAGAGCGACCGAGTACGGTGCCGAGAGCCCACAAAGCGCGGCCATGACTGTCGTCGGAACCTTTCGTCTCCAGCCAGGTACGCTGGTAAGTCATAAAATTGCGAAAGCGTCCGGTCGCAGCATTATAGGCATACCAGATAAAAGCAAGATAACGCGAGGCCAACTCGAAGGCTTCTTGATTACCCACATCCTCCAAAAGAGCGCTCACGATAAGAGCACGGGCGTTGTCATCGGTGGTGTACCCCTCATGATAATTCGGGATTGTAAAAATAGCGTGCTGCAGAATGCCGGTTTCGTCGGTCATATTGTACAAGTGATCGAGCTTGAGAGGTGGGAGTTCCCCGGGATGTTTATCGAGAGCTTTGACGGTAAAGCCCGGGCTGCTGAAATGACGACGTCCGGCCCGAGCGCGTTCGAAAGTCTCGCGGTAGCGGCGCGCCACCTGCGGCCAGATCATCTCCCTCCCGAACATATAAGCCCGTTTGCGCATCGCGTGACGTCCGGCTTCGTCATTCAATAAATCAATGACTTTTTGAGCGAGTGCCGGCGGGTCCCGAAACGGCACCAGGACTCCTCGCTCCTCAGCCAGCATTTCCTCGGCGTACCAGTACGGTGTCGAAACGACGGCCTTTCCGGCTCCGAGAGTGTAAGCAAGTGTGCCTGAAGTGATTTGTGCCTGATTGAGATAAGGGGTAATGTATATATCCGCCGCACCAATAAACTCAACCAGTTCTTCCAGACTGACAAAGCGGTTATAGAAGATGACGTTGCTCTCCACGCCTCTCTCGCGAGCCAGCCAATGCAGTGAACGCCGGTATGCCTCTCCGTCGATTTCCTTGACGTGAGGATGCGTCTCGCCCAGGATCATATAGACCACATTGGGATGATCAGCCACAATCGCGGGCAGGGCTTCAATCACATTCTCGATCCCTTTACTTGCCGAGAGCAGCCCGAAACTGAGCAGGACCATTTTTCCTTCGACTCCAAACAGGTCTTTGTGAAAACTGGGGTCAACAAAAGGCACATCCGGGATGCCGTGGGGGATAAGGTCAATTTTGTCGGAAGATATATGATAGATATCTGTCAGAAACTCTCTGCCGCGCCGACTCATGACTACGAGGCGATCTGAGAGACTCGCAACTTCCTCCAGCACCCGGCGCTGATCTGTATCCGGCTCGACTAAAATGGTGTGCAAAGTCGTGACAATCGGCATACGCAGCTCGCGCAGAAGAGCAAGGATGTGGCTCCCGGCCCGGCCACCGAAAATGCCGTATTCATGCTGCAGACAGACAACATCGACATTATTGATATTCAGAAAGTCGGCTGCACGGTGATACGATTCAATATCCTTTTCCATGAGTTCAAAGCGAACGCGACCGGGATACTCGTAACCATCATCGGTGTCATTGACCGGAATAGCCATACAGTTCGTCCCCTCATTCTCGGCGGCGACGGCTTCACACAAATCGGTGGTGAAGGTTGCAATACCGCACCGGCGCGGCAGATAATTGCCGATAAACGCAATTCTCTTGATGATCAATTTGGGTGCGCCGCTTTGCATGACCAACCCGTTCCTCAATGACAATTTTCGCTCAATGCTGATTCACTCGCCTGTACCATCGCCGGACTTCGCATAAGCTAACCGAAGTTGCGATTCAGATCTTTCGGGCCACAGGCAGCAGACGTAGATCTCCCGACCATCGTCCTTTCATGATACGCGGTAGACACTCACGGCACAAGATTTATCTGCATGATTGCGAGAAGACCTATCCCGGGTCAACGCACCGCCAGACCATAGCTGTTGGTGCCATATTTGACCGCATTCAATCTCAATACTTGTTTGTGAAGGCTAAGCTCGCCTGAAAGCAGGTTCGGAAGAAAGTGCAGCGCATTTTGAATTGGATTGGTGCCGAAGTGAGCATTGTGTGCTTTCTCGTCCGACCATTCCTCGAGAAGGGTAAACTCAGTTGAGTCCAATTCATTCTCTATCATCTCACATGAAATACAGCCGTCTTCATGCCGTGTCAAACCGGCCAAGTCAAGCAACCGCCCACGGAGTTCGTCGGCCTTCTCCGGGAGACCCCGTATACGTGCAATAACGCCGAAACTACTCCTTTTTGTCCTCAACATAAACTTCTCCGTATTTTATAGTGTGCGACTTGTCAACCTCTGGATTTTAAAGACGCGGGCAGTATCGGTTACGCGCTGCCGGCGGCGTGGAAAACGGTTTTGAACAGCCGAATCCCGCTCGAACCGTTTATCTTTTATCTACAGCCAACCCGCCGGCGAAAAAGCCCAAAATCAGCCCCACAATTACCCAGGCTATCGATGACATGATTTGTTCCTTTGCTTTCGAAGCCGGAAATATAATCGTACTTCTTATAGGTCATGAAGGGAATCCACTGAGATTACCGCCTTCCTTGTCAACCACACCATCCGGCGAGATTACTTCGCCAATTTCTGGTCGGCGAGTATTGGGACGGGTTACCGGATGGCGCAACATGCGGCAATTCCGATGGCTGTCCCCTGTCAGCGGAGAGCACCTTTTCCTCTCATGGTATTCCAAGTGCCGATGTTGCCTGATGTTTGAGGCAGCGTTCAACTCTTCTCCCGCTGTCCGCGATATCGAGGACTTTGCGATGAAAGAAGGAAACCGGCCGGAGGCCGGAATCCTTCGAGAATCAAGCCTATGAAACAATTGCCCCGGGTCTCATTGCGCCGCCGTCAGTACGATTTGCGGTGATTGTTGCCACCGCTTCGGTTGCCGCCTTCGGTGCGTGGTTTCGCTTCGTTGACATTCAACGTGCGTCCATTCAGATCCTGGCCGTTAAGGCCGCTGATGGCAGAAACCGCCTCGTTCTTCCCAGACATCTCGACAAATGCAAAACCTCTCGGTTCGCCGCTGTACTTGTCCGTAATGATGTTGACAGTTGAGACTTCGCCGTAACCCGCAAAGGCTTGGCGTAATTGATCTTCTGTCGTATCGGACGACAAGTTTCCGATGTAGATATTCATTCTACACTCCGTTGTTGCTTATCTCGAAGTGAACTGTATTCCGATGAAATCGGATACTTCAAGATAAATGACATTTTGCGCATGATTGCGCGATCAATTCGAGATTACGCTTTAGCGGAGAGTTGTTGATTAGGACAAGACTACGATAAAGGTCGGACTCAAATCAATACCAAGTACTTATTATATCGGATTCTTCGACAAAAACCTAAACTATTTTGGCTAAATCAGATTTATTTTCCGGTTGCCGCCAACTGCGGTCAAGATACATTGTGCTAAGGCGCGACGGGGCATGCCCCTCCACCGATGTGACCTTCCCCCATTCTTTGGTCCAGTCATAACCTCACGGTTTCCAAGTTTTGGAGGGATTGTAGTGACTCCAATACATATCGACCCGCAAGTAATTGGCAATTTCCTCCCATGTAGTTTCGCACTAAGTCAATTCAGAGCGCCAGGCCCACGTGTGCGTCAAACAGCAGCCGCGATTGTCTCTTGATAGGGGAAAAGGGTGTCATTTCAAGACCCGCATTCACTTTGATGCCGATATCCATATCGAGCCTCCTCATAAGCTCGATGATATCCAAAAATACCGACGTGGCAAAGCCGCCTTTTCCGGCACTCATGTCGATTGGCGAGTTCACCCCAAACGTTCCGAATCCGAGGCTGATAGGAAAACGATGTCCCGATTTTCCGTCAACATAGTAGAATCGCAACATCGCACTTGTGTTACCGTAATCTATGCTATCGTCGGCTCGGGTGTCATACAAAACTTTTGGGACGCCAACTGTCAGTCCCGCTTCAATTCTCGGACCCCTCACGCGATAATACCGCGTTACGCAGTTGGATCGGTCGACGGCGCCTATTTTGATCGTATAGTCGGGTGCTACACTAACCTTAATAATCGCCCAGTTTGGCAGCGAATCGACTTCCACCTCGACCCGTTCCAATTCCTCACTACTTATCGCGGCATAAGGGCCATAGGCCTTGCGGTACTGAACGAACATTTCGCGATCTTTGTTTGGATCGCCGTGGCTTCGAAAGGTCAGTACACGTCGCTCAAATGTCTGGGCCGTGGTACCACTTCGCAACTGCACTGTGGTTTTAATAGTGACAAACTGCGGCCCCATAGTCTCCCGAATACTGTCACGCTGAAAGACCACTTGCAGGTTACGTATCTGCTCGCGGTCCAGCGTGACCGCCGTCACTGCATCGTTGCTTCCAGCTTCGGGGATGATTCGCGTATAGCGTCCAATCTGCTCGATTCCCTGGTATTCTTCGACGCTCACGACACAATCCGTCTCATAAATCAGACGCCGCCCCTGGACATCCAGGACATCAAGATAAACCTGGTATGATCCTGGAATGACATTTTGTGGAATGACGGCGATGTACGCATTGTCGCCGACAGATTTCAGCGCTGTTTTCTGGATAGTCAGTATCGGAGTCACGGTAGCCTTTGCAGCGCTGTCGTCCCGATTTATCGACAAACGAACGGTGTCACCGGGGAAGTATACCGGTTTGTCGGCGGAGATGATGACGCTCTCATCCGCCTGCGGTAACCGAATGAGCACAGTGGAAGTCTGCTCCGCCTGTCCGCTCAATGCACAGACCATACAAAGCAACATCAGAGCCGGTAGCAGCAGAGTAGTGTCGGCGAACAGGACGATTGTTCTTCGCTGATAGCTCATTTTGTTCCTCCCGGACACATGCGTAACCGTGGGTCCAGTTGACGGTCAAGACTCGATATTCGCAGACATGAAAGGTGTTTGCCAGTCGAGTACATACGAGCAGGTCCTTCAGTTAGCTACATCAAATCGTTATTGGTTCCCCAACTTGAAAAGTGGAATTGCACCCTTCTGCGCCACCTGATACGATTTCATCCTTCCCAGCTTCAGATATTCGGCCAATTCATCAATCGTCAGCCATCTAGATCGGTTCATTTTGCTCCCGCATTCGACAAGAAACGCCAAAAATTTCCACCATATGATAGTACACGACAAGGATAAAATGAAACAGATTCCGTGCCTTAAGACCACAATATTCTGAGTGCTGGGAGAGTGAGAAAACTCAAGCTGTAGAAGGGCAGGTTTGGCGATTGTATAACGACTATATACAACAAAGCGGGGTTGACGTCACAATAGACAGAACTTTTCGATTTGCGTTTGACCTAATATAACAAGGCGGCCCAGACCCCACTCTCCCGAGACATTCTATCTTGGCGCTGTAATAACTAGTGTCCTGCGTCTAACGCTTCTTTACATTTGGATATTTTGGTCATGATGGA
>CAYZRX010000121.1:0-6727 GCA_964480945.1 uncultured Ignavibacteriaceae bacterium | reverse complement strand
CAGTAGTGCTCGTTTCCATTGGCAGTCGCGTTATCGATAAACACAAGATCACTTTGTGGAAACGGCACTAGTCTCGATAATATGTAAGGTTGTCCTTCGTGAGAATGTCGATCGGTACCATAATCTTCACTTCAACATCCTCTCGCAATACGACTCGTTCGTACAGACAGTATATTCCCTCGTATCCCTGCATCGCCGGCCGTTGGCTGATGAGAAGGTCGATGAGACCAGCTTCCAAATACTCCCGGTTTTTTCCGACAAGATCGTAGCCGATGACGAAGGTATCCTCCCGGCCCGGCGCCGAATTCAAATGACGGGCAAAGGGGTGCGTCCACGCGTTCGTTACGAAAATCCCTCGAAGATCTTTGTTGTCGGAGAGAATGGCAGCCGAAGTACGACGGAAAGCGTTTTCCCCACCGTGGCTGTCCGCTTCATAGATCCGGGATTTCACGCGAGACATGCCATTCAAACCGGACAGGAAACCCCTGATCCGCTCATTGATATGAAAATCGCCCGGAACGACCTTGATGATGGCGACGCTCCCTTCCTGGCGTATCAGGTTCTTCATCAGATGAGCTGCGAGCAAGCCGCTCTGGAACGGGTCCTGGCCGATGAACGAGAGGCACTTTGCTGAGGGAACCGTCGAATCGAAGAACACGTAGGGGAGGTTCTGGGGGATCGTTGCGATGAGCTGCTCCGCCGCCTGCGTCAGGACCGGGGCGATAAGCATCCCATCGAGCTTTAGCTTCAGCGCCCTCTGAAACGATTGTTCAAATGATCGCTCGGAGTAGCGATCGAAATGAAAATACTCCACACGCACTTTGTGCGGCTGCAGCTCACGCCCGGCCCGGTCGATTCCCTTGGCCGGCACGCTCCAGTAGCCGTTATCTTGCGACAGCTTCGGCATCAGGACGCCAAAACGAAACTCCTTTCCGAGCGAGAGATTGCGGGCGTAGATGTTCGGCCGGTAGCCCAGGTCCGATATGATCTTCTGCACCCGGACTCTCGTCTTCTCCGAGACCCGCCCCCGATTGTGCAGAACACGGTCCACCGTGCCGACGGATACCCGCGCCTTTGTCGCTATGTCTTTGATCGACATCATTCTGGACGTGCGCTTCGAGAATCGGGCGCCGGCCGCTGAGTCTCCGGCCGCTCCCCGACATCAAAAATGCGTGAACGTACACGCAAAAGCAAGCACTTCCAAGCCCGCCGGAGTAAGCGCACGAGAATCCCTTTCTCACTCTTGCCAAAGACGAGCACCGGTGCGTGGGTCTGGATCGCCCGAGACGCTCATTCCGCCGAGGCTACTGAACAACCCTCACATCAAGCACAGCACCCGCAATCGCTTCCGGGAGCGCCTGAAACTTGACCGAAATACTCTGCTTGCCTCGCGTGAGCTTCGCCGGCAGGGGATACTCGACGTCAAATGATTCGGTCGGATGGTAGAGGAGGTTCTCTGTTGCGATCTTCTCGCCGTCAATAAGGATGTCGAAACTATGCCTGCGGCCTCCGCTCCCCCGATACGTGCAAACGAGGCTCATCGGCTTGTTGCCGACAACCTTGAGGTCGTAGCTGATCCACCCATTGCGCGCGGCGCGCCATCTCCTCCCTTCAGAATATCCCTCAATCGCCGCCTGACTTTGGAGATTATGGGCGCGTTCACTGAGAGAATCGCTGATGTCAACGGCGTCGACCGTGCGAGCCTCAATCCCTTTCCAGCGCGCTTCTGAAGCAGCGATCTCCGCTTTCCGTTTCTCCCAACCCTCGTCTGAGTAGACTTTCCAGTAGACAGTGTACCGATCCTCAAAGAGGCGGTAGAACGGGACAAGTGAAACGTCCCGCGGCTGACCGATGCCCTCCGTCTTGAAGGTGAGCGGAAGTCCCGGCACCGGTTTCACGTGCTCCAACACACTTTTCAGATCACAAACGAGGGCAGGGACTTCCATCGGCTTCAGCCTTCCCAGCTGCGGCGCGCTCGGCCCGTATTGCTTGACAGCATCCATGCCTTCGCGGCCCAGATCACCGGCGAGCACAATCGGCCCGTACAACAGCGCGACCACCGTTGCATCGTCCGGCACGGATTCGATCCGCAATGTCATGGGCATGCGGACCTGCACTATGTCGCCGTCCCTCCACTCACCTTCCACACTCACGTACGAACCAGCCTTCCCCCGAACGGGCTGCTGCTTGCCGTTCACCGTTAATTCCATCCCCGAGAGCGCCCACGACGGATACCGAATCTTTAGCGCAAGCCGGAGAGGTTTTTCGCACGTCAGCGTCAGCCGCGTCACGTCCTCCTCGGGAAATCGCGTCTCCTGGCGCACCACCAGTCCTTTCTCTTTCCAATTCAATTCCGAAGCGATGAAGAGATTGACATAGAGTGATTGCTCGTCGTGGAAATAGATTGACGCTCCGTACTTGGCGTGATTCTCCATGCCCGTTCCCACACAGCACCAGAACGATTCACAGGGAGTCGAAAAAGTCTTGAAGGCACCGGGCTGAAGAGGCACGTAGTAGGTCATCATACCTGATGCCGGATCCTGCGATGCAAGGATTTGATTGTACAATCCGCGCTCGTAGAAATCCATCGCCTCCGCGGACAGCGTCAACGCAAAGATGTGGCGCGTCAGCTTGAGCATGTTGTAGATATTGCAGGTCTCGGTGGTCGTTGGGCCTAGATGTTTGGAGAAATCCTTGACAGGGAAAAACGCTTCATTGTCGCTATTGCCTCCGATGACGTACGACCGGTGAAGCGCGACGCGCTGCCAGAAGAAGTCCGTAATCCTCTCATAGCGTTTGTCGCCCGTCAGCTCGTATTCGCGCGCCGCGCCGATCACCTTCGGGAACTGCGTATTCGCATGGAGGCCGTCCAATGAATCCTCACCGCGGGCGAGAGGATCGAAAAGCGCCTTGTGGTCAAACCTGTGGGCCACCCGAAGGTACTCAGGATTGCCCGTGACGGCGTAGAGGTTCGCCAGAACTTCGTTCATGCCGCCAAACTCGGTGCCGAGCGCGCGCTGCTGCTGCGCCTCCGTCAGCCGGTCAACGCGGAACTTGACCCAGTCGGCCATTTTCTGCACAACGTCAAGTGCCTGCCGGTCCTCACACATTAGATACACATCGAGCAGACCGGCCATGATCTTGTGAATCGTGTAGTACGGAGCCCACACGCGCTGGCGGGCGTCGACCCTGTCAAAAAACTCCTCCGGAAACGCCGACAGATAGCCTGGATGGAAACCGCGCGAAGGCATCGCCTCCTGTATCTTCGCCAGCTCGCCGACGATCGCCTCAGCCCTCTCCTTAAACCCGACATCACCGGTGCTCGCGTACATCAGTGCGCAGGCCGACAGATAGTGACCCACGCTGTGTCCGCGCAACTCCACGTCCGGGGCTTCCCATCCGCCGAGAGGCTTGGCTGTGGACGGGAGTCCGGCCGTAACGCGAAACATGTGTAACAGCCGATCCGGATCCAAACTTAGCAGGTATTTCTGGTCGCGGAGCATGGCATCACGGAACGGGCCATCCAGCAGCCGAACGTCTTCGAGGGCAAAGGGTGAGGCTTTGAGCGAAGCCTTGTTGCGAAGAGCCATCTTGGCATCCGCCTGTCCGAATGCCGTTGCACTCGGTATGACTTGGGTGACGGCGGTAAGAACGAACAGAATGATCGTCACTCTTTTCATATCTCAACTCCTTCTTGGGCAATGCCCGGCGGCAGGTTCCAATGGCGCAACCTCCAGAACGGCCCTGACCACCGCTGCAATCCGGCAATGCTGGAGGCCCCTGCCGCGGGTGGTAGTGGCTACAACCTCCTCTTCCTACTGCGGTTGCGGGCTCCGAATTCCTTTCGAATACTTCGTCCAGAGATAGTAGACGGGAATTCCAATCAAAACGATGCCGAGGCCGGGCCACGTGTAGAGCGGTTTGAAAACCAGAAGATCGACACAAATGGCGGCGGCGATGAGAACATAGAGGCCCGGAAGCACGGGGTATCCGAACGCTTTGTACGGCCGGTCGGCGTCCGGACGTTTCTTTCTCAGAATAAACAGGCCGATGATCGTAAGGACGTAGAACACCAGCACGGCAAAGATGACATAGTCAAGAAGATCGCTGTATGTCCCTGAAAAGCATAGTACGATCGACCACCCGGCCTGGATCACGAGCGCATAGCCCGGTACGGCATTGGCATTCAGCTCGCCGGCACCCCGAAAGAACAAGCCATCCTTCGCCATCGCGTAGTAGAGTCGAGCTCCGGCAAGAATCAAACCGTTCGTGCACCCGAACGTGGAGACCATGATCAGGCACGCCATAATCACCGTCGCTACGTCACCGAAAATCATTGAGGCTGCAGCCGTGCCGACACGATCCGAAGCAGCGAATTGAATTCCACGTCCCGCGGCGTCCGCCGCATCTGGGCTTCCAACGACCGGAAGGAGAAGGATGTAGGAAACGTTCGTCAGAACGTAGAGCACCGTAACGAGGGCAACGCCGATCGCCAGGCTTCGGGGAAGCGTCTTCTTCGGGTCCTTCACCTCCACAGCGGCCATCGTCACGTCGTGCCACGAATCGGCCGCGAAGAGAGAGCCGACCATCGCAGCACCCATGGCGGCGAGGATCTTCCAGCCGGAGAGAGACTCTACAGAAAGGATCTTGTCGTTTTGGATGTGCGTCCACGTGGCCGCCCAGAAGTTCGCGAGATTCGCCGCGATCGCTTCGTGGTTTCTCACCACGAACAGGCCCAGGAAAATGATTCCGATGAGGGCGGCGGTCTTGGTCAACGTGAAGATATTCTGAACGATCTTCCCCTCCCTCAATCCCTTCAGGTTGATTCCCGTCAAGACGACGATGCAAGCGACAGCCGTCAGCTGAGCCATCGTGATCTTCAAACCACCGATATGAAAGAGAACATTTTGATCGCTCACCCACGGAACGAGCACCCCCGTGAATTTCGCGAACGCCACCGCGACTGCTGCGATCGTCCCCGTCTGAATCACCATGAAGAACGTCCAGCCGTACAGGAATCCGACGAGCGGATTGTATGCCTCGCGCAGGTAGACGTACTGACCTCCCGCCTGAGGCATCATCACGGCGAGCTCACCATAGCTGAGCGCTGCGATCATCGTCAGCACGCCCGTCACGAGCCACACCAGCAGCAGGAGGCCGGCCGACCCGACCGTCCTCGCAATATCGGCGCTGACGATGAAGATCCCCGACCCGATCATGATCCCGACCACGATCATGACAGAGTCGAGCAAACCGAGACCACGTTTGAATTCACGTCCTTCCGTCGGATGTTCCGTCATTTGATTCTCCGTCTATTCTGCAGTGAGTCCGTCCATACACACTTACCTGGGTAAACCACAAGTCGCTGACGAGATCATCTTGCACGTGCCCCATCAACGGGACATCAAGGCCTCAACCTCCGCGATCGTCTTCGGTATCTTCTTGCCAAGCACTCGATTCCCTTTCTGCAGTACGAGCACGTCATCCTCAACTCTCATCCCTCCGAATCGTTCGTACTTCGCAACGGCGTCGTAGTTGACGAATTGAGCGAACTTCTTTTCCGCCTTCCAGGCATGGATGAGCTCCGGAATGAAATAGATTCCCGGCTCCACGGTCAGGACGTAGCCCGGCTGCAGCGGCTTCGCAAGACGGAGATAGCACAATCCGAATTGGCTGCTTCGTTTCGTCTGACTGTCGTACCCGACGTACTCTTCGCCAAGATCTTCCATGTCGTGCACGTCGAGCCCCATCATATGACCGAGCCCGCATTGGAAAAACAGGGCGTGGGCGCCCGCCTGCACTGCTTCCTCCATATCTCCCTTCATCAGCCCCAGGTCCTTGAGTCCTTCCGCCAGGACCTTGCCGGCCATCAGATGGACATCCTTGAACTTCACGCCGGGTGAGACCATGCCGATCGCCTTGCGCTGCGCGTCCAAGACAATCTGATAGATCTCCTTCTGCTTCGCCGTAAACTTGCCGCTCACCGGAAACGTCCTGGTGATGTCGCCCGCGTAGTGCAACGGTGACTCTGCACCGGAATCGTTCACGACGATATTGCCGGCCTTCATCTTGTTGCCATGATAGTGGTTGTGCAACGTTTCGCCGTGGATCGAGAAAATAATCGGGAACGAGAGATTTCCCCCCATTGAGACGGCGATCCCCTCCATCGTCCCCGCCACTTCCCGCTCGTACATTCCCGGCTTCGACATCTGCATCGCGGTCATCTGCATCCGGCGCGTGATGTCGATGGCAAGCTCAATCTGCTCGATCTCCTCCTTGGCTTTGACCGAGCGCTGCTCGACCGCGGCGCGGATGAACTCTTTCGATGCGTACTCGTTAACCACCCGCGGGTGAATCCCCAGGAGTCGCTCGAGCTTCAAAATATTCTCGGGCCGGTATGCCCGCAGATAATGGATGGCTCTCCCCTGCCTCACGACCGCCCAGACAATTTCCTCCAGCTTGCTCAACGGCATCGCCTCAGAAACGCCGACCTTCTGGCTCTTCTCCTTGATCGAGGTCTGTGGTCCCGTCCAGACGATCTCGTCGACGGTAGGGTCGTTGCCGAAGATGATCTCCCTCCGGTTGTCCAGGTCGATCACGGCGGCGAGCGACGGATCGTCGAGTCCCCAGTAGTAGAGAAACGTGCTGTCCTGCCGGAAGCTGTACGTATTCGCCGGATAGTTCATCGGGCTGTCTTCGTTGCCGAGGAAGAGCAGGAGCCCCGAGC
>CAYZRX010000120.1:0-6760 GCA_964480945.1 uncultured Ignavibacteriaceae bacterium | reverse complement strand
TTTGCCTGAACGTTGAGCGCCATTGCGGACATGGAATGCAATTGAATGCTATCTACACAACTCTCGCCATTCTCTTCTTTATCCCGGTTGATGCATTTGGACAGCAACCAGTCGAGTATCGCGCGTTCTTCACCACTGCTTTTGGCGTCGATCGGCCGATCACAGATACCCTCATCCTACATTATTATGAGGACTATGATTCAACAGATTTCCATGTCGCGACATTCGACCTAGACCAAGACGGCTACGAAGAATTCTTCGTGTTCGATCACAGTGATTGCGGCTCCGGCGGATGCTTCTGGACGATCTTTGACGCGCACCGAAAACGTTACCTGGGTTCGATCGAGGGCGGAACCATTTTCATCCGACGTGGCAAACCCGGTCAGTATCCCGACCTGGATGCATACTGGAAGATGGGTTGGCAAGAGTGTGCAATTAACCAATACCAAATGTTTGGTGGCACGTACTCCGAAGCTGGATCATTCTATCTCAAAGGGCCGCAAATCGGCGCGTTTTTCTCCAAGCTACCGCAAAACGCGCCAGAGGGTCAACAACTCAAGTAGCCACAGCGGCCCCGAAAAAGAACTTCGGGGTACCCCCCCCGCCAAGACGTGAAGTCCCGCTTGGAAGCAGCGGGATGCTGCGCTGCCAAGCCAGAGCTTGTTTTCCCTATGTTTGCTGATGTCCACTATTACTCGCTCGGAGTTCGATTTTTGAAGCTAAGCGTTCTTTTCTTCGCACTCGCTTGCTTTTCGCCGCTACTCTTGGCTCAGCAAGATCCGGTAGCCTTCATCTCCGCAGGTCGTGGTCTGGCCATCAACCGCTATTACGATCCTTGGAAACCCGGAGCGAACACGAACATCGCTGCCGGGTACCGACTCTGGCGCGGCTTGTTCCTTGTCGGCTATTTCGACTACAACCCGTTTTCCTTTGAAGGCTACTACCAGAATACCAGGACGACGGGAAGCTACTCTTTGAGCTCTCTCTTGCTCGGCGCGAAAGCATCGATGACAATTCCCGGCAAGATTGCCTCACCGTACTTTCTCGGTCTCATCGGTCTCTCACGGGCCACTTCGACTCAAGACACAACATTCAGCGTCAGTGCTGGCGGCGAACTTAGGGTGTCTCGGACAGCCCTGGGCGAGACCTTCACATTTCTCGGCGCTGTCGGATCGGACATCGCCATCTACAAGGGGCTGTTCGCGTTTCTTGAGGTTCGAGCCAGCGCAGGTCTGGATTCTCAGATCTATGACATCACGTTGATGTATCGAGCCGGGGTTGGCTTCAATTTCTTTTGAGGGCAGGCATGAATCGGCAACGCTGCGGCGAACACTTTACAAAGAATCGAGTCCCCGCCAAAAGGTGAAGTCCCGCTGAAAAGCAGCGGGATGCAAACAGCGCACATGGCGGGCCCGCCCAAAGATGCTGCATGGCGGGTAAATGGTTCGCCTGGACGCTAAGCAGAGTGCTTTATGCGAGAAAGATTTGTAAACGCCTTGAAGTAATACTAGATTTAACCATTGTCAAAGTCCATGTAGGGAAGCGAAACCAATTCGATGGCATGTGTCCAAATGGCTTTTGACGCCTCGAGGGTTGAGACATCTTGCTGCGAATTCGCCATCTAAAAGTCTTAAGGAGAAACTACTTAAACATTGTTATGCGGCCGATTGGCCAAGGAGGTTCTAATGCCCGTCCCTCAGCACCTTGAATTAGAGCGGAAAATCCTTGCGAGATCCCACAGCCTTAGCGCATTGTTGCAGCCGGAGGCTAGGGCCAAGCTCGATGCTGTTGCTAAGGAACTGCTCGTTCACTTGATGTCAGGGTCGGCGGATGCTGATCGTTCGGGCCTCGTTCAGAAGGAGGTCCGCCGCAGGTTTGCGCGACTGTCTAGCGATCAGTGCAACCTGCTTAGTTTTTGTGTTTTGGCAGAAGTCGCGGAACTGATCTCAGAAAGTGTAAACCTGAGTTCGGACTTCACGTCTCTTCGGCTCCAGATAGCGAGGGACACAATATCGAAGCTCACCCAGACGCTAAGCAACATCATGAAGAAGATTTCTGACACCCTGGACTCGATTATCCAGAACCTTAAGTAGGCTGCTGTCTCACAGCCGTTTCGAGCTTACCTAGAGCGCTACGTTCCCCTTCGACTCGCTTCGCTCGCTCAAGGTCGCTCAGGAGTTTGCGGTAAACCCGCCTGAACGCTGGGCCGCATTGGTTCGCACGGATACCATGATTCGGCAACTCGTTGAAGAAAGGATTCATCGATGAAGAACGACTCCAGTACGCCGCGGCAAGGACGTCATTCGAAAGTCCTTTTGATCCTCACTTCCCTCTACGGCCTGTTGTATCTGATCTTCATCGCCAGCGGTTCGTACGGTTCCTCCGGTTCTGAGCCCCTTGTGGTCAAACTCTTGTTTGTCCTGTTCCTCGTGGGCTATCTCATAACCTGGAAGAACGAAGGACTCGGAGGATTGATTTTTGTGGTCTGGTGGATTGGAATGTGGTACCTAGGACTCTTTGTCGCAGAGCACGATCGTGGGTCCGGCATTGCTATGGGGTTCCCTCTTTTTGTTCTGGCAATATTGTTCATTATCTCATGGTATAGAAAGAGAGCCGCCCATTCGACTGCTTCATCGATCGACGAACGAGACCAGTCGACGTAAGAAGCCAACGACCGTCCTCTTGCGATCTTGTGCCTGTCCGAATTGAAGCACAACGAACGCCTGACAAACAGCAAATCCCGAAGGTCCCGTCCGCCGCGAAGCGGTCCCTTTGGGAAGGGACCCCTTCGGCGAAGTCCCAAAGGGAGCACTTCGTGACCATCCGTTCGGGCAAGGGATCCCTTCGGCAGATCCCTTTTGGCACTGCCCGCCAAAGAGACACGCTGGTTTGCTTAGACGTTTGGCGCCATGTAGCGTAAGCGAGGAAAGCCGTGAAACCTTCCACGCTGCTCATCATTTCGATTATCCTGTACGCAACGATCTGGATTGGAACGGCCGTCGGTATGTCGCTTGTCCGAAGGGGGAACAAGCGCGCGAAGAGGATACGAACGTGGCTCTTGAACAATCGGATCGAACAGTTCCGCCATCCTCCTTTCAAGAATATGCTCAAGCTGTGGATCGCCAGGAAGTTCTTTCTTACGTCCTTCTCGTTCATATTCTTGATCATCATACCTGCAGCCTTGCTCTATTTCGTGGTGGGTATCATCCTGATCACGCCCATACTCACCCTCTATCAAGGGCTTGTCGTGGGACTGTTGATCGCACGGTACGATCGCAGGCATATGGTTTGGGCCCTGATCGTTGGCCCGTTCGAATTTGGCTATTGGGCGCTCTCGGGAGCCCTCGGGATCTCCGTCACCGCAGCCGCTCTGTTCAGCGATTTGTCTTTCGCTCAGTCTTTCCTGGTTGCCGTGGACACGTTCCTGTCGGGATACTGGATACCGATAGCCATTTGCATTCTCGTCAATGCTTTTGGGGAGGTGGCCGGACCGATCTATTGGAAGATGACGGGTCCGATCAGCTTGGAAGCTCTCTCGAAGGGAGAACCCATTGATCAGGACGCTTAACCGGCTGACGAACGTTTGGGTCCATCTCAAATCACTCGCCACGAAGGCGGCATTCAGAATCTCCCAATGTTGAATCGTAGATTCATCTGTCTCTTCATTCTCCAATTCACTTAGGAGGCACCGAATGAATCCTGAAACCATCATTCAACTTCGCCAACAGCTGGAAGCCCTCAGAGAATTCGAAAGGAAGAACGCTCCCAGCAGGTTCAGCTACGCCGGTTACTGGGGGGAGTTTCTCGCCGGCCTCCTCTTCCTCGGGAAACTCATCATCTCGCCGAGTCCCGACGCCCCTTTGATTGCTCATTGGGTTCTTTATGTGTTCGGGGTGGCGTTGGCATTCCAGGGATTGTATCTGATTATCCGGTTCAAGTTCGATAAACGCGTCAAGCTCTTGCTAGAGGCCATGCTGTCTGTCGGTGAATCAAAACAGACGTAGCCAATTCATGGTCGTGCGGCCCGCAGCGGGACACCTGGCCTGCTAAATCCGAACACGGTGGGTAGGTGAGTTCGGGGTGACATAGCTGTCATTTTGGAGAGGACTTGGGATCACTATGCCGGGGAAAACCATCATGATGATGAACTACTTCAAGTCCGCCTTCCGAAATCTCTGGAAGTACAAAGCGTTTTCTTTCATCAACATCGCGGGGTTATCGATCGGCCTGGCTTCCAGCTTCATCATTATGCTCTATGCGGTGAACGAGCTGAGCTACGACCGGTACAACGAGAACCTCGATAACATCTATATCGTGACCACGGAATCCCCCGACTTCAAATGGACGGAGCCGAGCACGCCGTACCTGCTGGGCCCCGAACTGAAAAACCAGTATCCGGAGGTCGAGCAATCCGCACGATGTGTCATCACCGCATGCCCGGTCAAATACAAAGACAAAAACTTCGAGCGGGTCTTCTGCGTCTCCTCCGATCCGGGCATCTTCAAGATCCTCACACTGCCGCTGAGGTCTGGAGGCCTCCAGGAGATGTCCACCGAAAGAAATTCCGCCGTCATCAGCAGCCAATTGGCACAAAAGATCTTCGGCGACAAAAATCCCATCGGGGAGATCGTGAGCGCCAATTCGTGGGGAGGAAGCTACGATCTGAAAATCTGCGCGGTCATGGAGGATATTCCACGGACCTCTACGTTCAGAGCGGAGCTCATCGTGCCGCTGGCCATGGGGGAACAATGGGTCACCGCCCTTTGGGGGACGTACGAGAAAGCCCCGCTGGAATCATGGAGAATGAAACTTGTCGTAACATACGTCTTGCTCACTCCCTCAAGCGCGGCGGACCTCGAGCAACAGCTGGTTTCGTTTTCGAAGAGTCATTCCGACCAATACAGCAAGTCGCAGTACCATTTGCTTCCACTGAAGGAGGTCTATTTTCGCTCATCCGGCTTTGCCAATAACCGGTTTCCGACGGGGGACATCACGAATGTCTATGTTTATTCGACGATAGCCATCCTGACCCTTCTGATCGCGTGCATCAACTTTGTCATCCTCAGCACGGGAAGGGCAAGCGTTCGCACAAAAGAGATCGCGGTCAGAAAGGTCATCGGCGCCACAAGGCCCGATCTCATGAAACAAATCATGATCGAGTCCCTTATCGTTGCGGTGCTCTCTCTGCCGGTGGCATTGCTTCTGGTCGAATTCTTCCTGCCGTCGTTGAGCCGGCTGTTGGGAAAAGCGCTGCCGGCCAGCTATTTTCACAATCTGGACTTTCTAGTCCTCTTCACGGGTATCACTCTGCTTGCCGGGATTCTTTCCGGAAGCTATGTTTCATTCTATCTCTCCGGCTTCCACCCGATCGATATTCTGCGGAGCAAGCTGAGCACCGGAGGCTCCAAAGCTACGCTGAGAAAGATCATGATTGCGGTCCAAATGATCATCTTCATCGGACTGATCACAGCCTCCGTGACGATCTACAACCAATTACACTACTTCCACGACAAGGACATGGGATTTGACACGCGGGATCTGCTGGTGCTTTCTACCGGCAACCAGAGCATGGGCGCGGGCCTCGAGACGTTCAAAGCCGAATTGAAGAGTGACCCCTCCATTCTCGGCGTTTCGGGGACGTTTGTCGTCCCGGGATCGGAGTCAGGTGGTTTCACCACGATTCCCGACAAGTCGGATCCAACAAAGAAGATTTCGTACCAGATTGTTTCGGTCGATCGCGATTTTATCGAAACCATGAAAATGAGGATGGTCTCCGGCAAGAGTTTTGCGGAGGCGACGCCCGAAGAAGCAAAGAGCGGTGTGATTCTCAACGAGACTGCGATGAAAGCCTTCGGAATCACCGATCCGTCACAAGAAACGATCCATACTCAGCGAATTCTTGGAGTCGTCAAAGATTTCAACATGCATTCGCTCCGTTCCCCCATCGGCCCGATCGTTCTCTCCTGCAACACGCGGTATTTGATGGAGATTGCCGTGAGATTGCGGCATTCCGCCGACGTCTCCAAGACTGTGAGCTTCATCGAAGCGACGTCGAAGCCGTTCAACAACGGAAAACCAATGGAATGGCAGTTCTTTGACGACAGGTTGAACGACCTCTATGGCAACGACTACCGGTTCGCCGAGATGATCGGGTACTTTACAGGGCTGGCGATCTTCGTCGCCTGCCTCGGCCTTTTCGGGGTGTCGCTGTTTGTGATTCAAACGAGGGTGAAGGAGATCGGCATACGGAAGGTGATGGGCGCCTCGGCTGGAACCATCTTCTATCTTCTCGCCAGAGAATTCCTCCTCCTGATAGCGATATCGACGATCATCTCGGTGCCGGTTACGATCTATTATATCAATGGCTGGCTCCAAAACTATGCGTACAGGGTCGGCGTGAACGTCTTCGTCGTTCTGATCGCGCTGCTCGTTGCGATGCTTATCGTGCTGCTGACGATCGGCTATCAGACGATCAAAGCCGCGACCGCTAATCCTGTCAAAGCATTAAGATACGAATAGTATCTTAATGCGAAGATCCCGATTCTTGGGGATTGAGGCACTCCGATACGAATAGTATGGGAGAGCTGAAAGCGTAGTTCTTCGGCAGTTGATCTGATCCCTTCTCCCGGGTGCTGGCGAGCAAGAGGTTTACAAAAGGGTTTGATCTGCGTTGAAGACAAAAGCGCAAAACAGACCCCATCCTCACCTTCCTGTACAGACCGGGGACATGGGTAACACTTGTTCGGAGACATGGGTTACA
>CAYZRX010000119.1:0-6859 GCA_964480945.1 uncultured Ignavibacteriaceae bacterium | reverse complement strand
TCTTATTTCTACAATGGGGACTACCAGCTGGCGATCCTGGTGTTCCTGATGGTTCCCTACCTCATCACGACGCGGACGAAAAACGACTGGGCCTCCACCTCCTACTACATGGCAGGACAGGCGTACGAGAAAATGTCGAAGTTCGACCAAGCCATCACGATGTACAAGATGATCCTCCAGCGGCCGGGGGTTGATGCCACCTTTCGGGCGGGCGCGCAGCGTGAGATCGATCGTGTGAACGCGTTGGTCAAAAGCCAGAAGTGACGGCGCGGGGAGACGCTATGGGCTACATATTTGAAACCGAGATCGAAATGATCATCAACTCCGTCCGCTCCCGGACGATCGGAGAGGCGGAGAGCATTCGACTTAAGGATGTCCTCGCGGCGAACATCCATCAGGCCATCAGGGCGTATTTCAGAGCGCGGGTGGAGCAGCTCTTACAGCACGAGCGGCAGCTGGAAGCTCGATCCAAGAAGCTCCCCTACGCTTTGCCGGAGGTGCTTAGGCTGCAGGAACAAATCGATCTCCTCCTGGTCCACAATTACGAGTTCGGGCGGCATGACTTCGAAGGGATGCTGGATCACGCCGTTCACTTTGAATTCAACTTCCTCTGTCGCCCCCAATGGACGCTCCTCAACTTCATCTTTGAAAATCAGCGCCGCCGTCCCACCTCGGACATCGAGCGAAAGCTCAAATATTGCGTCGACTACGCGTACTACGCGGAGATCATCAGACGATACATTGAAAACCGGGGTCTTGCAGAATTGACGTACGAGGAGTTCGGCTCGCTGCTGGAGCGGATCGACCAGGAAATTGTCGCGCGCCATTCGAGCGTGGAGCTGGCAATGATGGCCCGCCCTATGGTGCGTTTCATCGAGGCCGCGCTGCCTGTCCCGCCGGGGCGCCCCGGGGAAGCTCACATTCCCATCAATGCGGCAATCGTTTTCTTTGAAGACAAGAAACTGAACGACATTAAAGAGCGCCTGGAATCGGAACGGGACAGCAGGGGGGTCAGTGACATCAGCTTGCTTCAGCTGGCGAACCTGATTGAGAAGGTGCGGACAGGTGACGAGGCGGCCGAGGTCTTGCTGCCGGAGGCTCAGCACGAGCAGAGCGAAGCCCCGCCCGAGCATGGAATCCCGCCGTCGAGTGAGGAGAAGCCTGTTTCAACGACCGACGGGGGGGACGGCGCGGTGTTAAAAGCACCGGTGAAAGTCTATTCTGATTTCGACGAGGATGTGCCGCTGGCGGAGCAATCAGCGGTCCAACAAGAGCAAGAACGAGAGCCTGATGCTGCGAGCGCTCCTCCTGAGCAGATGCAGGACATGCAGAGCCTGTTCTCTGCAACCGAACAAAAGATGTTTATTCGAAAGATCTTTCGGAAGCACGACATTGAGTTTCGTCTGGCCCTCGATGAGCTGAACAAGATCGCGGATTGGGAAGAGGCCGCCAGATATCTCAAAGAGATCTTCCTCCTCAACGATGTCGATCCGTTCTCCGAGGAAGCCATTCTCTTCACGGACAAGATCCAGAGCCGCTACCTGCCAACCGGAGGTGACGAGCAGAGCAGCTGATTTCTGCGCTTGACACCGGATCCTGATCCCAACCCCAACACCCCAGCATGCAATTCATCGATCAAGCTATCGTCTATGTCAAGTCCGGGAACGGCGGCAACGGCGTGATCAGCTTCCGTCGCGAGAAATTTGTGCCAAAGGGCGGACCGGACGGGGGAAACGGCGGTCGCGGAGGAGACGTGCGCGTGTGTGCCGAGAAGCAACTGAGCACTCTTCTGGATTTCAAATACAAGCGCCACTACAGGGCCGGAAACGGCGAGCACGGCAGAGGGAAGACGCAA
This sequence comes from uncultured Ignavibacteriaceae bacterium, assembly GCA_964480945.1. Taxonomy (GTDB): domain Bacteria; phylum Bacteroidota; class Ignavibacteria; order UBA10030; family UBA10030; genus VGWB01. The sequence goes on along the minus strand of CAYZRX010000119.1, from coordinate 5,004 downwards.
ACCGGCAAGGACGGTGCTGACGTGTTCCTTAAAGTCCCGTGCGGGACGCTCATCAAAGACGCTCAAAACGGTGAGGTCATTGCGGACCTCGTCGAGCATGGGGAGGAGATCATCATTGCCAGGGGCGGCAAAGGCGGAAAAGGGAACGCGGAGTTCGCAACGGCGACGAATCAGGCGCCGCGCATAGCGGAACCCGGAGTTCCGGGTGAGGAGCGCGTGCTTCTTCTCGAACTGAAGCTTCTGGCGGACGTCGGTATGGTCGGGTTCCCGAACGTCGGGAAGTCTACTCTCATATCGACTGTTTCGGCCGCGAGGCCCAAGATCGCGGATTATCCCTTCACCACGCTGGCGCCGAACCTCGGCATCGTCCGGTACGCCGAAGGCAAGAGCTTCACGCTTGCCGACATGCCCGGCTTGATCAGGGGAGCCCACGAGGGGAAGGGACTCGGAATTCAGTTCCTTCGCCATATCGAGCGCACCAAGGTGCTGCTCTTTCTCATCGAGTCCGTGAGTGAAGATCCGAAACGCGATTATGACATCCTCCTTCAAGAGCTTGACGGCCACAGCGCTGAGCTTGCCCGGAAACCGAAGCTGGTGGCGCTGACGAAGATCGATCTGCTTGAGGAAAGTCTGCGGAAGAAGCTCACGAAGCTGTCGTTCGGAAAGAATGTACCCGTGGTTCGGATTTCGTCCGTGACGGGGAAGGGAATTGACGAGCTGCTGAAGAAGGTGTGGATCGCTCTACAGTCAGCATCCAGCGCCGGCGATTGAAAGTGCCGCGTATGGCAAAGACCCCGCTGTCGTTTCGGAAAGCCCTGGTCGTCGTCTTGGTGATGGTGCTCCTCCTCATCGTCGTCGGCTTCTTCTGCCTGATGATCGGCAGCAGCCACATTCCGATCGGCGAAGGCCTGAGGGCGATGCTTGATCCTTCCGACCGATCAGTGGAAGGCACGCGTACCATTCTTCTGCAAATCCGGCTGCCGAGGATCCTTCTGGCGATGATTGTGGGGGCGGGTCTCTCGATTGCCGGCGCCGCTCTGCAGGCGCTGCTGAGAAATCCTCTCGCAGAACCTTACATTCTTGGCATCTCAAGCGGCGGCACCGTGGGGGCGCTTGTCGCGTTTTCCCTCGGTCTGGGCATGACGCAGATTACGACTCCCCTCCTTTCATTCGTCGGCTCCGGACTCGTCATGCTGTTGGTCTTCACTCTCGGTCACCGGCGTGGGCTTCTCGATACGAACGCCCTGCTTCTCTCCGGAGTGATGGTTGGCGCATTCTTCAGCGCGCTGATTCTTCTCTTCACGGCGCTGGTGAACCAGGATATTCGTTCCACGTTTCTCTGGCTGATCGGCAATCTCAGCGGAGCGCAGATGCGATCGATCGTCGTGATCGCTCCTCTGATCGTCCTCGCCTCCCTCGGGCTGATGACTCAATCTCGTGCCCTCAATCTCATCGCCACGGGGGACGAAACAGCGACGCACCTCGGCGTGGAAGTGGAGAGGGTCAGGCGAGCTTCGTACCTCCTGGCCTCCTTCATCACAGGCATGGCGGTGTCGGTGAGTGGTGTCATCGGCTTCGTGGGGTTGGTTGTGCCCCACACGTGTCGCCTGCTGTTGGGCCCCGACCACCGGCTGCTGATGCCGGCGTCGTTTCTCGGCGGAGCGATCTTTCTGCTCCTCTGCGACCTCGTTTCGCGCATCCTGCTGGCGCCGTCGGAAATTCCCGTCGGTGTGGTTACGGCGACACTCGGCGCGCCGGTGTTCATCTACCTCCTCAAGAAGCGTTGGTAATCGAAGGTCCCACGCACCTCGAAGCTCCATGGGACCTGGGATCTCCCGCAACTATTTTCGCTCTCGGATGGTCAAACCGTTACTATTCATTCCCCAAATCTCGTCGTGCGATCGTGCAGGAGGATCCCAATGAAAGGCATCGCCTCCCTGTTGCTTATTCTTGTTACGGCAGTTTTCTCGACAACGTCGAAGCCGCACCACCACACTGCACCGCCGGTCTCGGCCGTCGCTGATACCTCTCAGCTTGACCTGAGCCGGTTCGCGGCATCCATTGTCAAAGGTGCGCTGACGGACTATGAGCGGGCTGTCCGCTTGCTGGACTGGCTGAGTCACAATTTCAAGTGGCTGTCCACGGACTACAAGCAGCGGACCGTGAAGGAAATCATCGATCGCGGGGGTGGAAACTGCTTCGAGCTGGCGACGGTGTATATGGCGCTCATCAAGACGCTCGGCATCAAGTACCGGCAGATTGCAGAGATCAACATTCAGCCTGAGAGCGAGCGACGCCGGGAGAGCGCGGAGACGCTCATAACCAAGCGCGGTTTTTCCGCGTCCGTGTTCGGCGCGCGGCATAACGATCATCGCTGGGTGGAAGTCTACGATGAGGCAAGCCGCAGCTGGATCCCCGCCGACCCGTCCGTCGGCGTGATCGGCCTGGAGCCGTGGCTGAAGTCCAGAGTCTGGTTCGGCAAACGGTGGGCTATCGACACGTCGATCACGAACGACATGATCGTGCCCTTCGCCATTTTCACAACGGACAGCACGCGCAAGATGCTCGAGGATCGAACGGCCTACTACCTTGTGACATCCTTCAACCGTCTGTACGGCGGCAGACTTTCAAGCCTGCCGTCGTGGAGCGAGTGGGTGAGCGAGCTCAAGGCTATCAGGGACAAATGCAGGGGAGCGTTCGAGGGGAGGACGAATCTCCACCTGTATCGGGCGGAGATTGCCCGCATCGCGTCGATCTACGCGAAGCTAAAGAAAGAATTCGAGAATGGAACAGGCAAGCGGTGAAATGCTGTCTCGTCATCCACATTCGCCCGTCCAATCTGTGCTGCGGAAACGCGGGGGGTTGTCTCTTCGATCACCGATGGATGAATCATTCATACGCCTCATACTCTTCGGTTTCACCACCTGCGGATAGAATCTCGATTGGACATTTCGGCAGCGACCGAACAAAGAGTCCGCCGTACCGCTTGCCCACGATCCGTGAATCAAGCACCGTCACAATCCCCACATCGGATTTTGACCGGATGAGCCGTCCGACGCCCTGTCTGAACTTCAGCACGGCCTCGGGCAGCGTGTAGTCCATGAACGCATTGCCCCCCTGCCGGTCGATCAGCTCCATCCTGGCCTGAACGAGCGGGTGGTCCGGGACTGCGAAGGGGAGACGTGTGATGATCACGTGTTCCAGCGCCTCGCCAGGAACATCCACGCCCATCCAGAAGCTGTCGAGTCCGAAGAGGACCGAGCCGACATCCCGTTTGAACTCCTCGAGCAGCGAATGCCGGGAGACGGCGCCGGTCTGGAGAAGCAGCGTCAGGCCGTCGGAGTCGAGCTGCGCCTGAAGGCGATCGGCCATGCTCCGAAGCAAGCGAGCATTCGTGAAGAGGACCAGCGCTTTCCCCTTCGAGCGGAGCAGGGAGCGATGGAGCCATTCGGGGAGCTCCTCTTCGAATTGGGGATCGTCGGGCGGAGCGATATCTTTCGCCACGACCAGCTTCATTTGGCGCTGGAAATCGAAAGGCGAGTCCAGCACGAGCGTTTGCGCTGCAAATGCTCCGAGCCGGCGCTGGAAATAGTCGAGTGACCCGCCGAGGGAAAGCGTTGCGCCCGTCATCACGACGGACGTCCCCTCCTTGAAGAGTCTTGGGCCGACGCTCTCTGCGATGCTCGTCGGGGCGGCATGAAGGAAGACGTTTTGCGACCGGCCTGACGCAAGCTCGACCCAGTAGGTCAGGGAGGGGTCGGATTGGTCGAGGAATTCCCTCACCAGCACTTCGGCCTCCCACAAGAGCCGGCGCGCTCCGCCGAGTTCCTCTTTGTTCAGTTTCGTCTTCGCATCATCCTCGAGTTGCTCGACGGATTCCTGAAGGTCGTGAAGCGGAGCGCTGAGCGTGTCGGCGATGAAATGCGGCGTGCGGATCCGGAGGGCGTTTGATTTCTGGCTTTGGGATCGCGCTACACGCGTGACAGTATCAAAAAAGGAAAGCGCCGCTTCCTCAGCTTGTTCGCAAAGCTCTCGATAGTGTTTTGTACGGACCTTTGCCAGCAAGCCTTTTCTCGTCTTCGAGTTATAGAGTCGGTGAATCGCGTAGAGAACCTGGCCGCGTGAGATACTCTTGCCGACGGACGACCCTGCGACCTGCTCGAGCGTGTGCGCTTCATCGAAGATCACGAAGTCGTTCTTGAAGAGGAAGTAGTCCTCTGCGTTCTGCAGAGCGAACAGCGTGAAGAAAAGGGCGTGGTTCATGATCACGATATCGGCCTCACGCGCTCGGGCCTTGGCTCTCTGGAAGAAGCAGTTGGAGCCGCAAATCGTTGAGCTGCACGAGCCTTGTTCAGAGCAGACCTGCATCCAGATGTCCGTCCGGAGCGGGGAGGGGAGCCCCTCGATGTCGCCGTCGGCCGTGGATTTGGCCCATTCACTCACTTTTTCGAGTTCCTTCGCTTCCTCCTTTTCGAAAAGGTGTTTCTGCGCTTGGAGCGCAGCCTGGAGTCGTGATGAGCAGAGGTAATTTCTCCGACCTTTGAGCAAGACCGCGGTAAAATCCCGGTCGATCATCGAGCGAGCAATTTCGACGTCCTTTCGCAGCAGCTGTTCCTGGAGGTTCTTGGTGTGAGTGGAGATGACGGCCTTGCGCTTCTCGCCAAGAGCAAACAGTGCTGCCGGGATGAGGTAGGCGAGGCTTTTGCCGACGCCGGTCGGCGCCTCGACGATCAGGTGCGATTGACGTTGCAGTGCCGAGGCGATGGCGGTTGCCATCTCCAACTGTTGGGGGCGAAACTCGTAGTTTGGAAGGGAGGAGAGCTTTCCATCTTCCGAGAAGATCGATTCGATTTGTCGCGAAAGGTTTTTCACTTCCGTGATAATAACGAAAAATGAGCTAAACTTGGTGGGACGGACACTTTTGTTTGTCCGACTGAAGTCAGATAACGGTGTGTTACCAACTGACGGTTAAAAAGTGTACTGACTGAAACGCGGCTTGACTTG
>CAYZRX010000118.1:3222-6915 GCA_964480945.1 uncultured Ignavibacteriaceae bacterium | reverse complement strand
GCATGAATAACTTCAATCGCAGGCAATTCTTGAAGTCATCCATACTAGGAACCTCCGGCGCTTTCCTGGCACTCCCTGCCTTCGCGCAGGCTGGGCGTGCCGGCGTTCGCGTGCTCGGTACCGAAAAGAAGATGATCACAAGAAAGCTGGGGAAAACGGGGATCGAGCTTCCCATCGTCAGCTTCGGCGTGATGAGGGCCGACAATGCCGCACTGATCCCCGCGGCAATCGATGTGGGGATCAAACATTTCGACACGGCTCACGGGTACCAGCGCGGACGGAACGAAGAGATGCTGGGAAAGGTCCTGAAAGATTATCCGCGGGATTCATTTGTGCTGGCTACCAAAGTGCCGCCCGAGGATGCGAACCGGGACGGTACGCTTGGCTCCGGGTCGACGAGCGAAGCGTTTCTCGAAAAGCTCGATATCAGCTTGAAGCGGCTGGGTATGGACTACGTGGATATCCTCTACGTGCACGGGATCGTCAAGCGGGACGCGGCCCTGTTCCCCGCCATGCTGGAGGCCGTTCAGGCCGCCAAGAAGATGGGAAAGGCGAGATTCGTCGGCATGTCGACCCACAAGAATGAGCCGGAGGTGATCCAGGCGGCGATCGACAGCGGTGTCTATGACGTCGTGCTGACTGCCGTGAACTTCAAGCAGGATCACTACCCGGAGGTCAAGCGGGCGATTGCGAACGCGGCGAAGGCCGGCATCGGCATCGTTGCCATGAAACCCATGGCGGGCGCTTTCCACGACAGGGAGAAAAAGAAACCGATCAACTGCAAAGCCGCGTTGAAGTTCGTTCTGCAGGATGAGAACGTCACGACCGCAATCCCCGGCATCACGAACTTCGACCATCTTACGATGAACGCCAGCGTCAACCAGGATCTCACGATGACGGACGAAGAGCGCGTGGATCTTACCTACGGAAAATCTGAAAGCGGTCTGTATTGTCAGGCCTGCGAGCATTGTGTCCCCGATTGCCCGAAGGGGCTGCCGATCCCGGAGATCATGCGGGCGTATATGTACACCTACGGCTATGGCCAACCCGAGATGGCACATTCCCTTCTGGCAAGCCTCGACCTGCCGGAGAGCCCCTGCGCCGACTGCGCTCGTTGCACAGCAACCTGCGTCAAGGGATTCAACCTGTCCGAGAGGATTACGGACATTAGCCGGTTAACGAAGGTCCCGGGCGAGTTCGTTTCCTGAGTCAGGATCGATGAGAACGCTCGCAGCCGCCGCGATTCTGCTTTTCTTCTCCTTCGGCTCGGTAGTAAGTACCGGTGGAGATTCGTCCATCTTTCCGAAGATCCCGGGATGGAAGCTGACGGAAGAAACGACGTACGGTCCCGATAATCTCTGGGATGCGATCAACGGAGCGGCCGATCTTTATCTGGAGTACAACTTCGTTGACCTCCATGTCGGGCGGTATTCGAAGTCGGACGATTTTGAGGTCAAGGTTGAGCTGTACAAGCACGGTTCGGTCGCAGACGCGTTCGGGATCTACTCCCAGGAGCGGAACACGGATTATCACTTCATCGATCTCGGCACACAGGGTTACGTCGACAAAGGGGTGATGAACTTCCTGTGCGGGGTGTACTACGTGAAGATTTCAACCCTTCAATCCGGGAAAGAGGCACAGGGCGCTCTGCTGATGATAGGAGAAAAGGTGGAGGAACATCTCAAGCAGCCGGAGGATTGGCCCGGGCCGCTTCGGTTGCTGCCGTCAAGTGGAAAGGAGCTAAACTCCGAGCAGTACATCGCGAAGAATTTTCTGGGCTACAGTGCCCTCAGTAATTCGTACGTGGCAACCTATGACGGCAAGGCTCCATTCAAGGTGTTTATCATTCAGCAAGGGTCGCCGGAGCGTGCAAAGGAGGCGCTCGATGACTATGCCGGCGGCCTCCCAAAGGGTGCAGTGACGGAAGGTAAGAGGGGAAGGTTTGAGGTTCGCGATCCACACAACGGTACCCTGCAGATGCTTTTGAAGAACAGATATCTCGCCGGACTCGTCGGCTGCGGCGATCGGGCACTCTGCGAAAAGTATTTGAAGGAGTTGGAGGAGAATATCGCCCGGTCGAGGTGATACCGCTTCCGCCGCACTCGTCATCCCATACTTATTTCCGTCCTTACCATCACCCTTCACTTCTTCTGACAAGAAAGCCCACGTTGGAAGACCAATCGAAAGAACCTCAGCTCCTGCGCGCCTTGGGTCTGAAGGAAGGCCTGGCAATCCACCTCAGCGCCATTATTGCCTCGGGGATCTTTGTCGTTCCGGCCACGATCGCCGGACACCTGCACTCGATGGGACTCATCCTGCTCGTGTGGGCCTTCGGCGGCGTGCTGTCGCTCTTCGGCGCGCTCACGGTCGCAGAGCTCAGCTCCATGCTTCCGAAGGCTGGCGGACCGTACGTGTATCTCCGGGAGAGCCTGAGCCCTATCTGGGGCTACATGTTCAGCTGGAACCATTTCTTCATCAACACCGCGGGCTCCGTCGCGGCGATCGCCGTTGCGTTCGCGACGTACCTCGGCTACTTTTTCCCCTCGATCGGATCGGAGAACCCCCTCCTCGCTTATCACGGTGTCATCTTCGGCCATTCTCTCGACGTGACAATCAAGGGGACGCAGCTCGTCGCCATGCTGGTCATTGCCATCGCGACGGTCGTCAACGTGCGGGGAGTACGGCTCGGCGGCTGGGTAACGAACATCTTCACGCTGGCGAAGGTCTCTGCACTGCTTGCGTTGATTGCGGCTGTGTTTCTGTCGGGCAAGGTCAATTTCGCAAACTTCTCCCCCTGGTGGCCCGACCACTGGACGGGGGGGCTGACATCGGCGTTCGGCCTGTCGATGATCTCCGCTCTGTGGGCGTACGAGGGATGGGCAACGGTCACGATGTCGGCAGGGGAGATCAAGAGACCCGAGAGGAATGTCCCGCTTTCGCTCATCATCGGCACGGTCACCGTCATTCTCCTCTATCTTTCTGTGAACATCGCCTATGCCTCGGTGATGCCGCTCGAGCAAATGGCCGGCTCACCCCGCATTGCAGCGGATGTTGCTGTCATCGTCCTCGGGCCTCTCGGGGCCTCGCTGATCACCGTGGGGATCCTCTGCTCGACGTTCGGCACGATCAACAACTCCTTCTTAAGCGATGCTCGATCCATGTACGCGGCCGGCGCCGACCACACCTTTGCGCCGGGGTTCGGCAAGGTGCACCCGCGGTTCCGGACGCCGTTCGTCACGATCATCACCCTCGGCGCCTGGAGCATCTTGCTCACGCTCAGCGGCACGTACGATCAAATTGCCGCTTACGTTGTCTTTGGATCCTGGGTGTTTTACGCACTGACGGCGTTGTCGGTGATCATCCTGCGAAAGAAGATGCCGCATCTTCCACGGCCATACAAAGCATGGGGTTATCCGTACGCCACGCTTCTCTTCGTCGCGGGCGCGGGCTGGTTTCTGTACAGCACGCTCATCGAAGACCCACGGGACGCGATCATTGGCATCGTGCTTCTGCTCGTCTCGCTCCCGTTCTATTTCTACTGGACGCGCTGGCGGAACGGGGATCGCAGTCGCAATCCACAAAATTCCGATTCCTAAACGGTGCTAACTGAAGAACGTAGGCTTCTATTTTGTTTTGAACAAATATTCGATTTGGAAGACGCCATTCCTGCCCGTTCCGCTCGAGAGGCAGCAG
>CAYZRX010000118.1:1875-3122 GCA_964480945.1 uncultured Ignavibacteriaceae bacterium | reverse complement strand
GACACAAAAACGTGGAGGGGAAGGGACTTGACACCAGGAGGATGGAAGGCGCCCGGACGATGTGCAGGCGAGAGACTTGCGTAATGCTGGAGCGATTGATCCAAAGCCCCCTCTCCTCTTAGGAGAGGGTCTGGGTGAGGTCTCAAGAGAGCGCTACCCTTCAAGCTGGTTGAACTCGGAACAACGTGCATAAACATCTTCCGAAATACACCAGACCGCTCATCTCACAATCCCGCAGATTGCGTCGAGAGATGACAGATGCCGAAAAGAAACTCTGGTCTCTTCTGCGTAACAATAGACTAGGTTTGAAATTCAGAAGACAAGTTCCGTATGGCGACTACGTCTTGGACTTCTTTTGTGTGAAACCGAAGCTGGTCGTTGAGGCTGATGGAGGTCAGCATTACACTCGAGAAGGGCTCCGAAGAGATAGGAAGCGCTCTGCTGACCTTCGGGGTGACGGCTTGGAGGTTATGCGGTTCTCGAACATCGAGATATTGACGAACAGTGATGGAGTCGAACAAGCAATCTACGAAAAGGTTCAATCTTCTTTGAAGAGATGAAGCCTGATGGAGACCCCATCCTATCCTTCCCCTAAGAGGGGAAGGGACTTCACACCGAGGGGATAGAAGGCGCCCGCACGATATGCAGGCCCGACACTTGCACAATACTGGAGCGATCGATTCAAAGCCCCCATCTTTTTAGGAGAGGGTTTGCCTGTCGGGTGCGCTTTGTGGCGAGGCTGAGGTCTGAAGAACACGAGAGTATTGTTCGGGAATAGTGCTAACCATCAAAGACTTCGAGAGGAAACTAACGATCATGATTGAACCACTCCGTCCATCGATCGGGCTGTTGAGCAACTCGCTGCGGAAGAAAATCGTTGATGAAAGCTATCAGCTTCTGGAACGAACCGGAGTTTTCGTCGAAAACCGTGAGGCGGCGAGGCTCTTGCTCGATGCGGGAGCAAGAGTCGACGCGTCCTCCGGCAGGGCCTTCATTCCGGCGAAGCTCGTCCATAGCGCACTCGGAACCGCACCGAAGACGATCACCCTCTATGACACTCATGGCGAGAGATCATTCCTCGTGGGAGGCGACGAGGTCCACTTCGATCCGGGGTCGGCGGCGCTCAGGTTGTTCGATCATAAAACCCAATCCGAGCGAGAGGCAGTTACGGCGGACCTTGTCCGGTTCTCCAGCCTGGTCCAGCGGCTTGAGAATTTTCACTTCCAGAGCACGGGACTCATCAGCAG
>CAYZRX010000118.1:0-1775 GCA_964480945.1 uncultured Ignavibacteriaceae bacterium | reverse complement strand
ATCGATTGTGCCCGTGCCGGCGTTCCATCGGAGCTTGTCTCGATGCCGCTTACCGGCGCCACAGCGCCCGTGACGTTGGCAGGATCGCTCGTTCAGCTCACTGCGGAGAACCTTGCCGGGGTCGTCATCACCCAGCTCGCGATGCCCGGGGCGCCTGTCATTTTCGGGGGCTCGCCCTCCTGCTTCGATATGCGCACGGCACACCCGCCGATGGGTGCGATTGAGACCATGATGATCGACTCGGCGTACAGCCAGATCGGGAAATCTCTCGGCCTTCCGACGCATGCGTACATGGGCCTGAGTGACTCGAAATGCGTTGATGCGCAGGCAGGGCTTGAGTCGGGAATGGGCGCTCTGTTGGCGGCGCTTTCCGGGATCAACGTTGTCTCGGGGGGAGGAATGATGGATTACGAGTCGACGCAGAGCTTTGAGAAACTGGTCATCGACAACGATATCTGCGGCATGGCGTACCGCCTCATCGAGGGGATTAGCCAGCGTGACGAACCGATTGCCCTCGACCTGTTTGCCGATCCCGTGAGCGAGATCGATTTTCTGACCCACCCCCATACGCTCCAATGGCACCAGCTCGAGCAGAAGTATCCGCAGGTCATTAACCGGGACGGCTATGAGGAGTGGGCTCGGTCCGGAAAGCCATCCCTGGCAGAGCGCGCCTCGCTGGAGGTTGAGAGGCTATTGGAAGGGAAGGAAGAACCCATTCTCTCGGCGAACGTGCAGAGTGAGTTGAGAACCATTATGGAACACCACGGACGTCAGTTCGGTCTCGGGAAGCTGCCGGTGTTTGAGCGTCCTTGATTTTGGCCCTAAAGCCTGCGATTATTCCGTGGTGTAGCAGGGTGTTGAAAATCACCCGCAAGAGAAAAACTCGGTCAAGGTGAGCCCCGACATTCGTCGGGGTAAACTTCGTCGAACCCTGTCATATGCATCAATGCAACATCCTTTGCCAGCATTTCGGGGTGTGGATCCGGTCGTCACCCTGAACTTGATTCAGGGTCTGAATAGATGCCGAATCGAGTTCGGCATGACACGGAGTACTTTTTTGGTGACCTCCAGTATTTAACACGGCGTCATGTTCAAGCCAGACTTTACACAAGATGAGCGAGCCCTGATCCGGCGCCTGAACTCACCGGCGAAGGTGCAGGAGTTTCTGATCAACGAGATAGAGTACGATAACCAGGATGAGCTCGATGCACGCGAGGAGACCTGGCGCTCGTTCAGGAGGGTCGTCCGGGAGAAGAAAGCCCATTGCTTCGAAGGTGCGCTCGCGGCGGCCGCCATCCTGGCGCAGCACAGGTACCCACCTCTCATTGTATGCATGGAAGCCCGCGATATCGACCACGTTCTCTTTGTCTACAAGCAGGGCGGCAAATGGGGGTCTGTGGCGAAGTCACGCGACGACAACCTGCTGAGCAAATCACCCCGATATCGGACGCTGCGCGACCTTGTCATGTCCTACTACCCCTTCTTCTACAACCTCGAGACGAACGATCTCACCGACATCACGTTACGGGGCTATGCAAAGGTGGACCTCCGGGTTTTTGACCAAGACTGGATCACGGCGGAAGAAGATCTCACCTTCATCGAAGAGCACCTGTATCACGTACGATACCGAAAGCTCTTTCCGCGAAGCTGGGAGGATCGGTTCTATTTCTCCCCGAGGGAAGCGTGACGGAAAAGAGGGAAGGGAAAAGGCGGGGAGATGTTACGGGGTGACTAAGTTGCACCGCGACACCCTTTGTCTTTCCCCCTTGTCAGGG
>CAYZRX010000117.1:1757-7247 GCA_964480945.1 uncultured Ignavibacteriaceae bacterium | reverse complement strand
GTCTTCAACCCCCTTGGTGTTATGAGAATAGTTCGAGGCGATGACCTCCTTCACCTCGGGATATCCCATGAGCCAGAACCCGAGATCGAACATCACGATTCCGAGATCGAGCACAACCCCGCCGCCCGACTTCTCCTTCCGGGTGAGCCAGGGGCTCGCGGTTTTCAGTTTCCTGAGCCAGCCCGTCTTGACGTAGTAGATCTTGCCCAGCTCGCCTCCCTGGATCATGCTCTTGAGGATCATCGAGTCCGGCCGAAACCGGTTGTTCATCCCCACCATAACCTTCCGCTGATTCTTCTTGGCCGCACTCACGATCTCCAGCGCTTCCTTCTGCGTCCGCGCGAGAGGCTTCTCGACCAGGACATGTTTCTTGGCTTCCAGCGCTGCGATGGCTACGTCGCGATGTGAAAATGTCGACGTGCAAACATCCACCCCGATGATGTCCTCCTCAACCTTCAACATCTCCTCAAGGTCTGTGTAGAACCGCGGGATCTCGTACTTCTTGGCCACAAACTCCGCCTTCGACGCTTCCTCGTCGCAAAGAGCGACAATCTCCGCGTCGGGGAGCTTCGAGAGGATGGGGAGATGAACGCTCTGGCCGATTGTGCCGAGTCCGACGATTGCGATCCGAACTTTTTCCATGCGGGGTGCCCGATTGCTTAGGTGGTGATCAGCTCAAGTGCAGGCTTGCCTTGCCTCGAGGCAAGAAATTCTCTGACAACTTCCGCGATGCCGGGTCCGTCGAGACGGAGCAAGTGGTGCAGCTCATTCGGGGACCCGTGTTCGACGAAGGAATCCGGCAGGCCGTGAAGCCTCACCGATATATTGGCGAGCCCCTGCCTGCTCAGCGACTCGAGCACCGCCGATCCAAAGCCGCCGTAGACGACGTTATCTTCGACGGTGATGATGGAATCCATGCGAGACGCTATCGAGTTGACGAGCGCATCGTCAATCGGTTTGATGAAGCGCATGTTCACGACCTCCGCGGCGATGCCTTCCTTCGCCAGGAGCTCCGCGGCCTTCACGGAGTTCGGGACCATGTTCCCGACCGCGAGTATCGCGACGTCCTTCCCCTTGCGCAGGGTTTCGGCTTTCCCGATCTCCAGTTTCTTGAAACCTTCGCGAAGTGGCACACCGAGCGCGTTTCCCCGAGGGTAACGGAGGGCGATTGGCCCCCCCGTGTACTCGACCGCCGTGTAAAGCATATCGCGCAGCTCTTGCTCATCCTTCGGCGCCATGATAACCATCCCTTGGACACAGCGAAGGTACGACAGGTCGAGCGCTCCGTGATGCGTCGGCCCATCCGACCCCACCAACCCACCTCGATCGAGAACGAACACAACGTGCAGTTTCTGGATGGCGCAGTCGTGGATCACTTGATCAAACGCCCGCTGCAAGAAGGTGGAGTAGATTGCTGCGACGGGTATGTATCCCATTGTCGCCATCCCCGCCGCGAACGTCACCGCATGCTGCTCGGCGATCCCCACGTCGAAGAATCGCTCCGGCATCTCCTTCTGCAGCATCGTCAATCCTGTACCATCCGGCATCGCCGCCGTGATCCCGACAACCTTGGGATTCTGCTTGCAGATTTCCACCACGGCGTTGCCGAAGATCGTCGTGTAGGCCGGCGCCTCGTCCGGTTTCTTCGGCGAAATCCCTGTGATCTTGTCGAACGGCGTCACACCATGAAGCCGGGTAACTTCCTTCTCTGCCGGCGGGTACCCCTTCCCTTTCACCGTCCGCACGTGAATCAGAATCGGGCCCTTGAGATCCCGGACGTGCTTGAAGATCTCCACGAGTTTCACCACGTTGTGGCCGTTGAAGGGACCGAAGTATCGGAAGCCGAGCGCCTCGAACAACATTCCCGGCGTCACCAGCGCCTTCACTCCCAGCTCGAACTTCTGGGCAACGGTCCGCAGGCGATCACCGAAGGTGTCGAGCTTCCCCGTCAGCTCCCAGACATTCGCTTTGAATTTGTTGTACGTTGGATGCGTGAGGAGTTCGCTGAAATAATCGTGGAACGACCAAACGGCTGGATTGATGGAGGAAAGTGAGACCATCCCGTTGTCGTTCAGAACGACGATAAGGTCCTTCCGAAGTATGCCGGCATTGTTCATCGCCTCGTACGCCATTCCGCCCGTGAGGGAGCCGTCTCCGACGATGGCGACGACTTTGTAGTCATCGCCTGCAAAATCCCGCGCCGTCGCAATCCCCAGCGCGGCAGATATTGCCGTGCTTGCGTGTCCGGCTCCGAACACGTCGTATTCGCTCTCTTCGCGCTTGAGGAAGCCGCTCAGACCGTGGAGCTGCCGCATCGTGTGCATCCGGCCTTTGCGGCCCGTGAGAATCTTGTGCGGATACGCTTGGTGACCCACGTCCCATACCAGCTTATCCTTGGGGGTGTTGAAGGAGTAATGCAGCGCGACCGCGAGCTCCACCGCCCCCAAACCCGCTCCGAAATGGCCCCCCGTTTTCGAGACGGAGTCGACGAGGAATTCCCGCACCTCCGTGCAGACGGCCCGCAAGTCCTTCACCGCGAGTTTCCTCAGGTCCTCTGGATATTCGATTTTATCAAGGAATTTGGAACTCATGTCAGATTCACTCATTCTTCGTTCAATCCCTCGATCTCAAACTGCCCGTCCAAGGTCTTCGCCAGTTTCTTCATCTTCAGTTCCGCGACCTTCAGCTTCTCAGCACATTCCTTGGCAAGCTGGATTCCTTCTTCATAGAGCTCCGCTGCATCGTCCAGCGACACGCTCCCCTGCTCGAGGGACTCCACGATCGCTTCGAGCCGTTTGAGTGATGCTTCAAAGGACTGCTTTCGAGGTTTTGCGGGGCTCATGATTGGACCTTCGTTTCCACGGTTCCATCGTGAAACTGTATGCTGGCGTCATCCCCCCGTTCGAGGTTCCGGGCGCTCGTGATCAAGTCACCCTGCTTTCGCACCAGAGCATACCCTCGACGGAGAACATTCTTCGGATTCAGGCTCTCCAGGCGAAGCTGCAGCGTGAGATGGTGGTGATGCAGAAGTTGCACAAGGTGGGAGAACTTCATCGTCAGACTTCGCTCAAGCTCATCCACCCGCTGGGCCGACTCCCGCAGGAGATCCTTCGGTCTGTTGAACGAATAGCTCGACAACACTCCTTGTACCCGATCGCGCAGCGTAGAGAGCCTTTCCTCCATACTTCCACGCATAGTATAGCAATAGTTGCGCAGAATTTCAAGAAGTTCCGCCCGGTCATGCACCACCAGTTCCGCTGCAGCCGACGGCGTCGGCGCACGCAGATCGGCAACAAAATCGGAGATGCTGAAATCGATCTCGTGTCCGACCGCGCTGATGATCGGGATGTGCGAGCCGTAGACCGCCCTGGCAACGATCTCTTCGTTGAAGGGCCAAAGATCCTCGAGTGATCCGCCGCCCCGCCCCAGGATGATCACATCGACCCTTCCGTAGCGATTGATGTCGACGATCGCCTGGGCAATTTCTTCCGCGGCCCCCACTCCCTGCACCCGAACCGGAAGAAGGAGGACATCAAGCGCGGGGAAACGCCGCTCAAGAACGCTCCGGATATCCTGCAGCGCAGCTCCCGTCTCGGACGTAATAATCCCGATTGTCTCAGGATACTCGGGTATCGGCTTCTTGTGCTCCTCGTCGAACAGGCCTTCCGCTGCCAGTTTGCGCTTCAGCTTCTCGAACGCCAGCTGCAACTCACCGACCCCTAACGGTGTCAGTTGTTCGACATCGAGCTGATAGTTGCCGCGCGGCGGATACACCGTGATGGAACCCCGCGCGATCACCTTCATCCCGGACTCCGGCAGGAAGAGAAGCCCCTCCGCCCGGCTCCTCCACATCACGCCTGAGACCTGCGCGCCCTCGTCTCTCAGGGTAAAGTACAGATGACCGGAGCTGTGCTGCTTGAAGTTCGAAATTTCCCCCTGCACCCAAACCCTCGGAAATCGATGCTCGAGGGATAGTTTGATCTGTCGAGTGATCTCGCTGACGGTGAGGGCTTTCTTGTCTTCGGCTATGAGCGGGAGTTGCTCCATCGGGACTTCGGACTGTCTGATTGACATCGTACGGACACACAACTGATTGATGGTAGCGAACATTCGTTCCACATTCAAGGTCTCGCCGATCAGGATACGATGAAGACGGCGCTCCTCGATTCGCGGTAGTGTCCTAGTTTCAAGTTGACTGGGCGGTCACGCTTGCCCCGATTCTTTTTGGGGGACCATTCCGTGACCGTAACAACCAAATTCTAGGAGCTGTCACGGTATGGACCGTGACAGCCAAGGCAGATTAGGACAGTCCGCGATACGCGGCCTTCTTGTCTTTCACCCCTTCGTTGACTATATTGGCGAATCATTTTTCCACAGAGGAAACTCCATGAGAATTGATGTGTTGGCAATCGGCGCTCATCCGGACGACATCGAGCTTTCGTGCGGGGGAACCGTGGCAAAGCTCGTCAAGCAGGGTTACAGGGTGGCACTGGCGGAAATCACTCAGGGCGAGCTCGGCACGCGCGGGACGAGAGAGATTCGGGCGAAGGAGGCTGAGGAGGCGGCAAAGATCCTCGGAGTCGTTACGCGAAGGAACCTGCAGATCCCGGATGGGAATGTCGAAGTCAATCAAGAGAACATCAAGAAGGTCATCACGCTCATTCGCGAGCTCCAGCCGAGCATTCTCATCATACCCCACTCGGTCGAGCGACACCCTGACCATTCACACAGCCACCATCTATGCAAAGAAGCCTGGTTCTACGCCGGCCTGACGAAGATCAGGACCAAGCTCAAGGGGACGGAGCAGCAGCCGTTCCGATCCCGTCATTTCTTCGAGTTCATGCAATGGCATGAGTTCGAACCCTCCTTCATTGTCGACATCAGCGACACGTTCGAGACGAAAATGAAAGCGATCCATGCTTACGCCTCGCAATTCTACAATCCAGCCAGCAAGGATCCGGAGACGAAGCTAAGCAGCCCCGAGTTCCTCGAGCGGATCGAAACACAGTCACGCTACTACGGCATGCGCATCGGGGTGCAGTACGGAGAGCCGTTCTTCACACACCTCCAGATTGGAGTAGGTGATCTCTTCCACGTGCTGGTGAACAGAGGGTGAGCTGACGATCGCTTCTGCCGTTCGCCATCAGCAAGACATGGGCCTCTGTCTGTATCACCGAATTGAGGTATGTGTAACCCCTTCAAATCTCGCTGAACCGCTACCCGTCGTCTCCCCACCAGCCTGCTGTCTTCTTGACACCTCGCAGTCGAACTCTCGGTGGCAAGACCGCCTCCATCGCCGTCTCAATGCTGGCGCTCTGAGCTTGTGTCATTCCTCTTCACATATTTCTCCGGCTCCTTGTCGAACGAAGCCTTGCAGCCGAGGGAGCAGAAGTAGTAGGTTTTCCCGCGATATTCGCTCTTTCCGGCAGCGTTCGCCTCATCAATCTGCATTCCGCACACTGGATCTTTGGCCATGATTATCTCTCCTTT
>CAYZRX010000117.1:0-1657 GCA_964480945.1 uncultured Ignavibacteriaceae bacterium | reverse complement strand
TCATTTCACCGGCGTTGCCGATTCAACGACGATCATCCTGAGCCCATCTTTCTCGTAGACTGTTCCCCGCACAGTTATTCGCTCTTCCACATACTTCTCCAGGCCCGAAGAGGCGTAGAGCATGTTCTTCTGACCAGCCACGAGATACACCGTGCCCGACTTCTCTTCTTTGAGGCCCAGAGGGGAACCGTTCTTCACACACGTGGCTGCGCATTGCTTGTGGGCTTTGCCTCCCATGTTCATCGTGACCAGGCAATACGTATCCACCACTGTTCCGGTAATTGCTGCTTTCTTTCCCTGCGCCTGTAATGGGCTCGAGGAGACCAGGCCGATAAGTGCAGCAGCAGCGACGACAACGACTAATTGCTTCATGCTAACCTCTCCCTAAAGTGGTGAGTTGGATGGATGTGAATTATGGATCTGTGGTCTTCCGTGTCATTCCGTTCTGTCTCCGACAGACGAATGCACGAGAGCTTGCTCTCGATTTCTCTGAATAGAGACAAGGTTGCTACCCGTTCTTGCCTTTGAGTGAACGTGACTGTAAGATCTTGTCGCCTTCCTCCCCTGTCCGAACCTTGACGGCACGGTCGACAGGAAGGACAAAGATAATGCCGTCACCGGATTGATGTGTGCATCCCTTCTCACGAATGATCTCAACGACCTTTCCGGCGTCGTCATCTTTACACACAAGCTCAAGCCGGACCATTTTGGAATATCGCTCAATGAATTCTATCGAGTATTTTGACTGAGCGGGATCAGCGATATTGCCAAGCGCCGATACATCGATCATCGTCATACAGCAAAAACCGGCGCTCTCGAGAGCAGAGACGACTTCCTGCACCACAGCCACTCTCACGTAGGCTTTGACTTCTTTCATGGCGTTACTCCTTCTCAGATTCGTCCTGGGATTCTTTGTCGGGTTCCGGGGGCAGTCCCCTCGATTTCCACGAGAAGTATATCACCGGAATCACGAGCAGCGTGAGGATGGTGGAGGTCGTCATGCCACCAACCATCGGTGCAGCGATGCGTTTCATCACCTGCGATCCGGTGCCCCCGCCCCACATGATCGGGAGCAGGCCGCCGATGATCGCAAACACCGTCATCATGATCGGCCGCACGCGAAGGGCTGCCCCCTCGATGACTGCGTCCCTCAAATCGCCCGAGCTTCGCAATTGCCCTTCCTTCTGATGCCTCTGATAGGCGTGGTCGAGGTACGTGAGCATCACAACCCCAATCTCAGCCGTCACCCCCGCCAGCGCAATGAATCCAACACCGACGGCGACGCTGAAATGGTATCCCAGAATGTACATGACCCAGATCCCGCCGACCAGCGCGAACGGGAGCGAGAGCATCACGATCAGGCTTTCGGTGAAGTTCCTGAAATTCAGGTACAACAGCAGGAAGATGATGAGCAGCGTGACGGGGACCACCAACCGGAGGCGCTGCTGTGCGCGCTGCATGTACTCGTACTGTCCACTCCAGACCAAGGAGTAACCTGTCGGGAGCTTCACTCTTTGATCGACGACCTTCCTGGCATTCTCGACATACGTCCCGACATCAATATCCTTGAGGTCGACATAAATCCACGCTGTCCGGCGCGCATTCTCCGACTTGATTCCGGGCGGCCCTTTTCTGATGACGATGTCTGCCACCTGCG
>CAYZRX010000116.1:0-7579 GCA_964480945.1 uncultured Ignavibacteriaceae bacterium | reverse complement strand
ATGTTGAGATCGCTGAGCTCGTCCATCGCCGGGTCAATTCCCCTCACCCGGAGGTCGCTTCCCATGTAATGGCAGACGATCTTCTTCCCCTCCTTCTTCCATCGCTTGGCGAGCCGCGCGTCACGGAAGAAGTCGAGCCCGCCGTCGTAGTGGATGATCTCGAACTCTTCGAGGCCGTAGCGCTCGACGGCGGCACGCACGGTATCCTCGCGCCGGAGATCGTCCCAGCGGAAATAGAGCTTTTCAAGAAGGTTCTTCGGTCCGTGTTTCGGGAGAAATGTCTCGGGAGTGTGCTCCAATGAGTTCATCGCCCGTTCCACTCGTTCCCGTTTGCGCGCCCGCCAGAGGTTTGCGAGGCGATGCCTTGGGAGGGGGATCTTCAGGCAGACGTCCTCCGGGAAGGTGAAGAGGTTTTCGTGAAGTGTGATAAGGCGAGCGTTGGCCCCGAACCGTCGCTGCATCTCCATCATACTATACGGTACGCCAGCAACGTTGATGGGGGCGACGTGGAGGACATTCATACGCTCAGATGAATCGCTTGTAGAAGGTGCTCCGAAGGATCCCGCGCGCGTTGAACTTCTCTTTGAACCTGATCAGGCTCATGGCCGGCGTCATCTGATTCTCGGCTTTCGTGTCCTGCGAGACGCCGATGTCCACCCACGAAAACCCCCTCTCCATCGCCCACTTGACAACCTCGTACATCACGACGTGGATTGGGTTCAGCTGCTCGTACTCGTACAGCAGCATGTTGTAGAAACAGAGCGCAACCTGGCGGTTGCAGACAAACATCAAAGAACCGGCGATCGGCCTGTTGCCCTTGTAGACGAGGAACAGAGCGAGGTTCTCTGGCAGAAGCTCCTTCAGCCGCAACAGTTCATCGAGTGTGTGTGTGGGCTTGACCCCGTGTCGCGCCTTGTTCTTGATGAGGATGGGATAGAAGGCTTCGTAGTCATCGCTCATCTCCACACGGAGGGTCTGCTCTCGCAGGTACTTGTGTATGTACCGGCGGGCCGTGCTCTGAAAGTGCGCAAGGAAATCGCGGTGATCGAGCCGGATCGCGTGGGAGATATAGTGCTTGTCGTACGAAAATCCCCGGTAGGCGAGCGCGTAGTCGATGTTCTGGGAGATAACGTTCTGGTATATGAACGGCGGGGGCGTGAGCAAAGCTCGTTCGAACTGTTGTTCACGGCAATAGTCTGAGAAGACGTCGACCAGCTCGAGCGATGTCGCAAAGTCGATATCTCCGGTGACAAAGGATCCATACGAAGCGCCGATGGGCGATTCAAACGTCGAACCCATCGTCGCACCCGGCAGGATGGCTATGATTTCTTTCCGGTCGACGAAGAGAAGATGATGCCAGTTAAACCTTCCCTCCTCGTGATAGGAAAAGAACCTCTGCAGGTGGAACATGGTTCCGTTGTTCGACTCCAAGACGAACCGATCCCACCGCTCCTTCCATTCCTCGCCGTAGTGGACTAGCTGGATTGCCATGGCAACTAGAAGCGGAATCCGAGGGAGAAGATGTGAGCGTCTCCAAGTCCGAGGGAGAAGGGGACGTACGCGTAGTCGACTTGGACAAAGCTGTATTGAAATCCGAGGCCGGCCGAAAGGCCTCGCGATTCATAGCCGGTCTGGTAACCCAGCCTGACTGCAAGCGCGTTATCGTAGATCGTCTCAACCCCGACCAGGGCGTGGGTGTCACTTCGGTGCAGGTCCTTCGCAGCCGCCGCGTTGACCGTAAGGGCGAAGCTGCCGAGGTTGAACGCATAGGATCCGCCGATCCGGCCCATGGAGGGGAGCTGCGATGGCTCACTCCGGAATTGGCTCAGCCTGCCGAGATCCGTCACAGAGATGCCTGCTGTGAGGCCATCGAAGGGTGTTCGGTACAGGGCGCCCAAATCGACACCGTATCCGGTAGTCTCATCGATATAGAGCTTCTCGTAAAGGTATTTCACGGCTCCGCCTATGCTGAGCGTATTGAAAACGTTTCTCGCGAAGCTCAGTCGGACCGCGGCAAAATGGGCATTGAACGTTCCGATGGGAGGTCCCGGCACCTCGCGAATCTCAATGTCATCAATGTTGGTGTTCGTGACGGCGAAACCGACCGTGCCGAACGCGAAGGGAATGCTTGTGCCGCCGAATTCCGTCTTGATGCCCTGGATCCATTGAGAATGGGAGAGGATGATGGTAGCCGGGCCGTTGCTGCTGAGATTCGCGGGGTTTAGCAGCGAGGACGCGAAATTCCTCGGATCGGCAACCGTGGCCTCGCCGAGGGCGGCGGTTCGAGCGCTCATGGGAAGCGAGAGGTATGATGAGCTTGTCGACACTCCTTGAGCAAACGCTGATGGTGCGCAAAGCAAGAGAAGAGCGGCAAATTGAATGTTTTTCTTCATTTGAAATCCAAACTAAGTGAAATGAGGTGCACACCTCCCGGCGAATAGGGCTCAAGAACATATGCATAATGGAGCGTCGGATTCAAGGCCGTTATCGGCGGCTGCACCGAAAGCCCGATTGATGGCTTGGCGTTGATGGCGCCGTTGAAAGAAATCTGGTCGATGCCGCCCCGGATTGCGAATCGTTCATGCAGGTAGATTTCAGCTCCGAACCGGGACTGCCACGTCGATCCGACCCACTCCAGCTCTCCCGCAATGACCGCGTGGAGGAACCCTGGGGCGTAGCTCACGGCGAGCTCTCGGCGCAGAGGAAAACGGTCGACGGTCGTTGTTCCT
Source organism: uncultured Ignavibacteriaceae bacterium (assembly GCA_964480945.1). Taxonomy (GTDB): domain Bacteria; phylum Bacteroidota; class Ignavibacteria; order UBA10030; family UBA10030; genus VGWB01. Next base: position 4,850 of record CAYZRX010000116.1, on the reverse strand, counting down.
GCCGTGCCGTACAATTGAGAAGTATCCCACTTGTATTTTGAATTGATGTCCTTCAGGACCATCCCCAACGTCCACTCCTCGCTCAAGGTGTAAACGACTCCGAGATCGAATCCTACGGTCGTGCTCTTGACGCTTTCGAACAATGAATAATACAGTATTTTCGCGGAAACTCCTACAGCAACATGGTCGGCAACCCTGACACCGAAGGAGAGGAGGAATTCGTTTTCCGACGTCGAATAGGTCTGCGTCGGAGTTCCGTCGCTGCTGCGCCCATCGATGTTCGAGACCCCCGCGTTGATAATCCCGATCGAAAAGCCGCCGGCTGGTGGCAAGCTCTGCGTATAGCTCACGAAATTGAGTCTCCTGTCCAGAGGCAGGAATCCTGTGGAGAGCAGGGCAGAGGGTCGTGTCTGAAACGGCACGAGGGCAGGATTGTAGTACCCTGTGACTCCATCTGATCGGATGGCAGAGAGCGCGTTCGCCATCCCGATTCCTCGAGCGCCGAAGCCCATCCTCATCGGCGCCCCTGCCAGCCCCCCGACTTCATAGTCGTTTTGTGCGAGGACCCTGGAATGCGGCAGCGCCACGCAGAGCGTCACGACAGCTATTAGGCAATATCGAGTGGCTTGTTTCATTCTCACTGCAGGACGAATATCTTCCCCCACGTGGGCTCTTTTCCCTCAATCTCCACTCGATAGAAGTAAACGCCATTCGCCACGCGTCGGCCCAGATTGTTTCGGCCGTCCCAGATTTCGTCGTGTTCCTGGGAGCCCGACCGCGTTGCATTGCGGATCAACGTTTTGACGGGCTGCATGCCGAAATCGAAGATCCTCACGGTAACAGGCGCGGTCTGTCCCTGTGTGCTGTAATGGAGCCGGACCACTTCATTGGCGGGCGAGAAGGGGAGAGGGTACGAGTATGTTTTCGCCGTGTTTGCGACCGGCTCATATGTCCGAAGAATATGCCAAGTGCTGCCGAATGGCTCCAGCGTCGAATCGATCGTGTAAGCGATCCCATCGGGGCCGCTGATCCACACCGTGTCCCCGTGCGTCGCGACCGCGTAAACGACCGGGGTCGTATACCTCTGGAGCGTGAGGGGGTCATAGATCGTTCCTGTCCGCAGCCAGCTCTCACCGCTGTCCGAGGATCGGTAGAGTCCCCCGTCGGCAGCGACGTAGACGATCGAGTCCTTGAAGGCGATGTTGTGAGCGAATTCTCCCAGCAGCGCCGTGCGCCACGTCTCGCCGCCGTCCTCAGAAAAACTCACGCCCCGTTTCTCGTCGGCGTCGACCGCGTTGACCGTCGCTGCCCAGATGATCCGCTTTGCGCCCCAACGTTGTCCATTGATCGCAACGACGAAGTTGCCCGAGATCGGCTTCAGCTGATTCTGATGCGTGAATTTGCGCCAGCTGATTCCGCCGTCCGTCGATTTGTTGATCCCGCCGGCGGTGCCGACCCAGATCGTCGAGTCATCGCTTGCGTAAACAGCGAAAACTCTGTGGTTCAGGTTTTCGCTCAGCGTGTCCTTACTATAGAGCGAATCGCCCGAGAAAGTCTTTTGGACGTTCGAGAGATCAAAATTCAGGGTATCGTCAGGAGAGATCGCATCAAGATTATCCGGCGGCAAGATGGCTCGCTGCCACGTTTGACCAAGGTCGCTAGACTTTCGAAGCATGCCGCCAAAGCTGGCAATCCAGACGGAATTGTTCGCGAAGGCAATATCGAAGGTAAGGTTCTCCTGGGGAACGGTCACCGCAAGTGCGGGGATCTTGTTCCTGCCATAGATGAGCGTATCGATTTTCCCTGTATCGACCGGCTGGGGAATGAATGCCCATGTCGCTCCCCGATCGAGCGAATAGTGGAGGCCGTGCCCGGTTTGATGCGCTACATTGTCGAAGGTCGTCGTGTAGGCGGTTGCGACCCAGACTTGATCGCCGCGCGCGGCGATCGCGGAAACGGACTTGTCATCAAACGTCAGCGAGTTTGCCAGATTCCTCCAACTCCTGCCGCCATCCGCGCTGAAGCTCGGCCCTATTCCACTTCCAATCCACACGGTGTCTCCCTGGATGAGAATGTCGGAGACGGTGTTGCTCTTGAACAGAGGAGAAAGCTCGGGGCTTCCCGCCTTGAATGATGCCGGGACTTGAGCCCGAAGAGGAGCTTCCAGAACAAGCAGAAGGACCGTCAGCAAGCCAGCGCGTCTCATTGTGTCACCGTAATCGGATGGACGATGACGTTGCTTCCTTCATTTGACCGGTCGAACGCCTGGAACTCGAATCGGTAAGTCCCTATCTGTGAAGTCGATGGAAGGACGATTGTGAGGCTGTAGATACCATCGCCGCGCATAGAATCCCCGTGCGAAGCGTCTCCATCGTCGAACATCTGAAATGGGTTGCCGCTGGATGGAGTACCGTTGGGACGGTAGGAATTGAAGAGCACTCGTTGAATATCTCCAAGCCCGTCGGGATCAGAGGCTGACACCTGGAGCATGAGGAGCTGGTCGTGGCTGGCCAATCTGATCGTATCAGGGGCCTGCAGGTCCGAAAGGAGCGGGGGATGGTTACCGCGAACGATCTGGAGAGGCACGATCAAGGTGTTGCTGCGAAAACCGCTCTGCGCTTCTGCGGTCACCTCAACCTGATATGTCCCAATTTCCACCCTCTCGATTTGGAAGGTCGCCCAACCCGAGTACGTGCCGTCTCCTCTTGACTGGTCAGGATCTGATCCGTCATCGGCGAGTTGGCCGAGTGCCAGGGGCGTTGTGCTTCCTCCGGGGAAGAGGGAGAAGAGCACGGAGCTGCTCTGCTGACTTCCGGCCGGAGGTCTCACCTGAGCAACGATGGCGATTTTCAGGTGGAGAGTGTCTTCAGGTTGACGGTTAGGTCCCACATTTATGGAATCGGTGTTGATGGATGAAGGCGATACGACGACGGACGTCAGCAAGGGGATATCCCCGCTGACGTCGATCACCGCGTTGTTGGCACGTTCGCAGGCGAGACCGAGGATCATCAAGCCGAGCACAGGCAATCGAGGCCAGACGCTCCTAATGCAAGAGCGCGGTTGCCGCGGGAGGAGACGCAAGAAATGCGAAGGAGGAAACCAACTGTGCGGGAACAGACTTCGAGAACGCCGACTCACTGATTGCTTTCCTATGCTTTCATTCGATGCTAGATCGTAGCAATCCTGGGTGAGTCAGCCTTCCTGTTGGTGGTGAATAAATGCTCGTGGAGCTTGCTTTTCCAAGGTAACGAGCAGATCCATCAAAGTCAAGTGCCCTGGCTCAGAGTGAGATCGTGAATGGCGTGAATGAGAAGCAGATCACGAAGATGAGCAGAGTCAGCCAGCCGATGCGCATCCGAGTTTCGTCAAGCGGTGATTCATCCGGCACAGGTGGATGATAGAGCTTTATGACGTAGTAAGAGATCAGGGCCCAAATGAACCAACCCGTCCAGCTGTATTGTGCAAAGGGGATGAGTTGCCCGAGGGGCGCGTTGGAAAAATAGCTCCAAACCGTTCGAATAACGGAATCTAGAACAGACGGCAGTCCGAGAACAAGCAACGCAATAAACGACGTCCGCGCGATGACTCGGTGCTTTTCGCCGAACATCGTGTAGATCAAATGGCCACCATCAAACTGTCCGATGGGGATCAGATTCATCGCTGTGACGAAGAGGCCGAACCAGCCGACGCAAAGCAGCGGATAATGGTAGATCTCCGACATTGGAGGCACAAATTGAGCACTCGGGTCGGTCAGCAGCCGCGACAGCGCGCTGTAGAGGATAGTCTGACCGAATTCTAGAGGGATCCCGTGGGGATCGTTTGTTCCGCCGGTTGCAAAATTGAAATTGGGGTGGATGGAGAGAATATACTCAGGTCCCGGCAGCGTAAGGAATCCTATGACCAGTACGATCAGGCACGCGACAAAGCCTGCAAGCGGTCCTGCCACGCCGATATCGAACATCGCTTTGCGCGAAGGGACGATGGAGCGGGTACGGATGACGGCACCGAGGGTGCCAAAGTTCAAAAAGAACGGCAGGAGTGGAAACGGCAGGAAGTAGGGAAGTGTGGTTTGAACCTTATGATATCGGGCCGCAAAATAGTGGCCGAATTCGTGGACGCCCAGGACGAACAGGATGGCGAAGGCATAGACAAAGCCATAGTGCAGATTGCGTAACTCAAAAGGGTTTTTCCCGACCCACTGAACACCGGAGATCGTCGTCGTGAGAAACGTAAGAATGACGAGGAGGATGTTGACGAGAAATCGAAAATCGGTAGCCGCTGGAGACCGCGATGGAGGCTGGGTTATGTTGGTGGAAGCGGGATCGTAGCTCATTCAATCCGAGAAGAATGGACGCGCAAAATGAAACAAATTTCGGATTGAAGATACGAAAAAAAGCGGGACGAAACAAAATGGAGTACTCCGACAGCGTTCGAGAGGGGGATGTTCGAACGCTGCCGGAGTTGTGGGTAAACCTACACTCGACTACGGGCGCGGGGTATCCGGAGGTGGCGGATTTGTGCTGCCGCTTCTGAGCTCCAGACTTGGTCGCGGCGTGTCAGGAGGTGGAGGATTGGTGCTTCCACTTCTCGCTGCGAACGAAATCGCGTAGTTGGTCAACAGGGTGATCCCCAGCGCAAGGGCAACAGCTCGGAATCGTTTTGCGGTGCGTGACTTGAACATGCTAGCCTCCGATTGATGATGAGAGATTCTAGTGACGGACGTCACTAAGAAGACGTTCTTGGGTGCATCTCGTTTGCGCCAAATTTAGCTAATTTTCTGTGAATGTCAAGGGAAATGTTGACGTATGTGGCGGTCGTCGACACCGACTCTCAAGATGAAACGGCTAACA
>CAYZRX010000115.1:0-7754 GCA_964480945.1 uncultured Ignavibacteriaceae bacterium | reverse complement strand
CATCTCTGTTCGGGCGCTTAGCTCCCGCCTACGTCCTGAGAATTGGACTTCGGCGGGCAGGCAGCTGGTTCGGAGCGTACGCCTCACACCCGCAAGGTTATCGACACGACCCCACTGTGATTTCCAGAGTACGGTGGAGGGTTGTGACTAGAGCGAAGTTCCTGCCCCCGTGTTTCGACTCGTCCCAAAAGGGGGGACTCGCTCAATACATGCTACGAAAAGGAAACGCCCTACGCAGTTGGGGCGTTTTCCTTTTCGGCAGTACCGGGACACAACTTGGTGTCCAGCTTGCCCCGACGATTTCTGTCGGGGCCGCCACTACGAAACGACGCGCCCCCTTATGGGGGCGTTGTCGTCTTGGTAGTACCCGGCCAGAACCGGGTGCCCTGTTGAGTCCCAATGTCGCTAGACATCGGAACGAGATCCCGCCGTTGTTCTCTTTGACGCGCTGACCGCTGGCAATGTTCCCAAAACCCGCAAAAACGCCTCTGCGATCTCGGGTTTAGAGCACATTGCGTTTGGTTGTTTAATTCCACGCTATTCCTTATTTTGTTTTGAATTGTTGCTGCACGAGGGATCCGACCTGATATGGAAGAAGGGTCTGCACCCACAAGAACGAATCTTCCGACCGAACATTGCTTACACTGATGTCTCCAGACCGAGGTGATCTATGGCTAAATTGAAACCTCACAGCGCGCTCCAGAAACTGTCCAGATCTCCCACGGGTATAAAAGGCCTTGATGAGATTACTCGCGGGGGATTACCGACTGGTCGGCCTACCCTCGTGTGTGGAAGTGCCGGAAGCGGCAAAACACTCTTTGCAGTCGAATTTCTCGTGCGCGGGGCACTTCAGTACAACGAACCGGGTGTCTTTCTCTCGTTTGAGGAAAATGCTGACGACCTCACAGTTAATGTTGCCTCTCTTGGATTCAATTTGCAGGAACTTACTTCGCGCAAGAAAATCATTCTGGACCACATTGAGATCAACCAAAGTGAATTTGAAGAGACCGGGGAATATGATTTAGAGGGCTTGTTCGTCCGGCTTGGGAACGAAATCGATTCCATCCATGCAAAACGAGTTGTGCTGGATACGATCGAGGTACTGTTTTCCGCTTTCTCGAATTCCTCCATTCTGCGTTCCGAGCTTCACCGGCTGTTTCGCTGGTTGAAGGACAAGGGGGTCACAGCTGTTGTGACGGCAGAGAGAGGAAACGGGGCCTTGACGAGACACGGATTGGAGGAATACATTTCCGATTGTGTGATACTGCTTGACCATCGGATCAAAGACCAATTGTCCACCCGACGGATACGAATCATCAAATTCCGGGGATCGGTTCACGGAGGAGACGAGTATCCGTTCCTCGTCGATAAGGACGGCATTTCTATCTTCCCCATCACATCCCTGGAGTTGGAACAAAAGGCAAGCAGCGAACGAATATCGTCTGGAGTTCCAGCTCTGGACGCAATGTTGGAAGGCAAGGGCTACTTTCGCGGGAGCAGCATCCTCGTCTCCGGAACAGCGGGGACTGGAAAAACGAGCCTCGTTGCTCACGTTGCAGAGGCTATGTGTCAGCGCGGTGAGCGTTGTCTCTTTCTGGCTTTCGAGGAATCGCAGGGTCAGATCATTCGTAATATGCGCTCCATCGGCATCGATTTCGAGCCATGGGTAAGAAAGGGGCTCCTGCAATTCCACGCAGTTCGTCCAACACTCTACGGCCTGGAAATGCACCTGGCGACAATCCATCGACTCATCAGCGATTTCCACCCTGCCCTTGTCGTCTTCGATCCGGTATCAAACTTTACTTCCATGGGGGATAACCCTGAAGTATACTCAATGTTGTTGCGTCTGATTGATTTCTTGAAGGTCAACGGGGTCACGACAATTTTGACGAACCTGGTCTCAGGTGATACAGTGTCCGACGGAAGTGAGGTCGGTATTTCCTCAATCATGGACACCCTCGTTGTGTTGCGCGACGTTGAGTGCGTCAACGATCGAATTCGGGTGCTCTTTATTTTGAAGTCTCGTGGGATGGCGCATTCGAGACAGTTTCGCGAAATCTTGATTACGGACAAAGGTATCGATTTAGGCCCCGCTCCGATCGAAAAGTTATCACAGGTTCCCGCTGGTTCGGGGTCAAAGCGTTAAGGGATCACTGATGAAACGTAACTCCTAACTTGGACATGGCCGATGAAGAAGCCTGCAAAGAGCGCCGCAGCGCTCCAATCACCCACCGCACATCGGTCGCGTCAAAAATATGTTCTGCGCTTGTACGTTACGGGGACAACGACTCGATCGATGCGCGCGATTGCCAACATCAAGAGCATTTGCGAAAACTACCTGAAAGGAAGATATCAACTTGAGGTGATTGATATCTACGAGAATCCAAGCCTGGGGGAGGGAGAACAGATTATTGCTTCCCCGACCCTCATCAAGAAGCTTCCGTTGCCGCTGCGCAGATTCATCGGGGATTTGTCCAATACTGAACGCATTCTCTTGGGGCTTGACTTACAACCGGGACATTATTCTGGCAACAAAACGAAAAACGTACCGAGAGCTTGACCGGGAGATTAAATCCCTTCGGTCTCGTCTCGAAGAGACTGAAGAGGCCCTGGTAGCAATCCGGACCGGGGAGATCGATGCCCTTGTCGTCTCCGGCAAAAGCGGCGAGCAGCTGTACACGCTTAAAGGGGCAGACCATTCCTACCGTGTTGTCCTCGAGGGATTAAACGAAGCAGCGCTGACACTCACGGCTGATGGCACAATTCTGTACTGCAATAGCCGATTCTCGGAAATGACGAAGACTCCGCCTGAACAATTACTCGGTTTATCTATTCAAGGCATCATAAAGCCCGCCGAAAGGAAGGTGTTTAGAACGACCCTGCGCCAATCGGCAAAAGGTCCGATCAGAAAAGAGTTTAACATTCGAGCGGCCGATCGCTCTCTCGTCCCAGCTCTTTTCTCAATAAACAATCTGGAATTAGAAGACATGACTGTCTCCTGCGCGGTGATCACGGATATCACCGAGCGAAAACGAACCGAAGAAGCTTTGCAAAAAAGCGAACAACACTATCGGCAGCTTTTTCAGGAGGGAGAGCGCATGCGGCACGAGCTGCAGAGACTCTCAAGAGAAATCCTCCGCGTACAAGAAGAAGAGCGAACACGAATCAGCAGGGAGATCCACGATGAAATCGGCCAAGCGCTGACTGCCATTAGCCTGAATTTGAGAAAGTTGAAAACAAATGGAAAACCATCGGAGGTGAAAAGAAAGATCCAGTCGGTCCAGAATCTTGTGGAAAAAGCGTCGGATTTCATTCGCCTCTTTTCGCGTCAAATTCATCCCAGTATGCTTGAAGATCTGGGACTTTTTCCAGCGCTTCGCTCCTTCGTCCGTGACTTTCAGGAGAACACAGGCATGCGGGTCGATCTTAAATTCTCGGGCACCCCCGGAAGAGCAAGTATTGAACAAAAAGCCGCACTGTATCGCATTGTGCAGGAAAGCCTCACCAATGTCTTGAAGCATTCGGGAACTCGTAACGCCACGGTGACTATTAGAAAATCCCCGGAAGGGATCATGTTGCAGATTGTGGACAACGGTAAAGGGTTTGAGTTAGCAGATACTTCGGAAACCAGCGGCAAGAGGCAAGGATTGGGTCTTCTGGGGATGAGGGAGCGTGCTCGCGCATTGGGTGGCAGATTTATGATCCTTTCCCGGCCCGGCAAAGGAACGAGAGTGAGTGTTCATTTACCATTGACCCGGGGGGGGGGCGGCGGTTCGCAAAACTGAAAGAGCCACATAATGGGAAAAATCAGAGTCGTCCTTGCTGACGACCATACCGTTGTGCGTCAGGGTTTTCGATCGCTTCTCCAGGAAGATAAGTCTATCGATGTCGTCGGGGAAGCCGAAAATGGGCAGGAGGCTGTTCTGGTGGTGAAGAAAACGCTTCCGGACGTTGTTGTCCTTGACATTTCAATGCCAATTCTTAATGGAGTGCAGGCCACGCGACAAATCCGAAAATTCAACCCGAGAATCAAGATCCTTATCCTCTCAATGTATAAAGACGAAGAATATGTACGCGAGGTTTTTCACGCGGGGGCTGCGGGATACATTCTCAAGCAGACGACTGGTTCGGATTTGATCAGCGCTATTAAGGAGGTGAACCGAGGCAACGCCTATCTTTCTCCGTCGATCGCGAAACACCTTGTCTCCGATTACCGAGAGATTGTGAAAGGAGGCAAGTCTACTGGAAAACAAACCGGGCTCACTCCCCGCGAAATTGAAATCCTTCAACTCATTGCCGAAGGATACTCCAACAAAAAGATCGCAGAGCAACTCTTCATCGGCATCAAAACGGTCGAAACGCATCGCCAGAAAATCATGGATGTCCTGAAAATCCATGACGTCGCGGGGCTCACCCGTTACGCAATTGCGAAGCGCATCATCGAAGCGAAGTAGCATCCCCAATAAGCTTCTTCCCCTCCAAGTAAGGTCTGCATAGCCTGCTCCTTGCATCAGGTGTCATTCCCCCTGCATTTCAGGTGTTCACCCGATTTACTTTCTTTTGCGTTATTCGCACATTTGTGATGCGGTAGAGTCACTATGACAAAAAACCGAATACTCATCATTGAAGATAATCGCGTTCTGCGCGATGGACTCACCATTATGCTCAATGAACAGGCGGATATGCGTGTTGTGGCCACCATAGGAAGCGGTAATAATGTTCTGCTGAAAGCAAGCCAGACAAAACCTCACGTAATTCTCTTGGACGTAGGTCTGAAAAATTTTAACGAGCTGTCTGTTGTAGAATTGGTGGGGAAGAACCTTCCTGAAGCGAAAGTGATAGGGATGGGTTTTGTTCCATCACAATCAGACATTGTTGAGTTTGTGGCGGCAGGGGCATCGGGTTTCATCCTGAAAGACGCGACGGTAAGGGAGTTTCTCAGGACCATACGATCAGTGGCACAAGGAGTAAAAGTCCTTCCGCCATCGTTGACCGATTCACTCTTTTCTCATGTTGTTGAGCTTGCTCTCAAAAAGAGGAAAGGAATAAGAACCAATGCAGTGCGAATGACGAAACGCGAGCGTGAAATCATAGTGTTGATTGCCGATGGCCTGAGCAACAAGGAAATTGCTCAGCGGCTCAACATCGCTACCCACACGGTGAAAAGCCATGTGCATAACGTCATGGAAAAATTAGCGCTGCACAGTCGTCTACAAATAGCAAAGTTTCTCCACGAAGACGATTCTTAGATCTCGCTGAACCTCTCTTTCCAAGCAGGTCGGTAATCCTCTCTTCATCCATGACAATCCCTCTGTTGCCGCGAGGGAGTCAACCGTCTCGTCCTGCTTCAAGAAAAGACATTCTCACTCCGTTCCAACCGACCCTCTCACGAGCGACATGGCTGACTCCTAACCGAGAAACGCAGTCGAAAATTCAACGCGCTATTTGCGGTTATTCTCTTGGAAACTGGCAGGTTGCTGAAGGACACGCTACTGTGTCACTCCCGCGAAAGCCAGCCCGACACGCGGTCTGGCGGGCGGGGTCCAGATCTGGGCCATGTTTTGGATCCCTTCTTTCGAAGGGATGACAATTTGCAGTTTTTCATCAAGCTGCTAGTGTTGTGTCTCAGAGATACGTTGAAGAAATTCATATGCCGCTCCTGACGGAGCTTGGCGGCATTGGTTTCTTTTTTCGTTCTAAAGGTATATCGTCCCTAACGGGACTTATTCAAAGAACTTCGGGTACAGGACAATAGGTTCCCGACCAAGCTTCCAGCACCCAACCTCCCGCTGCCGCACAAGGATCCGCAGACCCGCAGGATGACCTTTCCGTCCCGAAGGTCACGTCCGAAGTCCCAAGGGCATGTCCCGAAGGTCCGAAGGACTCCTTCGGAGGATTCCTTCGGAAGCTTTGCCAGACCCCTTTGGGTCGGCAGATCTCAGCCACTCTGGCACTCATCGGTTCGAAGCGCACTTCTGAGCCATAGGCTCATCAGCCTTCGGCTGAATCTTTTGAAAAAGGATTAACTCCTTTTTCATCCTTTCGGGCTATTACGCCTCATCGCAATCATTGGTATCCTTTTTCATCTGCTTGGTGAGGATTTCGTCCGTTCAGCGACCGAAGGGAACCTCTACTGATGAACATTTGAAAGGAAAGGAGGTTGCACAATGAACTGGGATCGAGTTGAAGGACAGTGGAAGCAACGAAGGGGAAAAGCGGTGCACCGTTGGGGGAAAGTAATGAACGACGAGCTCGCTGCCATCGCGGGGAAGCACGAGCAGCTTGTGGGAGTGCTGCAGGAGAAATACGGTATTGCCAAAGAGGAAGCCAGGCGACAAGTTGATGAGTTCAAAAAGATCGTCAACCACTTGAAAAAGTCCAATGCCAACCTCATTAGATTACAGAAATCATTGAGGAAAAAAAGAAGAAGTCGAACGGAACATCGGTGAAAGCAAAAACATCATCGAGGAGGCGACAACCATCAAAAGCAAATGCACGATCTTGATCACAAAAGAGTTTTATTCACCCGTCAACTACTAAAAGAGGGATCTATGAACACTCCAACAACAAATCCAACAACTGCTTTGAGCCGATGGTCGCACTTCTCCCGAATGATTCGGGGCTTCCTCGGCGTCCCGCTTTCAGTTGGACTGACCGCCGCTATACTCTTCGTCGTTCTGATGGCCGGATGCAAAGAAGACGAAGGGCAAGTTGTAGGTGTTTGCGACAACACCCCACCGTTAGCGGGTGTTATTGCTCCTGCTTGTGGTGCCACTGGTGTGCCTCTCAACCAGAAAGTCACCGCGACCTTTAATGAGGCGATGGACTCGTCAACGGTCACCACAGCCACATTTACCTTGGCGGGACCGAGCGGAACCCCCGTCTCAGGAACGGTCACGTATGTGAGCGCCACGAACATTGCAACCTTTACGCCTGCAGGCAATCTTGCAGCCAGTACGATATATACGTACACGATTAAAGGTGGTGAAAACGGTGCCAAAGACATGGCAGGCAATGCACTTGCAAACAACTTTGCATGCGGCTTTACCACCGGTGCAGCTCCAGATATTACTCCGCCGACGGTGACTTCCACAGACCCTGCAAATAATGCAACGGGTGTTCTTCTCGGCAAAGTGACTTCAACCGGCGCCGCTGATGATGTCCCGGGTGCGGCTCTCTACAAGAAAACCGGTACGGCGGTTACGGCAGGTGTGGCTTCCTGTAGAATGATCACCGCGACCTTCAGTGAGGCAATGGATCCTTCAACGATCACCACGTCCACCGTTCTGGTGACAGGACCCGGCGTCACTCCCGTTGCAGGTACGGTCGCCTATGCCGGACCAAGCTTCACTGCAACCTTTGTCCCGGCGAATAATCTTACGCCCAACACCACCTACACGGGCACAATTACCAGCGGGACGAAGGACCTCGCAGGCAATGCATTGGCAAGTAACTATGTATGGAGCTTTCAGACAGGTGTATTCTCGGACACGACCAGACCGACAGTAACTTCAACAGACCCTGCCAATGGTGCAACGGGTGTTCCTCTCAGCAAAGTGACTTCGAAAGACCCGGCTCAAAGTGTCCCCGGTGCGGCTCTCAACAAGAAAACCGGTAGGACGGTTACAGCTGTCGGCAAGATCATCACCGCATCCTTCAGTGAGGCAATGGATCCTTTAGCGATCACCTCCTCCACCTTTACGGTGACAGGACCCGGTGTCTCTCCCGTTACGGGATCGGTTACCTATGCCGGA
>CAYZRX010000114.1:0-8129 GCA_964480945.1 uncultured Ignavibacteriaceae bacterium | reverse complement strand
ATGCCGACGTCGTGGGATCTGAAAGGGACGAAGACCGGCACGGCCTTTTTCGACGACGTGGTGTTCCGTTCCGCATCCGGAGGCGCCAACCTTCTTCCTCAAGGGGATTTCGAGATCGATTCGAACGCGGTCTCCGTGCAAGTCGACTTCTCTGATTTCGATCCCGCCGCGCGGAGGTATCTCGAAGACTTTGGCTTCAACTCCTTCGATCTTCGCCTGGAGGGGCTCGGATGGGGCTCGTTCTACCAGCGGAGAGCCGGCAACTTCCATGGATTTCCACAGGGAACGCCGCAGTACGACAGATTGATGGGCCAGTATCTCTCGCAAGTGGAGAAGCATCTTGAGCAGAACGGATGGCTGGGAAAGGAATACATCTACTGGTTTGACGAGCCGGATCGGAAGGACTACCCGTTTGTCCGAGAAGGGATGATGAACATCCGCAAGGCGGCACCGAAGCTTACACGGTTCATCACGGAGCACCAGCCCGGGCCGGATATCATGGACGTGTCGGAGATCAGCTGCACGATCTTCGACAGGGTCGACAGGGAGATGGTCGCGAAGTTGACGGAGCGGGGTCGTGAGTTCTGGTCCTACCTCTGCACCGCCCCGAAAGCGCCCTGGGTCTCGCTCTTTATCGATCACGATGCGATCAATCTCAGGATTTGGCCGTGGATGTCGTACCAGTGGAAACTGAAAGGGATCCTGATTTGGAGAGTGACCTACTGGAACAGTCCCGAGGCCTCTCCGCCGGGCACGCTGCAGAATCCCTGGGAGGATCCGATGTCGTATGTCACGGGCTACGGGACGGCCAGCGGCCAGCTTCGCTATTGGGGGAACGGTGACGGCCGCCTCCTCTATCCGCCGAATCGAAATCCGAACGACCGTTCCAAGAAATATTTCGTTGGGCCGGTTTGTTCCGTGCGCCTGGAAAATCTGAGGGATGGAATTGAGGACTACGAGTACTTTCATCTGCTGGAAGAAGCTGTGAAGAATGCGCGGCCGGATCAGAAGCCGCTGGCCGAGAAGGCAAGGGCTCTTCTGGATATTCCGGAGAGCATCTTCAGGGACGGCCGGACGTTCACCAAGGATCCGCAGATGCTCCTCTCGTATCGCAAGCACATCGGCGAGATGCTCGATGAGTTGGTGAAGGGGAATCAGCAGTAGTCCGACCTTCGCAGAACGATTCCTTCTGACAGAGAAAAAAAGACTTGAAAATGAGACCAATCCGCTCTGGCTCTTCCAGAATTCTCCTCTGTGTGGTTGCCGTCCTGCTGATCAGCGGCGGCAACAGCTTAAGTGCGACCGGCTCCTTGCGGCAGGCACCTCAGGCCATTGCGTCGGCAACGGGGGTTGTTGCGCGTTTGCTGGGTGCGCGAGCGGTTGAATTCAAGCTTGAGCTCATGCCCTCTGAAAGGGGGAGTGATGCGTTTGAGGTGGAAGGGAAGAACGGAACGGTCGTCGTCCGCGGCACGAGTCCGATCGCCCTGACGCGCGGCGTGTATCACTATCTTCGCCATGCGACCCACAGTCAGGTGACATGGAGCGGCGAGCACATCAGCTTGCCGGAGCGGTTGCCCGACTTTCCCAAGACGCGCGTGAGCTCGCCGTACAAGCTTCGCCTCTATTACAACGTGTGCGCGTTCGGCTACACGACGGCATTCTGGGGGTGGAAGGAATGGGAGCGGGAGCTGGATTGGATGGCGCTTCACGGCATCAACATGCCGCTGGCGATGGCCGGCCAGGAGGCCATCTGGCAGAAAGTGTGGAACAGTTACGGAATCACGAACGACGAATTAAAGGACTATTTCACGGGTCCGGCCTTCCTGCCCTGGCATCGGATGGGAAACATCAACAAGCACGACGGACCGCTCCCTCAGGGCTGGTTGGATCAGAACAAAGAGCTTCAGAAGAGGATCTTGCGTCGTATGCGGGAGCTCGGGATGCAGCCTGTCGTTCCTGCGTTTTCGGGATTCGTTCCTCCCGCCTTCGAGAAACACCATCCGGAGGTCAAAACACAAAAGCTCGCGTCATGGGCTGACTTCGGGAAGGGGTACCAAACACAACTCCTCTCTGCCGACTCGCCGCTCTTCGAGGAGATCGGAAAGAAATTCATCGACGCGTATCGAAAGGAATACGGCGAGCACCATTACTATCTCTCCGATAGCTTCAACGAGATGGAGGTCCCGGTCACTGAGACCGGGCGATACGATGAGCTCGCGGCGTACGGTAGCGCGGTCTACCGATCCATTATTGCAGGCGATCCGAACGGCGTGTGGGTGATGCAGGGGTGGTTGTTCTACAACTCCTCGAAGTTCTGGGACAGAGCGTCTGTGCAAGCTCTGCTCAGGGACGTTCCGAACGACCGAATGATCATCATCGATCTCGCGAACGAATTTTGGCACGGCTGGAAGGTGCACGACGGCTTTTACGGCAAGCAGTGGATCTACAGCGTCATCCACAACTTCGGCGGCAATAATCCGTTGAACGGAGCGCTGAAGTTCTTCGGCGAGGATCCCGCTCAGGCGCTGAATGCCCCCAACCGCGGAGCGCTGGTCGGACTCGGCCTTTCGCCGGAAGGAGTTGAGAACAACGAAGTCATTTATGAAATCTTGACCGACGCAGGATGGACGGACAAGCCAATTGACTTGGATCGATGGCTTGCGGACTATTGCGCTTCACGCTACGGCGGTTATCCGGAAGCGATGAAGAAGTGCTGGCAGCTGCTCGTGAAGTCGGTCTATGCGAAGCCGCATGGCAACGTGCGATTCGGCTTTCAGCTGCGGCCGTCGCTCACACCGCGAGGGGAGGCGCAGGGTGGTCCCGACGTGGCTCAAGCGTGCGAATTGTTCCTCTCCTGTGCCGGCTCCCTTGGTTCGAGCCGGCTCTACCGCAACGATCTCGTTGAGCTCGTCGTTCAGTACGCCGGCAGCACCGTGGACAGCCTGTTGCGGAAGGCGGGTGAGTTCCATCGAAGGTCGCGGTTCGGACTGCGCGACACGGTGGTTGAGCAGTCACTCCTGCTGATGCGGGAAATCGACAAGCTTCTTGCGTCCAGGTCCGATCGCCGACTTGAGCGGTGGATTGGCGACGCGCGATCTTGGGGAAGGAATCAAGCGGAGAGAGAGTACTACGAGTCCGACGCGAAGAGGCAAGTGACGGTGTGGGGCGGTCCGGTCCTCTCGGAGTATGCGGCTAAGGTCTGGAGCGGCTTGATTCGAGACTACTACGCCGAGCGGTGGCGTCTCTACTACACGGCCCTGAAAGAGGGCACCCCATTCGATCTTCGGCAATGGGAGGAGAAGTGGATCGTAACCCCCGGCAACCTCTCGCCGGAAGAGAAAGTCGGTGATCTTGTTCGAGGCTCTCGGGATCTCAAGGTCCTGGCTGAGGATATCATCGCGAAGTATCTTCCTCTCGAGTAAGGCAACGTTCTCCAGATAACGTCACTCTTTGGATATGACAGAAGTTGGAAAAAAAGTCTTTGTCACCGGCTGCTTCGACATGCTGCACAGCGGGCACGTCGCTTTCCTCGAGGAGGCGGCATCGCACGGGGACGTGTACGTCGGCATCGGGTCGGATGAAACTGTGAGGCGACTGAAGGGTCGGTATCCGATCTTCAACCAGGATGAGCGGAAATACATGCTCGAGGCGCTGCGAAGCGTGACACGGTGCACGGTGAATTCGGGCGGAGGCATCATGGATTTTGTGGAGAACCCCGATGCGCTCGGTGCCGATATCCTCTTCGTGAATGAGGAGGGTCACAGTCCGGAGAAGGAGGAATTCTGCCGCAAGCACCAGATCCGGTACATTATCAGCAAGAGAAAGCCGCACGGCAACCTCCCCGCCCGTTCCACGACAGCCCTGAGGACCGAATGCAACATCCCGTTCCGGATCGACCTGGCCGGAGGTTGGCTGGATCAGCCCTTCGTCTCGAAGCATTACCCGGGCTCGGTCCTTACGATTTCCATCGAACCGACCATCGAGTTCAACGACCGGAGCGGCATGGCTTCCAGCACGAGGAGGAAGGCGATCGAGCTGTGGCACACGGACATCCCGGGCGGGGACAAGGAGACGCTGGCGAAGACGCTGTTCAGCTACGAGAACCCCCCCGGCACCAAGATCATTGCGGGTTCCCAGGATGCCCTCGGCATCGTGCTGCCGGGGCTGAACAATCTTCACTATGACGGTGAATACTGGCCGTACAGCATCGACTCTCTCCTCGAGGAACAGGTCCTTGCGTTCGTTGAAGAGCATCTCTTTCTTGTGACGCTCGAACCCCGCGAGAGCACGTTTTCGGTGTTGGAGAACACGAAGATCAGCAGGGAAAGCGCAAAGCGTCTCGCCGAGGCGACGGACAATTGTTGGAATGCGATCCTCTCCAGGAATCTCGTCGACTTTGGCACGTCCTTCGCCGACTCCTTCGAGGCGCAGGTTGCCATGTTCCCGAACATGGCGGATGACGTCATTCGATCGGTCATCGATCGATATCGTTCGCAGGCGCTTGGTTGGAAGCTCTCCGGCGCGGGCGGCGGTGGATACTTGATCCTGGTTTCCAAGAAAGAGATCGAAAACACCATCAAGATCAAAATACGTCGTGAATGAGGCGGGTCACTCTCAGACTGCTTCAGGAAAAGAAGAGTGTTCTTCCCTTCGTCAGCAGAGAGGAGGTACTTCCATGAGCAACTTCACTGCAGGTAGCTTCCTTATTGGCCTGTTGTTTCTTTCCGTCTCCATGCTCGTTGCACAAGAGAGCGCGGTGTACAAGAATCCTCAGGTGCCGGTCGAACGCAGGGTGGAGGATCTCCTCGCCCGGATGACGCTCGAGGAGAAGATCGATATGCTCGGTGGAGTCGAGGGTTTCTACATTCGGCCGAACGAGCGCCTGGGAATCCCGAAGATCAGAATGGCCGACGGCCCTGTTGGGGTCAGGAACTACGGGCCTGCCACGGCGTTCCCGGCCGGGATCGCATTTGCCGCCGCGTGGGATAGAGATCTCACGGGGCGCTTCGGCGAGGCGGTTGGGAAGGAAGCTCGAGCGAAGGGAGTTCACATCATGCTCGGGCCGGGCGTGAACATCTACCGCGCGCCGATGTGTGGGCGGAACTTTGAGTATTATGGTGAAGATCCGTATCTCGCCAGCCGGATGGTGGTTGCGTTTATCAACGGCGTGCAGAGCCAGGGCGTCGTTGCGACGGTGAAGCACTTTGTGGCCAACAACCAGGAGTACGATCGGCACAACGTCAGCTCGGATGTCGATGAGCGCACCCTCCGCGAGATCTACCTTCCCAACTTCAGGGCCGCGGTCGAGGAGGCCCACGTCGGCGCCGTCATGAACTCCTACAACCTTCTCAACGGCGTGCACTGCTCGGAGAATCCACATCTCTTGCGGGAGATTCTGAAAGACGACTGGAAGTTCGACGGGCTTGTGATGTCCGACTGGGGCTCCACGTATGACGGAGTCGCCGCTGCGAACGCGGGTCTTGATCTCGAGATGCCCTCCGGCCAGTACATGAACCGGGAGACGCTGCTTCCCGCAATCAAATCCGGCAAAGTGGCTGTTGCCACGATCGACGACAAGGTCCGCCGAATGCTCCGAGTGATGTTCCGCTTCGGGTTCTTCGACCGTCCTCAAACCGACCCGAATCTCCCCCGGTACAATCCGGACTCGAGGCTCGTTGCCCTGCAGGCCGCTCGGGAGGGGATTGTTCTTCTAAAGAATGCCGGAAACCTGCTTCCGCTCGACCGGTCCAAGATCACGTCCATTGCGGTCCTCGGGCCGGATGCCCTTCCTGCCGTCACCGGCGGTGGCGGAAGCTCGCGGGTTCAGCCCTTTCGCTCGGTGAGTCTCCTTGACGGGATCATTACGGCCGCAGGGAACAACATCAAGGTTTTCTACAGTCGGGGGGTTGCCGGAGACTATTCGGACGTTTTCCGATCGTCGGAGTTCTCTGCGCCATCGGACAAGAATGAGCTGGTGAGAGGGCTCAAGGGAGAGTATTTCTCGAACGTGGAGCTCTCAGGAACCCCAACGATGTCCCGCATCGACCGAAGGATTATGTTCAATTGGGGAGAGTCTGCGCCTGCCAGTAACATTCCTGAGGATAATTTCTCCGTGCGGTGGACCGGGAAAATGAAAGCCGACGCCGAGGGAGACTATGAGTTCATCGTGAAGGGCGATGACGGCTACCGTCTCTATGTCAACGGCCAGCTCATCATCGACAATTGGCACGACCAGGCAGCGACGATGAATACCGCGACCCTGCGCCTCGGCTTGAACAGCCTGAACGATATCAAGCTCGAGTATTACGACCACACGGGAAACGCTGAGATCTCCTTCGGTTACCGGCTGCTTGGAGAGGAGAAGGATGCAGAAGCGGTCAGGCTCGCCGCGAACTCCGATGTTGCTGTTGTCTGTGTGGGCTTCAATGCCGAAACGGAAGGTGAAGGATTCGACCGCAGTTTTGATCTTCCCAAAGAACAAGTGGATTTGACACGCGAGGTCGCGAAGGTCAATAAGAGGACGATCGTCGTCCTCACTGCCGGTGGGAGCGTCGCAATGACCGGTTGGCTGAGTGACGTCGGGGCCCTGATCCATACGTGGTATCCGGGCCAGGAAGGTGGGACCGCCGTGGCGGAGATCCTCTTCGGGGACGTCAACCCATCGGGAAAACTGCCGGTCTCCTTCGAGAAGAAGTGGGAAGACAACGCCACCTACAGATCATACTATGATGAGGATGGTGACAAGAGGGTGGCTTACAGAGAGGGCGTGTTTCTCGGCTATCGGCATTTCGACACGGATAACATCGAGCCTCTGTTTCCTTTCGGCTTCGGCCTTTCGTATACAACGTTCGAGTACAAGAACTTGACCATCACGCCGGCTGCCCAAGGCGGCGCGAAACCTTTTGTTGTTACGTTCGATGTTACAAACAAAGGAAGTCGTCCCGGTGCGGAGGTGGCCCAGGTCTACGTGTACGAAGCCAAGCCGAGCGTTCCGAGGCCGGTCAAGGAGCTCAAGGGGTTCGAGAAGGTCTGGCTGCAACCAGGTGAGACAAGACATGTGAAGGTCGATTTGGAGAGATCGGCGTTCTCATTCTACGATCCGTCGAAGAAGTTCTGGGTGGCCAATCCTGGGAAATTCGAGGTCCTGGTGGGAAGCTCGTCCCGGGACATCAAACTGCAGGGGGAGGTGTCGCTCGCCAAGTAAGTGTTGATCGGTAACTACTTAGCGTCCGGATAAGAGTGCGCAAATGATGAATAGGATGGTCGTTGAAGCCGCCAGAGAGGTGAGCCGGCAACTTCGCAAGTGTATGACCGAAAGCGAACGAATTCTCTGGAATGAACTGCGTAACAGAAAGCTCCTCGGCAAGAAGTTTCTTCGTCAACATCCTCTCTTCTGTGAGTATGAAGGTAAGCCAATGTTCTTCGTTGCCGACTTTTACTGTCACGAGCATCGCTTAGTACTTGAGGCCGACGGCAAGAGTCACGAGTATCAGAAAGAGTACGATGAATTGCGGACCTTTTTGATCAACACGAAACGAATCCAAGTTGTGAGGTTCAAGAATGAGGAAATTGAACATCGCCTGTCTGATGTTTTGGAGGAGTGAACAGAGATTTTGCTCCGGCGTAGCTGAACCCATCCCCCTTCCCTAAATCTTACTTAGGGAAGGGGGACGTAGGGGGTAGGGTTTCTTGACCTCGCCTTGAGACTACGCTGAGCAATTGTGTCGATTTTATCATTTTCATATCATTACGTAAGGAGGATCTAGCATGATTTCACGCCGTTCGTTCTTGAAGGTGGGTGGACTCTCAATCTCGACAGTGGGGTTCGTCAGTAATCTTTTCTCAAACACGAAACTCTTCCCGCAGGAAAAGCTCGAGAATATGGTCGCCGGCGTGAAGCCGTTGACCCCTGAGGACTACGAAGCTCGCGTGGAGAGAGCGCAACAGCTGATGGCGGAGAACAAGCTTGACGGCCTGTTCCTGACCGGCGGATCCGATCTGCTGTATTTCACGAAGGTCAACTGGTTCCTCAGCGAGCGCACCTTCGGGGTGATCCTGAATCGCAAGCGGAAGCCGATCTGGGTCTGGCCTGCATTCGAAGTCGAGGGGGCAAAAGAGCTCATCCCGAA
>CAYZRX010000113.1:0-8131 GCA_964480945.1 uncultured Ignavibacteriaceae bacterium | reverse complement strand
GGAATGCCAATGGACCTTGCATACATCAAGAAGGTGATCAAGCTCATCGAGAAGAGCGATGTGGATGAGATTGAGATCGAGGAAGAAGGAAAGAAAATCAGGGTCGCGAAGCACAAAACCTCTCAATCCCCATTGATGATGCCGGCCGGTTATCAAATGCCCTTCCCGATCGCGTCGGCTCAACCGCCCACTCTCCTTGCTCAGGAACCTGCTGCCCCGGTCTCTTCAGCCCAGCCCGCTGCCAAAACGGAAACCAAGCTGCACGAAGTCCGGTCCCCGATTGTTGGAACTTTCTATCGGGCCCCGGCCCCGGATGCCGAGCCTTATGTCGAAGTTGGGCAGGAAGTCAGCGTCGGTGCCGTCCTGTGTATCGTCGAGGCGATGAAGCTGATGAACGAGATCGAATCCGACGTCAACGGCCGGATCGTCCAGATTCTCGTCGAGAATGGGAAGCCGGTCGAATACAACCAGGTCCTGTTCCTGATCGAAAAAAGGTGAATGGGCCTCCGCTCCATGTCGGCAACCGTTTGTCTCTAGCCCCTCCCGGATCACAACCCGTCTAGAAAAGGGACTGATTTGTTCAACAAAGTGCTCATTGCAAATCGTGGCGAGATCGCCCTTCGCATCATTCGGGCGTGTCGCGAGCTCGGGATCAAGACCGTCGCCGTCTATTCGGAAGCCGATCGCTATTCGCTGCACGTCAAATTTGCCGATGAGGCCGTCTGCATCGGTCCGCCTGCCAGCAAGGAGAGCTACCTCAATATCCCTCGACTGATCGCGGCCGCCGAAGTGACCAACGCGGACGCGATCCATCCCGGCTACGGATTCCTCGCCGAGAATGCAGGCTTTGCAGAAATCTGTGCGACCTCTGGCCTCACATTCATCGGACCGAAACCGGAGTCGATATCGGCGATGGGCGACAAGGCGCTGGCAAAGGAGACCATGCAGAAGGCCGGCGTGCCGGTCGTCCCCGGCAGCAACGGCGTGATTGCCGACTTCAACGAGGCGAAGTCGATCGCCAGCGAGGTGGGCTATCCGGTCATGGTCAAGGCGACGGGCGGCGGCGGTGGGCGCGGTATGCGCATCGTGCGTGAAGCTGGTGAACTGGAGAATGCCTTTCGGACTGCAAGCCACGAAGCGGAGAAGGCCTTCGGTAATCCCTCCGTCTACATCGAAAAGTATCTTGAGGAGCCCCATCACATTGAGATTCAGGTGATGGGGGACCGGTATGGCGATGTGGTTCATTTCGGAGAGCGGGATTGTTCGATCCAGCGGAGGCATCAGAAGCTTGTCGAGGAATCACCTTCGCCGGCGATCACGCCGGAGCTTCGCGAGGCCATGGGGGCTGCCGCTGTCAAAGGAGCGAAAAGCGTCCACTACCAAGGTGCCGGGACGATCGAATTCTTGCTTGACAAACAGCGGAATTTCTATTTCATGGAGATGAACACGCGCATCCAAGTCGAGCATCCGGTGACGGAAGAGGTTATAGGGGTTGACCTCGTCAAAATGCAGGTTGAGGTTGCCGCGGGCGCGCGGCTCAAGAAGCTGAGGCCGAAACCGCAGTGGCATGCGATCGAATGCCGCATCAACGCGGAGGATCCCAACTTCGATTTCCGGCCTTCTCCCGGAAGAATCACGAGTTTTCACCTCCCCGGGGGTTTCGGCGTGCGAGTCGATACCCATGCCTACGCGGGGTACGAAATCCCTCCGTATTACGACTCGCTGGTCGCCAAGCTGATTGTTCGGGGGAAGACGCGTGAGGAGGCGATCGACAAGATGTACCATTCGCTCGATGAGTTCATCATAGAGGGAATTCAGACGACCATCCCGTTCCACAAGAAATTGATGCAGAATGAGGATTTCCGGAGCGGTCGTTTCGATACCGGGTTCGTTGAGATGTTTGACTTCAAGGACTGAGGGGCGAGGCGGTCTTGATGATTTGGCATGTATTTGTTAACGTCAGACGCGTATGTGGATCCCCTAACTAATAAAACCACTGAGGGTACCATGAATTTTCCGGATAACCTGAAATACACCAAAGACCATGAATGGATACGAGTCGAGGGTGAGTTCGGCTGGGTGGGTATCACGGACTATGCGCAGGGTGAATTAGGTGATGTCGTATTTGTTGAGCTTCCCACAGGAGGAACGAAGGTCGATCAGGGGAAGTCGTTCGGGACGATCGAAGCCGTGAAGGCGGTTTCAGATCTCTATGCTCCCGTGAGCGGGGAAGTCGTTGAGGCGAACAACGAGGTTCAGAACAGTCCTGACGTCGTGAACAAGGATCCCTACGGTAAAGGCTGGATGGTGAAGGTGAAGATCACGAATCCCGGAGAACTGACAAGCCTGTTGGACGTCGAAGCCTACAAGAAGCTGGTTGCCAAGTAGTCCCATCGGCGTCCCCCGACGTTCGAGCTCGTTGAATTTCGAGCCGTCTTTGGCTATCTTTCGTTCACGGAGCAGAATCCCGCAACAATGGGATCAGGCTCCGATGCTTCCTGACCCACCGAAAGGTATCGTGAGTTCTCATGGCGGAAAGGACGGACGCGAACAGGAAGTGGTTGAACCTCGCGAACCTCAGTCGGTCTGAACGAAACCTCATCTTCGCTCTCGCGATTGTCCTAACCTCTGCCTGTCTCGGTCTCGCGTATCTTCTGACCCAGTTCCTCAACTCTGCTTCCGCCACGGCCAGAGACTTCTCGGCTTCCATCGCCCGAGATACGCTTGCACTCACCGGCTATGAGTACTCTGTAGAACTCTTTTACGTAAGCCGCGAAGCGTTTGCCGATCCGCGGAAGAAGTCCGCGCTCTATCCCCGATTCATTAAACTGACGGAGCTGATCGACACGATCGACTCCAAATACCGTTCACTCCTGAACCAAGCGCCAAACAGGATCAGGGGGATCCTCCAAGCGCGATTTCGCCATATCTCAAGGGCCTCGAATCGCCTTGTTGCGTCATCTCGGAACGTGTTTACGCAGCCGGAGATACCGGCGAAACGTGCAGCGACCACGAGGGTGCCTCGAGAGATGTCAGCCGCTGGAGCAGTCCCCGTCGGTGTGGGAACGTTTATGCCAGAGGGGGACGACTTTCTCAGAATGATGCGAAGACGTCTTGACGGCCTCATCCGCGATGAGCTGGTCGCGGATTTCATTCAAGTTCAAGAGTCCCGGAGCGCAACGGACAAGATTACCTATCGAGGTTTCTTCGTCGCGTTTTTTCTGTTCGGTGTCGGAGTGGTTCTCGCCGTCATCCTCACGAAGCGAGGCCGTCAATTTGAGGAACGCCGACGGCGTTATGAGACCTTGCTGGACCAGTCCATCAACCCGATTCAACTCGTCGATCCAGAAGGGAGAACCCGATACGTCAACCCGGCGTACGAGCGCTGGGCGGGGTCGCAGATGAGCGCCCTTCTCGGCCAATCGCCGTTTCAGAGGGTGAAAGCGTTGGCCGGCAGTTGTCCGAGCGGCACAGATTTTTGGAACTGCATCGTTGACACGCTCAAGCGCGGGCAGGCGTGGTCCGGTGAAGTGGAATTCCAGAGGGAGGAAGGCAAGGTAGCTTACGCCTGGTTGATGATCTCTCCGGTCGTTGGCGCTGGAGGTTCACTGCTCGAATGTGTCGGCATGTACCACGACGTGACAGAGCGCCGGGAGCTGGCCCGCAAGTTCGAGGAATCGCAGGAGAAATATCAGAGCATTGTGGAAAGTTCGCTGGACGGGATCGTTGTCATTCAGGAGGGGGAGCTCGTCTTCGTCAATCCGTCCGCCGTCAGAATCTTCGGTTACGACTCTGTCGAAGACATGAGGGCGGCGAGCTTCTCCGATACCATTGCGCCGTCCAGTCGCTCCTTCATCCTGGGCGAGCAGCAGGCTCAGTTGACGGGCGAGAACATTCTTCGAAACGACGAGTTGAAGGGGCTCACGAAGACCGGGAAGGTCATCGATCTCGAGGTGAATGCCCGGCTCATTCCGTGGAACGGCCGGCCGGCAGTTCAGGCTTCGTTCCGAGATATCACCCAACGCAAGCAGCTCGAGAGAGAACTCGCCCTCTGGCTCTGGGAACAGGAGACGTTGAGCGCGATCGACCGTCAGCTTGTATCGACCGTTGATCTGCAGACGGTCCTGAACACCATTTGCTTTCAGGCCAAAACGCTGACCCGGGCAGATTGGACAGGCGTGATGATGGTGGATCTTGCATCGAACCTCGTGCGTTGGAGGGCAGCAAAGGGAAACCGGCTTCCCGTGCAGGAGGAGCCCTTCCGCCCCGGGAGAGTTCTTCTCAGTATCATCCAGAAGAAGGAGCCAACCGTGCTGCACGGCTTCGGGACGAGTCCGGATCTGCCCATCGAAGAGTTCCCCTCCTTCAAGGAGGAGAAGATCGTTTCCGCTGCGCGCTTTCCGCTCAACGTCGAGCGTCAGATCCGGGGCCAATTGGTCGTTGGGTATCGGGAACACCACGATTTCTCAGCCCGCGAGATACGACTGTTGAACTCTCTTGCTGAGAAATCGTCCATAGCGTTGACGAACGCCCAGCTGTACAGCAACCTTCTCGAGCGGGAGCGGGAGCTGGAGCTGCTTGCTGGCGCGCGCGTGAACGCGCAAGAAGAAGAGCGGCGGCGGATTGCCCGCGAAATTCATGATAGCCTGGGACAGATGCTGACGGCGATCAAGTTCAATGTCGAAATCCTCGAGGATGCGGCGAGCCTTCAGGGCGACGAGGATCGCCGGCGGACGGCGGACATCAAAGGGCTGCTCGACACCGCGATGAACGAAGCGAGGGAGATCTCCTATAATCTCATGCCGAGCGTTCTAGTTGACTTTGGGCTCGCGCCGGCTCTGCGACTGCTTTGCGACCAGTTTTCGAAGCGGAACAATCTCGCAGTCAACGTTCATGTACAGGGGGTCAGCGAGCGACTCGATCCCGGTATTGAAGTCGGCCTCTACCGTATTGCCCAGGAAGCCCTGAACAACGTGGCGAAGCACGCGGCCGCCAGTGAGGTCAACGTCCAGCTGATCGGCGATTCCCGGAGCCTGAGGCTGGTCATCGACGATGACGGAAAAGGTTTTCACGCTCAGGGGTTTGACCAGCGGATTGCACGAGGACACGGGATGGGATTGGTGAGCATGCGCCAGCGGGCAGCCTCGTTCAGCGGAATGTTCACGCTCGATTCGAGCCCCGGCCGGGGTACGGAAATCATTGTAGAAGTCCCACTGAAAGAATCGCAAGCCGATGGATAAGATTCGGATTCTTCTCGCTGACGATCACACGTTGATTCGGACGGGCATTGCCACCCTCCTGCAGACGAACAAGGATTTCGAGGTGGTCGGCGAAGCGGAGGACGGCGGGGAGGCTGTTGAAAAGACAAGGCAGCTGCGTCCCGACGTTCTTATCATCGACCTCTCGATGCCGAAGCTCTCGGGGATCGAGGCAACCCGAATCATTAAGAAGAAATATCCCGAGGTGAACGTCCTTGTCCTGACGATGCACGAAAGCGAGGAGTACGTCTACCAGATATTGAAGTCAGGCGCCGGCGGCTATGTTCTAAAAAGTGCCGGGAAGGAAGAGCTTTCAGCAGCTATCAGGGCGGTTGTGCGGGGAGAGCGATTCTTCAGCCCGCGCGTTTCCCAGATCATGGCGGAGGGTTACCTTCGTCGCGTCGAGGCAGCGGGGCAGCGGCCGAAGGCAGACGACATGCCGCTGACGCGAAGGGAAAAGGAAATCCTGACGCTGGTTGTGAAGGGATTGACGAACCAGCAGATTGCCGATCAATTGAACATCAGCCCGAGGACGGTCGATACGCACCGCACCAACATCATGCAAAAGCTCGATATCCACGAGGTCGCCAACCTTGTCCGCTATGCAATCGAGCACGGCATCGCACCTGCAGACGGCGACAACAAGTCTACAGAAGCCTGATGGGGTTCCTGGGAAGAGGAGAATCAGAGGGGCCGGGGGCTTTGTTACGCCTCGATCTTGAATTTTTTCATCAGGCGATACATCGTCGCGCGCCCGATCTTCAGCCGTCTCGCAGCCTCCACGATGTTCCCCTCGGTAATCTTGAGGGCCTGCCGAATTGATTCCTCTTTGATCTTCTCGAGGGGCTTGATCGTTTCGACTCCCACCGACAGTGGTGAACCTGAGTTGTTCTCGTCACCGGAGCCGAACGTTACCACGGCAAGCGGCAAGTCCTTCTCCGTGATCGTGTTTCCGTCGGTCATCAGAATCGCCCGTTGAATCGCGTTTTCGAGCTCGCGCACGTTCCCCGGCCAGGGATAGTCATACAGGAGTTTCAGCGCCTTCTTGGAGAACCCGAGGTTTGGCTTCGAAACCTCCTCGGAGAACTTCCTGAGGAAATGTTCGGCGAGGAGCAGGATGTCGGAGCGTCTCTCCCGGAGCGGCGGAAGGAGGATTGGAAAGGTCGCAAGCCGGAAGTAGAGATCCTCTCGAAACTCCTTCTGAGCGACCGCCTTGACGAGATCCCGGTTGGTGGCTGAGACCAGACGGACCTCGGCTGTCAGTGTCTCGTTGCCGCCGACTCGTTCAAATTGTTTGGACTGAATCACGCGCAAGAGTTTCGACTGAAGGCTGAGATCAAGGTCGCCGATTTCATCAAGAAAGAGGGTTCCTCCGTTCGCTTGCTCAAATTTCCCGATCCTTCGCTGGTGCGCGCCGGTAAAAGACCCCTTCTCGTGACCGAAGAGCTCACTTTCCAAAAGTTCCCTCGGAATCGATGCGCAATTCACGACAACGAACGGCTCATCCTTTCGAATGCCATTATAGTGAATAGCCCGGGCGATCAGCTCTTTTCCTGTGCCGCTCTCTCCGAGCACCAGAACGCAGATATCGTTGTCCTTCACCTTTTGGACCAGCTTGAACACTTCCTGCATGGCGCCGTTGTCCGTGAGGATGTTCTCGAAGTGGACGGGCTTTTCCACAGCCTCGCGGAGGCGGCTTACCTCACGCGACAGATCATGGGTCTGAATCGCATTCTTGACGCTCACTTCCAGTTTGGCAAAGTCGACGGGCTTGCTGAAGTAGTCGGTCGCGCCCAGTTTCAACGTCTCGATCGCAACGTCAATCTTGCCTTGCGCTGAGAGCATAATGACGGGAAGCTCAGGGTAGCGCTGCTTGATCTCCTTCAGCGTGTCGACCCCTCCAATACCCGGAAGCATGATGTCGAGAAGGACGACGTCCGGCCCTGCGTTCAGATTCTCCAGGCACGCTTCGCCGCTGGTGAATGCTCGCGATTGATATCCCCACTTCTTGGTCACCCAGTGCTCAAGAAGCCGCGCGATTGTCTCTTCATCATCTACAACGTAGATAAGTCGTTCTCGTGCCATACTTTGACCCGAAGGTTCAGACTTTCGTTCGGAAAGATTCGCTGCGAACGGGGAATCGGAGCTTAAACATCAAACCTTGTTGGTTTTCGGTCTGAACGGCCAAATCTCCGCCCTCAAGTTCGACAACATGTTTCGCAAATGCAAGACCCAGACCATTATCCCTTATCTCCACGCCTGGAGATTGGATCCATCTAAAGTTCTGACAGACCTCGCTCACGGAAGTGCTCAAGATCCCAACATCTGCAGTGATTATGCGGATTTCCACGAACGACTGATCCCGGACGACATCGATCAGGATCCTCCCGTCCCTTGGGGCCGCCTCAATCGAGTTTGTGAGGATGTTCTGAAGGATATGCACAAGGTGCGTCAAGTTGATGTAGGCCGGGGTGTCCATCTTGTTACAATGTGGCGCGATGAAGACGCCCTTTGACTCGGCATCGACAGCGACGAGATCGACGGACCATTTGATGACGAGGGAGAGGTCCTCGGCGAGAGGCTGGTCGAGCACTTTTTCTTCGCGGTCAGCAAAAGCCTCGTCAAAGTAGTTGTCGAGAAAATTTGAGAGGCGCTTCCCCGCGTCCCGTATGATCTCTACATATTCGCGTTTGACATCGGGCGACAAGCGCGGATCGCTGAGCATCACCTCGGCATATCCGATAATCGATGTAAGAGGAGTACGCAGTTCGTGTGAGATCCTCGACATCAACTCGTTCTCGCTTGAATGGGTACTAACAGGACTGGCCATGATCTTTCGACACCGATTCGTTTAGTTCATGATTCTTCGACTC
>CAYZRX010000112.1:1222-8186 GCA_964480945.1 uncultured Ignavibacteriaceae bacterium | reverse complement strand
CTGGAGTCTGGCGCGAGTCGGGCAATGCTATCCATGCCCGTGATGGCGCCGGCCTCACCGTAGTAGCCACGGAGAGATTGGTAGGTCAAATAGTCTGACCATTCGAACCAAGATGGTGAGGGAGATCCCAGCGAATCGACCGGCGCAGCCATCTGCAAAGCGTCCAGAAGGAAATCTTTCTGGCTTTCTCCCCCGCCGCAAGCGAGAATATCTATCGCAGCGGTGCGAGCAATACGATTATCATCGCTGCTTTTTTCCAAAATCATCTGTCTCAGGTGCTGAACACTTGTGTCGCTTCCGACATAGATATAGTCTTGCCAGGGGACAGAATACTCCCACAGCCGCTGCGCACAAAGGTTCGGGCCAACGGACAACAGAAAGCAAATGATCATGATTTGTTTGTTCATGTTCTGTTCTCCATCGAACGTGCCGACTCCTTTTTGCCAACCCTTAGCCTTCGCCCAGAGCTCAAGGCAAAACCGTTTATCCCCCGTGTGTGCTTTTTATTCCGCTTCCCAGAATCCCGCTCATAGGCGGAATCCAAGAAGCGGGACATCCCGCTGCTTCCCAGCGAGACCTCACCTTTTGGCGGGCCGTGTTGCCATTTGTCAGGCGGAGGCAAAGTTCAAAATCAATCGCGTTTTGCGGCACAAAAGGAAATGGCTGCAAGATCGTTCGTGGTCCACTCAAGTTTGTTGCCTAACGTTCCGGGTCCGGCCCTCGCGTGGCGCAGTGAAGCGAAGCGGAACGGAGCAAAGCGAGGCGCCTGCACCCGGGGGTTAGGTTTTGTTCTTATGCTCCATAGTAATAACTATTTTCCCTTGGGCATGTCCTTCTCCAAGATACCGAAGCGCTTCAGCAGCCTCACTTAACGGATACCGTCTATCGATAACAGGGACGACTTTGCCCGCTTCCACAAGCTCTTTGAGAAGAACCAGATCTTTTTGGCTTCGTTTCGCCGATACGCCTCCCATTTTCTTGCCCCCGGTTTCTGACATCCATGACCCCATGAGCATCGCCTGGAAGATTTGAGCCTTGGAGCCTCCGGCCATAACGTAAATGCCCTTGGGAGTTAAGGCACGCTTATAAGCTGAAAGCGAATGATATCCGTTTGCAGCAAGAATCAGGTC
Source organism: uncultured Ignavibacteriaceae bacterium (assembly GCA_964480945.1). Taxonomy (GTDB): domain Bacteria; phylum Bacteroidota; class Ignavibacteria; order UBA10030; family UBA10030; genus VGWB01. Next base: position 7,056 of record CAYZRX010000112.1, on the reverse strand, counting down.
ATACTGCTGCCCGCTTTGGGTGAAATCTTCTTTGGTGTAATCAATAACATGGTCTGCCCCAAGCGAGCGCGCCTGGTCCAAATTCCTGGTGCTGCACACGGCTGTGACTTCAGCGCCGAACGATTTGGCAATCTGCACCGCAAACGTCCCCACCCCGCCTGAGGCGCCATTAATTAAAACCTTTTGCCCTGGCTGAATCTGTCCTGTGTCGCGAAGACCCTGGAGGGCTGTGACCGCCGCCATAGGTACGGCTGCTGCTTCCTCGAACGATAGATTGGATGGTTTCAACCCTAATGCGTTTTCAAGAGCGCATGCATACTCGGCAAAACCGCCCCGCACCATCCCGAATACCTCATCATCTGGCTGAAACTGCTTGACGTTTTTGCCAACCGCTTCAACCCGACCCGCTATGTCAGCGCCGAGTCTGGTGCTTTTGGGTTTAAGCAGCCCCCCGCCCATCAGGCGAATCAAGAATATGTCAGCGGTCAGGAAATGCCAGTCGTATGCATTTACGGACGCCGCATGAATCTCGATCAAGACTTCATCGTCCTTGGGCGTAGGCTTTTCTACTTCCTTGAGCTGAAGAACATCCGGCGATCCGTATCTTGTGTACACAATCGCTTTCACAAGTATTCCTCCAATGTTGCTTTGATTTGGTTTTCAGAATAGTTTACGACATTACATCCTGCAAGGCTGAAGAACCTGACTATTGTTCATATGGTTTCCGCGTAAGACCACCGTATGTCCCATCGAAGCATAACACGCCATGCCTCTCGTTTCGTTGTGCCGCAAAACGCCTTATCAAAATGTATCTTTGCTTGCGCATGACGTTTAGGCAAAACGCTTGCCCCGATGCGTTATATCGGGGCCGTTGCGAGCTTGCCCGCCGTGCTCCACCTTTTGGCGGGCCGCCACTATGACTGACTGCATTTCGTGGCGGGCCTGTCCGCGATGTGTCCTTTTTACATCCCGCTGCTCCCTAACGGGACTGCACCTTCTCGCGGAAGCGTTTACCCGCCTTGTGTGCTTTCTATATCCCGCTGCTTCCCAGCGGGACCTCACCTCTTGGCGGGCCGGATTGCCGTTTGTTATGCGCCGCGCAGCCGTACACATCTGACCAGATTATCTCGATTCACGAGTCACTCCAGATGAGAGATGGTCTTATGGGGCAGCGTCGAGAAATGTCGCTCGTGCTTCTTGAACGTTTTGTGGAAAAACGGATAATGAGTCTTGACGAAATCTGTGCTGTTGTGCACGGAAGAGACCCAGTAGTAGGTTGTGCTCATGTATTGACCATACTCGAAGTAAAACAATCGGATATCCAAGGTCCCCTGCAGATACTCAAAGCACACAAGATTGAATAGCTCACAGAAACGCTCGATGGACTGTCGTGCAATGATGTTTGGAGAGAACAATTCTGCAAACGGGATTTGCTCCCTTTTGTCTACAAAGAATCCTGGCTTGGCTCCAGCTTGCTCAGAACTGGCAACGTGAATCATGTGCCAACTGAGTATATCCCCGTCGGTCAAGGAGTTCTTGCACAGATCTAGGAGGCGAAAACTGTTTTCGAGCCTTCGCTGTCGCTGATTGAGTAGATACGTCCTAAGGGCGATTGCGCCTCCAGTCACCAAAAGGAAGAGCGAGATCCAATTTCGAAGTTCTTGGAGATCGACGTTCATAATTTTCACCGGGAAGTGTACTGTAACCTCCGATCAGGCTGCGTGACGTATAACGTTTAGGCAAACCGCCCTTGCGAGCCGCCACTCCACACGTGATGACGATAAGAGCAGCTACCTACAGGATGTCGACCACAAACGCAGCAAAACAAATTCCAAGAATTCTGGAGATGGCTTCGATTCTGTTGATCATAATTATGTAGTGGACGGTATCACCTCGATAATCCTCGAGCGGGATCAGAAAATTGAAATAGGCCGCACTGTCGGGCTTGCGAAGCTTCTTCGAGTTGATGAGAAACGCGGATGGAATGAACAAGACAGACACGAATATCCAGCTGATCTCAAGGTGAAATAGTCCCAGAACCCAGAAGGCTATTTCACCCGAAAGGAATCCGCTTAGGAACCAGAGAAGGTGAAGATAAACCTTGTTGAAATGGTTGTGAAGCGACTGTGGTAATCTCAAGCTTGCCAATGGCGACATCAGAATTCCGTACACAATTCCAAAAAGGAATGCTGCAAAAGTTGCGGCGGCCAAAGCTAGGATGTATTCGAGGATGGTTGGGATCAAAAGAACTCCTTTGAAGAAAGATCACTAGAACAAGAAAGCGAACAAGCCAACTCGTGAGCAACAGCATCGAGCGACCACGATGATTCTCCATGAACAGCGATAGCATAGTGCTGTGGCGAGCAACATACAGTCCTACGCTCATCGGAAAATAATTGTCAGCAAATCCTCCACGAAAGACGCCGCTTTTAGCAGGCGCGGTCGGTATTTGCTTGGGTGGCCGCATTTGTTACGAAGGTCTAGACAGCCTTCGAGGATGTCTTTCTGATTCTTGTCGAGCACGCCGAGATCTGTGGCAAGAAGCAGCAATAGGGAATCATTAATGCGCACAAAATCGTCGATGTTCTTGATGTCCGGTGATTTGGGGTTATGTCTCTTCAGGATCGAGTTGATGCTGTCAGGGGTGTGAACGATGCATTTCTTCCTAACGTTTTGCACGGCTGCGCACCAAGCGAAGATAATGCCAGCGCGCAGTGATCTTGCTGTCAAGCATTGAATAGCTTCAGAAAGATAGTCCCTTTCATCCTCGTCTTTCACTTTTCCCAGCATTCTTTGGAGAGGAAGCAGATCAATTTCCGCTTCGTCATCTGGGGAAATTATCCTATCGAGAGGATTGTGAATCGCGACTGAATCGGGCTGGCCCAGCTTGCTGTAGAAAGCGAGAGAACTGGGATTCTTGATGCCAAGATCTTTCAATACAGTAACAATCGGGACACCTTGCTCATCCAAGTGCTTGACATATGAGTACTTCAGCGACTTCAGTGATGCAGGCTTGTCGATGCCTGCGGTGATCAGGGCCCGCTCGAATGCCGCTTGGCTCGCGCGGACGCTCAACGGCGAGCGAGGGGTTCTACCGGTAAAGAGCCAGTTGGTAGGTCGATACTCATCCATATACCGACTGAGCTCATCGAGGAGATATTTCGAGACAATTGCCTCGCGAGACGTTCGATTGCGCAGATTCCTTATTTTGATTTTTCCTCGCTTGAAATCGAGATCGGTAACTCGAAGCCGAACAGCTTGGCCAACATCCATCCCACACGAATAGAGTAGCGCTATGAAGGTTCGATGCTTGATATTTGAGGTAGCTTGAAGGAGCTTGTAGATTTCAGATTGGGTAAGAAATACAGACGGCTTCCACTCTTTACGAGGCCGTGAGATGGAGCTAAAATCAAAGTCTTTCGCGAGAACTTCGTTGAAGGCGAATACAAGAGCATTGAAGATTTGGCCTATTGTACCAGGGGCGAAGCGTTTTCGATCAATGAGATGTGATACATATTGACCCAGATCGTCAAGGGTGATGTTTTCTGGCGGGATGTCAGGGAAAAACCGACACGCTTCTTCGACCGAGCGAGAGTAGATTGCGATAGTCTTCCGCGTGTACGCTCGGCGTGAGAGCTCGTCAACAACAGCTTTTTTGAATGCTATAGCGTTCATGGAGGTATGCATTCTATGTTAGGTGTCGTCGCAAAAAAACCGTACCACCAAACGATTTGTCTACCTTTCGGGAATGACGCGATAGGCGAGCTCGCGCGTTTATTTGTTCGATCGCCGCACAGTCATTTCAATGGCTTGTCTCGACTACACAGGTCTAAGCCTCATTTAAGTCTCTTTGGCACATCGGAAGGTACCGTTGGTAAGCCTGTTTGCCACGCGGAGAGATCCACGCCCTTCCCTGAACTCAGCCTTGGCTCTCCGAAGCAGCCACGGTACTGCAAACGAAAGTAAGAGTCTTCTCCGGAAGAATCAATCAGGCCCATACGTGCTGCTGTTCCGCCGGACTACAAACAATCAATTTGTCGTGCAGCCGGCGCATCGAGCGAACTCAATGTTCCTTTTCATATGATGTCAGCGTCGTTGCTACTGCTCTTATGCGAAGTTGTCCACACTCCATCGCTACTGTTTGTTTTCAGTCGGCACCTTGTACTCGATGCCCCAGTGTTTCACATAGTCTTCCAACGGACCGAGCCCCACTTCGGCTCTTCGTTTATTAACATTTGGCTCGTCTTCTATGGGATAGATTTCATATTTGCCGTTTTTCATTTGAATCTGGGAACCATATAATTGCTTCTCGCCTTTTCTCATCCTCACTCGGTCAACCAATAAGGCGAATGAGGATTTCCTGAGTTCTCCTTTATCGGCAGCATCCTGCAATATTGGTAAGTATTCTTCTTGAGTGTTAAGGTCAGCATGTTGGATCACGAGCCAGGCAGTTGAACTTTGATCTCCAACTAGCGACTTACCAGGATAGCCGTACTCTTTAATGATTTCTTTGATTCTTATGAGGTTTAAGGAATCAACTTCATTTTGTTTGGTCCAAAGCTCTTTCATCTCTCTCGAGTCCCAACCAAATCTTTTCCCAACTGAGTCCATCATCATTCTGTTTGTTTGATCAGATTCATTGATGGCTTCAAGTTCTCGCATGAGCGGTTTATTTAAATGAGATTCATATTCATCGACCTTCTTTTCAAGTTTGTTGATTAGTTCTCCCCATTCGTTTGCCTGGTGCAGGGAATTTAGATCAGTATCCTTTTTCAGGTGATTGATGTTTACCCAACCAAGGTCAACTGACTCGTTAAGGTATTCCAAGGCTCTGGTTTTGTTCCCAGCTAAAGCCCACGAGCATGCAGCGTTATAGTAGTCATTCGATGTCCCTTTTTGAATCTTAAATGCTCTGTCGTAATATTCTCCGGAATTCTTATAGTCTTTATTGTTGTAACATTTGTCAGCCAAGCTGACGAATTCTTGGTAATTCTGTCGCTGACCAATAAGCACAGAAGCGAGCGCAGTTGATAGAAGTGCGATCAAAATTACACGTTTCATAAGTTTGAATTCCTTCTTGTGCGGCAATTTCGCGCAACTGTTGGGTTGTTGGAAGGTACCGTTGGTAAGCCTGTTTGCCACCCGGAGAAATCCAAGCCCTTCCCTGAAGTCGGCGCTGGCTCCCCTAAGCAGCACGGTGCTGCAAACCCAAAGTAAGTCTCTTCTCCGGAAGAATCAATCAGGCCGATACCAGCTCCGGTGCCGCTCGTCTCACGGAAGATTCTATGCGTTTGCAGGTTAAAGCGCAATACCGGAAACTCGGTATATTGCGGGGAAGGCACGGGAGAGGTGAGAAGGGAGAAGGGAGACGGGAGACGGGGGGGAGTGAGTAGTGAATAGTAAGTCGTGAGTGGTGAGTTGTGAGTGGCGGGCCCTGAGTGGTGGAGCGTGGACAGTAACCGTAAAGAGTGAAGCTGAAAGGGGTTACGGCAAACCAGCGGTCGGGCCGCGGGTCTGGAGACGGCCGGCAACTCAGCAACGACCAGCCCCACGAGCTTCGGTTGTGAGGGCAATCCTTTTTTCATACATTTTCAATCGTCAGAGGCCACTTCAAGCCTGTCATTTCGAACTTGTTTCGGAATCTAATGCCATCCAGAGTCGCGGCCAGGAACATCCGCTTGTCTAGACCCCGAACCAAGTTCGGGGTGACACACCGCTATTTTTGAGATAGCTTCTAACTAACGTCTCTCTGTGATGCATAGGAGGATAACCATGAACAGCCAAATGGATCGTCGTCGGTTTCTACAGCGAAGTATCTTGACGAGCGCCGGAGC
>CAYZRX010000112.1:0-1122 GCA_964480945.1 uncultured Ignavibacteriaceae bacterium | reverse complement strand
ATGACGCTCCTCCCCGGCCTGATGGATATCCACTCGCATATCCTCCTCCACCCCTACAATGAAACGCTCTGGAACGACCAGGTGCTGAAAGAGCCCGTCCCCTATCGCACGATCGAAGCCGTGCTCCATTGCGATCATACGCTGATGGCGGGATTCACGCTTCTGCGCGATCTCGGCACTGAAGGAGCCGGGTACGCCGACGTCTCAGTGCAGCGCGCCGTCAACGAAGGCATAATCCCGGGACCGCGCCTGCTGGTCGCGACGCGGGCCATCGTCGCCACCGCCAGCTATGGGCCGGGACCGGCCGGCTTCAGACCGGACCTCATGTTGCCGAGAGGCGGTCAGGAAGTCAGCGGCAAGGCCGAGATGATCAAAGCGGTGCGCGAACAGATCGGCGGCGGCGCGGACTGGGTCAAGGTGTACGCGGACTACCGGCACGGCGTCAGCGGTACCGTCCCGACATTCAGTGAGGAGGAGCTCCGCACGCTCGTGGAGGAAGCTCGCTCAGCCGGCAGACCTGTTTCCGCACACGCCACCACGCCCGAGGGGATGAAGCGTGCGGTCCTCGCCGGAGTGGATACGATCGAACACGGGTACGGCGGCACGGAGGAAGTGTTCCGCCTCATGGCGGAGCACGGGACAGGGTTCCTCCCCACCCTCACGGCCGAGGAAGCCTACGGAGAGTATTTCGGCGGCTTCAAGCGCGGCGGGCCATTGTCGCCGGGGATGAAGCAAGCGCTTCACGCCTTCAAGCTCGCGTTGGATGCAGGGGTCACGATCGGGCTCGGGAGCGATGTCGGCGTCTTCACTCATGGGACGAACTACCGCGAGCTGGAGTGGCTGGTGCGCGGCGGCATGACCACGACGCAGGCTCTGATGGCAGCCACCTCCGTCAACGCCAAGATCATCAAGATGGAGGACAAGCTCGGGCGCATCCGTCCGAACCTCTACGCCGACCTGGTGGCCGTGAACGGCGATCCGACGCAGGATGTGAAGACCGTGGAGAACGTAAGGTTTGTGATGAAGGGAGGGACGGTGTACAAGAATAAGTAGAAGAACGACGTCCCCTCTCCTCATAGGAGAGGGTCTGGGTGAGGTTTGGATTGAACCCCCTGCCTTCCG
>CAYZRX010000111.1:0-8275 GCA_964480945.1 uncultured Ignavibacteriaceae bacterium | reverse complement strand
CTTGTACATCGTGATGGCTTGGTCGAACTTCGACATTTTCTCGTACGCCTGTCCCGCCATGTAGTAGGAGGTGGAGGCCCAGTCGTTTTTCGTCCGCTTCGTGATGAGGTAGGGAACCTTCAGGAACTCCAGGATCGCCTGCTGGTAGTCCCCTTTGTAGAAATACGATTCCCCGATGTAGTAGCGTACCTCGGCCTCAAGGTCGGCGTCGGCATTCTCCAACAGGCTCCGGAGATGCACGATGGATTGATCATAGTACCCGAGGCGCTGATAGAGGATGCCAATATCGACACGCTTGTCCATCAGATCGGGATCGTCCGGGTATCGGTCGATATACTGGCGTGTAAGCTGCAGCGCCGCATCGAACAGTGAAAGCTGCTTGTACGCCATGATCAGGTTGTTCATGGCATACTGAACCAGATCCGGCGCCCGATCCTCGCTGTCGACTACCGCTTTGTACTCGCGGGCAGCGGCGTCCCACTGCTCCTTGTTGTAATAGAGGTTGCCCAGGCTCAATTGAGCGCGCGGGGCGATCGTGTCGTTTGGGTATTGCTCGAGAAGCGACTCATACAACTTGATGGCTTCTTGCGCGTTCCCGCTCATCTCCGCAACGCGAGCGTTCCCGTAGAGCGCTTGCGCCACGAACGGTGAGGTCGCGTAGCGCTTGATGACGGCGTCGAAAAACCTCTTCGCGCTCGTCGCATCATTCTTGCGGAGGAAGTACATTCCCCGCTCGTACTCGAACTCCGCGGCGTACCGATCGGCAGTACGGTACTTGCGGACGAACGCCGCCGCTCTCGTATCCGCTTCCTTCGTGTTGTTCAGGCGAAAATAGGAAACGATGACGCGGGACTGGAGATATTGCTGCAGGGTGTCGTCCTTCGCCTGTTGAAGCAGAGCGTCGTACCCGGCAATGGCGTTCGCGAACTCTCCGTTCTTGAAATAGAGCTCCGCCGCCTCGAACTCGGCACGGTTCACCCCGCCCTCCGACCCGGAAGAGAGGCGGCTGGCCTCTTGAAGGTACTCCGTCGCAAGGGAGATGTTGTTCTGGTCTCGGGCGATCTGCGCCAGCGCATAATACGCCTGACCCGCCCGCTCGCTCGTTTCGTCACGCAGGAGGTACTGGCCGTAGAAGCGTTTTGCCGCGGAGCGGTTCCCTGTCTTGCTGTAACATGACGCCAGGTTGAAGAACAATTCCTTGGGAATCCGGGCCCGGGCTGCGGGATCGTCCCCGGCAACACGAAGGACCCGCTGGTAGCTCTCGATGGCTTGTGCAAACTGCCCCGCGGCAACGTAGGCATCGCCGCGCGCCGCCTCGAGGTTTCGACTGAAATCGGTGTAGGAGTACATCTGACCGATCTTTTCATAGAGCGCTAGAGCCTGTGAACCCTCCCCCTTCCCGGCATAGTATTGGGCCAGCGTCCACGCCGCGCGCGCGCTGAACTGATGGTTCGGGTATTTCGACAGGTAATCGTTCAGGACCACGCTCGCCGTGTCCTGGGAGCCCATCGCAAACAATGCTTCACCCAACCGGTAGAGCGCGTCAGCCGCCAAATCGGATGACGGCCGGTCCTGGAGCACCCAGCTGTAGAGCATCGCCGCATCCTCGCTCGCTCCCAGTCTTCTGTACGCCTCTCCCAGCGCGAAGTGGAAAAGGTCCCTGCGGGCCACCGTCGGGTAGCTCTTGAGGAAGTTAATGCCGATCGAACGGGCATCGGACACGGTCGCGGCCAGCTGAAGCTTCAACTTGAGCTGGGCGATCACGGCGTCGTTAACGAAGTCGTTGGCTGGAAACTTCCGCAGCAGAGAATCGTAGGCGGCAATTGCCCGCATCGCCGCATCGGACCCCGAGCTCCCGCGCCCGGCGTTCCTGTGCCTTGCAAGGTACTCGTACGATTTCGCCTCGTGATACCACGCGCCGATCTGGCTGTTCTCGGGGAGTCCGACTTCAAGAGCAGCCTCGAATTGCGTCGCCGCCCGATCGTAATCCTTCAGGTCATAGAAATAGAACTCTGCCAGCCGGTACGCCAGATCGCCTTTCGACCCACCCGCGATGACATCCCCCATGAGAAGAGCAAGCTTCTCCAATCCCTGTTTTTCATCCTTCAGTTGAAAGGTTCGTACTTCCTCTTCAGCCTCCCGGGCTGAAGCGACAAATTCGCTGGCAGGGTATCTCGTTTCCAGCGCTTCATAGGTTTGCAGGGCGAGATCCAGCTGGCCGGAGAGGCGCAATGCTTCCGCATAGCCGAACAGCGCATCGTCGGCGTACGCGCTCGATGGATACTCCCGCAGAACGGTCTCGTACAGGTTGATCGCCTGATGATAGTCCAGCAAATGATCCCTGCTCACGTTTGCGGCGGCGAGCAGTACCGACGCAGCGTGAGAGTCGTTTCGATAACGGTCGTAGAACGCAAGGGAGAGATTGACAGATTTCTGGTAGTCCTCGCCCTCTGCTGCAACCCGCGCGGCCGCTCTCAGCACGGCGGGGTGGTCGACCTGGCCAGATGTATCGGCCAAGGCTGATTTCAGGTCGTCACTCGCGTTCGCGAGCGCTCCAGTTTGCTCAGAGCAGATGCCGGCCTTGTACGCCGCTTCACCCCAACGCAGCTCCTCGAGGGCTGCGGCCTTCTCGTAAAGCGGGAGGGCCTGTTTGTACTGTCCCTTCACAAGATAAGCATCACCCAGTTCGATCAGTGCATCCTGGCGGACCGTGGTGTCGGCGCGCACCGTGTCGTTGGCGACGGCTTGCCACGAACGCATAGCATCGCTCACTCTCCCTGCATCCCGCTGAAGAGATCCGAGAAAGAGAAGAGCAGCGGCATAGCCGGCAGTCGATTGATTGTTCTTGACGGCCTCACGGAGAGCAGTTTCAGCCTCCTCATCCTTGCCCAATCCCGCCAGCGCTTTCGCCATGACGATCGACGCCTCCGCCTTCAGAGCCGGATCCTTCGAACCATCGACGACGCGCTTCGATTCCGCGCGCGCGAGCTCGAACTGGTTGTCCGGCAGATACATCTGCGCGAGCTTCAGCCGCGCTGGAAGGACGACGTCGGAGGAACCGTACTCCTGAATGAGCGCTCGCAGCACCCGTTTGGCATTCTCCAGATCCTTGGCGCGCTCGAAGTACTCGCTCGCTTTCATCAGGGCAGCCGGAGCGATCTTGCTCTTGGGTTGAAAGGTCTTCACACGTTCAAACGCGACCGCCGCCTCACGAGCATTGTTCGTGGCGACATACGCTTCAGCAACATTCCACCATGCCTCGGGAGCTTTGGGATGATCGGGAAACGCAAGCGCGAAATTCTGAAAGGTGAGGCGGGCATCGTCGTACTGCGCCATTTTCATCTGGGTGAGGCCCAGGTAGAAGCGTCCTTCAATCCCCTGCTGCGTATTTGGGTATGCAGCAACGAACTGCCGGAACTGCTCGAGAGCAAGATCATACAGCTTGTCGTTGTACAAGCTGACAGCAAGCTTGAAATCCGCGTTCTCTTTTGTATCCTGAGCGGAAGCAGCAAGGGGGAGCGCAAAGACAAGGAGAACAAGGAATGCTTGAATGCGAAGGGTCATACTTCAAAAATTTACCACATCTTCAAGCGATTATCAAGCGAATAGAGGCTCGCCTGAAGGGTGACGGCGGTCATTTGCTATCTGGAACTTCTTTGACGAAGTTATGTGTTAAACTAGGCGTAGAGGGGAGCTCCTCCCCTCCGTCTCGACCATTGCTCACTAAATCAACACTCATCCCTCAATCTCACGCTCTAGAGAAGGAGTCAGCTTATGCAATTGCGTCATGCGAAGATCATTTCCCTGTTGCTCCTGATGGCGGCGTTCGTCGGCGGGTGCTCGAAGAATGACACTTCACCGACGGAGCCCACGGCACAAATACCCACGCTTCCGCTTATCACGTTCAAGGGTCCGAACACGACCTCGAGCGACCCCAACGCACAGATGGTCCAATTGTACGTCACGGCGATGAACGCCTACACAACTGCCTTTGCTCCGTACGCCGCCCTACCGTCGACAAGGAACGGCAACACCTGGACGTGGAACTATTCCGTGGGCACGTTCAGCATCGTCCTCACCAGTACAGCCCAATCGGACGGCAGCTATCAGTGGAAAATGGTGATGAACGGCTTGGACCCGTCGGATAGTACACTGTACAACAACTGGACTGCCGCAACCGGGACCACGAGCGGAGATGGAAAGAACGGCAGCTGGAACATCTACGATGTAAACACGACCAGCCTCGTGGCAAAGTATGAGTGGGCAACGAACAGCAACAATGTGCTGACGGGAACACTCACAGCGTACTCAAATGGCACTGAGGTCGGGAAAACGGTCGTTGTGAACAATCCCGACGGTTCAGGTGAGCTGAACGAGTACACTGCGACCGTGCTTACGTATCATTCAGTCTGGCAGGCCAACGGCTCGGGCGAGTGGTGGACGTACGACTCGAGCGGCGCACAAACGGGTTCGGGGATCTGGACGTAATCGGCGGGCAGCATCAAACCGAGAATCATCGAGGCACAAAGAAAAGGCGACCTGGCCACAGGTCGCCTTTTTTGCGCTGGGGCGATAGGAAGCCGGACTAGAAATTCTTGCTCACCAACAGCGATTCACTTCCGAAAACCTTCGAGCCGGAGCCCGGATCCGTCTGGACGGGCGTGTACATGCGAACAGGCCCATATCCATCGGCGAAGTAGAAGTATTGTTCAAAAACATTGACCTGTATGCCGCCAACGGTGGCCGTCCCCGTGAGTTTGACTTTGTATGCCTGCACCGTTCCGATCGGAGCGCTGACCGCTTCTTTCGGATAGTTCATCCCTTTGAACGTGACATTAACGGGAATTCCCTCGTGCAGTTCCTGGAACTCGCCAACAACATACTCCGCGTTCAAACCCGCGGACTTCTTGAAGACGTAGAGCCACGCCTCATGTTCACCGTCCCACTGCGCGAGATCGCCATTCTCAAGTGCGAGATATGAAGTATCGACCTGATCGAGAGCCCCCGTTGGTGTGTAGGTCGAGTCGAACACCCTGTACGCTGATTTCCCGCTGAAGGTCGTCATTCCTTCAACGTACGAGGACTCGCGGTGAACCGAGCTCATGATCTTTTGACTCGATGTCGTATCGAGCTCGTAGGAACTGAACACCCAGATTCTCCCGATGGCGAGAGGCACGAGGTTCGATTCCTGAAGAGCGTTCTCGTCAAGGACGGGATTCTCCTCCTCGCAGCCGAGGGACATCAAGGCGACGAGAGCCAGGACGAGAGATGTACCGAGCCGAAGGAGGAAGAGCATCGTGCGCATCATGCGAACTCTTCTTTCTGCTGAGCAAAGTGTGTGAAATGAGGTTCTTGCCGAAACCTAACAAAGCGCCGATTAAGAAGCAAATCGACGATCGGCGAAAACGAGGGATCGGTATCATCATCGGACGGACGGCCAGAAGCGAAGGGTGGAGAAAACGACTCCTGACGGAGCTTGTTTGATTGAGCCCGCCTCAGATTGACATCGAGGAAAAAGAAAAGGCGACCGGGTAACGGTCGCCTTTTCGTAGAGAACGCAGAGCGGCCCCTACTCGAGCTCGGCTCTGATGAACTCTCGGTTCAGCCGCGCGATATGTACCACCGAGATCTTCTTCGGGCATTCCGCTTCGCAGGCATAGTTGTTCGAGCAGTTTCCAAATCCCTCTTTGTCCATCTGCTCGACCATGCGGAGCGCCCGCTCTTTCCGCTCAGGCTCGCCCTGGGGAAGAAGCGCAAAGTGCGAAACCTTCGCTGCCACGAACAGCATCGCCGACGAGTTCGGACATGCCGCCACACAAGCCCCACACCCGATGCAGGCCGCGGCATCCATCGCTTCCTCGGCGAGCGGTTTCGGGACGGGGATTGAATTTGCCTCGGGGATAGCTCCTGTTTTCGCGGAAATATAGCCGCCCGCTTGCATAATCCGATCCAAAGCGGTGCGATCGACGACGAGATCCTTGATAACAGGGAAGGGTTTGGCTCTCCACGGCTCCGCGACAATGGTGTCGCCGTCCTGGAACAGGCGCATCCGCAGCTCGCAGGTCGCCGTGCCGCGCCCCGATCCGTGGGCGCGCCCGTTGATCACGATGCCGCAACTGCCGCAGATGCCCTCGCGGCAGTCATGATCGAACGCGACCGGATCCTCCCCTTTCTTCACGAGCTCGACATTCAGGATATCGAGCATCTCGAGGAAGGAAGCGTCGGGAGAGACGTTCTTCACTTCATAGTCGACAAACCGGCCTTCGTCTTTTCTGCTCTTTTGACGCCAAATCTTCAGCCTGACGTTCATTACTTGTAGCTCCTTTGCGTAGGTTTCACGTACTCAAACTCGAGCCGTTCCTTGTTGAGGAGAGGGGGCTTACCGACGCCGCGGAATTCCCACGCCGCTACATAGGAGAACTTCGCGTCATTTCGCTTGGCCTCCCCTTCCTCCGTCTGGTGCTCCTCGCGGAAATGGCCGCCACATGACTCCTCCCGGTGGAGCGCGTCGTGCGCCATAAGCTCGCCGAGCTCGAGGTAGTCGGCAACCCGACCGGCCCGCTCCAGCTCTGAGTTGAGCTCATGCGCCCCACCCACGAGCTTCACGTTCTGCCAGAACTCGGTGCGCAGCTTCGGTATCTCGGCAAGCGCCTTCTTCAACCCCCCCCTGTTGCGGCCCATCCCAACGTTCTCCCACATTATCTTCCCCATCTCCCGGTGGAACTCCTCGACTGTCTTCTTGCCGTTCATCGACATGAACTTCTTCACCATCCCATCGATCGCACTCTGCGCCTCTTTAAAGGCAGCGTCTTCAGTTTTCACGGCTTTGAACTTCGTGGAGGCGAGGTAGTCCCCGATGGTGTACGGTAGGATGAAATACCCGTCAGCCAGGCCCTGCATCAGGGCGCTCGCCCCAAGGCGGTTCGCGCCGTGATCGGAGAAGTTCGCTTCGCCGATCACGTACATGCCGGGGATCGTGCTCATCAGGTTGTAGTCCACCCACAACCCACCCATGGTGTAGTGGACCGCCGGGTAGATGCGCATCGGACCCTTGTACGGATCTTCCGCCGTAATCTCGTGGTACATGTCGAACAGGTTCCCGTAGCGCTCCTCGATGACGTGGCGGCCCAGGCGCTTGATCGAATCGGCAAAGTCGAGGTACACCGCACGGCCCGTTGCACCGACACCGAACCCGTTGTCGCACATCTCCTTCGCACGCCGTGAGGCCACATCGCGGGGCACCAGATTCCCAAAGGATGGGTACATGCGCTCGAGGTAATAGTCACGCTCCTCCTCCGGGATCTCCTGCGGCTTGCGCGTGTCCTCTTTCTTTTTGGGGACCCAGATGCGGCCATCGTTCCGGAGGCTCTCGCTCATCAGGGTGAGTTTCGACTGATAGTCGCCGCTCTGCGGGATGCAGGTCGGGTGGATCTGCGTGAAGCAAGGATTGGCGAACGCCGCCCCCTTCTTGTAGGCGCGCCAGATCGCCGTCGCGTTGCTGGCTTTCGCATTCGTCGAAAGATAGAACACGTTCCCGTACCCGCCGGTGGCCAGGACGACTGCGTGCCCTTCGTACGCTTCAATCTCCCCCGTGGCGAGGTTACGGCAGATGATGCCTCGCGCCTGACCGTCATCGAGAACCAGATCCAGCATCTCGCGGCGCGGGAAGAACTTCACGCTCCCCGCTTTCAGCTGCCGGCCTAGGGCAGAGTAGGCGCCGAGCAGCAACTGCTGGCCCGTCTGGCCGCGTGCGTAGAACGTCCGTGAGACCTGCGCGCCGCCGAACGATCGATTGTCGAGATAGCCGGCGTAGTCGCGCGCGAACGGGACACCCTGGGCGACGCACTGGTCGATGATATTGTTGCTGACCTGGGAAAGGCGGTAGACGTTCGCCTCGCGCGAGCGGTAGTCCCCCCCTTTCACCGTGTCGTAGAAGAGTCGCCAAATGCTGTCGCCGTCATTCGAGTAATTTTTCGGCGCGTTGATGCCCCCCTGGGCCGCAATGCTGTGAGCACGGCGAGGGGATTCATGGTACGAGAAGGTCAGAACGTTGTACCCCAGCTCTCCCAGGCTCGAGGCAGCTGAGGCCCCCGCGAGACCCGTCCCGATGATGATGATCGTGTATTTCCGTTTGTTGGACGGATTCACCAGCTTGAGTTGAAACCGGTCGGTATCCCATTTCTTCTCGATCTGACCCTGAGGAATTTTGGCGTTAAGCTTCATTGTTCGTCGACTCCAATTAGTAAAGCTGAACGGCGAAGGGAAAATCCTTCAG
>CAYZRX010000110.1:0-8520 GCA_964480945.1 uncultured Ignavibacteriaceae bacterium | reverse complement strand
AGTAGTGCTCGTTTCCGTTTGCAGTCGCGTAGTCGATAAACACAAGATCACTTTATGGAAACGGCACTAATTCGCCGAAATCGGTCGCGCTTTCTCCAGAAGCCATCGGAAGAGATTCTCGGCTGCCTTGTCGTTTTCAAACGCCGCCGGAAGCTTCCTGTGCGTGATATACTCATTGTAGAGCCACGGATCTCCGACGGCAAGGACCGCCCCCTTCCCGACGAACGCGAACGCAATAATGACATCACCATGGTCCGAAAGGAGCGCTGTTGCCGGCTCCTGAACTCTGAGCGTGGAGATTTCCTTCATGTAGATCTGCCTCACGCCTTTGAAGAGCGGGTGGTCAGGGAAGGTATCGAACTTCCCCATATCGTATGCGTCTCCCGTCACTCTGTTCCGGCTATCCTCGTTAAAGTGGATGCCGAACCTTGCCGCCAGTTGATTGAAGTGCTCGAATTCCGCGTTCCCCTTATCGTTCTCCATGAGAACAAGAATTCCGCCGTCGCGTACCCATCTTTCAATCGCGTCGATGGCGAGCCGTTCAATGTAGTTCGGATGCTCCGTCTCCTGCGGGGTATCGGGATCGACAATGATGTAGATGCTGGCTCGTTTGAGCGTCTCAGCCGTGGGGGCCTCGCAGAGCGTATCGATCGACGCTCCCAGGTTCGTGATGATCGAGCCCAGATCAGAGAATCCCGAGTTCGTTGTGTCTTCCCAGACGTAATGGAATCTGGACGGCCTCCCGTTCGCGTCCTTCCTCCATTCGTTATTGTAGAAGTTATCGAGGCAAACGATCTTGCCGAGACCGATCATCGATTTCAAATCGACGGGCATCAGGAGCTTCCTCAGAGGCAGGTTGAGTTCTTCGAGCCCCTCCACAACGAGCGCCGCGATGTTCAAGGCACCGAATTCATTGAAATGCGTGTTGTCTTGCTTCCCGTCGCGGACGGCCGTGAAGAGTCCCGGTTTGACCCAGAGGAACAGCTTCTTCGACTCCTCAGCGCCGAGCTTCTCGAGCATGTGCATGCTTTTTCCGTGGAGGTCGATCAGCGGAACATCCTGCTCGGAGGCCACCTCGCTGACGACTGCCGGATAGTCGCCATGGGTGTCGTAGAATCGGCCCTTGTTGTCAAAGCGCCTGCGACACACCGGCGTGATGAGCACGGGAATGGCGCTCTTCAACCGTGTGTCGCTGATGAACCGCAGCAGGTTTCTTTTGTAGTCAGTGTGTGCTTCTGCGTACCGTGTGGAGTCTTCCTTCTTCGCGTCATTGTGACCGAATTGGATGAACACATAATCCCCTGGCTGCAACCTTTCGTAAACTGCCTGCCACCGTCCCTCGGCAAGAAAGCTCTTCGTGCTTCGGCCATTGCGGGCATGGTTTTCGATAGAAACACCCTCTTTGAAGAAAAGCGGGAAGACCTGTCCCCATCCCCGCTCCGGATTGCCGATAGGGGGCTTGTCCGCCATCGTCGAGTCACCGATCAGGAACACCCTTCTCTGCTCGCCCGTCGAGAGACCGAGCAAGGGGAGTACGAGAAGGAGAATGACCCCGGTTCGTTTGAAGTGAGGCCGCATTGGCATCATGATTTCTTAGCAGGAGAAGTCTAACCGCCGACGTTGATCACATCGCTCGCCAGCTTCCGGCAGAGCCATCGGTGGAGCCGTCCACACGGCCGCAGCGTTGGCATGCCGCACCAAACGAAAGGAACCTCAAGGCGATTTTCCCCCAACTGTCGGTGCCATCGCAACAGGGGGCGATGCCTTCTTTCCAACGCACGTTGACCGCAGGATCAACTCGGTTGGAAGTTCCACGTGACGCTCCGGAATCTCATCCGGGTGCTCGATGATTTCGATCATCATCTCCACGGCCTTCGATCCCAGCTCCTGGGTAGGCTGACTCACGCAGCTCAGGGCGGGTGAAATGAAACGATTCGTGTCGCTATCCCCGAAACAAATGACGTCGATGTCATCCGGCAGGCAAAGGCCGAGGTCTTTGGCGGCCTCATAGATTCCCAGAGCAACCGGAAAGGTGGCGGCAAAAATGAATTCGGGCAACTCCCCTTTCTTGTGCAGCTGCACGAATCCGTTATACCCGGCGTCCTTCCCATACCCCCCGTGGACGATCCACTCTTGCCTGATCGGCAGGCCATGTTCTTTCAATGCCTGCTTAAATCCCAGGAGCCGATTCCTGCCGATATTGAGCCACGTATTGCCGCCGACGAAAGCAAGTTTCCGGTAGCCGATCTTGATTGCGTGTTCGACAGCCCTGAACGCTCCTCCCCTGTCGTCGACGAGAACGCTGCTGAAGCCGGGCAGAGGCGGATCGGGCGTCCGATCGACGAAGAGGACCGGTATCCCCATCTTTTTCACCCACGAGAAGATCTTGGTGTCTTTCGTCTCCTGGGAGATCGAGATAATAATGCCGTCTACCCGCATGGACGCCAGGGTCTGGATGTGCTTCCGTTCCCGCTCCGCGTTTTCCTGCGACACCGTCAGAATGGTCTCATAGTTATTGTCGAACGCCGTATTGTATATCGACTCGATCACCGATCCGAAGAAAAAGTGCGCGATCTTGGGAATGACCAGGCCGAGCATGTTCGAGTGCCGCGCCGAAAGGTTACGCGCGATGAAGTTAGGGCTGTAACCGAGCTCGGCCGCGACCTTCCGCACGGTGTTCGCGGTCTTCTCGGAAATATCCGGATGACCCCGGAGCGCCTTTGAGACGGTCACCCGGGAGACTTTCACCTTTTTGGCGATGTCGTCAAGCGTTATGTGAGATTTCCGTTTCACGTTCGCGTTCCTTGATGCACTTGAGCGCGCCTCTGTTCTCTCTTTGACCAAAGGCGTCGACTCAATTGGCGTTGATGCTTTTTGTTCGTTGATCACCTTTCTGTAATTCGATGGCAGCCAAAAGGAATGGTCCGTACCCCTTCATGTCGTTTGTCCGCTGCGGTTCGCTGATGTAGTACTCGTAGCTCCCATCCCTGTACGGCTTCCCCCCGAGTCCGGCTCCCTGACACGTGTGATGGAGATCGACGAATCCGTTCGCGTCGACCGTAACGAGGGTTTTGGCAATTCCCTGGAACGTCGCCCTTGCTGCCTCAGAGTACTTCCTTCCCAAATAACCCTTGTTGGCGCCTTTCGCAAAGACATACGCAAACATACTGGAGGCTGAGGCCTCAAGGTAGTTTCCCTCCCTGCTGCCCTGATCGACGACCTGATACCACAGACGCGTTTTCTTGTCCTGAAACTTCAGAAGTGCCTCGGACAGGGTGCGGAGGATTGAGACGAGCTCTTGCCTGCGGGGATGGTTTGCCGGCAGGAAATCGAGCACGTCCACCAGCGCCATACCGTACCACCCCATCGCCCGTCCCCAGAAATTCGGCGAACAACCCGTCTCAGGATTCGCCCAACGCTGCTGCTTGCTCTCGTCCCAGCCGTGATAGAGCAAGCCGGTCTTCGGATCCCGCGTGTGGTTATAGATGAAGACGAACTGGTTCGCGATATCGTCAAAATCCTCCGGCTCCTTGAAGATCACGGTGTACCAAGCATAGAACGGCTCAGCCATGAACAGCCCATCGAGCCACATTTGATAGGGGTAGATCTGTTTGTGCCAGAACCCACCCTCGTGCGTCCTCGGCTGATTCCTCAGCTGCAGACGCAGCGTGTCAGCGGCATACTTGTATTTTTTCGCTCCTGTCGCTTCATAGAGCGTCAGGAGCGCTCGACCGACCGCAATGTTATCGAGGTTGAAATCCTCGTACTGGTACGTCCTGATGGTTCCGGAGTCTTCGACGTATTGATCGACGTTTCCCTTGATGAAATCGAAGTAGCGCTTGTCATTCGTCAACTGCCACATTTGGTGGAGCGCGTCCAGCATCAAGCCCTGTTCGTAGTTCCACCGTCGGTTTGGCGAGCCCGAATCGTACGTCACCGACCCCGGATGACGAAGGACAAATGACTCCGCGATCCTCCTCGCCCACGGCCACGTCGCGGGGATTCGAAGCGAATCGAGGGTCTCCGCTCGTTCAGTCCTTCCTCGACCCGCGTTCGAGAGCTGCCCGCGTTGCCTTCCCGTCGAAACGGACGACAGAGCCGCCAGTACGCAAATCAGCACGCTGACCACAAGCTCTTTCATGGAACCCCTAGCCGGTAAAGTACAGATATGCTGCCAGGATCAGCAGCAAGACGATTCCCGACGCCAGAACATCCCACCTGGTCCAGCTCCCTCTTGTTTCCCTCTTATGCTCTTCCGTCACCGTGCCGTACGTCAATCCCGTGATCTTCTCGTACGAAGGGGGCTCGGTGAGATAGCTCACGATGAACATCACGGCTAAAGAAACAAGGAAGATGAGCAAGCTATAGTACTGGAAGAAGATGTTGTTCATGATCCAGAGGAACGAGCCTTCTGTATAGTGAAAGTCATGAGCGAGTTTGACCGGGGTATCAATCGCCAAGCGCCCGAGGCCCAGAAGGAACCCCGTGTAGAGCGCCGCGAGGCATCCCTTCGCGTTCAGGCGCTTGTGAAACACTCCGGCGAAGAAGACGACGAAGATCGGCGGCGCCAGGTATGCTTGAACCCCCTGGAGATAATCGTACAATCCCTTTCCGCCCCGAATAACCGGGATCCACATCAACCCGATCAAAACCATGATCGTCGTGGCAATTCGCCCCACCCACACTAGCCGTTCCTGAGAAACGTTCGGCTTCAGGCGGGAATAGAAATCGATGGTGAAGAGAGTGGAAGAGGCATTGAACGCGCCGGCAAGAGAGCTCATCAGCGCGGCGAGCAGCCCGGCGACCACGATCCCCCGCACCCCGATCGGCAAGACATACGCCACCATCAGGGGAAACGCTTGCTGCGCATTGTCGCGGATAATATGACCATCCGGTCCGATCAACTGTTGCTGCAGCGCCGGCATTTTCCCGCTCACTGCCAGTGCATAGCAAATGATTCCGGGTATGATAAAGATGAACACGGGGAACAGTTTGAAAAAGGAGGCCATGATCGATCCACGTCGCGCTTCGGTTTCGTTCTTTGCCGACAAAGCTCGTTGAACAATGTATTGATCCGTGCACCAGTACCAGAGACCGATGATCGGTGCGCAGAAGAGCATGCCGAGCCACGGATAATTATCGTTGAAATACCACGCCATCTTACCGACCTCTTTGATCGGCGCCCAGGTCCCTTCCACACCAGCCGGAACGAGTGGTTTCCAGAGGTTGAACATCTCCGTCCCGACGATCGAACGAAGCTCCGACCACCCTCCAACGTAGTGCAGACCGAAGATCGTGACGAGCGCGGAGCCGACGATCAGGACTACGGTCTGCAGGGCTTCGGTATAGGCGACCGCGCGCATTCCCCCGAGGACGGTATAGAGACCGGTTATGACGATCACGAGAATGGACCCGACCCAGAAACTATCCATGCCCAGGAAGTTGATGTCGGGAAGCAGGACCGAAAAGACAACGCCCCCGGCAAATACTCCGACTGCGATCTTCGTGAGTACATAGGCCACCAGTGATATTCCGGAGAGCACGGTGCGCGCCGTCGGCGAGAATCGTCGCTCCAGGAACTCCGGCATCGTGAAGACCTTGGATCTCATGTAGAAGGGAACCATGATCCAGCCGAGGACCAGGAGGCACCAGGCGTGCAGCTCGTAGTGTGCCATGGCAACGCCGTCCGTCGCGCCAGAACCAGCGAGTCCGACGAGGTGCTCCGAGCCGATGTTCGAGGCAAAGATCGACGCGCCGACGATAAACCAACCGAGATGACGCCCTGCCAAGAAATAGTCCGTGGAGGTGTTCTGCCGCCGCTTGATAACCCACCACGCGAGGGCGAGAATAATGCCGAAGTAGCCGGCTATGAGGATCCAATCGACAGGATGGAGAATGCTCATGGGTTTTATCACCCCTGAAATTTGGTTTTTGGACTGGGAATTAGTGACGAGCTGGTCGACAAGAGACCTAGCCCGATTTCAATGGTACGAAAAGGAATTCGGGTTTGCCACGCAAATCAAGCTAACGTAGACCATCCAGTCACAATTCTGAGTCGTCGGTCGACAGCGAGGCGGGACTCCTTTGTTTGGTCCTCACTGTCAGTCACGAGAAGACTCTCGAGAAACCACCAAGGGGGCTCCGTGCGCCCCGCTCCCAAGCGGGTACTGTCGGCGGCCAATCTTTATTCGTCTCGAACTTGGGCCAAAAAAACAACGAAGCATCCAGCCGGCGCGGGGCACTGGCCGGATGCTTCGCAACTGACCACGTGTGTGAGAATTGACTGCCAATCCATCGTCCGCGCGTCGATCCTACTTCACCAAAAGCATCTTCCGCGCCTGGACGAAATCACCCGCCCTCAACTGGTACAGGTACACCCCTGAGCTCAGCTTCGATGCATCAAAGGTGGTCCGGTACGTTCCAGCCGTCTGCTCCCCGTCGACGAGACAGGTAGGCGCGTTTCGTCTTCATGCAGTCCCACCGCTACTTCATCAGGATCATGCGTTTGACTTCAACGGACGACCCTGCCTGGATACGGTACAGGTAGACACCGGAACTTAACTGCGAGGCGTCAAACCTCAGCGTGTGAATGCCTGCAGCCTGCTCTCCCTCAAAAAGTGTAGACACCTCCTGGCCGATGACATTGAACACTTTGGCAGTCACATAAGCATTCGCCGGCAGTCCGTATTCGATAGCTGTCGACGGATTGAACGGATTCGGATAGTTTTGGTTCACGAAGAACGTCTTTGGCACTGCGCCGGCAAGTGTTGCCTCAACGCTCGTGGGATTGGCCAGGGAGGACTCTCCGACCGTCCAATCACCCGTGATACCTGTGACACCTGCCGCCGTCGCGATGTGGAATGTCGCGTCGACGGTATTGCTTCCCGATCCCTGCACCCAGCTGGAGCCTGTTCCGGTATATCGCATCGGAACATAGTTCGATTCATTCCCCTGAATATCCGAAGGAAGATAGTAGAACGCGAGATCCGCCTGAGTGATACCTGGATCAGCCGTGATGGTCCAGTAACGCGTCAGCGTTTTTGCGGCATCGGGTGAATGTGGATGGGTCATCTCGTGCGCCGTGACAGTCAGATTCCCCGAACCTGTGACGGCCGTCGCGGTGACGAACGTATTCCACAATGCCGCGCCCGATATGTTTGTGCAGGCGACGCTTCCGCCGGAACTCACGAGCGTCGCACCGTCCAGAAGCTGGAAGCCCCCGGTATTGCCATCGGTGATCACGGAGGAGCCGATGTCGAGCGTCGTGCCGCTCTCGACCTCCATATTGATGGGGCTGGCACTGCTTGCATACGTGACACTGCTTTCGAGTGTGAGCGTCTGCGTGCCGCTCTTGGCAAAGACGAATTTCTGAAGAACGTTGGCGGAGGTACCTGAGTTTTGAAGGGTGACGTCCGACAACGTTATGTCGCCATACAGGTACCAGGAGACGTTCGTACCGCTGCCCCTGCTGCATCCAAAATTCCCTGCCGTCACGTTGACGTTGCCATAGGTGTAGACGACGATATCGGCCGGACTGCTCGAACCGTTGGTCGAGAGAGTTCCGCCGGTGAGGATGACATCCCCGTTGACCGTGATAGAATCAGAATAGTGAGAAGGGCTGGTAAAATAGAAGCGACCTGTTCCTGTGGCCTCGCAGGTGACATTGCCGGCGATAGTATTTCCGCTCCAGCCGATGTCGAGATTTTTGCCCTGACCCGGGCAATTCCACGTGAAATCATAGAAATCCTGATTCCCGTTCGAAGGTGAGTTCAGGCCGACGCCAGTGACGAGACAGGTGGAGCCCGTTTCCCACGTGGCCGTCGGAATCCTGCCGCCGTTGCTCGCGCTGTTGTAGGTCCCGCCGTTTCCAAATGTTAAGGCAGCGTCTTCATGGACCTGTCCTGAGTCGACCAACGTACCTGTTATCGTAACAGCAGCGTCGACGGAAACGGTGTCAGAGGTCAAGATGGTGATCGTTTCGGATCCCGTCGGAACGACGCCCCCTGCCCACGTGCCAGCCGAGCTCCAGTTGCCTCCCCCAGTCCCATTGCTGACAATCTGCGCGCTGGAGAGAGAGGCCCCCAGGCAAAGCAAGACAGCAACGGCAAGAAACGATCGTAACGTGGTCTTCATGATGAATCCTCCTTTATTAGTGGATGGAAGAGCAACAGCACCCTTTATTGAAATTCGTAAGAAACGCCAGCAGCAACGCTATGGGTTGTGCGGCTATTGAGGTTCACATTGGACTCCCATAAGTCCTGATACTTCATCTTGGCATATTCGTAGGTGATGTCCAGACGAAATCTATCAAACGTAATCCCCGCACCGGCCGAATAGACCGAATAGCCGATCGGTTCCCCGACAATCGGAGCTCCTTCCTCCTGAAAGACCTCCGCCGCCTGCCGCACGCCAGCACGCAGGGCCAGCCAGCCAAGGAGAACGTACTCAACACCAAAGTGCATCAATGAGGCCGAGAGCCAAGGATTCGACTCCTTCCCGACACTGCTCTTGTACACTGCC
>CAYZRX010000109.1:0-8723 GCA_964480945.1 uncultured Ignavibacteriaceae bacterium | reverse complement strand
ATGTGGTAAACGAGAAGGACATCGAAATCGTGGCTGCAGGGCATACCTGTTTGGACTTGATACCTGCTTTCACGATGAACGGAAAAGTTGATAAGCTTACAGATGTGCTCGTGCCTGGTAAGATGATCAACATGGGGGAATGCGTTGTCGTTGGCGGAGGGCCTGTCACGAATGCCGGGGTGTCAATCCGAAGACTTGGTGTCAAAACTGAATTGATCGGCAAAGTCGGCAATGATGACTTTGGCAAAGAGATATTGAGTTGGTATGAAGAGCACGAAGGGCATTTTCAGGGCATCAAAGCAGTGGATGGGGAATCCACCTCGTACACCATTGCGATTTGCATACCCGGGATAGACCGTTTTTATCTGCATCACTGCGGTGCGAATGACACATTTGGCTACGATGACATGGATTTCGATCTTGTGCGCCGTTCGAAACTGCTTCTGTTTGGCTACCCACCTTGGATGAGAAAGCTCTATGAAAACAAAGGGGCTGAGTTGACAAGGATCCTGAAGCGTGCAAAGGAACTGGGTACTACAACTGCACTAGACCTTTCACTCCCCGATGCAGATGGCTATGGAGACCAATTCGATTGGCTCGCGATTCTCAAGGATTGGGTACCGCTGTCGGACATGATGATGCCGAGCGCAGAAGAAATATTCTATTTTCTTTACAAGGAGAAATTCCTGCAGAAGAGGGCAAGGCTCGGTCCCAGGGAGAGCATCCTCGACCATTTGACTGTCCGTGAGATTGCCACCATGGGAAATGACCTGATAGAAATGGGTGCAGCAATCGCACTGATCAAATGCGGTCATAGGGGATTGTACATTCGGACTGCGGACAAGGGTCGGCTCGAGAAGATGGGTGCGGCGAAGTGTTCTGATCTTGAAAATTGGACCCATCGGGAGCTCTGGTTCCCGGTCTATCAGGAAGAGAGATTTGTGGGAGCGCTGGGCTCCGGTGACTCAGCGATTGCAGGATTTCTTTCCGCGTTTGTCTGGCACCATACCATTGAATCCTGTCTGAGATATGCAAACGCCGCGGGGAGCATGAACGTCACGGTCTCTGACGGTCTTACATGGAACAAGGGGTTCGATGACTTGACAAGACGCATCAAGGCGGGGTGGAAGACAAAAGAGTTGCAGATTGAAGAGCCTGGCTGGAAAAAAGTGCATGAGTTCTGGGCTGGGCCCCACAACTGTGGGAAATGGGAGTCAGAAACAAGCTTGAGATAGAGGACAGAAAAATGGCAAAAGGAAGTAATGCGAAAAGGGATGCATTCATCAGTAAGAAATTGGCAAAGATGAGTCTGATGGAGAGGATCGGTCAGCTTCTTACATTCACACGACGCGGGGCTATGTTGACGCCGAGTGGAATTGAGCAGATCACAAGATTGCACTGCGGCGGTCTTTGCCTGGAACCATATGCCGTTGAGACCTGCAAAAATCTCTACTGGGGAAATTCCCAGATCGATCCGAATTTCAAGAAGCCGGCTGACTATTTTACGATATCGAATACGTATTTTGCCGGCAAGACTTTTGGTATCAGCATAACACCGGAAGACTACACGAAGGATTTGAACAGACTCCAGAAAATCGCATTGAAGAGACCGGCCGGAATTCCTCTCCATATGACGATCGATTTCGAGGGCGATTTTAAGAATGATTACATGTCCGGCGGCATAAGACAATTTCCTCCGCCGATGGGTCTGGCTGCTATCGGTGATCCTAAACTGACCTATGAAGTCGGCTTCACAATCGCCAAACAGTTAAGCGCTATCGGTGTTACGCAAATGTATTCGCCGGTCTGTGATGTAAACATAAATCCAAAGAATCCTGAAATCGGAGTGAGATCGTTCAGCGATGACCCTGAAATGTGCGCAATCCATGCTGTTGCCTTGCTGAAGGGTTTTCAAGATGCCGGTGTTGCGGCAACTGCAAAGCATTTCCCGGGCAGAGGTGATTCAACCACAGATGCCCATGACGTCCTCGATGTCATTCGAGCTGATAAACAGAGGATGCAGGAAGTTGAATTGTATCCGTTCAAAGCCGCGATCGCTGCTGGCGTGAAAGCTATCATGACCGGACATTCTGTTTATCCGGCATATGACGATGCCTATCCCACGACGTTATCGGAGAAAATTCTTACAGGACTTTTAAGAGAAGAATTAGGTTTTGATGGGGTTCTAGTTTCCGATGCGATCGGTATGGCGGCGATTCTGAAACAATGGCCTCTCCCAAGAGCTTGCGCACTAGCCATCAAAGCAGGATGCGATACGATACTCTTGAAGGCCGATGACGAGTCCAGATCACAGTGCTTCTTTGGAATCAAGCAGGCTGTCGAGTCGGGTGAACTCTCTGAGAAGAGAATCGATGAAGCCGTGACTCGTCTCCTAAGAATGAAGTACGACCAGGGCTTGTTTGAAACAGCCGGCAAGAAGGATCCGAAAAAAGCTCAGGCCTACGCAATGAGCAAGTCAGTAATCGATTTTTCGTGGGATGTTGCGAAGAAAGCAATTATTGTCATGCGCGATAATCAAATGTTGCCGTTAGAGAAAAACAAGAAGATTCTGGTTATCGAGCAGCGCATTCCATATGAATTTGTCGGAAAAGATCCCTACATGCATACGCACATGTTTTGTGAAGCAATGGTGGAGCAATCGGAGAATCTGATACTCGCTGATACGGAATTCGCTGCAACCGAGCCAGAAGTCGAAGAATGCCTCGAGCTTGCCAAACAGGCAGATCTTGTTGTTATGACAAACTACTACGCGCGTATTGTCAAAACCGGGAACAACAGATTCCTTGCCAAAAAGCTGAAAGAAGCCGGGCACAGAGTTGTTGTTGTGACGAATTATCCTTATGTCGATGGTACAACAAGCGAAGCGGACGCCGCAGTTTGTATCTTCAGCGGCACACCGGATTCCATCAGAATTTCAGCGCAGGTTCTGTTTGGAAGAGTGAGGCCTTCAGCAAAAACCAAATTGCCGATTCGTTTAGGCGTTCAAGTGGAAACTCCCGTAAGAAAGCCGGAGTCGCGGAGGCAATCTCTTGAACTATCATATTGCTAGTGAGTAGAGCGCTTGAATATCCCGATGTGTGAAGAGTTCTGGAAAGCAAGAGATCATGAAGTAGAATCCTCCAGATGAAGAAATATGCCAGCACCCCGTAAACTGAAAATAAGCGACGTTTTTACGATCTCGGGAGCACAGATATCCGAAATCTATGTCAAGAACAAGATGGGGGTGCATTTTCAGGGAATGTCGAAGACCCTTCAATTCCCCCACACTATTGCTCTTCAAGGTGCTCCAACCTGTTCGATAGGCATCTCTCCCGAAGGCCTGTACAATAGATTGAACGATGCCGGAAGACTGATATTATTGAATCAGAATGCCGTTCAGCTTGGCTCCGCACCGTTCATTCGCGTGGGCGATAAGAACCCAGTCATGCTTACGACGAGGAATCCAAGTGCGGTGGAAGGTCCTGATGATGTACCCGCCCTGAAGAATTACTACCATCCTCCGGTGTCTGAGAAACGGACGTCCATTTCTCTTGCTACGCCCTTGGCCGAGATGGCGTATACGTTGGGGAAAGTCACCGTTGTGAGAAGATTGATTTCCCCCTTCCTGTCAGGGAGCAAACACAGCCTGATGCCTGTCGGTGTGGAAGAATACGAGATGAAGAACAATGCGAGCCAAGGGCAGCAGATTACCCTCGTACTTCCGCGACCATCGCTGGTGAATCTCCAGGAAAAAGAGTTAAAGCCGACAGATCAGGACACAGTTTATGTGTGTTCGACACCGGTAAGGGGCCAAGTGCATGAAGAATTCAGGTCCCAGGGTGTTCAGGGCGTGGTGATGGGGAGCAAGGAATGTGAAGAGAGGATGGTTATCGCGGTCCCTGAAATGAGTGGAGCAAGAATCGACACACAGCCATACTTCTGCCTGAACAGACTCAAACAGGACTTGCTGCTGAATGATGACGGAAGCTTTTATGAGAAGAGAAAGCCCATACTGAATCAAGATTATGGGGCAGCAATCAGTCTTACTTTTACATTGGATCCGAAAGCAACCATCAAGATACCGTTTGCATTTGCCCTAGATTTTCCACAACAACGATATATAGATGGAAAAACTTTTGAACGTAAGTATGTGAAGAGTTTCAAGGACAAGGAATCCAGGGCCGTGGATATGGCAAAGCTGGCCTTGGATAATTATTCTGCCTGGCTGGATCGTACGATAACAATTCAAACCAAGATAGTTGATACAATACAGAAAAGTCCTTCCTATAGGAATGATAAGAATGGTGCCTTGAGATTAACGCGGTTGATTCTCAATGAGTTTGGTTTTCCGTTGTCAAATGCTGCGGTGTGGGTGGAAGATGACGATGGCAACGACAGAGCAAGATTCCTCGAATGCTTTGATTACGCTTACATAGACCCATCAGATGTTGATTGGTATTCGATGGTGCTCTTGGTACTCTTTCCGAACATAGAACAAGAACTCTGTCAGCGGTTTATTGACTCGATCCTGGCAGAGGATCTTTCGGAAAGGTTTTATCATTATCACTCATCATTTGTCGAAGCCAGAAAGCATTTTCAGGAGCATCCGGAAGAATACAAAGACAGGTCGCTCACCCAGATACGAGATGCATTTAAGACGAAAGGGAGCGTGGCTCACGATTTAGGGGCTTTGCCAAAGGGTCATGCGTTGCGCAATGTCAGTGATTATGCGTGGTACAACAACAACTATTGGGTCGATCTCTTCCCCAAGCTCGTATTGAGAGTGCTTCGTGACGTTAAATTCATCGGTGATACGAATTTCTTACAGAAGAATTGGCAGACGCTTAAATTCGGATTCGAGTTTTTGCAGAAGCTTGACATCGATAAGGACGGTATCCCCGAGGGCAATCATAACGAAGTGAAGAATACATTTGATAATTTAACCTTATTCGGTGTCGACAGCTATGATGCTACGACTTTCATGGCCGGTTGTCAGGCGATGATTATCATGGCCGGAATGATGGGCGATGAAGCGGCAAAGAAGCAATATGAAGCGAGCTTTAGAAGAGCTTCTGAGGCTTTCGAGAAATTATGGAGGGATGAGAAGAACAAAAAAGGGACGAGATTGCAGTATTATGTTACTTGCTATGATCCTCTTACAAGAAAAACGAACAAAGATGTCTGGACGAATCAATTGGATGCCTTGTGGTATCTCATTGCAATAGGAGAAGAACCTTTCGTATCTGACGATAGGGCGAAAAAGATCCTTAAAACAATTTATATGAACAACAAAACCTTTATGGGCTGGGCGATGTGCCGGACGGAGAATGGGGAAGCAGTGGAATCCGAACAGGGGCAAGATGTCTATACAACATCGAATTATGTTTTTGCCCAGCTTCTTGATTATTACGGCATGGTGAAAGAGAGCAAAGAAGTCTATAAGGCAATGGATAAGGTGATCTTCCGGTATGCCAATTCCTTAATGAGCCCGGATAATCTCAGAGCGGAGTTCGAAAAGGAAGAGGGAGAATTGACCAAAGGCCCCCATTATATCGTTGCCGCCTATCCACGGCCGGGCGCAGTATTAACACAAATCGTAATACAGCATATCAAAGAGCTTCAGAAGCGAACGAAGAGGACAAAAATAGAATCTCAGCAGCTGAGTTCTTTCATCAATGATTTGTTTATGGAACCTCATGGTGATCCTGCAGTGATTACGTTGGTTTCTTCAAAAGATGCCAAGGAATACAGGAAAGATGAAGTCGCTCAGTATGCGTGATATGTACAGAAGATCGGGAACGTTCCCACTCGTTGAGATCCGAGAACGCTAGACAATCTTTGGAGCCAATAGTGCAAACGGATTCAGAAAGACTGTCCATCAAAGAGAAGATTGGCTACAGCGTAGGCGACACAGCATCGAATCTGTTTTTCCAGACCATTATGCTGTTCCTCACCTACTTCTACACTGATGTGTTTGGATTGCCGGCAGCTGCAATAGGGACCCTGTACCTGGTTACCAGATTGTGGGATGCTGTGAATGACCCTCTTATGGGCACGATCGCCGATCGCACGAAGACCCGTTGGGGAAAATTCCGCCCATACCTTCTCTTCGTACCCCTTCCGTTCTGTATTGCGGGCGTTCTGGCGTTTACGACTCCAAATTTCGAAGTCACAGGAAAGCTCATCTATGCCTATGTAACGTACAATTTGTTGATGATGATGTACACCGCCGTCAATGTCCCATACTCTGCGCTGATGGGTGTAATCACACCGAATTCCATGGAGCGTACGGAGCTTTCATCCTATCGGTTCGTTGCTGCCTTTGTCGGCGGTCTCATTGTGCAAGCATCCATAATGTACTTGGTGAAATACTTCGGAGACGGCAATGAAGCGACTGGATGGCAGTGGGCGATGGCGTGTCTCTCCGCATTAGCTTTTGTGTTGTTCCTCACGACGTTCGCAACAACAAAGGAAAGAGTTCAACCGCCAAAAGAACAGAAGACCAATCTCAGGGTGGACCTCAAAGATCTGTTTACGAGCAAACCTTGGCTACTGATTGCAGGAGCGACGGTCTTTCAGCTGATGTTCATCGTCATCCGCTCCTCAATGATTATGTACTACTTCAAATATTTTGTGAAAGACCAGTCGGTGACGCTCTTTGGCAATACGATGAATCTTTCATTGGATTCACTTGCATCGTCGTTCATGCTTTCAGGTACCGTTGTCACGATCCTTGGGGCGATTCTTACAAAATGGCTTACAAAGAAGTTTGACAAGAAGAACACCTATGCGGGGGCTCTGACCATCAGTGCCGTCATGTGCGGCTTGTACTATTTTCTCAAGCCGCAGGATCTCTTGCTCATCTATGCGCTGAATATCATTGTGTCGTTTGCATTCGGACCCGTATCCGTGCTCCAATGGGCAATGTACACCGACGTTGCCGACTATTCTGAGTGGAAGAACAAACGCCGTGCAACCGGTTTGGTAATGGCGGCTTCATTGTTTGCTCTGAAACTGGGTCTTACGTTGGGCGGCGCGACCGTTGCCTGGATGCTTGACTTCTATGGCTTCGTCGCGAATCAAGCTCAATCGATCGTGACAACCAATGGAATTATCAAATTGATGAGCGTCTATCCGGCAATCGCCGGGATTATCGGCAGCCTGCTGATACTGCTTTTCTATCCGCTCAATAACAAAATGATGGTTGAAATCGAGAAAGATCTTACCGCGAGGCGCAGGGATGCTAATGATCGGAGCTGATGGGAATTGGGCGGAGCTGCCTGCGGGTGGCTGCTTGCGTCATACGGTTTTATTCCCGATGTCATCCGGCTAGAGGGCTATGGTGCAGTTCAGTTGACGTCAGAACCAATGAGTACTTTTTCACTTATCAAGGAGCGATAATGGCCAAGACATACTTCCCAAAAGTCCAGAAGCCGATCCTTTACGAAGGCAAAGACTCGAAGAATCCGTTTGCCTTCAAATATTACAGCAAAGAGCAGCGCGTCGGCTCCAAAACGATGGCCGAGCATCTTCGCTTCTCCGTTGCCTACTGGCATACGCTCCTCGGGAATGGCTCCGACATGTTCGGAGGGCCGAGTTTCGAGAGGGCTTGGCGGCAGGCGAGCGACTCGATGGATCGTGCCAAAGAGACCCTGGATGCTGCTTTTGAGTTCCTTCAAAAGCTGGGTGTCGATTTCTATTGCTTCCACGACCGGGACATTGCTCCTGAAGGGGCCAACTTTTCGCAGACCGTCAAGAATCTGCAGACTGTTGTCGAGCTAGCCAAGCAGATGCAGAAGGAGACCGGTATCAAGCTGTTGTGGGGAACAGCCAACTTGTTCGGTAGTCCCATCTACTCTCAAGGAGCGGGCACAAGCCCGAACGCTCATGTGATGGCTCATGCAGCTGCACAGGTGAAGAATGCCATAGATGCCACCAAAGAACTTGGTGGAGAGAACTATGTCTTTTGGGGCGGGCGTGAAGGGTATGAGACGCTGCTCAACACGGATCTAAAGAGAGAGCAGGAGCAGATGGCGAGATTTCTTCACATGGCCGTCGACTACAAACAGAAGATTGGTTTCAAGGGTCAGTTTCTCATCGAACCGAAGCCGAAGGAGCCCACGAAACATCAGTACGATACCGACGCCGCGACCACCCTCTATTTTCTGAAAGAATACGATTTGATCGACGATTTCAAGCTCAACATCGAAGCGAACCACGCGACGCTGGCGGGGCATACCTTCGAGCATGAGCTTGCCGTCGCTTCCGCGGCTGGAAAGCTGGGAAGCGTCGACGCGAACCGGGGAGATCTCTTGCTCGGGTGGGATACCGATCAATTCCCGACGGATCTCTATGCCACGACGCTGGCGATGCTCATCATCCTTAAGCAGAACGGTTTGGGGAACGGGGGACTCAATTTTGATGCAAAAGTCCGTCGGAGCTCAAACGATCCGCACGATCTGTTTCACGCCCATATCGGCGGCATGGATGCTTTCGCCCGAGGACTTTTGATCGCTCACGAGTTGACTAAGGATAAGGTTTTCTCCAAATTTGTTGATGAGCGTTATAGTAGTTTCGACTCTGGCATCGGTGCAAAGATCATGTCCGGAAAAGTCGGCTTTCCGGAGCTCGAACAGTGGATCATGAAAGAAGGAAAGCCGGAGCTTGCGAGCGGGCGCCAGGAAATGCTCGAAAACATCCTCAATTCGTACATACTTCGCTAG
>CAYZRX010000108.1:7061-9124 GCA_964480945.1 uncultured Ignavibacteriaceae bacterium | reverse complement strand
GATCGACGGTGAGTTGCCGACGATGGCCTCTTCGATTCCTTCCGGACTGTACTTCTCCCCGTCGTGACCGATGAGCAGGCTCTTCGCCCGACCGAGCACATAGAGGAATCCGTCCTCGTCGAGATATCCCAGATCGCCGGTGTGGAGCCAGCCGTCGCGCAATGCATCGGCTGTCGCATTCTCGTTTTTCCAGTAGCCCGCCATCACGTTCTCACCCTTCACAACGATCTCACCTGGCTGACCGACAGGCAATTCTTCGCCTGCCTCGCTGCAAATCTTCACCTCAAGATTGGGGATGATCGAACCCGACGAGCCGAGCTTGTGGCGTTTCGGCACGTTGTCGGAGATGATCGGCGCAGCCTCCGTGAGGCCATAGCCCTGATACATCGGGATACCGATGGCATAGAAGAAGCGCTGCAGCTCGAGATCGAGCAGCGCGCCGCCGCCGATGAAGAATTCCAGCCGCCCGCCGAAGTTCTTCCGAATCTTTCGAAAGATGAGAAGATCGAAGAGCCTGTACTGGACTTTCATGGCTAGCGTCGCGTTCCTCCCACGATCCCAGCCGATGCCGTTGCACTGGTACGCAACACCGAGTGCTTTCTTGAAGAGTTTCTCGATCTTCTCTCCCTTTTCGTGGATCGCCTTCTCGATGTTCTTGCGGAAGTTCTTCGCCAGCGCCGGCACGCTGAGCAGAAAGGTCGGCCTGATCTCCCGGATGTTGATCGGGATATTCTTCAGCGTCTCCAGCGCCGTCTTCCCAAGCTGGACCGAAGCCATGCTTGCTCCGTTCTTGATCAGCGTGTAGATGCCCGCCGTATGTGCGAAGGCGTGGTCCCACGGCAGGATGAGCAGGGAACAGTACCGCTCCGGTATCGGCAGCGTGGCAGACGCCTGCTCGACGTTTGCCGTGTAGTTGCGCTGCGTGAGGATGATCCCTTTCGGATCGGCCGTCGTCCCCGATGTGTAGCAGATGTTCGCGGGATCGTTCTCACCGATCGACTGCCAGCGGTTCTCAAACTCGCTGCGGCGGTTTTGGAGAAACTGCCTTCCGTTCTGCAACACCTCCTCGAACGGCAATTCGTCCTCATCCCGCTTCACCTCGCCGTCGAGCACAATGATCTTCTCGAGATCGGGCAGGTCCCGTTTGACCTGGCGGATCTTCATCACTTGACCTCCCGAGACGATCACCATCCTGCAGCCGGAATGGGCAAGACGGAACCTCAAGTCCGACAGCTCCTCGATCTTGACGGAGAGCGGCACGTTGACCGCGCTGGCATAGAGGATCCCCAATTCCGCGATGACCCATTCATTGCGCCCTTCGGAGATCAGCGCGAGCCGGTCTCCCTTCTCGATGCCGAGGCTCATCAGGCCGGTGGCACACTCATGCACGAATTGCTGCATCTGCCGATACGTCGTCCCTTCGTATTTCTCCCCCTTCTTCTCCCACATCATGATATTGGATGGAAACCGTGCGACGCTTTCTTCGAACATGTGCGGAAGCGTGCGTTGCGGAGGCGTCATAACATTATCCAAAAATTGAAATAATTGTCGAGGTGCAACAGCTGAGCGTAACCGCTGTAAGCGTTCACAACCCGTTTAGACGGACCAGGGCTTAGTTCCGTCCCCCTTCGAGGGGGACTACAGGGGGTCCAAATCTCTGCCGACTCGCGCTTTCACCTGGTCAAAGATATCCTGTATCACACCATCCTCGTTTTGCAGGAACTCAATATCGGAATATCGCACAACTGCCTGACCCAATTCTCGCAGGTGCGCGTCTCTTACCTCGTCCTCTTTCCTTCCGCTATCTGTGAAGTGCTGGCTCCCATCAAGCTCCACAACCAGCTTCGCTTCTGCACAATAGAAGTCCACAACATACCGCCCGAAAGGTACCTGACGGCGGAATCTCACACCGAGCTGATTCTTTCTCAGCAATGCCCAGAGTCTCCGTTCAGCCTCCGTCATCTGCTTCCGAAGCGCTCGCGCAATTGGTATCAATGATCTCGAATAGTGTGGGAGATGTCTTTTCATTGCTAACGATCGACCCCATCCTAGCCTTCCCCTTG
>CAYZRX010000108.1:0-6961 GCA_964480945.1 uncultured Ignavibacteriaceae bacterium | reverse complement strand
AGGGGAAGGGACTTGGTCGCCAGCAATCGATCGGCTCCTGTTGTCAAATGTGCCGAGCGGTCACGTCGAATCGCTCTTTGAATAATCATCCGATCACCCGATGGCCCGATTGAGTGATCTCTCTATTTCTTCCTTCCAATCATCAGGTCGTTGCCGAGGGGGCTCCCTTTCCTGCGGATGCTCTGGAATCCTGCCTCCTCCATCCAGCTCCGGACTTCCGATTCCGTGTACGTGTCGCCGGCTTTCGTGCCGACCAGCATGTTCAGCGCGAAGAGCGCGCCGCCAGGCGGATTGGTCCGATCTTCGCTCATGATGTGATCCTGGACGACGATCTGTCCGTTCGGTTTCAGAGCGTCGGCGACCTTCTTGAAGAGGATCTTGTTGACTTGGGCAGAGTTGCTGTGAATGACGGCTGAGAGAAACGCCAGATCGAAGCCGCTGCCAAGCGAATCGACCGTGTAATCCCCGACGGCCGTATCGATCCTGTCGGAGAGATGCTCCGCCTCGATGTACTGGCGAGACAAAGGAATGACATTTGGGAGGTCAAACACGACGGCGTGAATGTCCTTTTTGGCCCGCACGAAGGCCATAGAGAAAGCCGCCGATCCTCCGCCAACGTCGAGCACGCGCCGTACGCCTCTCAGGTCCAGAAGCTTGATGACGGTCGGCGCCTGCTTGAACGCCCGTGCGTGCATCGCCCCGATGAAGGCTTCCAGCCAATCCTCTCGGCGCTCGTTTACTTCCCCGCGCATCAGAACCGATGTGCCGGCACGAACGGCGTCCGTGAGCGTGCTCCACGTTCTCCACAGGCTGACCGAATGCATGATCCCCGCCAGGTACTCCGGCTTGCCTTTCACCAGAAAACGAGCCGCAAGGGGCGCGTTCGTGAACACTCCTTTTTTCTTCTTGAGGTATCCCATTGCGCAGAGGGCGTTCATCAGTCTGTCCGTTGCTCGCTGGTCCGTTCCCAGGAGATGGCCAACCTCTGCCGATGTCTTCGGACCAGTATCGAGCGCGGTGAAGAGATCGAGCTCGTAGGCTGTCAGTAGAACCCGAGCGGTGCGAAAGGCGTAGACAGCCTCGTGAATGCTCGAAGGAGATAGTCTTCTCTTCTTGTTTGGCAGCGGTGGACTCATAAGCGCCTCAATTGAATAATACAAGGGGGCTTCCGCCAGCCCGTCTGGAGAGATTCCGTACCGCGAAATTCGCCGCCTGCCCGTCTGAATCTGAAGAGGCGGGTCCCGTTGTAAGGAATCCCGCAAAGCGGGACAGAAAACGTCCGTGGGGAAATTTGGGACATGCCTCCCTCGCCGACTTACCCGCTATCTTTCTGGCGGGGTTTCTCGCGCATCTTGTAGTCAGAGATCGTTTGTCCTATCATCATGACCCCTTCCGGATTGGTCGTTTGCCTGCTGTAGACAGCCAACGGTCAAAATCATCATTCGCTCTGCGGTCGGAATTCTCTTTATCCGATTCCCACCGTTGAGGGTTGTCAGCGATATATTCACGGATTCGGCCCAGAGATCGGTCGTCGCGGATTATGTGTTCGTAATAGGCGCGTTGCCAGACGGGCGTGCCTGGGGTGTTGCTGATTTCATTGATTCGTCTTGCAGAAAACGTCTTGAACGCACGGACGATTTCCGATAATGGGAATTTTCTGGTAGGGGATGGTTTCAAACCATCCCCTACCATTGTGTCATTCTCCAAAATAATGATGATCCCGTGCACGTGGTTGGGCATGATGACAAATTCACCCAATTCGACACTTGGGTAATGATTCGGCAAATCGTTCCAAGACGATCGTACCACCGCTGCCGAATCATTCCCCTGCATCTCTCCGTCTACGATTTCTCCAAAACGGTGCTCCCGATCCTTCGTGCAAATCGTCACGAAATATGCCCCGGGCTGAGAGTAATCATACTCCTTCAGCCGAAGACGTTTTCTCTGTTTTCCGGTTCCCCCGATCATAATGCAGTGATAGTGTGGCTCGATCTGCGGCCGAAGAATTGGGTTCACCGCTTCAGCTTCGCCAACCTTGCTCGCGCATCCTTCGGCTCTACGCGGTCCGCGTCTGCGTTTTTCCAAAGCGCAAGGAATTTCTCGTATTGCGCGACGGCTTTCTC
This sequence comes from uncultured Ignavibacteriaceae bacterium, assembly GCA_964480945.1. GTDB lineage: Bacteria > Bacteroidota > Ignavibacteria > UBA10030 > UBA10030 > VGWB01. The sequence goes on along the minus strand of CAYZRX010000108.1, from coordinate 4,838 downwards.
TTTCGATCCTCTCTTCTCGTACAGCTTTGCCAACTCGTAGCGATGGAGGGGATCGATCAGCCTTCTGTCCCGGCTTGCCGGGTCGAATGTCGTGATTCGTTCATACTCCCTGATTGCCGCATCAATATCCCCCTTTTGGACATATGCTTTCGCCAGCACGTCGCTCGTCATTCGACCTTCTTTGCCTCATACCTGCCCAACCGGGTCCAGAATGATGAGGTGACAGCGCCTTTGGAGTTCTTTATGAACTCAACAGTCGCGCCGGACGTTTTGGAAAAGAACCGGGTTGGGCTTTCTGGGAAAATCTCTCCGATGTCGTCCGCGTAGATGTGCGATCCCTCAACCCGTACTCTTCTGGATATGTCAATGCCAAAAATGTACTTCCCTGCGTAGGATTTGAGGGTTTTCGCATCGAGTGAAATAGGAACCTTTGCTTTTGGCAGTGGAAGATCCGTCCGCCTCTCGGTTCGAATGGGGGAATACGTAAATGGATCACAGTAGCTCTCCAGCGCACTGATCCTTCCGTTATTGTCGCGTTGGAATCGTATGTAATTGTTCGATCGTTTGAGTACGAACAGATCCCTGCTCACATTGAGTAATGCTGTTTTCGATCCACCTCCCCACTGTGAAGACAAGATAGTATCCTGGAGCGTAAGATAGCGATAGAGCTTGTCGTGGCCCCAGTTCGATAGTATGAGCATCCCCCCCCCGCCGTGGTGCATTTCGTAGACTCCCACATATTCGCTCAATTGCGCTGTCGAAAGGCTGCGAACAGACGGCTCTGTCATCAACTTTCCTGCCAATCTGAGTGCAGTTTGCCGCGCGGCTGAGACGACCGCACCATAGCCGCTGCCGTTGTTGGTGAGAACAACGGCGAAGATGTGCTGCGAAGGGATTCGGACAGCGCAACTGCCGAAGTCACCTGTCGTCCCTGCATGGTAAATCATCTCCATGTCCTGAAATTTCGAGAGGCCCCATCCATATCCGTAGTTTGTCTTGCGACCGTCCGGCAGGACAAACGAAGACCATGCCTTTTCCAGCAGATCGCGTCTCACGAGCTTGTCCGTGTAGAGCGCCTCGTCCCACTGCAGCATATCATCAACGCTCGTAAGTATGTCACCCATGCCCCGGAGCCACTTCCAATTGAAGTACGCTCCCGGTCGATACACCGAGCCGCCCACTGATCTGTAACCCGTGACGAACAACGGAATCGTATTCTCTCTCGTCCCGGTGGTTGAGCTTTTCATGCCAGATGGTTGAAAGATGTTCTTCTGCAAATATTCGCTGTATCTCATGCCAGATACTCTCTCGATGATCAATCCTGCCAGGTAGTATCCGAAATTGTTGTAGCTGAAGTCTGAGCCGGGCTCGAACAGAAGCGGATCCTTCATGATGAACGCGAGCATTTCTTCCTGCGACTGCTCCAACGCCTTTCGCTGTCCAAACTCTGGATAGACGATGAAATCGGGTATGCCGCTCGTATGCGTGAGCAGGTTTTCAATGGTGATCACGCGTCCGTGTGTATTGTAGCCCTGGAGGTACTTCCGTATGTCGTCTTGCAACGAAACCTTCCCCTGCTGAACTAGTTGCAGCATGCATACCGCTGTGAATTGCTTAGTCATGGAACCGATGGCGAAAACATGCTCAGGCTTCGTCGGCACATTGAGCTCCAAGTTGGCGAGTCCGTATGCCTTGCGAAAGATCGGTACACCGTCCTTGGCTACGAGAACCACAGCCCCGGGCGCATTCGGCTTGAAAGAAGCGTTCATAAGGCTGTCAATGAAGGACCCGATCGCCTGATTGGGCTTTCGGTCGGAGCATGAAGCCAACAGGACAATCAGAGACACAACAACCGCAAGAGCATTTTTCATGATGACCTCCTCAGTCAATGAATGCTGGATGACTCATTATCCTCGGCGACCTGTCGCATTCTGGTTCCCCAAGTCGAAAAGGTCATTGGACCGGACCAAGCCAGCGATCCAGCCATTCTCTTGATTCCTTTATAAGCTCATTTCTCGGAACTGAGTGACCCGACGGATACAAGAAGGACTTCTTTTGGTCGAGCGGGGTTCCCAGTAGTTTGTACATCGGCTTCACGGCAGTCTCAGGCGGAAAGAAGTGGTCGTACTCCCCGTTCAGCATGAGAACCGGTACCTTGACACGCGAAACGTAGTTAAGCGCATCTACCTCAGGGAACGACCTCTGCTCGGCGAGACCGGCGACATGCAAAACCACTGCCCTCAACCTTGTCTCTACAGCGGGCACAATGGCACCCATGCGCCCGCCCCAGCTTATACCGTAGTAAGCGAGCTTCGAGCAGTCGAGATCGCTTCGTGTCTCCATATAGTCGATCGAGCGCGAAACATCCTTGACCCACATAATAACATGATCCCGATAGGAGTTCGTCATCGCCGGAACATCTGACTTCAAATCATCCGCTCGCTCAAACGTGGATTTGTAGAGGGGAAAGAGCACGGCTCTTCCACTTCTGATGATGAAATCAAAATCCTTGGGCATGCCCGCCGGGTCACTGAGCCTCCTATCGTAAATTGCATCCGCCCCAGGAAAGAACACCACAGCCTGGAAAGGACCACGCTTCTCACGAGGCAGAAACAGGTACGCGGCCATTCTCTCATTCCCATATGCAGCGTTGAACGATATCTTCTGGACATACCAGTAGGGTGAAGAACTATCGGTCGATTCAATGACAGCTCGCAGCGGGGTCTTGTCGTAATTGAAGAGAGAGCGGTAGTAACGGAACACATCATCAGAACATGGACGTTCTTTGCTGTAATCACGGGCCGAAACACTCAATGGCCGTTCAAGAATCTGTCGATTTCCGTCAGTGCCGATGTACTTCATACATCGGAAGCCGTTCGTCACAGAACGGTCAAATGGATCCTGGGTGAACGCGGCGCTGAACATATATTTCAGGTCGTTCCAGCCCCCGCCAAGGATATATCTTTTCGAATAGGATTCATTCCGGCACCATTCGCGCACATTTCCGGCCTGGTCACGCACTCCGAAGCGACTGATGCCCCTGAACGAACCAACTGCAGAAGTACCCACGCCGCTGAAATTGCTCATCGGAACAATGGCGGAACTGAATTCTGTCCCGGCGACTACACTCCAGTGAAAAATAGTCGGCAGATTCTTGCCGGCATATTCTGCATACGCCGCGGCTTCGTACCAGCTGACTCCAGCGACGGGATAATCACCTTTGCCTTCAGGGAAAGTACCAAGATCCCAGGTTGCCGGGCCTGTCATTCCGGTGACGTCCCGGAATTCTGCCATGGCCTGCTCCCATGTCAGGTTCTTTCCTGGCTTTGTGAAAGGGAGCTTCCAGAATTGGCGGTTCTGATACCCCCCGGCATCAACAAATTGCTTGAACTGTTTGTTCGTGACTTCGTATCGATCGATGAAATAGTCCGGGATTGCGACCGAGTCAATCTGTTGAAGATTGGGAAGTCGAAGTTTATGCATGCCCCCGGGCACCCATATCATCCCCGGCGGAGAAGTCCCGACCGGATGAAGCCTGAAAGTCGTTGAACTGATTTCATAACTGGCAACCGGTCCCTCGAATGGCTCGTATCCTTCCTTTTCTATCCGCAGGAAGGAAATTCCTTTCGGGAATCGAATATTGCTGTCAGGCGTCACTCCGAGAGCGACCCCGGGCTCTGTCGAATCCGAGTACAATCGCCACAGTATTGTTGCACCCGGTGGCTCAGAATTCACAGAGACGCGTTGTGAATACCAATCGCGGGATTCCACAAATGCAGGATCTGTGGGAACAATCTTTTCCACAATTCGTGCCAAGGCGAACGCGGAGTCGAACTTGTCTTCTGAAGTCAGCGTTCTGATTTTCGGAATGATATTTTCGCGTGCCCACGCCGCCCTGTTGCTCTTTTCGATCAGCTCATAGATGCCATAGGCGAGCGCGAGAAGCACCAACGCAAGCGGGATGTAGACAGCCGGGCGTTTGATGGTCTTCCACAGCAAGCGCGGCTCGAACCAACGAACCGCCAATGGTACCGTTCCTTGCAGGTCCAATAGGGCCGCAGAGATTTCGCGAATCGTTTTCGCGCGTTGGGTGCGATCTTTTTGCAGGCATTGAGTGGCAATCTGCTCGAGTGCTTCGGGCGTTTCAGGTCGGAGAGCCCGCAGAGGTTTTGGTTCCTCATTCATGATCAAATACATCATTGCCGACTCATGCTCACCCCGGAATGGCAACTGACCTGTCACTAGTTCGTAAAGCAAAACTCCGAATGACCAGATGTCAGTCTGTTCATCGGCCTCTTCGCCGCGAACCTGCTCCGGGGACATATATGCCACCGTCCCAACCGTTGACCCTGCTTTTGTGAGCTTCGTTTGTCCCGCCAGCTTCGCCAGGCCGAAGTCGACAATCTTCGCCTCACCCTTCGAAGTGATCATCACATTCGCCGGCTTGATGTCACGATGCAGGATGCCTGCTTCATGCGCGGCGTCCAACCCCTTCGCAACTTGCAGTGCTATGTCAATCGCTTCCTTGATAGCAAGAGGTCCACGCTCAATTCTCTTCTTCAGTGTTTCGCCTGCGTAGAAATCCATCACGATGAACATCTGTCCATCATCGGTTTCATCGATATCGTGGATCGTGCAAATGTGATTATGCTGCAGTGCTGATGCGGATTGGGCTTCATGGATGAAGCGCAGCTTGGCTTCCGGGTCGCGGGTGAGATCCGCCGGAAGGAACTTCAGAGCAACGGTGCGCTTGAGCTTGGTGTCTTCGGCTCGGTAGACGACACCCATACCCCCGCCACCAAGCTTCTCGAGGATCTTATAGTGAGAGATAGTTAGAC
>CAYZRX010000107.1:4525-9240 GCA_964480945.1 uncultured Ignavibacteriaceae bacterium | reverse complement strand
CTTAGGAGAGGGCAGGGTGAGGTTAACCCCCTGCCTTCCGTTCTGCTAGCCGTAGAGCGGAACGCGTCCCCCTAGAAGGGGACAGACTCAGTTTGACCTCCTAGCGAGGTCTCTCGGATCTTGAGGTTACGACCCGGACGTGAGGGCTTTGACGAACTTGTACATGAATTCCACTCCCCGGTAGAATTCATTCACTCCGATCCGCTCGTCTTTCCCATGTGCGCGGACGTCGTCGATATCTGCAAAGATGCCTGAGACGCCGTAGACCGGGATGCCCGCCTGCCGCAGATATTTGCCGTCCGAAGCGCCTGTGGACATGACGGGCGTTACCGTCACTCCAGGCCACATCGACGACGTGAGCTTCTCAACAAGATCCATCACATCTTTCCGGAGCGGCGAGGCCGGACCCGGGCGCGGCTGGCCGAGGACCGTAACGACAATCTGGCTGTCGGCAAGGACATGGTAGAGGGTTGCGAGCACGTTCTCGAGAGAGTCGTCCGGCAGCATGCGACAATTGACGACGGCACGCGCACTCTGCGGCAGCGCGTTCTCGGCGTGCCCGCCGGCGAGCATCGTCGCAACGCACGTTGTGCGCATCAACGCATTGTAGTACGCGGAGGCTGCCGCGAGCCGGTTCGCAGCGGCCGTATCGATTGGCGTCCTGAGGATTGCCAGCATATCCGATCTCGTCTGCCCGGTTTCCCGCTCCGCAGCGCGCTCGAAAAACGTCCTCGTTGTCTCGTTAAGCCTGATCGGGAAATCGTACTTCGCCAAGCGCGTCAGTCCGGACGCAAGCCGATAGATGGCGTTGTCTTTGACCGGGATCGAGCTGTGGCCGCCCCGATTCTTGACCTCGAGCCGGAAGCTCACGTAGACCTTTTCGCTCGTCTGGACGTCCATCAGCAGCGCCTTGCCGTCCTTCATCTCCCCTCCTCCCCCCTCCAAATTAATGGCAAACTCCGCGTCGATCAGATCGCGCCGGTGTGCAAGGAGCCATTCGACACCGTTCGCGTCGCCGTTCTCCTCGTCTTCGGTCAACGCTACAATGACGTCCCTGTTCGGGACGAACCCTTCACCCCTGAGGCGGATGAGGTTTGCGACGATGTCTGCATCCTCGCACTTCATGTCGGAGGTGCCGCGGCCGTAGAAATATCCATCCTTCTCAAGAAAAGTGAACGGATCGAACGACCAATCCTGACGCAGCGCATCGACGACATCAAGGTGCCCGAAAAAGAGAACGGGGCGATGGCTGCCGGTGCCCCGGTACCGCACCACGAGGTTCATATGCTGCGGTGCAGGACCCATGATATGGAGGTCCTCCTCCGGGAAGCCCGCGGCCCTCAACCGCGCGGCCATCGCCTCAGCCGCCTTCGTACTACCGACTTCCAGGCTGGTGTTGATCTCGATCAGCTCGCGAAAGATGTCACGGGCCAATTTCTGATGTGCCGTCAGTGCTGCGGAACCTTGAGAGGTCTGGGCAGAAGTGACTGCCGAAAGGTGGATGCACATGATGACGAGGAAGCACGCAATGGAAAAGACCACTCTGTTCATGAAAGTTTTCCTCGGTAATTGACTGACGAGTGGCGATGTGCCGCTGAAGATTGAACGAGTGAATTTAACAGAGTTGGCTGAAGAATCCAATCAGTTGATTGAGCTGAACGGAGTGAACCCCCTGCCTTCCGCTCTGCTAGCCGCAGAGCGGAACGCGTCCCCCTAGAGGAAGGTGCGCTTGCATCGAGGAGCCTGAACCAGCCCCCCTCTCTTTCTATTTGACAGCGAGGAGCTGCTACCTCACAATCTTGAAGCCGAAGTAACCATTCTGCGTCGCACCCCATGTTCGCAGCCAGATCGGCAGGATCATCTCCATCCCCCTCGCGCCGGTGATGTCGCCAAGGTCAATAATGTCCGACCAGCCGAACTGCTTCAGAATCCCTTTCACCTCTTCCTTCGCCGGGCCGCTGTTGCCGGCGACGAACATGGTCGGGTCGCCGCCCGACTTCTTAGGATTCACCATCACCTGACAATTCACGATGTTGAGCGACTTCACGACGTTTGCCCCTGGGAGGGCCTTCTGAACCTCCTCCGCCAATGAGTTCGTATTGGTGTACTGTTGAACCAGTGTCGGAGGCATGCCTTTTGAAAAGTCGAGCGGGTTGGAAATGTCAATGACGGTCTTCCCTCTCAGGCTTTCCGGCTTCACGAGCTTCAGCGCTTCCATCGTCGCGTCCCCCTTCGTGCAGAGGAGGACGATTTCGCCGAACTTGGCAGCATCCTCAAACGTGCCGTGAGAGGCCTTGGCTCCCTGAGATTTCGCCCAGGCTGCGGCCTTTTCGTTGCCCGGCGTCCTCGACCCCATCTTCACTTCATATCCGAGCTCCACAAGTTTCGCTCCAACCGTGCTTCCGACCATGCCGGTCCCGAGAATTCCAGTCTTTCTCGCCATTGTGTTTCTCCGAGTGCGTTGATGATTCCGTTCTGTTCTGGGTAAACAACGGCGTCACCTGATTGGTTTCGAATGAACCGGGGGGGGATCGCGCACTTTTCCAGCAAAGCGAGGGCGGGGGCGTAAGAAAGGGTGAGATCAGATTGGAAGGCAGGGCAGCTTCCGGTGCGTTCTCAAGTTGGAGCGCGGACCACTGAGCCGTGCTGTCGGACACTTCCTGCTGGCAGCCGACGATAGGTCAGAAGTGTTCACTGGGCCGCGCGACCGTGGCGGAATTTCCTTACTTGTCTTCGCCTGAGGAATACAACTCCTCTCCATCTCTCCGCCGCTGCTTGCGCAGCTTCCCCTTCCGCACAAGCTCTTCGAGCGTGAGCCGCAGGAGCCTGTTGTCCGTGACCTTCCGGTCACCCAGCCAGTACCGGCCGATCTCCTGCACGTTCCCTTTGGCCGCCGGATACTTCTTCACGTATTCGAGGATGGCTTGTTCCGTTTTTTTATCACCCATCGCAGATCCGCTCTCTCCGTGTAAGTTTCAGATCCCTCGCTCGATCGAGCCCGCCGGAAGGCACAACTCGTCTTGCACAAGCTCGCTGCCACCAGAGCTGCTTCCAGGAGCGAAGAAGAATCTCATGATTAACAAACAACATAGCGAAAAACCGTCCCACGGGCAACAGAAAATTTCGCTTGCGCGCGCTTGACAATGAGCCGGTGCGTGAGTACCATGCGGTCGGGGATGGTCAAAAGCGTTCTTTGAAACCCACTAACTTTTGAGGAGGAATGTATGAAGCAAGCTCATGTACCTCTGAAGACGAACGGGCAACAGCCGAAGTCAATTCTCAGAAAAATCAGCTTGCTGGAAGAAAGGAAGAAAAAAAGTAAACAGGGGTTCAAATCGCTGAGGGCGGTCCTGAGCGTCCATGCGGGGCACGTCCGCGGCGGACATTCGTTTCATTGACCATAATCACTCAACGTCAACAAAGAAAAGCCTCTCCGAATGGAGAGGCCTTTTTTTCTCTCACCTGTCTTCTCACCTGCGTTCGTCAGGACGCCTGACAAGCCCCGCCTCATCTATCCTCGGACGACGTTAATCGGTTTGCCGCTGAGGAATGCTTGAATATTCTCCGCAGCGATCTGAAGCAGCCGCTTGCGCGCCTCGATGCTCGCCCACGCGATGTGCGGCGTGACGATACAGCGGGGGGCCGACAACAACGGGTTGTCCGCGTTCGGCGGCTCCGCGCTCAGAACATCCAGTGCCGCTCCGGCGATCGTGCCTTTGTGGAGAGCCTCAGCCAGGGCTGCCTCGTCGACGAGCGGGCCGCGCGCCGTGTTGATGAGGATGGCTGCGGGCTTCATCTTGGCAAGCCGATGGGCGTTGATCAGTTTCCTCGTCTCTTCCGTCAGCGGACAATGGAGAGTGACCACGTCGGACGTCGCCAGGAGCTCGTCGAGTGGAAATCGAAAGATGCGGAACCCCGGCAGCTGTGTCGGCTTCTGCTCGGCCTTTCCGACGGCGATCACCCTCATCCCGAGGGCGTGGCCGATGAGCGCGACGCGCTTTCCGATCGCGCCCAGGCCGATGATGCCGAGCGTTTTGCCGGCGAGCTCGCGAATCTGTGCCACTGTGAGACTCCAATCCGGACTCCTGACCCAACCCCCTTCCTTCACCGCGAGGCCATGTTCGGCGGTATGACAGGTCAGCTCCAGAATCAGGGCAAAAACGAACTGGGAAACCGAATTACTGCTGTAGCCGGGGATATTCGTGACGATGAGGCCGCGCTCCTCCGCAGCCTTGACATCCACGATGTTGTATCCCGTTGCCAGCACACCAATGTAGCGCAGCGCCGGAAGATGCGCGATCGCGTGCTGGGAGATGATCGTTTTGTTCGTCAACACGATCTCAGCTGTCTGCGACCGTGCGATGACTTCACCGGTCGGCGTCCGGTCGTGAACCGTGAGCTCGCCCAGTGCCTCGAGCGGCTTCCAATCGAGATCTCCGGGATTCAAGGTGTATCCGTCAAGAACGACAATGTTCATCTGCGTTTGAGGGGCTGATGTTCTGTTGCTGTTTCAAGTTCGCGTCTCGGGAGCATTGCGTGAGCAATGAGCCGTGTCAAGAATGTCGGCGCGCCCAATTGTCTCCCCTCCCTCGACGGTGTACAGACTGGAGGGGATTAAGGGGAGGGTGATCCAAAACTACTCTCTCGAATTCGTCGAAGCGCTCCATCGAAATCCGTCAAAACTTTCGTGCTCCAAACTCGATCCTTCACCCTCT
>CAYZRX010000107.1:1427-4425 GCA_964480945.1 uncultured Ignavibacteriaceae bacterium | reverse complement strand
CCCCATCAAGGGGGAGGTGATGGTTGTCCAGCTAGTTGATGTTGACCCGCTCTGCATGTTGGTACTCCCCCTCCTTCGACGGGAGGGGATGAAGCGGAGGGTGAGGCCGGCAAGAGATGTTGACTTCGTTCAAGAGCTCCAGGGTTATTCCACACCCTCTCCTGTCCTCCCCCGTCGAGGGGGAGGTGTGATTGCCACGTGGTCGTGAAGGAACCTCATTTGTGGATGCCGGGCTCGGTCATGCCGCAAACATCGAAAATCTTGTCGAGCTGTTCGGGGGAAAGCAGCCCCTTCTCGAGCACAAGCTGACGGATCGACTTGCCGGACTTGATGCTCTCTTTGGCGATCTCAGCGGCCGCCATATAGCCGATGTGCGGATTGAGAACGGTGACGATGCTCAGGCTGTTCTCAGCGTAGGCAGCACACCGCTCGGCGTTCGCCCTCAAGCCGTCGATGCAGAGCCTGACGTAAACGTCGATCGCGTTCCGCAGAATTTCAATTTCGTGAAGGAGGTTGAACGCAACCACCGGCAGCATGACGTTCAGCTCCAGCTGGCCCGCCTGAGCAGCCAGCAGGACCGTCGTGTCGCACCCGATGACCTGAAAGCAGACCATATTGACCATCTCCGCCATCGAGGGGTTGACCTTGCCCGGCATGATCGAAGAGCCCGGCTGCACGGCCGGCAGAGTGATCTCGAACAGGCCCGTGTTCGGTCCAGATCCCAATAAACGGATATCGTTGGAGATACGAGAGAGGTCCTGGGCGAAATTCCGTACCGCGCCCGAGAGCTCGACCATCGGACGCATGCTCTGCATCGCTTCGAAGTAATCCTCCGCCGGGCGAAAATCGATGCCGAGCTGCTGGCTCAGCTGCCACACCATCATCGATCGGAATCGCGGATCTGCGTTCAGGCCCGTCCCCGTTGCCGTGCCGCCGATGCCAAGCTCCTTGCAGCTCTCCGCCGCGTGTTCGACCGCCTCACGGTGTTTTCGAACGTTGACGCCATACGCGGTGAACTCCTGCCCGAGCCGAACCGGAACCGCGTCCATCAAATGGGTGCGGCCGGACTTCACGATCCCGTCGAACTCCTTCCCTTTCCGAAGAAACGCCTCCTCCAAAACCCTCATCGCGGGGAGCAGCTTACGCACCTCCATGAACCCGGCAATACGAACCGCCGTCGGGCAAACGTCGTTGCTCGACTGCGACATGTTCACGTCATCGTTGGGGCTGACGACGCTGTAGTCCCCCTTTCGGCCGCCGAGAATCTCGATCGCCCGGTTCGCCAACACCTCGTTCGCATTCATGTTGTGCGACGTTCCCGCCCCAGCCTGATAGACGTCAACGAGGAACCACTCGCGCATCTTTCCACCCAACACCTCGTCCGCTGCCTGAATGATCGCATCGGCCTTCCGGCGATCGAGGAGCCCAAGATCGCGGTTGACAATTGCCGCCGCCCGCTTGATGTGGACCGTCGCATCCACGTAGGAGAGCTTCGGCTTCAGGCCGCTGATCGGGAAATTCTCCAACGCTCGAAACGTCTGGACGCCATAGTACGCGTCGGAAGGGATATTCAGGGCACCGAGTGAGTCTTTTTCCACACGTGTATCCATAGTCATCCCCTTACATCATGATTGCGGAAGGCGGATGGGAGCAAGAGCAGGGTTCGATCGTCGCCCCCGGGGCACGCCGGCGATTCGAGTGCTCGTAAGGATAACGTCGGACATCGGAGAGCGGTTCCAGCAAGAGCCGGATCCTTCCGGGATCAGGGAATCAGCAGGATCGGCACGTGCAACACCGTCCACACGGCGTACCTCCAGAAGACCTCACGCCGGGCGCCAGGAACAAGCACGGCGAAGTAGATGGACTTGGCCACCGTGTTGCTCATCATCGCCACGATGACCGCCGGAACGACAACCTGCGTCGCCCCGAACGCGGCCCGTACGAGTGACAGGATGAAAGGATCGATATCGGTGACGCCCACCACCGCTGAGAGAGCGAGCACACCGGGATCCCCCAACCGTTGATGGATCAGCGACGTTACGATGGCGAGCAGGACGAAGAGCAAACCGAAGACCATTGCCGGTCTGATCTCGAACGGGTTGTGCAGGTCCGGCAGAGTCCCTTCTTCGCCCGTCTGGCCCGACGGTTTGATGCCCATGGAGAGGAGTACGCCGATGGCGGCGAGGAGGGAGAGCTTCCACCAAATCGCCGGAAGGTAGGCCGGATTGACAACCAGAATGAGAACCAGGACCCGAATGTACATCATGCTGCTGGCCAGCATTGAGGCTTGCAGGGCAGTCTTCGAACGATCCGGATTCTTGTGAGCAATCCTCCCGACGGCGAGCGTCGTCGCCGTGCTCGAAACGATCCCCCCCAGCAGGCCTGACATCCACAATCCGACCTTCGGACCGAAGATCTTCGAGAGGATATAACCGACGAATCCGATCGTCGAGACCAAAATGACGATCTCCCAGATATGGGTCGGATTGAGGTTGAACTGCGTATACTCTTTGTTCGGGAGGACCGGGAGGATGATGACAGTGACGAGGATGAACTTCACGACGGCCAGAAACTCCGCCTTGCTGAAGCGCTCGACGTACGTCTCCAGCTCGGCTTTCTCTGAAAGCAAAATTGTGTCGACGACCCCGAGGGCCATCGCGATCCAGACATCCGCGAGAAGCGCGAGCGCGCCGATGATGAAGGTCAGGAGGACCGAAGCTTCGCTCGTGAAGCCATACCAGCCGGCCTTGATCTTGGTGACGTAAGCGATCGCCGCCAGGACGATCACCGACGCGAGGCCAACCGGCAGCATGAAGCCGACGCCGGAGTGCGAGAGCCAGGCGCATCCGAAGCCGTATATACTGATGATCGGGTAGGTGCGGACACCGCCGAAGACGACGCCCCGGTGCTCAACCTTCGTGCTCTCCCGCTCCAGTCCGACCAGAAATCCGAGGGCAAGTGCAACGACGAATCGCAGCTCGACCGTCCATTCGATGAC
>CAYZRX010000107.1:0-1327 GCA_964480945.1 uncultured Ignavibacteriaceae bacterium | reverse complement strand
GTAGCTTCATCGCACGGCTCGACCCGCTTCACGCCGAGGAATCGTGCAAGCTGCTTCGTCGAGACCTCACGGTCGCCGTGCATCAGGACAAGCAAAGGCTTCCGCTCCTCCGTTTGCATGACGATCGTCTTCACGACCTGATGCTCCGGAACGCCGAGGGCGGCTGCCGAGTGGCTCGTGCCTCCGTGCTCCTCATATGCGTACAGATGCGGCTTAAACTCGATCCCCTTCCCGCGCAAAACCCGGATCGCCGGCGTAATCGGATAGTCTGGCTTGGACATCTCCCATTCCTACCTGGGTCTGCGCAAACCTCGCAGCCAACCGAATCTCGCGAGATCGACATTCTCCTTTTCGAACGCCACCCCCTCTTTCAGAAGCAGCCGCTTCTGCCTTTGATAGCCGCTGGTTCCCCTCGGCAACGATATCCTTCCCTGGCTGTTGATCACGCGATGCCACGGCACATCCGAGTTCGCCGCCAGATTGTGCAGCGCGTACCCGACGAGCCGCGCTTGGCCGGGAACCCCCACCTGCTCGGCAACCTCGCCGTACGTTGCCACCTTTCCCTTCGGGATCTGGCGAACCGTCTGCCATATCAACTGATAATTGCTGAGACCTTCCTTCATTCGGATTGACTCTTCTCAGGCTGCTCCACCCTCTCCCGGCCTCCCCCATCAAGGGGGAGGTGATATCGGTCTAGGGAATTCATCCAGGTTTAAATGCTACGCGATCCCACTTCTCCTCCCTCGACGGGAGGGGATGAAGGGGAGGGTGATTGGCCCTTCCTACAGCGTCACGGGCTGCGCGAATTTCGCCAGCTCAGCGGCTGATGCTTTCTCGACATCGGCGTGGAGGCTGTTCCCGTGCGAATCCATCGTGACGATCGCCGGGAAGTCCTTCACGCGCACGTGCCACATCGCTTCGGGCACGCCGAACTCCAGGAAATCCACCGCCTCGACCTCCTCGATACACTTTGAGTAGTATTGCGCTGCGCCGCCGATCGCATTGAGATAGACCGCCCCGAACTCCTTCATCATCGCCAGCGTCTTCGCTCCCATACCCCCTTTCCCGATCACGGCCCTGAGTCCGAACTTCTTGATCACGTCGGCCTGGTACGGCTCCTCCCGAATGCTCGTCGTCGGGCCGGCGGCGTTCATGATCCACTTCCCGTCCTGCTTGAGGGATACCGGACCGCAATGGTAAAGCGCTGCGCCCCGCAAGTCGACGGGCGAGTCGTGCGACATCAGGTAATGATGGAGCGTATCGCGCCCTGTGTGAAGCATTCCGTTGAGAAGGACCACATCGCCAACCTTCAGGCCCCGGACCTGCG
>CAYZRX010000106.1:5888-9487 GCA_964480945.1 uncultured Ignavibacteriaceae bacterium | reverse complement strand
TCAACAGCGAAATCGACCGGAAGGTCTACAACGTCAGCCAGGACATCATGGCGAAAACCGGGTCGGCGAGCGACCTGCTGCAAAACGTCCCCTCGATCGAGGTCGATATCGACGGCAATGTGAGCCTGCGCGGGTCATCCAACGTCCTGATCCTCATCAACGGCCAAACATCGCCGCTGATGGGAAAGAGCCGGGCCGAAGTCCTTCAGCAACTGCCCGCCAACACCATCGACAAGATCGAAGTCATCGACAACCCCTCTGCTAAGTACCGGCCCGACGGAACGTCCGGCATCATCAACATTGTTCTGAAGAAGAATACCGTGCTAGGCCTCAACGGTACAATTGCTGCCAACGCAGGCGTCAGCGACCGGTACAATGGCAACGCGCGTTTGAATTACAATTCCGGCGATATGAACCTCTATGGAAATTTCAGCTTGCGCCAGGACACGCGCACCCGCACGAATGCCGATCTCCGGACGCAGGTCGATACGCTCATGACGACGAGCCATTACCAGCAGAACCTGGTCTCCAACTCCCGGCCGCTGGCGACCATCGGCGGTCTCGGCTTCGACTATGCGCCCGACCTGTCGAACAAGTTCGGTCTTGCAGGCACCTATTTCTACAATCACTTCACCCGGAACGATGTCGCCGCCACCATCCTGCACGACGCCAGCGGCGTCGTGACAAGCAACTATGACCGCGACCGGCATGATCCCGAGTATGAGAAGGAGTACGGGTTCACCTCTTTCTATCAGCACAATTTTCCCGGCAAGGACCATACGCTTCGCCTCGACGTGAAATCCTCCAACGCTCCGGAGCAGGAAGACAATCATTATTCGACGGTCTACTTCACGCCGACGGCTGCAAATGAATACGACAACACGCTCCTCAAGCAGGGGGAACGGCAGACGGAGGTGACGCTGGATTATTCGAATCCTCTCGCGGAACACTCCACGTTCGAGGCAGGATACGCCGGCGAATTCAATCAGTATACGTTCGACCTCCACGCCGAATATATGGACCCGCTGCAAGGGCAGTTCGTCACCGACCTGACGAAAACCAACCGCTTCGTGTACGACGAGAATATCCAGGCCCTGTATGCTACCTACGAGAACAAATTCGGGCCGTTCTCCTTCCTGGCGGGGTTGCGCATGGAAGCGGCCCGGACTCAATCGAACCTCGTCGCGCAGGACTCCGTCATCCCGAGCAAGTACTTTACACTCTATCCGTCAGTCCACCTTTCCTACGAGCTGAACGAGGCGGCCGAGCTGCAGCTCAATTACAGCAAGCGGACACGGAGGCCGGAGACCGACGATATGAACCCGTTCCCGGAATACCAGGACCCGCGGACGATCTCTGCCGGCAATCCGCACCTGCTGCCGGAATTCATTCACTCCGTCGAACTCGGCATCAAGGTGCAGAACGATTACATCTCGATCCTGCCGAGCATCTATTACCGTTACACGTACAACCAGTTCACGACGGTGCTGCAGGCGCTCAACGACTCCACAGTGCTCAGGACCCATACGAATCTCTCGAGCGGCCGGGCGCTCGGCACATCGCTGATTCTCTCCGGATCGGTGAGCAACTACCTGACGTCGAACCTGAGCGTCGATGTCTTCCGCAACCAAATCGACGCATCGAACCTCGGTTACAGCAGCAGCAAGTCCGTGCTGTCGTGGAGCGGGGTGCTCACATGCAATGTGAATGTCACCAGAGGGACAATGGTGCAGCTCAATGCAAGATACAATTCTGCACGCTTGACGCCGCAGGGGGAGTACGCGCCGAGCCATGTCGTCAACTTCGGAGTGAGGCAGGAGCTGATGGCCAATAAGCTCTCTGTCGTGCTGACGGCGGCAGACGTCTTCAGGACATTGAGGCGGGAAGTGACCATCGATACCCCCTCGCTAACGCAAGCGGTTGTGAATAGGCGTGATGCGCGGATTGTCTATTTGGGTCTCACCTACAATTTTGGAAGGGCGCCGAAAAAGGGCAAGGAGGAAACCCTGCAATATGATAACAGTCAGTAAGAAAGTCCGGCCGACGGGAGGCGTCACGGCAGAACGACTTGGTCGGTTCGTACCGAAACAGGGTTTGTGCGCATGCGTTTCTTCAAGACTGCAATAAGAATGCGGTATTTGATCTCACTGCCGGCCTTCGTCATCTTCCTACCAATTGGCAGTCACGCTCAAAATAGTGCGGAGGGCGCTCGTCTGGTTCCCATCACCGATGTCTTCTATAAGGTGGGGGACCATCTTGTCGGCTCCCTTACGGTCAACTACGGCCTGAATTACCTGCTCGCCGGTGCAGGAACGTATGGAATTGTGAAGAGCGGTCTCGATTGGCGATGGTACCGGAATGCGCAGGACCACAAGTGGATCTCCGATGCAGGCTTCGTATTTGTAGGCATTGGTCCCCTTGCCTCCGTCGCGGTTCCGGTCGGACTCTATCTGTACGGGCGATCGAAGGAGGATGCGAGGCTTCAATACACGGGACTGGCCCTGGGGCAAGCGGCCATACTGGCCGGGGTCATGACGTCGGCGCTGAAAGCGTTTACCGGACGGGTACCGCCGGATAGTCCGGAAAATCCGCGCGATTACAGTGGGGACTTCAGGTTCGGTTTCTTACGCGGGGGCGTCTACGAAGGCTGGCCGAGCAGCCATACCGCCACGGCATTTGCCATGGCAACCACGCTGATGCAGCTCTATCCTGAGAGCGCCATCATTAGGTATGGTGGATTCACCTATGCTTCGTTGATCGGATTGGGCGTGTCGACGAATATTCATTGGTTATCGGATGCGGCGGCAGGGGCGCTCATCGGTTACGCGATCGGCAAATCCGTAGGTACCGGTTTCAGGGATTTGATGGATCGTAGGGACGAGCCGCAATCCTTCAGCTTCTTTGTCACCCCATCGCGCGTCGGGTTTACGTATCGTTTTTGAGAGCTGCTCGATTGTATCTCACGTTCGAGGATTTTCCCGGGTTGGTCGTGAGTAGGGCGGGGCCACCCACTACTTCCTCTGAAGTAAGATTTCCACCTCATCTGTAAAATGCCGCGAGGGGCTATAGACTCATCGATGAAGACCCGTCGGCGTTCTTCGTCTGACCTCGAAATTCTACCGCCATCTCCAATTTTCTTCCTCACCGTGACATCCTATTGTTTTTCAGCCAGAACTGCTGTAGTTTTACCCGGGCGATCCATCCGACTGCTCCAGCGACGCACTGCTGACACACATTCATGAGTCCCGATTCCTGCCGAGGGAGGTCATTTTGATCGGGGGAACGATTTCACACTTCAGGATCACAGAGAAATTGGGTGAAGGTGGAATGGGCGCCGTCTACAAGGCCCGTGACACCAAACTCGACCGCGATGTCGCCCTCAAGTTTCTCCCGCCCGAGCTGACCCGGGACCCCGAAGCCAAGAACCGTTTCATCCACGAAGCAAGAGCAGCCTCCGCTCTCCAGCACGACAACATCTGCACCATCCACGACGTCGATGAAACTGAAGAGGGGCAGATGTTCATCGTGATGGATCTCTATGGAGGCGAGAGCCTCAAAGAGAGAATCCAGCACGGTCCGCTGAAGGTTCAGGAGGCAAC
>CAYZRX010000106.1:0-5788 GCA_964480945.1 uncultured Ignavibacteriaceae bacterium | reverse complement strand
TGGTCGTTAGGGGTGGTCCTCTATGAGATGCTGAGCGGCCGGCTGCCGTTCAAGAGCGACTATGAGCAGGCGATGATCTACTCCATCCTTAACGAGCTACCTCCGCCGCTCAACAGCCTGCGACCCGAAGTTCCCGCTGAGCTCGAGGACGTGGTGGGCAAGGCCCTGCGGAAGAATCCGGCGGAGCGCTTTCAGAAGATGGAGGAGATTGTGACCGCGCTCCGCTCCGTCAAGGGGAATTTGGGAGCCGAAAGCGGAGAGCCGCGCCGCCCCGCAAGAGAAATTGTGCCATCAATCGCTGTGCTGCCGTTCGTCAATATGAGCGCAGATCGGGAGAATGATTATTTCAGCGACGGCCTGGCAGAAGAGGTCATCAATGCGTTAAGCAAGCTTGAGGGCCTTTTTGTCACCGCGCGCACGTCTGCCTTCCAATTTCGCGGGAAGGACCTGGACATCCGGGAAATCGGCAGACAATTGAATGTCCGTACCGTGTTGGAAGGAAGTGTGCGGAAAGCGGGACACACGCTACGCGTGACAGCCCAGCTCATCAACGTTGCGGACGGGTACCATCTCTGGTCTGAGCGTTTCGACCGGAACATCAAGGACGTCTTTGCGGTGCAGGATGAGATTGCTATGGCGGTTGTCGAGAAGCTGAGAGTCGAGCTTCTCGAGGGAGAGAAAGAGAGGGTCACCAAGCGCTACACTCAGGATGAGAATGCCTATCAGCTTTACTTGAAGGGACGCTATCACTGGAACCAGAGGCATCCGCGCGCCATGGTCATGGCCGTCGAATGTTTCCAACATGCGATCGACAAGGACCCGCGCTACGCTCTGCCCTATGTCGGCATCGCCGATGTCTTCAACATGCTGGGAGAATTCGGCTTCATCCCGCCCCGGGACGCGTACACGCTCTCCAGATCGCTCCTGCAGAAAGCGCAGGAGATCGACGATTCGCTGAGCGATCTCTACGTTTCCCTGGCCCTGATCACGTACTGTTTTGAGTGGGACCTGCCGCTCGCACAACAATACGTTCGCCGCAGCATCGAGCTGAATCCCCAGAACTGGTACGCGCACGGCACGCGTGGCGAGATCCTGGCGTCGCAGGGGCGGCCGGCGGAGGGCCTTGAGGAAGCGAAGAAGGCCTTGGAGATCGATCCCTTGTCCTCCATGGCTCATGCCTTTTACGGAATCATGCTGGTAACGACGGAACGCGTTGAGGAGGGGCGCGAACGGATGCTGAAGACGATCGCCATGGAGCCGGACCAGCCGATGTTCCATTACTGGATGGGCCTGATGCTGCTCGTGGAACCCGTTTCGCTGGAGGCAGCCATCCACCACCTGCAAAAAGCTTTCGACCTCGGCGCGACCCCCGCCTGCGGTTACCTGGGGGCGGCATACGCGCTGGCCGGCAAGAGGAAAGAGGCATTGGAGTGTCTGGAGAAGCTCGAGAGAATCGAGAAGGAGCGATTCCTTCCGCTCCCGCTGAAGCTCCTTCTTTACTTCAAGCCCGCGCTGCGCTACTTCCGCTCCTTCGAGAGGAAATACGTCCCGCCGTACGTGAAGGCCGTCGTTTACGCCGCGCTGGACATGCGCGAGGAAGCATTGGCCGAGTTCGAAAAGTCCGGGCAGTCGAGAGACTACCTTCTGCCGGCGTTCTTCACGCTGGCAGAGGTGTTCCCATGGATGGCGGAGATCAGGAACTCGCCGAGATTTCAGGCGTTGCGTGCCAAGGTCAAGATTGCCTGAGAGCGACGGAGCGAGCTCGAAGTTGTGTCTTGCCGGCGAAATCCCGCTCGTTCTTTCGAGCGCGACCCCCGCTGTGAGCATTCTGGTTACTGGCGATTCAGATTTCTGGGTCGCCAGTTTTCGTTCCTGGGCCTTTCTGAAATCCTCCTCGGACCATGATGGCCTACCTTTTGGCCGCAACCATCAGGCGTTTTCCCCCGTATATAGTAAAAGTATCGTGCTGCCCACCACAACTCTGGCGAGACGCTATGACGCGGTTCCCCCTTCTGTGTCTCCTGTTCATTTTCCTGGCCCACACATCAGCGAGCTCCCAAACCAAAGCGGACTCCGCACAATCTACTATCACTGCCGTCAGGATCGACCGGCCGCTTACGCTCTCCGGGACACTCGAAGATTCCGCCTGGTCACTGGCCACGCCGATCGAGCTCCCGTATGAGTTCCAACCGGGAGAGAACACACCTGCTCCGGTCAGAACGCAGGCGTATGCACTCTATGATGTAGAACACCTGTATCTCGGCTTCCGCTGCCTGGACCCCCGGCCGGCCGAGATCCGGGCGAACCTCTCAGATCGCGACAAGATATTCTCCGATGATTATGTCATTGTCATCATCGACACCTACGGAGATTATCAGCGCGGCTACGAGCTGGCGGTGAATCCGTACGGCGTTCAGGGAGATCTCATGATGAGCGGTGGCGGGAACGAGGATGTGAGTTTCGACATGATCTGGGAGACCAAGGCCTCGATCAATGACGAGGGATGGACGGGGGAGATGGCGATTCCCTTCAAAAGCCTTCGGTTTCCTGTGAAGGATGAGCACACTTGGGGTTTCATCGTCGCACGGAATTATCCTCGCGAAAGCAGGGTGATCATTAGCTGGACCCCCGTCGACAGGAACAAGCCCAGCCTGATAACCCAGGGGGGGCTGCTGAAGGGACTCCGGGGCATTCACTCCGGTGGAGCCGTTGAAGTCCTGCCGTATGTGCTCGGTCAGCAGGCGGGATCGCGATCGGACGATTCGGATCCGGCATCAGAATTTGAAAACGGGCCGCTTCGGGGCCGCGTGGGCGCAGGGTTTCGGTACGCTCCAAGTTCCAACCTCGCGTTGGACCTTGTGGTCAATCCCGACTTCAGTCAGGTCGAATCGGACGCCGATCAGATCAGCGTCAATACGACCTTCGCTCTTTACTATCCCGAGAAACGCCCCTTTTTCCTCGAGTCATCGGAATTGTTGCGAACTCCCATGTACTACTCGCGATCGATCAACGACCCTCTTGCTGCCGGAAGAGTTATCGGAAAGACCGGATCGCTCACGTACCTGTACCTGGGAGCGCTTGACAGGAATACAGTCTTCGTCGTCCCCGGTGAGGAGCAGAGCAATACTGTGTTGACGGGAATGAACTCCTTTGCGAACATCGCTCGCCTTCGGTACAACTTTGAAGATGAGACCTACATTGGCGGCATGGCGTTTACCAGGAACCTGAACGGCAGCCATAACTATGTGGCCGGCTTCGACTGGAATTACAAATTCTGGACGAACTGGTACTTCAAGGGCGAAGGGTTCCTGAGCTCAACGAAGGAGCTTTCCGATTCAACGCTTCTGACCTCGCAGCGGGTCTTTGGACTATCGGGACGAACCGCTGCTCTGGACGGCGAGGAGTACTCGGGCAGTGGGATCGATATTGTGCTGTCACACGTCGGACGTGATTACGGATTCGACGCCGTCTATGATGATTTCTCCCCGACCTACCAGAGCTACGACGGGCTTTTTAACACCGTCAATTACAGGGAATTCGGACTGTATCAGCGCTACACGCGATATTGGGATGACTCGTTCCTCGAGAAGGTCAATCTCAACCTTTCCTTCCAGACGACGTACAACCACGGGGGTGCTCACAAAGAGGTCTGGGTGCAACCGGGGGTCTATGTCGTCATGAAGGGTCAGACAAACGTCAGTGTCTCGTATTTGCTCGTCAACGATGAACTGTTCCGGGGCACACAGTTCAGAAATATCCGCCGCGCATTTTTCAACTTCGATTCCCGTACCTGGGACTCGTTCGCATTCTCTCTCTATGGACAGGTCGGGTTGTTTATTTATCGTTCGTCCGCCCCCGAGACCGGCGAGGGACACTCGCTCGGAGGTTCCGTGACGTTGAAGCCGACCCCGCAGCTGAAGGTCGACCTCTCCTACGACAGAGCGCGATTGCGCAGCAAGGCGACAGGCTCCCTTCTGTACGACGGATATGTGGCCAGGTCCGTTGCGATCTATCAGTTTACGCCCGAGATGTTCGTGCGGGCCATTTTCCAGTACAATTCGTTCGGCAAGGCGTTCAACGTCTACCCGCTGTTCAGCTACAAGGTAAATGCATTGACGACGTTCTACGCGGGATTCACCAACGACTACCGTAACTACGGTGCGGGCAACGGATTCACGACGACGGAGCGTCAGTTCTTTGTGAAGTTGCAGTATCTGTTTCGGAGTTGATGGATAGAAGGGATAGCTGATTCTCCGGCTGACTCGCCCGGGAAGGAGGCATGTCGACTCCGCGCGCATGTTCGAGCACCAGACTTGCCACACAGACGTTTGTTGAATTCGTCCCACCAGGTTTCCATGTACCAACCCCCTGTGATATCCACGCTGCTGAATCCACGGTCAGATTTCCTCCGGCTTCGCATTGATTACCATTTCGTACTCATGATCGATGATCGGATTCTCGATCAAACATCTACCAAAGAGTCACTCCGTGATCTTCGAGTTCTCCGGATGCGGATCTTGTGCGAAGAGATCTATACTGAAGAGCATCATATGTCCATGCTTGTCCGAAACCTGACAGAGGGTCTCAAGACCTTCGCTTCAAGTTGAGAAGGGTGATAATCGTGAAATCTAAACTGATAGTTGCTGGCGTCTTTGTGTCTGTCATTTTTGCGCATAGCAGTTATGTTCAACAAAAGGATTTCCCGGTTCTCAAGGGTCCCTATCTCGGTGGTGAAGAGTGAGTGAAGGGGCGACCGCAGAATTTGCATCGCCACGCTCAGTAAATCGAGAGTGCTTAGCACAGAAAGGGGTTCTCTGAGATTTCAGGATCGATTCCGAGCCTGGCGGTCTGACAATCGCAGGTCGATGCCCGCTGAGGCAGACAAGGTTGGTGCTTCTGCGGTACATTGCGTACATTGTGCGAAAGTCCTGAAGGATGGACCCAGGGTGACGATGATTCGAGAACAGATCAATGAGCTTGTCGAACGTGCGCTGAGAGAAGACATTGGGAATGGCGACGTAACCACCCGTGCCATCGTGCTGCCTGAGGCAAACGTCACAGGACGTTTTGCGGCAAACGAGCCCGGCGTCGTGGCCGGGGTTGAAGTTGCGGCAATGGTGTACGCGGCGGTCGATGAACGGATTCAATTCACGCCGGATCTCAACGACGGCGACCTCGTAGCGAGCGGCACGTTCGTGGGGACCGTTGCAGGACCGGCCTCCGGGATCCTGGCAGCTGAACGTGTTGCGTTGAACTTCATGCAGCGGATGTCGGGAATCGCGACGATGACAAGGAAATTCGTTGATGCGGTGAGCGGTATGAAGGCCGTCATCCTCGATACGCGGAAGACCGCACCGGGCCTGCGCCTCCTGGACAAATGGGCCGTTCAACTCGGAGGGGGGCAGAACCACCGAATGGGGTTGTTCGATATGGCCCTGGTCAAGGAGAACCATATTGCGGTCGCCGGCGGTATCGCAGAGGCTGTTCGCCGAGTACGAAAAACGAATGATCGAGATTTCCTTGTGGAGGTTGAAGTAAGAAACCTTGACGAGCTCAAGGAAGCACTCGGATTGAAAGTCGACAGAATCCTTCTGGACAATATGAGCCTGGAAGCACTCAGGGAAGCTGTCGGGATCGCTGGCGGCCGTGTTCCACTTGAAGCGTCGGGGAAAGTCACGCTGGAGAATGTGGGGGAGATTGCGGCCACCGGTGTTGATTTCATCTCGGTCGGCGCGCTGACTCATTCTGTCCAGGCGTTGGACATAAGCTTCTTGGTGGAGCCGCCGGC
>CAYZRX010000105.1:0-9666 GCA_964480945.1 uncultured Ignavibacteriaceae bacterium | reverse complement strand
GCTAAGCCACAAAGGGCATAAACAATTACATATTTTTGGCGACTTTGCGGCTTGGTGTGAGATTTTCTTTTCTTATGACGTTGTTTTTGAGATAGGTTCTAGTGAGACTTGTGCTCTCTTCCCCGGAGACGATGCTGAACGAGTCTCACCAGTTTATCGCGATCGACGGGCTTGGTGAGGTACTCAGGCTCTGCTAGAGGGGTCGCGGGCTCCAAGCCGTTCGGCACCGGATTCTCCGTGAGGAAGATGATCGGTATGCGGTTCGTTCGCGCATCTTCCCGGATCGCAGTGCGCAGCTCGAGACCGTTGATCTTCGGGGAGTCAAGATCGCAGATAATCAGGTCGGGCTTGCTTTTCCTTGCTTGCTCCAATCCTTTTTGCCCGTCCTTCGCATGAAAGACGCGATAATCGTCTCGCAGGAGGGTCTGCGCGAGCGATGCGCGTGTCAGGAGGTCATCATCGATAATCAATATCTTCTTCATAC
Organism: uncultured Ignavibacteriaceae bacterium; assembly: GCA_964480945.1. Taxonomy (GTDB): domain Bacteria; phylum Bacteroidota; class Ignavibacteria; order UBA10030; family UBA10030; genus VGWB01. Next base: position 9,182 of record CAYZRX010000105.1, on the reverse strand, counting down.
CTCGCTCATCGGATCATAGTCTGGACCTTGCCGGTCCTCGTGGAACGGGCGAGCTCCTTCGCGAATCAATCTGTGAAAAGCCGGAAGTCAGGGAACGCAACTATCCCTCCGGCGCTGCGCGTTCCCAAAGATCGACTCAAGGCTGTGCTTGAGGGATGACTTCACTACAATGCCGTCTACATTGACCTCCCGAGCTTTCGCTCTGTAGAGCGGATCGTCAAAGAGTGTCGATACGATGACGCGTGTGTGCGCGTGACGTTGCTTGATCATCCTTGTAGCCTCCAGTCCGTTTCGGAGGGGTAACTCGAGATCGAGCAGCACGAGATCGGGTTTCAGTCGGTCCACTTCGTCGACGGCCTGGATGCCGTTGGATGCCTCTCCAACCACAAGATACCCCCTTTGCGCCTCGAAGAATTCGCGAACGACCCTCCGGATCTCCCGGTGCCCATCTGCCACGAGAACCCTGGTTCTGGCCATCGGACGCTCCTTTTTGAACGGCATGCTTTTCATCATACACCTTTCCCCCCGGGGAAAGCTACCCGTTTTGCGGTGCGTGAGATCTTTCCTCGGGAGGCACTGTGGATCTCGAAACGGGTAGCCCCGGGCCATTTCTATGGTGAAGAAGGGAAGGGATGGCGGGAAAATCAATGGGGTAAAGTACTGATTCTTGCTTGTAGGGTTTTTCCCTACGGTTGTAGGGTTTTCCCCTACGGTGTATCCCTTATCTCCAAAGGGGGGTGGGGAGCTGTCGAGAGGCACAGGAAGGCGTGCGACCGCAGAAAGTGTGGGGTGAGGACAGGGGTAGCCGGCCCAAGGGTCTATTTGGCCTCCACAAGGCCCTTTGCCAATGCGTATTTCGTGAGGTCCGCGACGGAGTGAACGTTCAGCTTTACCATGATTCGGTGCCGGTACGTCTCGATGGTCTTGTGATTCAAGGACAGCCGTTCAGCGATTTCTTTCGTCATATACCCTTCCGCGATCAGTCTCAGAACGTGCCGTTCCCGATCCGAGAGGTCCGATGGCAGCGTCCTTCCAGACCTGCCGGCAGTCTCCGCATACTCGGTGAGAATGTGCCGCGACGCTTTAGGAGCGAAGGCAATTTCGTTGGCATCGACCGCCTCGATCGCACGGAGAAGCTCGGAAGGCGATGCATCTTTGAAGACATACCCTCTCGCCCCCAGCTGGGTCATCTTCAAGACATACTCCTTAGTGTCGTGCATGGTAAGAACGAGGATCTTCGCGTCCGGTGCGCTCTTCTGGAGACGCTTTGCCGCCTCGATGCCGCTCATACGGGGCATGCTGATATCCATCAGGATCACGTCGGGTTCAAGCTTGCGCGTCAAAGCGATTGCCTCCTCTCCGTCCGACGCCTCACCCACGATGCGGATGTGTCTCTTTGTCTTCAGCGATGCCTTGATCCCCTCGCGCACAACCGGGTGGTCGTCGACGAGCAGGAGGGTGATCACTTTCTTGCGACGAGTTTTCATGGGCTCTGTCCTGTGTTTGATTCGTTCAACGGTATCCGGACGGTGACCGACGTCCCCATGCGGGGGGCTGACGAAACCTGGAGATCGCCGTTCAGAAAGGAGACCCGTTCCTTGATATCGACGAGGCCCATGCCGGCGTTCTTGGCCCGCCCCTTGCCCGATCGCTGCTTCGCGAAGCCTCTTCCGTTGTCATGGAGTGTCGCAATGATGGCGGCGTTATCCTCTGAGACTCTGAGCGTCACGCGGGTGGCCTTAGAGTGTCTCTCCACATTCGTTAGCCCCTCCTGAATGATCCGGTACAGCGTCAGCTCGACCTCCGGACGGAGCGTTCCCTTGAGTTCCGGGAAATCCAGGTCGACCCTCAACCCGGTCCGTTCCGCAAACTCGTCGACGAGAATGGAGACGGCCGACAAAAGCCCGAGGTCATCGAGCTCGGACGGCCGGAGGTTTCTCGAGATCCTTCGGACCTCCAGCATAACCCTGTCCACTAGGTGCCGCGTTTGTCGCACGCCGGTTCTCACCAGTTTGAGCCGGGCCGGTATCCGCTCCTCGAAGGACTCCATGCGGAACTTGACCGATGCGAGGATCTGGATGACGCTGTCGTGCAGCTCTCGGGAGACACGCCGTCTCTCGTTCTCCTGCGCCTGGAGAATTCGTTGTGAGACCTGCCGCACGGCTTCCTCGGCCCGCTTGCGCTCTGTAATGTCCATTGCGGAGCCGATCATCCGGATGGGTTCTCGCCTCTCATCGTAGATCACGTACGCTCTGTCGTAGACGTGTGCGTAGGAGTTGTCAGCTTTCCGGAAACGATAGTCCGATTGCCAGAACGAGCTCTTGCTGCGCAGCGCCTCATGCAAGCTCAGGTTCACCCTTTGCCGATCGTCGGGATGCACGTGTTCCAGCCACCACTTGATATCATAGCTTCCTCCCCCGAGAGGGTAGCCGAATATCCTCTGAACGCCCTCGTTCACCCATTGATCACCGGTGGCAATGTCCCGGTCGTAGATGGTGTCGTTCGTTGCTCGGGCAGCCAGCTGGAATCGCTCCTGGTTCTCTCGAAGATCGGCCTCGTATTTCCGTTTCTTGTCAATGTAGGCAGCCGCGAGGAAGAGAAAGGTCAGGGCCAGGATACCGAACGGTAGAATGAAGACCGGGTGATAGTAGAAAGGGGATTGGATGGTGAAGGCGACGTGTGGCTGTTCCTGGTTGATGTTCCCAAAGAGACTTTTTGCCTCCAGGGAAACGGTGTGCTCGCCTTCGCGCAGATTCGAAAGAGCAAGCTCCCGTTTGGTACTCCATGTTGACCATGGGCCACCGTCGACACGAGAGCGAACCTCGACGTCTTCCTGGGACATCTCACCGAGATAGGGGTACACCTGCCACCGGACCAGTGCGGCGTCCCCCTCAAGCGAAGGGCGTCCCATGACCACGCGGGGGGGAGGGCTGAGTTCGGCGCGATTGAGGATGTTTACGCCGCTGCCCGGACTCCCCACATACACCTTGTCGGCCAGCGGAAGTACTTCCCACAAGTGCAGCGCGCTGAGTCCGGAATGCGTGTCGAATCGCGTCCACACTCCGTTCCTGTAACTGCAGAGGCCTCTGTTCGTTGATATCCACAGCGTGCCATCTTGGTCGACTCGAAGGGCCCAGATTTCGTCGTTGATCAGTCCGTCGGAAGTCGTGAGATAGTGCACTTCATCATTGGTGTCGACATACGCGAGGCCGCTGTGCTGGTCCGAGAACCACACCGTACCCGTAGAGTCGATCGCCAGCGTGAAGATCCGATCGAGATGACCGAGCAGCCCGGAGTCCCTGGTCCACAGTTTCCAGGTGCCTCTCCGGAAGCGGGCGAGCCCCCCTTTCGTCGCAAACCAGTAGGACCCATCGGCTCCCTCTGCAAAGCCGTACACCCGCCCGTTGATGAGGCCCTCGTTCGTTCCCCAATGTTCGAAATGACCGTTCGTGTAGAGGAAAGCTCCGGGTTGTTCCGGGTCTTCATAGATGGTCCCCAGTCCCAGGAACCAGAGCCGCCCTTCACGATCCTTCTTGATTTCGTGGACCCTCGGGGCTTTCAGTCCTTCGCGTGCGCCGAAGTGTTTCCAGTTCTTGCCGTCCCATCGGTATGCTCCGGGGAACGAGGCACCGCTGCAGATCCAGACGTTGTGCTCCGCGTCCTCCATGATGCCGGTGACGATGTTCAAAGCAACACCGTTGATACTCTGGATCCACCTTATGGTCCCGTTCGGACGATGGATTTCCAGTCCGCTCATCGTCGCGAGCCAGACCGATCCATCATTCGTGCGGCAGATGTCGTGAACGGAATTGCGCAGATCCGGAAAAGGATGCCGCCAGTAGGTCCATCGTTGAGACGACGACCGGTGCAGGTACAGCCCCCGTTCTGTTCCGACCCAGAGTTCGCCGTTGGGGCGGAATTTGAGGATGATCGTGTTGGTAAGTTCCGATGGAACAGGATCGAGGGATTGCCATGTGCCGCGGTGTCGGAACCGTGTGTCGCCCGGTTCATAGATGGCCAGCGCGTCCCCACCCGTACCAATATCTATCGTCTGTATGAAAGGGGAATGTTCGGTCGCGCTCCTTCGAGGTTCGCCTCCTCGCCGCCACTCCCACAGGCCCTCGCTGTTTTGTTGTCGAACGACGGCGGCCATGCCGTCGCCGTGGATGTCTTCAACAACCGACTTGACACCGAGCACAGAATTCTCCGACGGGATCATTCGCTTCCATTTCCTCTTCTCCCATTTGTAGAGGCCGTCCACGGTGTTGACCCAAATCCCCCCGGATCGCGTCCGCCACAGGTTTGGATAGCCGTCTCCCATGACGTCCGCCGGCAGGTTCGCCAGCTCGGTCTTGCCTTTCCGGTAGATATACAGCTTTTTTGCAGCGACGAGAATGTCGGTTCCCTCGAAAGGGACAGCAGACTGGACATTGACCGTGTCGCGGCCGAGGGAGAGGAAGACCTGAGCGAAACCATGTTGATCGCCGAGGTAGAGCCTCCGATCAATAACGACAAGAAGCTTGTCGCTGGAATATGTTGCGATGGAGGAGGGAGGCTTCGAGGGAAGGCCCTTCGAAGAAGTGATTGGGGTCCATTGGTATCCGTCATACCAGGCAAGGCCGGCCTGCGTGCCGGCCCACATGCTCCCGTTCTGGGTCTCGGCCAATGCCGCAATGTGATTTGAGGGAAGGCCCGACTCGGTGGTAAATTCTACCCACCGCCATGACTGACGGAATGATTCGAACTGCGCGAGGGCGCCTTGGGGTGAAACGAACAGTGTGTTGACAACGAGGAGGAGGAGCGCGGTCTGGAAACGGCGAAGAGATCCGATCGCCGCGGATCGCGACCCGGGGGCTCTCTTTTGACAATGTGCGCGCATCGAGAGCGACACTGTGCAGCCTTTCAACCCCGTTAACGGGGTAAGAAGTGGGATCGAACTCTCCTCTGAGGCTTTCCGAAAAGTCGTTCTCCCAAAGGGATCGCTTCGCGATGAGTCCCTGCGACTCTCGGCTGGGACGAATCCGCCTGACTCAACGAGCAGAATCTCTGATCGCTTTTTGGCCGACGAAGTCGGTCAGGCAGGCGCTGTTCCGGAACGGCTTCCGATTGAAGGTGCGGAGCCTCAAAGAGGGTTGTCGATACGGAGCGTCTCGGGCAAAGATTAAGGAACTAAACGGACAACAGCAAGAGCCGAGAGACTGCCGGTGTTAGCGGGAGGAGTGAAAACGCTTGCGGCGGTTCCGGAGATAGTCAACGAAGATGTACTCGCCGAGCTTGTTGAGGGTAGAGTAGTATGCCCGACCCTGGTTTGCTTTCGTGAACTCTTCGACGAAATTGATCAGGTAGGGATCGTGGGCGACCATAAAGGTGGTGACGGCGATCTTCTCCCGTCGGCACTGGACGGCTTCGTCGAGGGTTTTGTTGACGATGCGTGGGTCGAGCCCGAACGAGTTCTTATAGAGCCTTCCCGCATCGTCAAAGATGGCCGAGGGCTTCCCGTCGGTCACCATGAAAATCTGCTTGTTCACGTTGCTGCAGCGGCGCAGCAGGCTTCGGGCAAGCTGCAGGCCGGCCCGTGTGTTGGTATGATAGGGGCCGACGTTGAGGAAGGGGAGCTCGTTGAGGCTCACGAGCTTCGCCTCATCGCCGAAGACGACCAGGGCAAGGTAGTCCTTCGGAAACCGGGTCCGGATCAATTCGGCGAGGGCGAGGGCAACCTGCTTCGCAGGTGTGATCCGATCTTCGCCATAGAGGATCATGCTGTGGCTGATGTCGAGCATCAGCACGGTTGCGCATGTCGTCGTGTGCTCGGTCTCGTAGACTTCCAGGTCCTCTTCCTGGAGATGGAAGTCCTCGATCCCGTCCCGTTTGAGAGCGTTCGTCAGCGTGGACGTCAGGTCGATGTTCGTCGGCTGATCGCCGAACGTCCATTTCTTCGTCTCGCTCAGACGGTCGGTTCCCTTGCCGGTGTGCGGCGTTTCGTGGGATCCCTCAGGCGCTTTCTTGAGCGTCGTGAAGATCTCCCTCAGCGCGTCCTGTCGGATGCGTTGAATGCCCTTCGTCGTGAGCACCATGACGTCTTTCGCATCTTCGATGATGCCTTGTTCCTTCAACTTGTCGATGAGATCATCGATGGTCAGAGAGGAATCGAAGATGCCGTACTGTTCCGCCAGCTGCCTCAGCCAATCGAGCGCTTCTTCGACATCGCCGCTCGTCTGGATGAGCAAATAGCTGAAGAGGGACATCAGCGACTGCAGCCGCTGTTCGTCCGTCATCGACTGGGCGGTCCATTTACTGTAACGGAAACGCATACGATCCTTCGGTTGTGAAATCAGGAATTCGGAGCGCTGAGCTCGGAGATTCGCGACTCTTGGCTCAGCTCTCCATCCTCGATCAGTCCTCCTCCTCGATCCCCTTCCCCTTGACCGTGAAGATACTGCCGACGAGGTCTTTGTACGATGTCATCCGATCGACCTCGTCCTTTGCGATCTTCGATGACTGATGCAGGCCGTCGAGCACAAACTCCATGGCGGAGGCGAGCTGGTACTTGTTCGACTCAGAAAGCTTCAAGTGGTTTTTCGTCAACTCCCGCAAACCCTTCACTTTGTCCAGCTCGTTGAAGTACCGGTCGATCGGCATCTCATCGGCGACCTCCACCTTGTTCCCCGACTCGAACCATGAGATGATCTTCCCGTACTCCCCGTCCTCCACCTGCCGTGACTCACCCTGGTGCTTGATCCGGCGTTCGAGCGGATCGGGAAAATATCGTTTGAACACCTCCCGCACAGCCTTTCCGACCAGTGCTTTGCTGACCTTCATCGGGCCTTCCTGCTCTCCTTCGAACACGAGCTCAACCTTGCCCGTCATTCCCGGCAGCGCGTGTGCCAGATCGCAGATGCGCGGCACGACGCACCGGTCTCCCACCAGAATCGCTCGCCGTTCCGCGTTGCTGATAAGACTCTCCATGGCGGAGATCGTGAACCGGGCGCTCACCCCCGACTTCTGATCGACATACTCGCTCTTACGGGCTTCGAACGCCGCTTGCTCGATGATCTCGCGGAAGTAGTGCGGAATCATTATTTCGTTCTCACCGCGCTGGACCCAGGCTTCCTGCTCGGTGATCTTGATGGCATCCTCAAGCGTGCGGGGGTAGTGCGTCAGGATCTGGGAGTCGATCCGATCCTTGAGCGGCGTGATGATGTTGCCGCGGTTGGTGTAGTCCTCGGGATTCGCCGTGAAGACGATCATCAGATCGAGTGGAATGCGGATGTTAAAGCCGCGGATCTGAATGTCTTTCTCCTCCATAATATTGAAGAGGCCGACCTGAATGCGCGGTTGGAGATCCGGCAGCTCGTTGATGGCGAAGATGCCCCGGTTGGTGCGCGGGATGATGCCGAAATGGATTGCCCCCTCGTGAGAATAGTGGAGCCGTTGCGAAGCCGCCTTGATGGGATCGATGTCGCCGATCAGATCGGCGATGGTCACATCGGGCGTTGCCAGTTTCTCCCCGAACCTTCGGTCACGGTGAAGCCAGTCGATCTCGACGTCGTCGCCCCGCTCCTTCACAAGGTCCGTGCACCGTTTGCAGACGGGCTTGTAGGGGTTGTCATTGATCTCGCACCCCTTGATGAACGGGATGTGCTCATCCAAGAGCGTCGGAAGCATGCGCACGATGCGGGACTTCGCCTGGCCGCGCAGGCCGAGGAGCAGGATATCGTGCCGTGCAAGGATGGCGTTGACGATGGACGGAACGACGGTCTGATCGTACCCGATAATGCCGGGCAGGAGCGTTTCCTTGGCCTCTAACTTCCGGATGAGGTTCAGACGCATCTCATCCTTTACCGGTCGAACCTTGTAGCCGCTCCGGCGCAGCTCGCCAAGAGTGGAAGGAAATTCCATGCTAAAGCTTTCTCCTCTTCAATGGAAAGAAATGGTCGATGCGTGATGAAGATGCGGTCGAGGACTTACATCCTCTGCCGATCGGAACGCAGGAAGAGGGGAACGGCGGCTTCATCCTTGGCTCTCCATGCAACGCTGCTTCGTTGAATCTCCCTCAATTATATGCTACCTTCTTCCTGAATGGACTCAATCAATAAAACACTCGTCATACGATTTAGTTCCATCGGCGACATCGTCCTCTCCTCTCCATTGCTCCGTGTTCTGCGGGCAAGATTCCCGAATGGACAGATCGATTACGTGACGCGCAGAGAATATGCCGAGCTTGTCAAATCGAACCAGAACCTCAACTACACCCATGAGTTTGACGCGGCCCAGGGCTTCGAGGGCCTGCGGGTCCTCAAGCGCAAGATCAAGGCAGAGGGCTACGACCTGATCATCGATATCCACGATAGCCTTCGCAGCAAGTATCTGCGAAGCATTCGGGGACCGAAGCGCGTCGTGGTGGTGAACAAGCGGGTCGTCGAACGGACAACGCTTGTGAAACTCAAGAAGAACATCTACAAAGGGGTCGTTTCCGTTGCTGATCGGTACATCGAGCCCCTGCATCGGCTAGGGATCGTCAATGACGGCAAGGGGTTGGAGCTCCACGTTCCGGACGAAATCCTCTTTGGCGTCTCGAGCAAGGTGGCGAAACTCCAGCTGAACCGCTTTGAGAAGGTCATCGGCCTCTGCCCGGGCGCCCGGCATTTCACAAAACGATGGCCCGTCGAGCGATTTGCTGATCTGGGAGCGCAGTGCGCGCGTGACATGGACGCCATGCTGCTGGTCTTCGGCGGGCCGGATGAAACGGACCTGTGTACGACCCTGGTCGGCCGCATCAACGAACAGGCGGGACCCGGGAGGGCGACCCACTTTTGCGGGCAGACGGGTCTGCTTGGGACCGCCGCGACGATGGGTTTCTGCGACCTCATCGTAACAAACGATTCCGGGCTGATGCACATCGCGACCGCTATGCACAAGAACATCGTGGCGATCTTCGGCTCGACGGTCAGGGAGTTTGGCTTTTTTCCGTATGGAGAGAATGCCGTCGTGCTCGAACGAGCTGGACTGTACTGCCGCCCCTGCTCGCACATCGGGAGGTCGGAATGTCCCGAAGGTCACTTTCGGTGCATGCAGGAGATCGGGAAGGAAGAGGTATATGCAGCGGCTCGGCGTATGATCGGGCTCAGCTAGTGCCGCGTACCCGAAGTCCCTTGAATAAGTCCCGTTAGGGACGACATCCT
>CAYZRX010000104.1:0-9872 GCA_964480945.1 uncultured Ignavibacteriaceae bacterium | reverse complement strand
CCTCTCGACAGAGCGATTCCGCCGGGAAGATTCCCTCCAGATGAAAATTTTGTAATCTTTCCTCCGGTCGGTCCGTTCTTCTTGATTTTCTTTCCTCTTTTTAATACAATCAAACGCTGCTGTTTGAAGGATTTCTGAGGGTGATGTCTGACTTGTTTTCTTGCCTTTCTACAAATTTTGAAGAGATCCCATGGCGATAACAGTTCGTAATCTGACGAAGTACTACGGCCACGAGAAAGCGATCAACGATATCTCGTTTGACGTCAAGACCGGAGAGATTCTCGGCTTTCTGGGTCCGAACGGCGCGGGAAAAACCACGACGATGAAAATCATCACGTGCTACATGCCGCCGACGGCCGGAACCGTCGACGTGGATGGTTATAGCATCGAGGACCACTCGCTGGAGGTGCGGCGCAAGATCGGCTACCTGCCGGAATTAAACCCGCTCTACTTGGATATGAACGTCGTGGAATACCTCGAGTATGCAGCCAGGCTCCACGGCGTCGACAAGGGCAAACTCCGGCAGCAGATCAATCACATGATCGACGTGTGCGGCCTGAAGGAGGTGCGGCACAAGGATATCGGAGAGATGTCCAAGGGGTATCGGCAGCGTGTGGGTCTCGCACAGGCGATGATCCACGATCCCGATGTCCTCATTCTCGACGAGCCCACGAGCGGACTCGATCCGAACCAGATCGTCGAGATTCGCAATCTCATCAAGCAGCTCGGCCGGGCGAAGACCGTCATCCTCTCCACGCACATCCTCTCGGAGGTGCAGGCGACGTGCGACCGGGTTATTATCGTCAACGCGGGCTCGATCGTCGCCGACGGGACGCCGGCGGAGCTCCGACAACAATTTCACGGATCGGAGTCGGTGACCATCGAGCTGAAGGCGAACGTGACGAACGTGATGACCGATATCTTTCCGAAACTGAAGGCCCTGCCGCAAGTGGAATCCGTGGAGTACGGCGGAGGAACCGACGGCATTCATCGCTTCTCGGTCTTCGCTGCAAAGGGAAGCGACGTTCGGGAGCAATTGTTCCAGCAGGCCGTGGCAGAAAAATGGATCTTGCTGGAGATGTTCCGAAAGGTGACGAGCCTCGAAGAGGTGTTCCATGAGCTGACGAAGTCGGAGAGTGTGAAGCAGTAGGAAGTAGGGAGTAAGAAGTAGGGAGTAAGGAGTATGGAAGCAATGATGAAGGTGACGTGATGGATTCCGAAGTAATTGAAAGCAAGAACTTGACAACCGGCACTGCCGCTGCGGGCTTCGATCTCAAGACGCTCTCAGGCAACCTCGCCAACATCGGTGTGATCTTCAGGCGGGAGCTGCGATCGTACTTTAACTCGGCGATCGCGTACGTCGTGCTCGTGGTGTTCCTTGCCATCATCGGCTGGTTTCACACAAGCAACCTTTTCCTGGCCAACATGGCCTCGTTGCGCTTGATCTTTGAGCTCATCCCCATCGTGTTCCTGTTCGTCGTCCCCGCCATCACGATGCGATTACTCTCTGAAGAGAAAAAGAGCGGCACGATTGAGCTCCTGACCACGAAGCCGCTCCACGATGCTGAGATCGTGCTCGGCAAATTTCTTGCCGCGTGGGCGTTGATCGGGATCGCTTTGCTTCTGACTCTCGTCTACTATGTCACCATCGCCTTCCTCGGCAACATTGACAACGGCCCGGTGATCGGAGGATATCTCGGATTGATGCTGATGGCCGGCGTCTATGTCGGCATCGGCTTGCTTGCCTCGAGCCTGACGGAGAATCAAGTCGTCGCGTTCATCGTCGGCTTCGTCCTGGTCTTCGCGCTGTTCATGTTGGACAAGATCCTGATCTACGTGCCCGAGTCGCTGACGAGCGTCGTCGAATTCCTCGGCATCGATTACCATCTTTCGAACATCTCCCGGGGGGTAGTTGACTCGCGCGATATCGTCTATTTCTTGTCCCTCCTGGGATTCACCCTCTATCTTACCGTGATCTCGCTGGAACGGCGAAAATGGTGATAGCACGCAGGAATGCGGCGACTGCAGCATGCGATACGGCCTTTGGCCATCATCAGAAGATTGGAAGTCCTTTTTCGTGAAAAGCATATGAAGAAACAGAAGACACAGACTCTCGTTCGAGCGCTCCTGGTACTCGGCATCTTGGTTCTCATCAACGTCATTTCGATCCGCGTTTTCGGTCGACTCGATCTGACCGCCCAGAAGGTCTACACCCTCTCGGATGCAAGCAAGAAACTCGTCGGTTCCCTGGATGACCGGGTGACCGTGAAGGCGTACTTCACCGAGGACCTTCCCGCCCCCTACAACAACAATCGGCGTGCGGTTCTCGACATGCTCAACGACTACAAAGCATATGCAAAGGGAAACCTCGAATACGAGTTCGTCAACCCGCAGGGCGAGAAGGGAGAGCAGGAAGCTCAGGAGCAGGGGATTGCGCCCGTTCAGGTTCAGGTTGTGAATGCGGACAAGCTTGAGGTGAAGCGGGGTTACCTCGGACTCGTGATGCTCTACGAAGACAAGAAAGAGGTCCTGCCGGTCGTCCAGAACTTGAGCTCGCTGGAGTACGACATCAGCAGTGCGCTGAAGCGGCTGACGACGCGGACCAAGAAGAAGATCGGCTATACGACGGGCCACGGCGAGGCGGAGATCTCGACGATGCGCCAGGCGTACCAAGCCCTCGCGCAACAGTACGATCCCGTGCCCGTCGACCTGAGCAAAGGCGCGCCGGTCCCGTCCGATATCGCGGCGCTGCTTGTTATCTCTCCGCAGACGGCATTCCAGGACAGCGCGAAATACCAGCTCGACCAGTACCTCATGCGAGGAGGCAAAATCGCCTTTCTCCTCAACCGGATCAACGCGACCCTCCAGACGCGTACGGGCCAGCCGCTGAATCTCGGACTTGACGACATGCTCGAAAGTTACGGCATCCGTGTGAACCCCGACCTCGTGCGGGATGCGCAGTGTGCCAGCGTCCGCGTGGACCAACAGCAAGGTTCGTTTTCTATCAGCAGTCAGGTCCCGTTCCCGTACATTCCCGTGGCGTCGGCCTTCGATGTGAGCAATCCAATCGTGAAGGATCTCCGGAGCGTTTTCTTTTTCTTCGCCAGCTCGCTCGATACCACCGGCGTTTCGGCGAAAGGACTGAAGGCCGACGTGCTCGTCCGATCGTCGAAGCGGAGCGGCCGGCAGACGGGGTTCTTCGTCATCGACCCGCTGCAGCAGTACACGCCTGCGGACCTCGCCGAGTCGGGGATCCCCCTCGCGGCGATCGTCGAGGGTTCGTTTAAGAGCTCGTTCGTCGGCAAACAGCCGGCCCCCGTTGTCACGCAGAGCCCGGAGACGCGTATCATCGTCATCGGTGACGGAGATTTCATGAAGGATGATTACCTTGGCGGCCGGGGGAATCTCACGTTTTTTTCGAACATCGTGGATTATCTCGCGGACGATGCCGGCTTGATTACGATCCGATCAAAGAATGTTACGCCGCCCCCGCTGGAACAGGTCTCGGACGGGACGAAGCAGCTCGTGAAGTATGCGGACCTGATCGGACCGCCCCTGCTCATTATCGGTTATGGACTTTTCCGGTGGCGCCGCCGAGTTGCCTTCAAGAGAGCAATGGAAGAGCGAGCGTGAGGGAGGCGTGAGTTGTCGCAGTCGAACCGGAAAAGTCACAGTACCTGATACTTCAACAGAAACGTCATGACACGGAACACCTACATTCTCATTGGAATCCTGGCCGTATTAGTAGTAGTTGCCTACCTCGTCATGCAAAAGCCGGGAGAGCGGAGCTCGAGCAGCGATACCGAAGGCAAGCTCGTCACGCTTGATTCTCTTGCGGTCAACAAGATCGAGATCAAGTCTCCGACCCGGAAAGTGGTGCTCGAGAAAAAAGGGGTAGAATGGTATCTGGCGGAGCCCCTCTCCTATCGTGCCGATCAGTCGAATGTCGCTTCCCTCATTCACGAGACCAACAATCTTGAGGTGAAGAGCATCGTCTCCAACAAGCCGGAGAAGCAGTCGGTCTTTCAGGTCGATTCCGCCGGGACGGTTGTCAGGATTTTTGAAAACGGCGCAGAGAAGACCTCCTTCGTTATAGGAAAAGCCGGAAGTAGCTATTCGGAGACGTATGCCCGGCGGGCGAATTCAAACGACGTTGCCCTCGTCGGCGGGGCGATGAGCTACATCTTCAATCGTCCGGTCAAAGAATGGCGTGACCGAACAATTCTGAGCGCTCCGATGGAGCGTATCAAAGAAGTGAAATTTCAGTACGAAGACACCACATTCGTTCTTGCATTCAAGGATAGCACTTGGATGGTCGGGAAAGACTCGACACAAGATTGGGTCGTGAACAGTCTACTCTCCTCGCTCTCCAGCCTTCAGGCCGATGACTTCGTTGACACTCTCATCACTCCACCCCCCAAAATCAACGCACAACTCTCGTACACCGGCGCGCAGGTCAGTTTCTCGTACCTCAAGACGGGAGACAAATATCTTGTTCGGAGCTCCTCCTCGCCCCAGTGGTTTGAAATGCAAAGCTGGCGCGCCAACCAAGTCCTGAAGCGCAAGAAGGATTTGGTGAAGTCCGGAACGTAACGCCCCAGTTTCTCTTTTCTTCCGACGCCCAATCCGAGCAACGGGTCGAAATCTCCTTGCTTGGGGGGGCAATTTTGGTTAATTTTCATCGCTTTGTTGCGCTGTTTGAAGCACTGCTTGAAAGAATGAAGGGGGTAGGAATTATGCGAAAGTGGTTGATGTCAGCTGTCCCGGCTCTGAGCGTTGTCTTCCTGGTCATGGGCTGCGCCGGATCCGGCTCTCCAGCGCTGTTGGGAAGGATCGGCGGCGAGCCGTTAACACTTCAGGAATTTGAAGACTCCTTTGCCAAGCATAACGGCGGAGAGAGGGCTGACACCTCCTCGATGGAAGAGCGAGAAAAATTCCTGGATTTGCTGGTAAAATTCAAGCTCAAGCTTCGAGAGGCTTACGAAAGCGATCTCCTGGCCGACACGTCGGTGCAGAACGAGCTTGCGACGTACAAGCTCTCCGTCGCTACATCGTACATGTTCGAGAAGGATCTTGTCGAGCCGAGCATCAAAGCGATGTATGACCGGATGAAGGAAGAAAATCGTGCAAGCCACATTCTGATTCAGCTGGCGCAGAATGCCGCCCCGTCCGATACGCTCCGGGCCTACGAGAAAGCTCTGAAGGTCATTGCGATGATTCCCACGGTGCCTTTCGACAGCCTTGCGGTGAGATATTCTGAAGACCCGAGCGCTCGAGCGAACAAGGGGGATCTCGGGTTCTTCGCCTCCGGTCGCATGGTTCCGCAGTTTGAGGACGCATGCTATAGTTTGAAAGTGGGCGAGTACACACACGAGCCAGTCAGGAGCCAGTACGGCTATCACATTATCAAAGTGACGGCCCGCCGACCGAGCGAGGGATCGGTGCGGGTCAGTCATATCCTCCGGCGGTTCGGGCCCAGGGCCGCAGACTCGTTGGCTGTCGCCGATTCGGCATGGATCATCTACAGGCTGCTGAAGCAGGGGATGGATTTTGCGCAGGCGGCGCGCCGGTTCAGTCAGGACCGCGGAAGCAGCCCTCTCGGCGGCGACATCGGCTACTACGAGCGAGGAATGGTACCGCCACCCATTGCAGAGATTTTGTTCGGAACGCCGATTGATTCTATCGCCGAGCCGTTCAGAGCTCCGTACGGCTATCATATCTTCAAGATCACCGGCCACAAAGGGGTTCCCTCCTTTCAAGAGGTTGAGAAGGATTTGCGCCAGCGGTACCAGCAAACACGATATACGGCGGATTACCAGAACTATGTCCGCAGCCTGGAGACGAACTACAACCTCACCTTCGATGCGAAGGTGCGCGACAAGCTGGCCCACTCCTTCGATACTACCAGGACTTCTGTCGCCGGCGGCTGGAGCGACACGCTCTCGAGCGAGCTGAGGAACCGCGTTCTCTTCACCTACGCCGGAGGCACGTTCACGGTCGATGATTTCGTCCGGCACGTGAATTCGACCAACGAGTTCGCATCGATCCCCCTGACCCCGCGAAACGTCAACTATTTCGTGGACCGTACTGCAGAAGCGGCGATCGTCGAAGAACAGGCACGGCGCATGCCGGAGCGACATCCCGAGTTCACGAAGCTGATGAAGGAATATCAGGACGGCATTCTCTTGTACAGGATCGAGCAGGACGAGATCTGGAAGAAGATCGTCGTGAATGATTCTTTGCTGCAGCTCTACTATGACGCGAACAAGGAAAAGTATCGCTGGCCAAGGAGGGTAGACTTTGCCGAGATCTATGTCACCAGCGACAGCCTCGCTCAATTGGCATACAAGGAGATCAAGGCCGGCAAGGATTTCGGCGACGTGGCGGCCGAGTACACGATCCGACCGGGATACAAAGAGAAGAAAGGGGTGTGGGGGTTTCAGCCGGACACGCTGAATGCCTGGTCGCGGCGTGCGGCCTCCTTACCAGTCGACAGCATCTCTGCGCCGTTCAAGCACACAACCGGCTGGTCCATCGTGAAGGTGTTGGCCAAAGACAGCGCGCGGGTGAAAACATTTGACGAGGCGAAACCCGAACTCGCGAGCGCGTATCAGGAGTATGCGTACAAAGTGCGCGAGCAGCAGTGGCTCTCGTCGCTGGAGAAGAAATATCCGGTCGTGCTCAATAGGGAGCTTCTCAAGAATGCCTTTGCAAGGAAACAAGGTGCGACGGATTGAGGCGTTCGCGCTCTTGCTCGTTCTCCTCTGGTCCGCAGGATGCAAGAAGACCGAGCCGTCAGCAACGCCCGTCGCGAGACTGGACGACAGAACTCTGACGCTGGAGGAGATCAGGGGTCAGCTCGATTCGGCCCGAGGCATCTCGTCGGCAGAGCTCAACGAGTATGTCCGTCGTTGGATCAACAAGGAGATCCTGTACGATGAGGCGGTGCGCCGGGGCCTGGATCGGAGCGAGAGCGTTCGCGCACGCTTGGATGAGGTGCAACGTCAGCTGGCGGTGAACGCCCTTCTCGACGAAGAAGTCTATACCAACGGGTCGATGGAAATACGTCCCGAAGAGATCGCAGAGTACTACCAAGCGCACAACGCTGAATTCCGGCTCACGAGCGACGTCGCGCTGATGAGCTTCGCGCTGTTTCGGGATCGGGACGCGGCCAACAATTTTCGAACGAGCGTCTTGCGCGGTGCAACGTGGAAGGACGCCCTCGAGCAGCGGCTGGCAGATCCGAAGGAAGCGCTCACGATCCTCGCCCATGTCGATTCGACGTATCGCACGCAGAACACGCTGCTGCCTGTTGAGCTCTGGCGCGTTGCTTCCGCCTCAACCAAGGCCGAGCCTTCGTTTCCCATCCGGACGAGCGAGGGCTCCTACGTGCTGATCGTCTGGAAGCTCAGCCGCCAGGGGCAAATAGCCGACCTTCCGTACGTGGAGCAGGAGATCAGAAGCCGGCTGGTGATCGAGCGGCGTCAGCGGCTGCTGAACGATCTGATCGAGAACCTTCGAGCAAAACACTCTGTTGAAATATTAGTGAGCCCGGCCGAGGACACGAGTGCCCTCGGGCGCGGGCGCTAGGAGATACACTATGGAGAGAATGCGATGTGGGGGTTGGGTTTGCGGGGCGTGGGCGTTGACGGTGGTGATCCTCTGCGGTGCCGATCGCCTTCTCGCTCAGACCGTCGTTGATCGTATCGTGGCTGTGGTCGACAAGGAAATCATCACGGAATCGGATCTTGACCAGCAACTGAATCTCGTGGCGCTGCAGAACCGGTTGGATCCGAAGCAACCCGAGCTGCGCAAGCAGGTCCTCGAATCGATGGTCGCCGACAGGCTGATCCTAGCGCAGGCGATATTGGACAGCGTTACGGTGACGGAGGATGAGGTCACGAGGGTGCTGGATCAACAGTTTCAAAACTACATCCGCCAGGCGGGATCGGAGCAAAGACTGGAACAGGCGTACGGCAAGCCGATCGCACTGTTGAAACGGGAGTACCGGCCGATCGTTCGGAAGCAGCTTCTCATTCAGCGCGTTCGTCAGCAGCGGGAGGCCTCGATCCAGGTCGCGCGGCGGGAGGTCGAGGAATTCTTCGAAGCGTACAAGGACAGCCTGCCGAAGGTCCCGGAAGAGGTGGAGCTGAGCCAGATCTTCGTCGTGCCGAAACCGGACACGACGTATGAGAAACAGACGAGAGACAAGCTCAATGCCATTCGGGACAGCATTCTGGCCGGGGGTGATTTCGCAGATTTCGCGAAGCGCTACTCGGAAGACGGGAGCGCAGCGCGCGGCGGCGACCTGGGATGGGCAAAGCGTGGGCTCGTGTTCGTCCCGGAATTTGAGGCCGCCGTGTTCGCACTGAAAGAAGGTGAAATCTCGCCCGTTGTCAAGACGGAGTATGGGTATCACATCATCCAGCTCCTCGAGCGGCGAGGTGAATCGGTACACGCTCGGCACATCCTGCTCCGCGTGCAGAAGGGGCCTGCGAGCGACTCGGCCGCAGTCGAGTTCCTCCGGGGACTCCGGGAGCGGGCCCTGAAGGGCGAATCGTTTGCGGAGCTGGCGCGGAAATACTCGGAGGATGAAAACACAAAATCGATCGGTGGCGACCTCGGCCGCGTGGCTATCGACCAGCTCGAGCCGGATTTCGCGTCCGTTGTCAAGAACCTCAAGAACGGCGAGATCAGCGAGCCCCATCGAATCGTCCTGGGCGCGTCGTACGGCTATCAGATCATCCTCCTGAGAGATCGCGTCCCGGCGCACGATGTGAATCTCGCGCAGGATTACCACCGCGTCGAACAAATGGCGCTCTTCGTCAAACGCCAGCACGAGTACAGTCAATGGCTTGACGACCTGAAGAAGAACATCTACGTCGACATCCGCCTCTAATCAGCGGACGGCCGAGCGCTCATTCCTTCTCGAACCCAGATATGAACGACGTCGAAGCAGCTGCCAGACTCGCCCAGGCCTACCGTGACATCCGCGCGGAAATCGCGAAAGTCATTGTCGGCCAAACAAGTGTTATCGAGCACCTCCTCATCTCGCTCCTCGCACGCGGACACTGCCTCCTCATCGGCGTTCCCGGCCTCGCGAAAACGCTCCTCATCAAGACCCTTTCGGAAGCACTCGATCTGAAGTTCAGCAGAATTCAGTTCACGCCCGATTTGATGCCGAGCGACATCACGGGAACCGAGATCATTGAGGAGAATGTCTCGACGGGGCAGAAGTCGTTTAAGTTCGTGCAGGGTCCGGTCTTCGCCAATATCATCCTGGCGGATGAGATCAACCGAACCCCACCCAAGACGCAGGCGGCGCTGCTGGAGTCAATGCAGGAACACCATGTCACCGCTGCAGGGCAGACCTACAAGCTTCGTGAGCCGTTCTTCGTGCTGGCGACACAAAACCCGATCGAGCAGGAAGGCACCTACCCGCTTCCCGAGGCGCAGCTCGATCGTTTCATGTTCAACCTCTGGCTCGACTACCCCTCGTTCGAAGAGGAGGAAACGATCGTGAAGACGACGACGAGCCCGTATCAACCCGAGGTGAAGCCTGTACTGACCGCCCAGGAGATCATAGACTTTCAGGATCTTGTCCGCCGCGTACCGGTTGCGGATAACGTCATCAAATTCGCCGTCACGCTGGTCAACCGTACCCGGCCGGCGTCGACGGTCGCTCCACCGTACGTCAACAACTGGATCCGTTGGGGAGCAGGGCCTCGGGCGTCTCAGTATCTTATTCTCGGAGCGAAGACGCGGTCAATTCTCGAGGGGCGGCACACACCGGACATTGAGGATGTGAAGGCACTTGCGGGGCCCGTGTTGCGACATCGCATCGTCACGAGTTTCAATGCCGAGGCGGAAGG
>CAYZRX010000103.1:0-9946 GCA_964480945.1 uncultured Ignavibacteriaceae bacterium | reverse complement strand
TCAATCGAACTCCCATTCACAACACAATACAAGACCATTTCTTCGAATCGGCGCTAGCTGTGTCGGATCGAAAGGATGTCCCCATCCTCCACGATGTATTCCTTCCCCTCAAGCCGCCATTGGCCGGCTTCTTTGGCTTTCGCGAAGGATCCTCCTTGCTCGATGAAGTGATTGTACGACACGACCTCGGCGCGGATGAACTTGCTCACGAAGTCGGAGTGGATCGCTCCCGCAGCTTCCTGCGCCGTCATCCCTTTCCTGATCGTCCACGCCCTGCACTCATCTTCACCGACCGTGAAGAATGATTGCAGCCCGAGAAGGGCATACGACTCACGGATGAGGGTCGCAAGCGCAGATTCCTTGATGCCGTATTCCTCCATGAACACCCCTGCCTCGTCCTCCGGCAGCTCGGACATCTCCATCTCGATCTTGCCGAAAAACGAGACGATCTTCGTCTGCACTCCAGCTTTGCCCTTCGCCACTCGATTCACGGTCTCCTCGACGATCCCCCGTTGAGATTCATCGAAGTTCAATGCGATGAGCATTGGCTTGACGGAGAGGAGCTGGTAGCTTCTGAGGACCTGGGCTTCCTCGACCGTGAAGTCAACCTCGCGCAAAGGCTTCTCGCCATCGAGAATTCTCCGGAATTTCTCGAGCATGGGCAGCTCCTTCTTGAGAAGCTCATCCTGGGACTTTTGAAGCTGCTTGTTGATCCTCTCCATGCGGCTCTCGATGATCGAGAGATCTGAGAGGATGAACTCGGTTTCAAACGTTGCGATGTCCCGCAGGGCATCGATAGTGCCATCCGGGTGCGGCACCGCATCGTCGGTAAAGCATCGGACAACCTGCACGAGGGCGTCGTTCGTTTTCACGTTTGCCAGAAAGTTCGTGGTGAACTGTGTCGAGCCGGACTCTCCCTTTTTCAGCCCGACAACATCGACGAACTCGATGGTGGCATACACCGTGCTCCGAGGAGCGAAAATCTCCGACAGCTTCTCGAGGCGATCGTCCGGAACCCTCACGATCGCCTGATGGGTTTCGGCCTTCGCAAGGGCTGAAGGATCAAGGTGCGTTCGTGTGATAGTCTGAAACAGCGTTGATTTTCCGGAGTACGGGAGCCCGACGATACCGATTTGCATAGGTTCGCTTCAACAGGTTAGAAAAATGAACCTGCAAATATAGGAGATTTTTTCCACATCTCCTCTTGGATTGTTCTTCTCTTTGCAGTAATTTCGGATTGGAACTTCCGTGGCAGCGCCTCATGGCTGCCGGCGGCAAGGGATCTTCATTAGAGAATGGAAGTCTGATGTCCAAAGATTACGATCCGCGGATGCACTCCGCCGAGCATATCCTCAATCAGACGATGGTCCGGCTGTTCAACCGGGGCCGCTCGTTTACCACACACCTCGAGGCCAAGAAGTCGAGAATCTACTATCATTTCGACCGCGATTTGACGCCCGAAGAGACGAAGGAAATCGAAGCGAAGGTCAACCAGATCATCCAGGCCGACGCGGTAGTGCGGGAGGAGTTCCTCTCGCGGGAGGAGGCCGGAAAGCAGTTCAACCTCAGCCGCTTGCCGGACCAGGTCGGCGACACCGTCAGGATCATCAGGATCGGCGACTACGATGCCTGTCCGTGCATCGGCGCCCATGTCGATAGGACCAAGCAGATTGGGACATTTCACATCTACTCGACAAGCTACGAAGACGGGGTGCTGAAGATCCGGTTCAAGCTGACGGAGGAAGCAGGCCCTGGTACGTGAAGGATCCGGAGGAAGACACGGTCGCTATTTGGAATCTATCAATATTAGTCGTACGTTATAGAGAGCGGATCCGGTAGAGCGAGTACTTGACACACCCGCCGCTAAGCCATCGATCGGCCCACCACAAGAGCATCATTTTCCTATTCACATCGCGAGGTCACCATGAGGCTGTACGTCGGTAACTTGTCCAAGGAAGTCACGAAAGAGGATCTGGAGGAGGCATTCAAGCCGTTCGGGCGGCTCGATGAGGTAACGATCGTCAGGGATCGGTCGAACAATGTCTCCAAGGGCTTTGGGTTCGTCGAAATGCCGGAGAAGGCCGAGGCAGAGGCTGCGATCGCGGCCTTGCATGGCAAGGAGTTCAAAGGGCGTTCGATGGACGTGAACGAAGCCCGGCCTCGTGCCGAGCACCGGGGATTTGGAGGCGGGCGAGGTGGTCGTCATGGCGGCGGCGGTCGTCGCTGGTAGAGGTGTAGGCGGGTATGCTGGGTGGCAATGATCCCAACGCACCGCCTGATGGCGGAGGAGCTTCTTCCCGCGAAGGGGAGAAGCAGTGAGAACGCGAGCGATAGCGCGTTCGATTTCTGTCAAGTCGTGCCATTCTCAGAGATGCAGGGTTTGAGCGAGCGCTCGGGCGGCTGGCTCTGCAAGATACTCTTCGTAGGTCTCGTCGCATTGGCGGGGTTCGCGTGCCGGGGTGGATCCGTGTCAGCCCCGCCCGAGACGCCGGAACTTACCTACCGTGCACCGTACCCGTGGCCGCTCTCCACGCCTGCCGCTCAAGGCATGGACACCGCGAGGGTGGCTGCAGGCCTTCAGCAGATCAAGATCAATTCCTTCATTTACAGTTTCCTCGTTGTCAAGAATGACTCTCTCGTTGTGGAGTACTATGTCGGGAACTATCAGAAGGATAACGATTTTGAGATCTTCTCGGAGTCGAAGAGTTTTACCTCTGCCCTTGTCGGCATCGCGATCGACAGGGGAATCATCCAATCCGCTCAAGACAAGATCCTTAGGTTTTTCCCCGATTTCGATACGACGAACATCGATCCCCGAAAACGGGACTGGACGATCGAGCATTTCCTGACGATGCGTAGCGGCATCGACTGGGACGAGAGCGCTGACCACAGCGCGATCTTCACGACGAGTGCCAACTGGATGTACGCGGCATTGGGGCTGCCGCTCAAGTATGCCCCCGGTGAGGAGTATGTCTACACGACTCCAAATGCAAACGTCCTTTCCGGGATTCTCACGCGAGCCACGGGAATGTCGACCTACAAGTTCGCGGACAACAACCTCTTCGGTCCGCTCAAGATCTCGGTCCGAACCTGGCCCACCGATCCTCAGGGCATTTATGCGGGCGGAACCGGCATGAGGTTCACGCCGAGGGACCTGGCTCGGTTTGGCGAGCTGTACCTTCACGACGGATTCCTCGATGGCCGGCAGATCGTCTCTCGCGACTGGATCCGGCAGTCGTTGGTTCCCCGCAACCCGCAGAACACGATCCGGGGCAGTTTCTCAGCGGTCAATTACGGCTATTTCTGGTGGACGGACTACGAGGATCAAGACTCCCTCTTTATGGCCGCGGGCTTCGGCGGTCAGGCGGTGTACGTGGATCGGGGGCAGAACATGATTATCGTGACGATCGCGAACCCGGATGCGGCAACGCGGCAGGGGGATATTAACGAGCTCAACATCATCGATATTCTCAAGAAGTACTTCCTGTGAGACAGATTCGAGCGGCCGATGGATTCGGGATCGCGATTTGAGCCTGATGGCGATCCTCTCGTACGCCCGGCGTGGTGCTCGTCCAACCGCCACATCTGACCCCTATCAAATGAAAAACCCTGCCTTGTGGGCAGGGTTTTTTGTTTGAGATACAGGTTATGATCTCTTCAGCGGACGACGGAGACATTCGTCGCCGTGAGTCCCTTGGGACCCTTTTCGACTTCGAACTCCACCGAATCACCCTCGTTCAGGTTTTTGTACCCGTCTCCAGTGATCGCCTTGAAATGGACGAAGACATCTTCTCCGCCATTACGTGAAATGAAGCCATAACCCTTGGCTCCGTTGAACCATTTGACAGTTCCTTTTTCCATGGAACTTGTCCTTTCATCTATTGATAACGACCCGACTCAACCGTCGGGCAAGGTGTACGCCGAACATACGGACTTGAAAACCACTCACTGCTCCGCGAGCCTACGCTCTTGGGCACCAACTGATTCACGGCGTTGCCACCTTGGAAGGTGTTTCTGCGGTTCACCAGAGGGGGATTTTGAAGGCGTGATCGTCCTGCACAACCGGTGCCGAACGATCTCTCCCGAAAGAGACTAGACGGTGTACTGTTATTTGACACAAGAAGATACTAATAATCCGTGTCAATTCCTAACTAAATCGAGGTCCGAGAGACAGGCCACGCTGGGCCTCGCCCTTATGATGATTTTACAGCTGATTTGCTGACCTATTGGGAGGTAAGAGCCAATTCGGCGCGAGATTCACTTCCGATAGCGAGAGATGAACTCCTCGACCTCTGGGACACCGCCCTGGAAGATCAGGTATCCATTGCTCGGCTCCCGCTCGGTGATCTCACCGGCGATCGACGTGAGCATGATCTCGCGCACTTTCGCCGGGTCGTTCGTCTGGCCGAGCGCCCAGCCGAGCTTCATGTAGGCCACCTCGGGGAGCATGTTGGCGGAGGGGACGACGCCGAGCTCCATCATATCCCGCCCCGTGTCGTAGACGTACATCTGGACGTAGCCCCAGAGGGTCTGGACGGTCATGTACACCGAGATGTTCTTCTCGTAAGCTCTCTTCAGTGAAGGGTACAACGGTTTGTTCACGTGGCCGAGCCCGGTCCCGGCGATGACGATCCCCTTGTAGTCGTTGTCGATGAGGGAGTCAATGATATCCGGCTTCATGTTGGGGTAGTAGTACACGATGCTCACCTTCTCTTCGAACGCCGTATTGACGACCACATTCCGGTCAGTCCGCCGCCGCTTGTAGTCCTGGCGCAGCGGCGTGATCTTCTCGCGGCTGACCATGGCGATCGGCACATCGCCGATCGTCCGAAACGTCGAGCGGTAGCTCGAATGCATCTTTCGCACGCGGGTTCCCCGGTGCAGCAATCCGTAGACGTCGGAGGTCGGGCCGAACATGCAGACCATCACTTCTGCGATGTCGCTCTCGGCCGCTGTCTTCACACTGTGCATCAGGTTCAGCGCAGCATCGGACGAAGGCCGGTCGCTCGACCGCTGGGAGCCGACCATCACGATTGGTACCGGCGAATTCTGAACCATGAAGGAGAGGATCGCGGCGGTGTGGTGCATCGTGTCGGTGCCGTGGCCGATGACGATGCCCTGCACGCCCTTCTCGATCTCGCGGCCGATCGCCTGTGCGGTGCCGACCCATTGCTCAGGTCCCATGTTCTCGCTGAAGACACCATACAGCTTCTCCGTTTCAAGGTTGCACAGGTCGGCCAGTTCCGGCACCGAGCCGTACAGCTCTCCGGGCGAGAACGCCGGGATTACGGCCCCCGTCCGGTAGTCCAGCCGGCTCGCGATCGTCCCGCCGGTACCCAGGAGCTTGACCCGCGGCTTCTTCGGGTCGTACGGGAATTCCTTTTCCGGAATCTTGTAGTGCGCTTCCTTTCGGCCCTGGACGACGATCGATCGCACGCTTTCAGCCGCCACGCCGATGTTGTAACCGCTGCGGAGCTTCAGGACGATATGGAGAGGGTCAGCCGTCTCGGATCTGGGGAGCACGATCCCTGTGAACGATCCCTGGTCGGTTCTGACCTCCACATCACTCCAGACCTGCGCATCGTAAGCCTTGAGCGTTTCCAGCGCCCGGCCGCGGTAGCCCCTGTAGCTATCGTTCGCGCTCACGAGCGTTCCTCCGCCGGAGCGCCGGCGAGCTTTGCGGCCACCACGCTTCCATCGATCCGTCCACGTACTCTGTCCATAACAAGTCCCATGAGCACTTCCGGTTCCTTCTCCGCTTTGAAGAGATGAAGGCTTCTCAGCTCAGCGGCAGACCGCTCGATTGCTGAGGAGAGCTCCCCGTCCGAACAAATGGGAGGGAGAAATTGACGGGAGAACTTTCCGGTCATGGCGACCATCGTCAGCGCGGGGAGGATCCCTCCCTTGACGAGAGCCCCATCCCGGTGGGCGAGCAGGATCTCGCGCATGGTTTCGATTGAAAAATGAATGATGTGGTGGAGTTTCTTTGCGACACGTTTCGGAAGCTGGATGAGCGTCACTGCTGTCAGGGTCGGCGGCAGATGCCACTCCCTGACGGCGATTTCGAAAAGGCCCGCGTACGGGGAAATACTGAGAGGCACAATGACATCCGGAGGGATCCCGAGTTCGCGGTACCACTGTTCATTCTCCCAGAAAGGACGGGAAGCTTCCTTTTTGATGCGTTCAAGATGTTCGCGCGTGATCCGGCGCGGCGGGAGGTCGGTATCCGGATACATCCGGTTCGGCCCGGGGAGAATCCGCTCGAACCCGTTCGTGCCGTCCCGAAGGGCTTGCCGCGTCTCGGAGGGAACCCCTATGGTGGCTTCTTGAGCCCTGATCATGATCTCCGATGCGCCCGTAGCCGCATCCTGTTCATTTCCCCAGACGACGACAATCGTGTCATCCTCCGTCGCCCCGACAGTCTTCTTGAGCATCTGCCATTCGGACGAGGCGATGGTCTCGCTCGGGCTGTCCGAGTGGATGATGTTCGGAAGGGTGGAAAGGCAGGCAACCACACGGACGCGGTCTGAGATCTCCCGTGAGAAATAGGTCTCGGCCTGCGTCTCCCACCGCAGCAGCCCTTTGAATCCGCGCAGAAGCACGCAACGGACGGTGAGACCGTCCGCTATGGCGTTCCTGACGGGCTCGTAGCGCGTTCTGCGAAGAATCTTGGTGACTTCCTCGCTTTTGGCTTGGAAGGTATCCTTGGTGATCCCGCGGCGGTGCAGCTCGTCTCGCAAACGGAGGAGGTTGTGCTGCCGGATGGCTTCGTGGTACGTCAGAAGCGGAATGTTCGGGATGCGGGGGACCCCCTTGATTTCGATCCGCGTACCGCCCGTGATGCTCACATTGACGTCCTCCCGCGCAGCTCCCGGTCCTGTTCGGACTTTTCCTGTAGTCCTGACCAACTTGCGGAGGATTTCGGCCACCTCGGCAGCCTCGTGAGGCGTGCGCATATCCGGGGCAGTCACCGTTTCGATCAGCGGCATGCCCAGCCGGTCGGTGAGGTAGGTCCTGACGTGCCCGACATCGCTGACTTCGCGGCACGCGTCCTCTTCCAATCCGAGCTGGACGATGCCAATCTTTCGTCCCTTGTATGGTATCCCGCCGTCCACGCCGACGATGGTGGTCCGTTGAAATCCTGTAGGGATGCTCCCATCGAGGTACTGTTTCCTCGCGATGTGTATTTCATCGACCATCGCACAGCCATAGAGGAGTCCGATCTCCAGAGCAATGTCGAGCGCTTCATCGTTGAGCTCGAAGGGAGGCGTGTCGTCCATTTCGTACGTGCAAACCGTCGCGTGGTTGATCTGGTAGATGATCTCCTTCTTTGTCTTGAACTCCATCAACGCCGTACCGTCGTACTCGCCCAGCTCGGAGAGTGTGGGACGCATATGGCGGAGGATCTCGGCGTTGAATGAGTCGCTGTATAGCCCGGCCGGGCAGCGACAGAAGAGCTTCTTCGAGGTGAGGAGCTGTTGGTGGATTTCCAGTCCGGATTTGAACCCGATAGCGACGTAGTCGCCTTCGGTCATTTGATTGAAGGGCTTAAACGTCATAAGGTCGTGCTTGCACGGAAGACCACGGACGTACGCCCGGGATGAGGCTCCGGAAAGCAGAAACGCCCGCGAAGGGAATCCCGCTCAAACTCCCTGCGGGCGATGTCGCATTCTCGTTGATATGACAGGGTGGAATGAATACCTTTTGCCAGCGCCGGATTTCTATGTCCCCAAGAGTGGCTCAAATTTACGAAAGAAAATGGCAAAATCCACGATTGCTGACCGGGAATTCCATGTTTGTGTGAAAAAAATGGATTGAGCTCAATTGAAACGAATTTCAATTTCCCGTAAGTTGAGTCCAGCTGCTCTTCGCACACTTGAACAAACCAGAATCTTTCCTTCCTTGGAGGTAACGATGAGAAACCCGGTTCCTCCCGCGCGTTTCATGGCGTTCGTATCTCTGCTGTTCTGCGTGCTCCCCGCCGCTCTTGCGCAGCAAACTCTTTCAGAGGGGCCAGCTCGCTACCGAAACCTGGACCTTCCGCTTGATGAGCGCGTGGACGACCTCGTCTCGCGCATGACGCTCGATGAGAAAGTGAGTCAGATGGTTTACGATGCTCCTGCCATCGGCCGGCTCGGTATTCCTGCCTACAACTGGTGGAACGAAGCGCTCCATGGCGTGGCCCGGGCCGGGCGGGCGACCGTGTTCCCGCAGGCCATCGGCCTCGCCGCAACCTGGGACGCCGATCTGATGTTTCGTGTGGCGACGGTTATTTCCGATGAGGCGCGCGCCAAGCACAATGATGCCGTGCAGCACGGAAGACGTGGGATCTACGAGGGGCTGACGTTCTGGTCCCCCAACATCAAT
Source organism: uncultured Ignavibacteriaceae bacterium (assembly GCA_964480945.1). GTDB lineage: Bacteria > Bacteroidota > Ignavibacteria > UBA10030 > UBA10030 > VGWB01. The sequence goes on along the minus strand of CAYZRX010000103.1, from coordinate 1,579 downwards.
ATCTTCCGCGACCCCCGCTGGGGGCGCGGTATGGAAACCTATGGTGAAGATCCGTACCTCACCGGTCGACTCGGAGTTGAGTTCGTGAAGGGGATGCAGGGGAACGATCCACACTACCTCAAGACAGTGTCGACCCCAAAACACTTCGATGTCCACAGCGGGCCGGAACCGGACCGGCACGTGTTCGACGCAGTCGTGGATGACCGTGACCTGCGCGAGACGTATCTGCCGGCCTTTCGTGCGACGATTTTCGAGGGAAAGGCGCAATCGGTCATGTGCGCCTACAATCGCTTCCGTGGCCAGCCGTGTTGCGGCAGCAGCGAGCTTCTGCAAAGGATTTTGAGAGATGAGTGGGGCTTCGACGGCTACGTTGTCTCCGACTGCTGGGCGATCATGGATTTCTACACAACCCACAAGGTCGACCGGGCTGCGCCCGAGGCAGCGGCACGTGCACTCGTCGCCGGGACCGATCTCAACTGCGGAGTAACATACGATAGCCTCGGTGTGGCCGTCAGGCGGGGTTTGGTCAGTGAGCTACTCGTCGATCTCGCGGTGAATCGACTCTTTCGGGCACGCTTCAAGCTCGGAATGTTTGATCCTCCGGAACGCGTCCCGTACGCGGCGATCCCCGCGAGCGTCAACGACTCCAAGGAGCATCGGGAGCTGGCTGTTGAGACAACGCGTAAGTCCATCGTTTTGCTGAAAAATGAGGGTGGGATCCTTCCACTGCGGAAGGACCTGCGCACGATTGCCGTCATCGGGCCGAACGCAGATGATGTCGATGTGTTGCTGGGCAACTACAATGGGACTCCTTCAGATCCCATTACGCCTCTGGAAGGCATCAGGCGGAAAGTGTCGTCGGGTACGAAGGTGATTTACGCAAGGGGATGCGACGTCGCAGAGAACATGCCGTCACTGGAGGTGGTTCCCGCGGCGTTGCTCACGAGCAATCGTAACGGTGTGTCGGTACATGGCTTGGAGGCGTGCTACTTCAACAACCACGACCTCGAGGGCGAGCCATTCCTCACCAGGATTGATGAGACGGTGGATTTCAATTGGTGGCAGGAGGCCCCGATTCCCGGCATGAAGAGAGACAGTTTCAGCGTCCGGTGGACGGGCAGGATCCTTCCTTCCATCTCAGGCCGGTACGCTCTTGGCGTGAGAGCCTTCGGCGGTGCTCGGCTCTTCCTGGATGATTCTCTCCTGGTTGAAGCCTCCAACCGGCATGATGTATTCATACAGTGGAAGTACGTGGAGTTGACAGCGGGAGTGCAGCATCGGATCAGGCTTGAATACTCGGATCGACGCGCAGACGCCAGCGTGCAGCTTGTTTGGTCGAAGCCAAATGCGCACCTCAAAGAAGAGGCACTCGCAGCAGCTCGAGCGGCCGACGCAGTCGTTATGATGATGGGCCTCTCGCCGCGACTCGAAGGAGAAGAGATGCCCGTCGATGTCCCGGGTTTCAAGTGGGGAGATCGGGTCGATATCGGGTTGCCGCGGGAGCAGGAAGAGCTCGTCCAGGCCGTAGCAGCGGTTGGAAGACCCGTCGTGCTGGTTCTCCTCAGCGGCAGCGCATTGG
>CAYZRX010000102.1:7100-10040 GCA_964480945.1 uncultured Ignavibacteriaceae bacterium | reverse complement strand
TTGTTCTACGCGTTCATGAAGGCATTCGAATGAGAACGCTCGACTGGGTTGTTCTCGGTCTCACGCTTTTGTCAATCGCGCTGTACGGAGTCTACAAAGGTCGAGGAACCCGGAGCATCAGAGGCTACCTGCTTGCCGACAGGCAAATGCGGTGGTATACGGTGGCGCTCTCGATCATGGCCACACAGGCGAGCGCGATCACCTTCACCTCAACGCCGGGCCAAGCATACACGGACGGAATGAGGTTCGTGCAGTTCTATTTTGGCCTCCCGATCGCGATGGTCATCCTCTCCGTCACCGCCGTCCCGATTTTCCACAAGCTCGGTGTGTACACTGCCTACGAATACCTCGAACACCGGTTCGACGTGAAGACGCGCACGCTCACGAGCATCATCTTTCTCATCCAGCGCGGGCTGGCGGTCGGGATAACGATCTACGCTCCGTCCCTTGTCCTCTCGGTTATGCTCGGATGGGACATTCGAATTGCCTCCACCCTGATCGGCGGTATCATCATCATCTATACCACAACGGGGGGAGTGAAAGCCGTGAACTGGACGGACTTTCAGCAGTTGCTCATTATTATGTTCGGGATGGTGCTTGCGTTCATCATGACGATCGTCCTGCTGCCGAAGGGGGTTGACTTCACCGACGCGCTCCACGTCGCAGGGGGGATGGGAAGGCTCAACGTCATCGACTTTTCCTTCGACCTGCATAACGAGTACAACTTCTGGTCCGGCCTCGTCGGCGGCACGTTCGTCGCTCTTGCATATTTCGGGACCGACCAGTCGCAGGTTCAGCGCTATCTGACGGGAAAATCGGTGACGCAGAGCCGGCTCGGCCTCTTGTTCAACGGCATGGCGAAAGTGCCGATGCAGTTTTTCATTCTCCTCCTCGGCGCCATGGTCTTCGTATTTTATCAATTTGAGCGCCCGCCGCTCTTCTTCAATCCCGTCGAGACCCGGCGGATTGAGCAGAGCCAGCACGCGGACGAATATCAGGCGATCGAGCGGCGGTATGACGATGCTTTTAAGGGCAAAGCTGAAGCCGTCCGACACTACATCGAGGCCACACACTCGGGTGACAAGAACGCTCTTCGCGAGGCCAGAGAAGCGGTCGAAACCGCGTCGAAGAATGCCGAGGCCATCCGGGCTGAGGGAATCGCCGTCATCAAGCAGAATGATCCCGCCGTCGAGGCGAGCGACACGAACTACATTTTCCTTTCATTCGTGATGAAATACCTGCCTCTCGGTTTGGTCGGACTGTTGTTCGCCTGCATCTTTGCGGCCTCGATGTCCTCCACCTCCGGCGAGCTCAGCGCGCTGGCGACGTGCACGATCGTCGATGTGTACAAGAGACATATCAAGAAGGAGGGGGAGGAGAAGCACTACTTGCTCGTCTCCCGGCTGGCGATGGGACTCTGGGGCGTGTATGCAATCTTCTTCGCCCAGTATGCGAGCAACCTCGGGTCCCTCATCGTGGCAGTGAACATTTTGGGGTCGCTCTTCTACGGGACGATGCTCGCGATCTTCCTCATCGCGTTCTACCTGAAGTGGATCGGCGGGACGGCGACCTTCTGGGCCGCGTTTGCAGGGGAGGCCGTGGTGCTCTACTGCTTTGCTTTCACCTCAATCCCGTGGCTCTGGTATAACGTGATCGGATGCCTCATGGTCATTGGGGTGGCATTGCTCCTCAATCCGCTCGTCCGGGCGAAGCGATCCCCATCCACCTGATTTCGGATGCGACGCTTCGCTCTACTGGATTCTTCAATCGTTGAAAGCGTTTACTGCGGTCAAGGCGAATCGAATCCTCGGGCGCAGCGGTGCCTTCTGGCAGCACGAAAGCTATGACCATGTAGTCCGTGACGATATTGAGCTCGAGCGAATAGTCCGGTATGTTCTCCAGAATCCGGTCAAGGCGCGATTCTGTCGGCCATGGCAAGATTGGCGATGGTCGTACGTGAAGGAGGGTCTGATCGATGAGTAGAGCGATCTGCTGAATCGCCCGCGACTCCGGTTGGCAATTTGTGTGAAATTCTGCATCAGAAAAGCCTCACCGATGAACGGGTGAGGCTTTTCACTTCTCTTGAAGCCCGTCGCAACTTGGCTGGAGCCAGGGCTACTTCTTCGCCTTCCAATCGCTGATCCGTTTTTCGAGGCCGGAAGTGTTTGCGTTCGGATTGCGCTGCTTGGCCAACTTCACCGCTTCCTCCGCCGTTGCAATCGCGTCGTCCACCTTGCCCGCCTCAGCCAGCAGATCCGCCTTCGTTTGCAGGTTACGCGGGTTCTTGTCCAGTGCTATCGAGCGAGCGATCCAGCCCATTGCCTCGTTCAGGTAAACCTTCTGCGACAGGGCGTACCCGGCAGCGGCGTTAAGGACCTGCCAGGTGCCGACAGAAGACTGCATCTTCGCCAGAGTGTTGAACTCGATCTTGAACCCGATCCGCATCTTCTCCCATGCCAGCACAACACGCGCAGATGATGGCGTGAGGTCGGTGAAGCTGTACGACAGCCACTCCTCCTGCGGGCCGGTCTCCGGCGTGACCGTAAACCGGAGCGTGTCGTACTGCGGCTCATACACGGTTCCCCAGTTCTTCACCTCCGAATTAAAGATGACAGTCCACTCCTTCGGACCGGGAATGGTGACGAACCGGTAGGTTCCTGCGTTCAGTTTCTTTCCTGCGATCATCACCTCGTCGCTGAACGTGAAGAGCGTCGGCTCGTTGGCTCCGGCCCGCCAGATTTCTCCGTACGGCAGGAGCTTGCCCCAGATCTCTCTTCCTTTCACGCCGGGACGATGATAGGAGATTGTCACGTCGCTGAGGCCGATGACCTGAGTGATCTTCGCCCCCTGACTGACGCGAGGAACTCGCAGCATCGGTAGCGGCGGCGACTGCGCGGCCTGAGAGAACGCCTCGTGGCTCGCCAGAGCCGCGACGAGAAC
>CAYZRX010000102.1:0-7000 GCA_964480945.1 uncultured Ignavibacteriaceae bacterium | reverse complement strand
CCTAGCTCTTCGGCAGCCCTTTCTTCGCGATCGTCTCCATCACGTCACAGAATCGGTCGAGTTCCTTCAGCGTCGTGTAGACGTTCGGCGTGATGCGATTGCCTTTGAACTCGGGGTGGATGATCGCTACCGTCATGATCTTGTGCTTATCCATGAGGTAGGAAGAAATGGCGCCGGGATCAACTCCTACGATTTCAACGTTTGCGATGCCGCATGACTGCTTCGGATCCCACGACGTGTGAAAGCGAACGTTCGGGAGGTCCTTCAGTTTGTTCATCCAGTATCGCGAGAGGTAACGCAGCCGGGCCTCTTTTCGGTCCGCTCCGATGCCGTTGTGGAAGAGGATCGCCTCGCCGATTGCGAGCTTCATTGCCGCCGAGTGAGTCCCGATCTCCTCATACTTCCGGACATCGTTCTTTTGACTCTTGTCGGCCGCCATCAAGGGCCAGATCTTTTCGATCTTGTCGCGTTTGACGAACAGCAATCCCGTCCCCTTCGGCGCGAGAAGCCATTTGTGCAGGCTGGTGCCGAAATAATCGCAGCCGATATCGCTCTGCTTGAAAGCGAAGTGCGCGAAGGAATGGGCGCCGTCCACGATGACCTCGATGCCTTTGGGTTTTGCGATATCGCAGACCGTCTTGACCGGCGTGATCTGGCCAGTCAGATTGATGACGTGCGACATAAGGATGACGCGCGTTCTTGCGTTGATCGCTTTGTCAAATGCGGCGGCGATGTCGTCGATGTCCTTCGGCGCAACCGGCACCTGGATCATCTTGAGGACCAATCCTTCGCGTTGCTCGCGTTGGCGGAGCGTCGTCAGCATGCGTGGATAGTCCTGTGTTGTCGTCAGGATCTCGTCCCCTGATTTCAGGTCCAGGCCCATGAGCAGGATCTCAAGCGACTCGGAGGCGTTGCGGGTGATTGCGATCTCCTCCCGGTCGCACCCGAAGACGTCCGCCAGGCCCGTGCGAACCGTCTCGCACTGCGGCTCAAGGATCGACCACATGGTGTATGCCGTTGCGTCTTCCTGCTCCCAGGTGTAGTGACAGAATGCCTCCGTGACGATCCGGGGGGATGGGCAGACCCCACCGTTGTTCAGGTTCGTGATGCCCCGGGTGACCGAAAAGGACCTCTGGATGTCGTACCAGAAATCCTCGTTCATGGCGACTTCTTCCGGCGAGAGATGCTCCACTCGCTTCGTGGCCGCGTGGAGCTTCTCGAGCCACGCGCCGACCGTTGCTGATGAGAGCGCTGCCAGACCGACTCCCTTGCCGACCATCGAAAGGAAGTCGCGGCGATTGAAATCGTGAGTGAAAGTAGTGTTGGGTGGATTCATCGAAGATCTCCTTCCTGAAGTGGGAGAGGAAACGGAATTGAAGTTAGAATGTTCTCGGGACGCAAGCGAACTCTCGCGTCGCACGAGTGGTACTACACTTGTTCGATGATCGTCGTGATGCCCTGCCCGACGCCGATGCACATCGTCGCGATGCCCCGTTGAGCCCCGCGGCGCTTCATTTCATGAACGAGCGACGTCACGATGTGCGCGCCGCTGCAGCCGAGAGGGTGCCCGAGCGCGATCGCTCCGCACCAGATCGCGCGTGCAGCCTGGTGGAGGGCATCCATGCTCGATCCGCACAGGCGGTTGATGGTCGAAGCGGGAACGCTGAACGGGAAGCCCGCGAGGAGGAGGGCCATCCTCCCGACGTTTCGATTGTCCTCGCCCGATTGGTTCGCGCACCCCCAGTACACGTCTTCGACGAGTGACGGGTTGAGCTGCGAGCGGGCGATCAGCGTCCGGAGGATGAGGGCGCTCATGTCGTCCGGGCGCGCATCCTTGAGAGCTCCCCCGTACTTGCCGATGGGGGTTCGGATGGCATCGATGATGACTGCTTCTGAGGCTCTCTTCATTGCTGGAGTGGTTTGCCGCGAAGATACGCCTCGATCGAGAATTTGTCGCTCGTGGAGAAATACAAGAAGAAACTCAAGGCGAGCAGCGTAAGGTTCTGGATGATCTTCATCCATCCGATTCTTCCGACGGTCGGATCCTGGGTGAAGCACCCGCACGCGATGTCCAAGCCGCGCAGCAGGGCGGAGAGGACGGCGAGGGTGAAGACTGCCACCATGCCCGAGAGCAGGAGCGAGCTGCCCCGCAGGAAGAGTCCGAACAGAATGCAGAGACCACACGCGAGCTCAACCCACGGAACGATCGTCGCGAGCACCAAGGAAATCGGAAAAGAGAAAATGTTGTAGTTCGCGATGGATTGTGCGAAGGCGGCGGACTCGACAATCTTCTCGAGGCTCACCATCACAAACATCAAACCGAGGAAAATCCTCGTCAGGAGCACCAGATACTGATTCGATAGGAGGTATTTCATCTCTCCGATACTCCCGTGGGGAGGTGGGCTGCTTCCCACTCTCTCCATCCGCCAAAAAAGATCTTCACGTCGGTGAACCCGTCGGCGAACAGCTTTGCAGAGAACTCGATGCTGGAGTTGCATTCGGCGCCGTCGCAATACACCACAATGAGTTTGTTCTTCGGGACCGTGGCAAAAATGCTCTTCTTGGCGTCGTACTCGCTTAACGGAACATTGATCGCCCCCTTAATATGCCCGAGTTTGTAGTCGAATTCGTGCCGGGCGTCGACGAAGAGCCCGTCCCCGGCGGCGAAGTAGGATCTTGCAGTATCGAGGGGGATCATCACAGGCGCCGACGCGGATGCGACGGACCGTTTTTCGGGCGGTGTGAGGGAAGGTCCGAAAACTCCCTTCTGCATCGAGGCAGAATAAATGAATCCGAGCGCGGTCGCGGCGAGCAGCAGGAAGCCGGCTTCGCGTAACGCTATCCGCAACCGGCTCAATTCGGTTTCACCCCTATGAAGGTGACTCTGAGGGGAACCTGACGCTGCTTCCGGCTGTCGGTCTCCAGGAAGATCTGCTCGCTGGAGTAATCCGTCTTGATTGGCGTCACTTTGACGAATATCTGGACGGTATCAGCGGGCAACACGCTCGGTTGACTGAATGATGCGACAACCTGCGGGGAGGAGCTTGTGTAGCCTTTCAGTGTGAGCGTCTTTCCGGAGACGTTCTTGAAGGAGACGGTCTGATCCACTTCTTTCCCGAGAGGGATCGTGCCGAGCCAGATGACGGACGTCCCCTTGAGCGGCGCTAGTTCGTCAATCACATCAGCATTGAGGGCAATCTCGGTCTGAGGCGAGGTCACGTCATTCGTCGAGACCGTCACATGTTTTGTGACGTGTCCGCGGTACCCCGTCGAGTTGAACTCGACTTCCAAAACATCCGATTCGCCGGCTCGCAGTGCGGGCTTGAGTTGTTTGGCCGTTGTACATCCGCACGACGTGTACACGCCGAGGATCCTCAGCGTATCCCTGCCGACGTTCTTGACAGTCACCCGGGCTTTCGCGATCGCGCCGTTGTAGATGACGCCAAGATCAACGGTTGACTTACTAACCGAGACCTTCGGTTGAGAGCTACCGACGGAAAGCGAAACAAAGAGCAGTACCGCTAAGCTGATACATTTCATGGTGGCCTCGACAGTTTCTTCGGTGCGTCTATCTGTTTCTCCCCGGCTTGGGTGCGGATCTTGCGCGAAGCTGGTTGATGCTGATCTCTTCGTAACTCGACGGAACGCGAAAGAGCGACTCGCTGAGCGATTGCTTCTCGAAAGAGGTGGCCTCGAGGCGCGCCAGCTCATCTCCTTCACTGTCCCTTTCGATCATGACGAGGGGGAAGTATCCCTGCGCTAGGATCTCGTTCTGCCACTGGCTCGACCCGGGCAACGGATCGACGATGGAGGTTCGGAACGTGCCGGCCGTCCCAAGGCCCTTGGTGGCCCAGGTTTCGACCTCTCCACCCTCCGTCTTGACAAGAAACTGGTCGCACGAATATCCTGAGATGTTCTCAGTCTCACCTGTTCTTTGAAGGCCTGTCGGTTCACGATGCGGTCCGGCGGAGGCCTCCAGGTCATTCGGAATCTCGACGTATTGCTCATTCCGGGGGAGCAGGATGTAAATCTTCTTGAACGCATGGTCGACGAGGATAGTGGGCGAATCGTCATCCGGCTCCGCAGTCTCCACGCGGATCCGTTCATCCTTCACGAGAAAGTTGTAATACTGCACCTGCACGGTGGTCTGAACCTTGAATTCGATCTTGCCCTCAAAGGCCGGGCGGCCTGCACCGACCTGCGCGAAACAGACCGCGAGGAACCCACATCCCGTCACGAGCGAGAGGGCCAACCGAGCAATCGAGCTAAGTGATTTCATCGTCACAGCCTTTCTTGATAGATTGGAACTACGCTTGTTTCCACCAGACTCCGCTTTGCGCGATTTGCTTCAGGAGCGGGGAGCTGCGGTACCGGTCTTCCTGAAGATCGCGCTCGAGAGCCGAGAGCACTGCCACCACTTGCTTCAATCCGATCTTGTCAGCCCATTCGACCGGACCGAGCGGGTAGTTGGTGCCCAGTTTCATCGCCGTGTCGAGATCCTGGGGGGAGGCGATCTCCTCCTGCAATGCGAAGGATGCCTCATTGATGACCTGACAGAGGATCCGGGGAAGAACCAGGCCGACGCGATCCTGAACGACCGCGAGCTCTTTCCCTATTGACTGGAAGAACCGTTGGACAACCTCAAGAGTTTCCTTTGGAGAGAACACCGTCGGTGCCACCTCCACCAACGGTTGCTGGATGAGCGTCGGGAGTGCGCTGATCCCGACGAGCCTGTTTCGATATTTGATCCACGATGACTGTTCCGTGGCCGTGACGGTCACCGACGAGCTCAGGATGGCTGCGGTGGGCGGGAGCGCTTTGTCGAGACGTTCGAGGTTTGCGCGCTTCCGGCCGAGATCAATATTCGTGAGTTCCAGAGCAATGGAGACATCTGAAGGGACCGACCTTGACTGTTTGGTCCCATCCACAATGACGCCATACCCGTGGCGGCTGCAGACCTCCGCGAACTGCTCGACCATCGGCGATTCGCCGATGATGTAAACCTTCGCTCTCGCCCCGCCTCCCACGCTGGTTTGCCGGGTCTTCTTTTTCTTCGTCTTTGTCATATCGCTTCGCCGCGGCTTCAGGAAAACGATTCTCTCGTCCCTCGGTCGGTGTTACTTCTTCTCCGGGTATGTGTAGAACCCCTGCCCGCTCTTCTTCCCGAGCATGCCGGATTCTACCATCCTTTTTTGAATCGGGTGGGGCCTGTATCTCGGCTCGCCGAAGAACTGATCATACATCGATTGGGTGACGGAGAGGTTGACATCGAGACCGATGAGATCCATCAGCTCAAATGGGCCCATGGTGAAGCCTCCCTCGATCTTGACGATATGGTCGATCTCCTCGACGCTGGCGACATTCTCCCCAAGCAATCTCAGTGCCTCGCCATAGAACGGTCGGGCAACCCGGTTGACGATGAACCCCGGGGTGTCTTTCGCTACGACCGGCGTTTTGCCCAAGTGTTTCGCGAGCTCTGTCGCTCGCTGGACAGTTTCGGGTGAGGTCTTCTGGCCCTCAACGACCTCAACCAGCTTCATAATGTGAGCCGGATTGAAAAAATGCATCCCGATCACGCGCTCGGGAATCTGTGTCGCGGAGGCAATGGCTGTGATGGAAAGGGAGGAGGTATTGGTCGCAAGGAGCGTGCTTGGCTTTGTGTCTGCCTCAAGGTGCCGGAAGAGATCCTTCTTGATCCGAAGGTCTTCGATGGCAGCCTCAATGATCACCTCGGCGTGGCCGAGGTCAGAGAGACGAGTTCGGGGATGGATGCGCGAGAACGCCTCGGTTGTCTGCTCCTGCGTCAGTTTGCCTTTTTCGACACCTCTTTTGAAATCCCCTTTGATGCGCTCCAGTGCCTGTCGCAGCAACGGTGCGTTGATATCGTACAAAGCAACGTCGATCTTGGAGAGTGCAGCGACCTGCGCAATTCCTGCGCCCATCGTGCCCGCGCCGACGACACCAAGGTGTTTGATCATTGTTATCTGCGTTGGCTGGAGTGTCAGTGAAAAAACTTACTGAAATCGAGCCTGAAAAACAACAGAAGTCTTCCAGTGAGCCTGAGCCTTGATACGGGGTCATCCCACATTTTTTGATGCAAGATGACCTTAAAGATGTGAGATCTACCGTCCTTTGAACCGAGCCGGCCGCTTTTCGAGAAATGCGTGAACACCTTCCTGGTGATCTTCGGTGAGTGAGGCGATCTCCTGGATGTACGCTTCGTAGTCGAGAAGGGAGTCGAGGTCTGACGAAAGAGCTTTGTTCAAGGTCCGTTTGATGAGTCCGATCGCCTTCGTCGGCGCGGTAGCCAATTTTGCCGCAATCTCCGTCGTTGCCTTCTCCAGCTCGGCTGCCGGCACGACCTTGTTGACGAGGCCGACACGCTCGGCCTCCGCGGCCGAAATGTCGTTCCCCAGCGCGGCGTATTCGAATGCCTTCGCCATCCCGACGAGTCGGGGCAGGAACCAGTGTGACCCCGAATCCGGAACGAGGCCGATGCGAACGAAGACCTCGATCAGCTTGGCCGTATCGGCCATGATGCGGAGATCGCAGGCCAGCGCGATGCTCAGCCCGGCCCCGGCGGCGACGCCGTTGATCATCCCGATAATCGGTTTCTCCATCGAGCGCATCCGGCGAATCATCGGATTGTAGCTCTTCTCGAGCGAATCTCTGAGCGAGCGGCGCACGCGACCTGAGGCGTGCTCTTTCAGGTCCTGGCCCGAGCAGAACGACTTGTCGCCGGCTCCTCGCAGCACGATGCAGCGGACGATCGGATCTTTCTCCGCTTCCTTCAGCGCGTCGTTGAGCTCCTTCTTCATCTGCTCGTTCAGCGCGTTGTAGACCTCCGGACGGTTCAGCGTGATCGTGCAGACGCCGTCTTTGATCGTAGAGAGAATCGTTGAGTAGGCCATGGGAGTTTTCAGTTGCCAGTATCGAGTTGAGAGTTGGAGGCGTCGAGGCTATGACCTTTACAGCGGCTCAAGATCCTTCGCGTTCGCGA
>CAYZRX010000101.1:0-10149 GCA_964480945.1 uncultured Ignavibacteriaceae bacterium | reverse complement strand
AATTGGAATTCGATTTAGAAGACCCCATCCTAACCTTCCCCTAATGCCGAAGGCATCCCTTTCGGAAGAGGGGAAGGGATTCTGTCCCCTCTCCTGCACTTTTTCTGTGTCCCAACGTTTTGTGCGGGGATTAGGAGCAGCCCAGTCCCAAAGGGATCCCCCGAAGGAGTCTGGCAAGGCCATGCCTTCGGCACTTCGGACCTTCGGGAGGTGAGGTCTAAAGAAAACAGGACGATTTCATTGTGATAGCACTAGATGATCTTGATATGCAAGTCTTTGAGCTGCCGAGCGTCCACCTCGGAAGGCGCATCATCCATCAACGACATCGCGCTGCTCGTCTTCGGGAACGCGATCACATCGCGGATCGATTTCTGCCCCGTGAGGAGCATGACGATGCGGTCGAATCCGTAGGCAATTCCACCGTGGGGCGGAGCACCGTACTTGAACGCGTCGAGCAGGAATCCGAATTTCTGCCGCGCTTCCTCCGGCCCGATCCCGAGCAGGCTGAACATCTTGCTCTGGAGGCCAGCATCGTGGATCCTGATGCTGCCGCCCGCGATCTCCGTGCCGTTGAGAACGAGATCGTATGCGCGAGCTCTCGCTTTCCCCGGATCGGTGTCCAGCAGTGGGATATCCTCCGGCTTTGGCGATGTGAACGGGTGATGGACCGCAACGAAGCGCTTCTCCTCTTCGCTGAACTCAAGGAGGGGAAAATCCGTGACCCAGAGGAAATTCCATTGGCCTTCGGGTACGAGCTTCAACCGATTCGCCATTTCCAGGCGGAGCGCGCCAAGGATCGTCAGCGCTTTTTGCCACGCCCCGGAGATTAGGAGACCGAGATCACCCGCGTTGGCTCCTATCTTCTTTGCCAGGGCCCGTGTTTCATCCGGGGTGACGAACTTGTCGACGGACGATTCGAGCTTGTCCCCATGGTTCTTCAAGTAGATCAAACCGCCGGCGCCCAACGATTTCACGTAGTCCGTCAAGCCATCCAGCTGGTTGCGCGTGTAGCTCGACAAACCCGGAACTGAAAAGCCGGCGACCACGCCTCCTTTCTTCACCGTCTCGCTGAAGACGCGGAAGCCGCTGGCGGTGACAATGCTGGAGCAGTCGCTGATCTCCAGACCGAAGCGCGTATCCGGCTTATCGCTGCCGTACCGCTCCATTGCCTCCTGATAGGTCATCCTGCGGAAGGGTTTGGTCACTGCGATGTCCAGGCCCCCGCGCCAGAGCTCGACGATCAGCCCCTCGGTCGTGGAGAGGACATCATCTTCGTCCGCAAACGACATCTCGACATCGATCTGTGTAAACTCAGCCTGCCGGTCAGCCCGGAAATCTTCGTCACGAAAACACTTCACGATCTGAAAGTAACGGTCAAATCCCGCTACCATCAGGATTTGTTTGTAGGTCTGGGGCGATTGCGGAAGCGCGTAGAACTTGCCCTTGTGGATCCGGCTGGGCACAAGATAATCTCTTGCGCCTTCGGGTGTGCTCTTCATCAGAATCGGCGTCTCAATCTCGATGAATCCGTTCCTGTCATAATAGGACCTTGTGATTTGGTACGCGCGGTGACGAGCCAGAAGGTTTTTCAGAATCGATGGACGGCGCAGGTCGAGGTAGCGATATTTCAGCCGGAGGTCCTCATTCACCTCAATCTCATCTTCAATTGGGAAAGGGGGTGTTTCAGCTTTGTTGAGGATGGTCAATTCGGCCCCCGAAACGTCGATCTCTCCCGTCGGGAGTTCGGGGTTGATCGTTCCCTCGGGCCGCGCCTCAACCTTGCCGGTCACCGAGATGACGTACTCCGAGCGAAGCCCTTGTGCGACCTCGTACGCCTGCCGTCCTCGTTGGGGCGCAAAGACCACCTGCGTCCTGCCGTATCGGTCCCGCAGGTCGATGAAGACGACCCCGCCGAGATCGCGGCGTACGGCGACCCAGCCCAGGAGGGTGACCATCTTGCCTATATCCTCGCTCCGAAGCTCGCCACAGGTATGTGTCCGCTTCTTGTAGGTCCCCAACGTTTCAATCCTTCTGATGAAGTGCTGTGAGGAGGCCTGCATTCTGATCGCAACGGCCGCCTTATCTTAAGAAAATCGAGTGATCATCCAGCCAGCTGCCTCCGAAAACAAAAATGCGAGAAGCCGCCGCGGAGCATGCATTCTCGCATTTCATTATGAGGTTCGTCAGTCGAGATGTTTCAGAACTTTCTCCGCCAACATTCGTTTTGGTACTGCGCCGACAATCTGATCGACAACTTTGCCGTTCTTGAAGATCAGCAGCGTCGGAATGCTCCGGACCCCGAACTGCATCGCCGTCTGTTGGTTCGAATCGACATCGACCTTTCCCACTCTGAGCTTGCCGTCATATTCCTTCGCGAGCTCTTCCACTACCGGCGCGACCATCTTGCAGGGCCCGCACCACTCGGCCCAGAAATCCACCAGCACCGGGGTCTTCGATTCCAGAACCTCCGACTTGAAATTCGCATCCGTCACTTCGACTGGTTTCATTATCCTTGAATCCTTTCTCTGATTATCCTTGTAACCGGACCGACGAGGGTCCCAGCAGTTGCTTCACCAAACCGATGAATTGCGCGCTTGGTTCCACCGTCAACATGCGCGTTAAATATAGGGAATTCCTGTCTAATCCGCCACCTATGACGTTGAAGTAGCAGGCGCATTTCCCGCGATGGCGCTCCATGATCTTGCGGAGCTCCAGAATGGTTTCCTCACTTACATGGTCGAGATTCACCGAGACCGCAATACTCTTCGTGAACCGCTCCCTCACGTTTTCAAGGGGAATCACATCATTGACTAGGATCTTCAGCATGTTGCCGTTTGTCTCCCCCCTGCCCGACACCATCACCATAGACTCGGGGATGAGATACTTCCCAAACTTCTGATAGGCGTCGGAGAAGACGATGCACTCCCCTTTTCCCGTGAAGTCCTCCAACCGCACGAAGGCCATGGTGTTTCCCCTCTTGTCGACCTTCCGGCGTACCGTGGCGACGATGCCACAGGCCCGGACCGTGGAATTGGGCTTGAGGTTTGAAGCGTTCCCGAGCTGCACGCTTGCGAATGCCTCGATCTCGTCTCGGAATTTCTCGAGGGGATGCCCCGTCAAATAGAAGCCGAGCACGGCCTTTTCACGAGCGAGCACCTCGCTTTCCTTCCAGGGCTCCTCGTGATGCAGAGACGGTCGCACGCGGATCTGAGCTCCCCCCGCCTCGAAGAGACTCGACTGACCTTTCCCGGAGTGTGCCTGGACCTGCTGCCCATGCGTGATCGCTTTTTCGACGGCCGCGAAGAGTTGGGCGCGGTTCTCGTGCAGTGAATCGAATGCTCCCGCCTGGATCAGCCCCTCGAGCGTTTTCTTGTTCACCAGCCTCAGGTCAACCCGGGCGCTGAAATCGAAAATATCCATAAACCGCCCTCTCTCGAGCCTGGTCTTCACAATCGTTTCCACTGCGCTCACGCCGACGTTCTTGATCGCGCTGAGGCCGAATCGGATCCCTCCCGGTGTGACGGTGAAGGTTACGTCGCTCTCGTTGACATCGGGCGGGAGGACGTTGATCCCGAGCTTGCGGCAGTCCTGGATCAGGACGACGATCTTGTCCGTATCAGCCATTTCGCTCGACAGCGTGGCGGCCATGTACTCGGCGGGATAGTGGGCCTTGAGGTAGGCGGTCTGGTAGGCGAGAACTGAATAGGCAACGGCGTGCGACTTGTTGAAACCGTACGACGCGAATTTCTCGATCAAGTCGAAGATGTCGCCGGCCACCCGCCGGTCGATCCCCTTCTTCAGCGCGCCCTCGATGAATTCCTTCTTCTGTTTCACCATGAGATCTTTATCTTTCTTTCCCATGGCACGGCGCAACAGATCAGCCTGAGCAAGGCTGAGGCCGCCGATCTCGCTCGCGATCTTGATCACCTGCTCCTGATAAACGATGACGCCGTACGTTTCCTTAAGGATGGGCTCTAACTTCGGGTGAATGTACTCGATCTTCTTGCGGCCAAGCTTTCGGTCCATGAAGTCCGGAATGTTCTCCATCGGGCCCGGCCGATACAGGGCGTTCATGGCTACGAGGTCATGAATGGACCTTGGCTTCAGCTTCACGAGGTAATCGGTCATCCCGGAACTTTCAAACTGGAATACGGCGACGGTCTGTCCCTTGCAGAAGAGATCGAGCGTCTTCTGATCGTTCGCAGGAAGGTGATCGAGGTCGACCTCAACGCCGTGCACTCTCTTGATGAGGGCGAGCGCGTTGTCGATGACGGTCAGCGTTCGGAGGCCGAGGAAGTCCATCTTCAGCAGCCCGGCCTGCTCAAGGTCCTTCATGTTGTACTGCGTCATCAGCTCCGTTTGAGGAGTCTTGTAGAGCGGAACGTAGTCGCTAATGTCACCGGGAGCGATAACGATGCCGGCAGCATGCGTTGAGACGTTTCGGTTCATACCCTCCAAAACGAGGCACGTGTCGATCATCAGGTTGATCTTCTCGTCGCCGGTCTCCCGAATCGCTTTCAGTTCCGGAACCGTTTCCAACGCTTCGGCCAACGGCGTCACCTTGCCGAGGACAACGGGGATCTGTTTCGTGAGGGGCTCGATGGTGCCCAGCGGTATGCCGAGCACTCTGCCGACGTCCTTCAGCACCGCTCGTGCCGAAAGGGTGCCGAAGGTGACGATCTGAGCGACCGAGCTTTCCCCGTACTTCTGCTTGACATACGCGATGACCTGATCGCGTTTGTCATCCGCAAAATCGACATCAATATCGGGCATGCTGACCCGGTCCGGATTCAGGAACCGCTCGAAGAGCAGATCGTACTCGAGCGGATCGACATCGGTGATCCCGAGGGCATACGAGACAATGCTCCCCGCAGCGCTCCCGCGGCCCGGGCCCACCCGGATCCCGGCAGCCCTCGCCGCACTGATGAAGTCCTGAACGATCAGAAAATACCCCGCGTACCCCATCCGCTTGATGACGCCAAGTTCGTGCTCGAGGCGTTCTTCAATGGCCGGCGTGATCTCAACGTAGCGCCGGCGCAAACCCTCGTGGGCCAGCTTGTCGAGGTACTCCTCCAGTGAGCTGACGCCCGCCTCGGGCGGTATTGGAAACATCGGCATATGATTCGTCTTGAGATCCAGCTCGAGATTGCATTTCTCAGCGATCTCAAGGGTCGACGAAATAGCCTCAGGAAATTCCTTGAAAGCCCGCGCCATTTCGGTAGCGGACTTGAAGTAGAGTTGATCCGTCCGATAGCGAAGGGTGCGATAGTCCGGAATGTACGTGCTCGTCGCGTCGGGGATGCAAAGCATGATGTTATGCGGGATCGCGTGGTTCGGGGCAAGGTAGTGACAATCGTTTGTGCCGACGATCTTTAAGCCGAGCTCCTTCGCCAGCTTCGGCGCTCCTGTCAGGATGGCCTTCTCCATCTCGACATCGTGGTTCTGTATTTCGAGATAGAAATCGTCGCCAAAGATCTCCTTGTAGATTTCGGCGGCAGAGCGAGCTTCCTCATACTTGCCGTTGACGAGGTGCGCGGACACCACACCACCCGGGCAAGCCGAGGTCGCCACCAATCCCTCCCTGTATTGTGCAAGCAGCTCGGCGTCGATGCGGGGCTTATAATAGTAGCCCTCCGTGTGCGCGAGGGTCATAAGCTTCATGAGGTTCTTGTAGCCCGTGAGGTCCTTCGCGAGCAGCAGGATGTGATGATATATCCCCCGTCCCTGGCCTTGGCTCGATTTCTCCGATTGAAGGGTTTTGTCGAATCTGCTGCCGCGCGTGAGGATGTACGCCTCGCACCCGATGATTGGCTTAATTCCTGCCTTCCTTGCTTTCTTGTAGAATTCAAGCGCGCCAAAGAGCACGCCGTGGTCCGTCAGGGCGACGGCCGTCATTTTGTTCTGGACCGCGGCCTCAACGAGGCCTTGCACGCTGGCAGCCGCGTCGAGCAGGCTGTAATGAGAGTGGTTGTGAAGATGAACGAACTCGGCCATTTCTGGTAGCGGATTGTCCGTCTCGACCTTTTCGAGATCACCTCTCCCCTCGGTTCTGGAGACGGGCGGAATGCAGATCGCTGGCAGCCGTACGCTGGGAGCTAACTGCTCAATGCGGATTTAACTTCTGGAGAGTACGAATTACAAAATACGAAATCAACTGCGACAACCGGAGTCAAATGCCAACGGCGAGCATCTTGGGTTCCGTCATCGCTTCGATCGCGTATCGCAAGCCTTCACGACCGAAGCCGGAGTCCTTGATCCCCCCATAGGGCATATTGTCAACGCGAAACGTCGGTGTGTCATTGACGATCACTGCGCCCACATCCAGACGATTGTAGGCGTAAAGGATATTTCGATAGTCGTTGGAAAAAATACCGGCCTGGAGGCCGAACGGTGAATCATTGATCCCTGCAACCGCCTCCTCAATCGCACTGAATTTGTGCAGCGTCACTACCGGCCCGAACACCTCGGAGCAGAAGACCTTGGATTCGCGCGCCACGTTCAAAAGCACCGTCGGCTCGATCACCCGGCCAACATGCCCACCGCCCACAAGCACCTTCGCGCCTTGGTCCCGAGCCTCGCCCACCCAACTCAGGATTCGATCCAGTGAGTCATTATTGATGACAGGCCCAATGAGCGTGTCGGAGTTCTTCGGATCCCCTGTTTTCAGGGCCTTCGCCCCCTGCAGGAACTTCTCCTTGAAGAGATCGAATACCTTTTCATGCACGTAAATTCGCTGGACCTTGATGCAGACCTGGCCAGAGTACACGAACGACCCGATTAGGGTTTTCCTCACTGCTTCTTCGAGATCGGCCGCGGCATCGACGATCACGCCCGCGTTCCCTCCGAGCTCGAGGATCACTTTCTTCTTTCCCGCTCTTGACTTCAGATGCCAGCCAACTGCCGGGCTTCCGGTAAAGCTCAGCATCTTGATGCGGGGATCGGTCACCAGCCTCTCAGCTACCTCGTTGGTGCAGGGGAGCACGCTGAACGCCTCGACGGGATAGCCTGACGCCTCAACGATCTCCGCCAGCATGAGGCTTGTCAGAGGCGCTTGTGGAGGAGGTTTGAGGATGATGGCGTTTCCGCTTGCGATGGCAGGGGCGACTTTGTGCGCGACCAGGTTGATGGGAAAATTGAAGGGTGAGATCCCGAGCACGATCCCGAGGGGAAACCTCCTCACGATCCCATACCGGTCCCGACCCGCGGTCGTAATATCGAGCGGAACGACCTCCCCCCCGATGCGACGCGCCTCTTCGGCCGCGAGATGGAAGGTTGTGATCGCGCGACTCACCTCCCCCAACGACGCTTGCGCCGGCTTCCCGACCTCCGCAGTGATCAAACGGGCCAATTCTTCCTTCAGCTCGCTGGTCTTGTTCGCGATGAAGGAGAGGATGTTGAAGCGCTCGTAGCTCTGAAGTGCCCTCGTCTTCTCGAAGCCGAGGAGAGCCCGCTCGATGGCTCTCTCCACTTCTGCCTCGCCAGCGAGGTAGACACTGCCGACAATGGAATTATCAAAAGGATTGATGACGTCGGCGGTCGCTTGAGAATCGAGCGGTGCCGCCCATTCCCCGCCGACAAAGAGAGGGTGAGGTAATTCTGCCATACTCTAGAGCTTCGCCAGGAGTTTCTGAATTTCTGCCAAAATACTATCCGTCCCGACCATCATTCGCTCGCCCGTCTTTCGCAATTTGATCTCCAACTGACCGTTCTTCAGTCCCTTCTCGCCCACGATGACCTGGAGCGGCATACCGAGGAGATCCGCGTCATTGAACTTGAATCCGGCGGTGACGTTGGGTCGATCCTCGAACAGCGCCGGGATCCCGGACTCGTTGAGGGTACGATACACCTGGTTCGATACGCGAACGATCTCCTTGTTGTTCATATTAATCGCAATGACGTGAGCGAGGTATGGGGCCAGGGCCTTATCCCAGATGATACCTGCGTCGTCGTGGTTCTGCTCGATTGCGCACGCCAGGATGCGCTCGATCCCGATGCCGTAACTTCCCATGATCACCGGTTTCGGCTGGCCATTCTCATCGAGGAATCTGACATTGAGGGCTTCGGAATACTTCGTTCCAAGCTTGAAGATGTGCCCGAGTTCGATCGCGTTCGAGATCTTGAGCGCCGAGGAACAGTTCGGGCACGGTTCGCCGTCTTCGACCGTGCGGAGATCGTAATATCCGTCAAGCTTCACGTCCCGTTGCATATCGATGTTGCCGAGATGGTAATCATTCCGGTTGGCGCCGCTAATGAGGTTGTTGGCTCCCTCGAGGCGTTTGTCCGCGATGATCCGGAACCCTTTGAGTCCGACAGGGCCGATCGAGCCAGCATCCGCGCCGGTCAGTGCTCTCAGCGCCGCAGGATCCATCGGTTTCAACTCCCCGCCGCCGAGAGCCGCGCTGAGCTTCGATTCGTTCAACTGGTCGTTTCCCACCATCAGAATCAGGAGCGGCTGGCTGTTGTGGCGATAGACAAGCGACTTCGCGAGCCGGGTGCGATCAACCTTGAGGAACTCGGCGAGCTCGTCGATCGTGTGGACATTCGGCGTGTGGATCTCCTCGGACGGCTTCGAGCTCCCGACGCGACCTGCAGTCGCCGCGTTCGATGTCGCGATCTCGAGGTTCGCGGCGTATCCGCACTTGGCACAGAGAACAACCGTATCTTCCCCTGAATCGGACTCCACCATGAACTCCTGCGAGCCGGTCCCTCCCATCGCGCCGCTCGCGGCTTTCACCTCGAAGAATTTCAGCCCGCACCGTGTGAAGATATTTCTGTAGGCCTGTGCGTGGGCCTCGTAGGCGCTATCCAGACCCTCCCACGTCGCGTCAAGGGTGTAGGAGTCCTTCATAACGAATTGTCGTCCCCGGAGCACGCCCGACCTCGGGCGGGGCTCGTTGCGAAACTTCGTTTGAATCTGATACCAGATCTGCGGCAGGTCTTTGTAGGATTGTATGTGCGATGCCGCAAGCCATGCGACGACCTCCTCGTGCGTCGGAGCCAGCACAAGGTCTCGCTCCTTGATGCTGAGTATGAAATTGGGGATGTCCCGGCGGCCCGTCTGGACCCAGAGCGCTTCCGGATTCAAGGCGGGGAAATGGAATTCCTGTCCTCCGATCGCGTCCATCTCTTCACGGACGATCTGCATTGCCTTGAGCATCGCGCGGTAACCGAGCGGGAGGAACATGTAGACCCCGCCCGTCAGCTGCCTCATCAGGCCGGCTCGGAGCATCAATTGGTGGCTGGGGATAACGGCGTCTGCCGGTGTCTCTTTCTGAGTCGGGATGAACGCTTTCGAGAGGCGCATGAGGAGTGGCTGATTGGTTAGTTGGTGAATGGTGGTTGGCAAGTAGAATATGAAAAGCGAAAACGAAGAAGCATGTCGTGGAGTGTGAAGCGTGAGCCGTCAAGCGTGAACTGCGAGCAGGCGGCGAGAGAGAACGACACCCTCCAGTTCTTCATTCTACATTATGAATTTTTCACTGATTCGTGACCCCGAGAGGACTCGAACCTCCAACCTAAGGTTTAGGAAACCTTTGCTCTATCCAATTGAGCTACGGGGCCTCAGTGGCTTAGTCCCGCCTCGTGGCGGGATACTCGAAATCACATCCACTCGCTGGAAAGCGTTCGTGGGTGATTTTGGAAGAAACCGCTGCTCCCTGCCCAACTACGTCGTTCAGGCGGGCGAACGACCGTCGTAGCTCAGGAATCGTCCGGTCGGTCGGGTATCCATACTGAGCTACGGGGGCGGAAGAAGCGCCTACGGCCGGTATTCCTCCGTTACTCGCTACCTCAAGAACCAACGCGTCTTGTGTCAGTCAGGTCGGGTTGAGGAGGTTAACTTGCAGCGCCGGTTCAAGATACGAAACAAACCGGGTTTAGGCAAGATACGCATTCACGCGCCAAGAGTTCGAGAAACTCTCGAGCGAGAAACCATCCGGTCCCAAAACAGAAAACCCCGACCATCGCTGGCCGGGGTCTCCCGAGTCTCTTGAACCTTAAAACTAGTGCCAGTTCCAAAAAGTAACCTTGTACTTTTGAGTTAGAATTCGCAGATTTGAGGGAGCCAGACAGAGAGGATCCCTCAATAAAGTAACCTTGTACTTTTGAGTTAGATTTTGCAGATTTGAGGGAGCCAGACAGAAAGGATCC
>CAYZRX010000100.1:0-10369 GCA_964480945.1 uncultured Ignavibacteriaceae bacterium | reverse complement strand
GAAATTTCATCCTTCGGAAGATCGGCTTCACCATCCTCGCGCCGATCTCTTCGTGACCGTGAAAGGTCCACCCAACGCCCTCGACGAACGCCTTCGTGCGCGGTTTCGCGATATCGTGCAGGAGGGCAGCCAGCCGGAGCCAGACATTGTCGGTTGTGTCGCTAATGTTGTCCACCACCTTGAACGTATGAAGAAGAACATCCTTGTGATGCTGATCCTGCCGTTGCTCCACGCCGCCAAGCTGGCTGACCTCCGGGAAGACAATTTCCATGACCCCCGAATCGACGAGCAGCAGGAGGCCGACAGAGGGCTTGGGGCTTGCCAGGATCTTGAGAAACTCATCCGAGATGCGCTCCTGCGAAACAATCTTGAGTCTCGGAGCCATCTCCTTCGCCGCCGCCAGCACCGAAGGCTCGATGGTGAAGCCAAGCTGGGAGGCAAAACGGAAGGCCCGCATGATCCGAAGCGGGTCATCATCAAACGTCTGCTTCGGATCCAACGGAGTGCGCAGGATCCTCTCCTCCATCGCCTTCTGCCCGGAGAACGGATCGACGACACGCCCAAAATCGTCGGCGTTCAGAGATACTGCGATGGCGTTCACTGTGAAGTCTCTGCGCGAAAGGTCATCCTCCAGCGTGCCGACCGCGACCTTGGGCTTTCGCGAGTACTTGCTGTAACTCTCCTTGCGCGCGCCGACAAACTCGACTTTGGAGTCTTCGAGCTGCAGCATCGCGGTTCCGAACTTCTCGAAGACCACCAGATTGCGCTTGTTCCAGGAGCGGGCGACCTCCCACCCGAAATCGATCCCGTTGCCGAGGACCACGACGTCGATATCCTTGACCCGTCTCCCAAGCAGAAGATCACGCACGTAGCCGCCGACGACATAGGCCCGGAGCGGCTGCCGATCGGCGACCTGCCCGATCTGTTGCAGCAAGGTCTCCTGTAGTTCGATCCTCTCCTTCAACGCTTCCTACTTCCTCTCTTCAATAATAATAGATCCGACCGAGAGCGAGGTCAGCCCCCGAACAGCCTCCGCGAGCTGTCGGATATCTTCTTCAAGATCTCCTGGGCGACTTCAAGCGCTTGCAGGCCGTCGCTGCCGGTTACGGGCGGTTCGGTATCCTCCCGGACCGATTTCACAAACAGCTCGAGCTCATACTTCAGGGCGTTGACGTCTTTCACCTCGGGCTGCTCGTACACGATGATCCGTTTCCGCTCGCCTTGATCAATCTTCCCCAACATCATCGTCGGTTTCGCCGCGGCGTCGTTCTCGTCCACCAGGCGGAAGACCTCGGCGAGTCCTTGCGAGAAATCGATCGAGATGTAGGCATCGTGCTGAAAGAGGCGCATCTTCCGCATCTTGTTCTGCGAGATCCGGCTTGCGGTCACGTTCGCGACACAGCCGTTTTCGAACTGAAGGCGCGCGTTGGCGATATCCTCGCTGCCGGAAACCACGGCGACACCGTTTGCGTCGATACGCACGACGGGCGACCGCACGAGGCTCAGGATCAGGTCGATATCGTGAATCATCAGGTCGAGCACCACCGCGACGTCGGAGCCGCGCGGACTAAACTGCGCCAGCCGATGCGACTCGATGAACAGCGGCTGCAGCTTGAGGTGCTCCAGCGCCAGGATCGCCGGATTGAAGCGTTCGATATGTCCGACCTGGAGCTTCAGCTTCTTCTCCTCGGCGAGCTCGACGAGTGTACGAGCCTGCTCGATCGTTTCCGTGATCGGCTTCTCGATGAACGTGTGAAGGCCCTGCCGGAGGGCCTGGTGCGCCACGTCGAAATGCGACTTCGTCGTCGTCGCGATGCTGACGGCTTCGACGGCCGAGAGCAGGTCCTCAAGTCGCGCAGATGCCGTGGTGCGGTTCTCCGCAGCCACTTGTTCGCTCCTCGGGCGATCGAGATCGTAGACCCCCACAAGCTCTGCCGATTCAATCTGGGAGAACATCTTCGCATGGAGGCTGCCGAGATGCCCGGTGCCGATCACACCGACCTTCAGTTTATTCATAGAATCCTTTCGCCCACCTTATTCAATCTGAAGTTGGCTCATTGCCGCCGGGGCTCAATCGCTGAGAATACCCGATGATCCTGTCGAATCCGCCGTACCGGCTGTCGCGATAGTAAATGAAAGCCGTGTAGACGTTCACCGTCCGCCAGTCGTTCCCCTCGACGGCGATCCAATCGTTCGAGCCGACGACATACTGATAATCGTAGACGCCGCGGCGCAGCCACGTCCGCCAGACGTACCTTCTCGACCCGTCGTCATAGTCCATCACGCACTGCGGGGACGGTCTCCACCCATCGAAATCCCCCACCACGAAGACCGAATCGTAGAGATGCCCGTCCAGAAGCAGCTCAAACTGGAAGGGCAGATAGTCCGCGTAGCGATTTCCGGCCGTCAGGACGGATGTCCCATGAGCATCACGGAACGGGGGCTGCAGAAACCGGCTCACGTCCGCTCCGAGACGGGAACGGAGCTCTTCACCCAACGGATACTGATCGATATCCGTCAGATCCAATCGACGATAGCTGTCGCCGGGCGCAACGTTGTCGACCGTGAACGTCATCTTCATCGTCCCGTACCCGTCCACGAACGTATTGGGGTTATTGTCGTTGGCATCGATTCGCCAGGGATCGTAAAGCTGGCGATCCCTGTAGACATCGGTGCAGGTCAGGTTGATCGGGTAGAGCACCTCTCCTCCGGTGACGGTGTCGGCCCTCGGGACGACGAACCGCACGGCGATCTTGTTGACCTGGTTGTACGGGTTCACCTCGGACGGCAGAGAGCGATTGCTTACGACCATCGATGGCTGCACCATTTTCTCCACCACAAAGAACCTGCCCCGGGCGAGGACATCCTGACCATCCTTCTCATACACCTCAAAAATGTAGTTGCCCGACTGCTGGAACTGCTCGATGCCCGGGAATCCCGGAAGCTTGACCGAGTAGTGAAACCTGTACTGTTGCACACCTGCCGGTGCAGGTTCGAATCCGAGCGGAGCCTTCGTCCAGTTCCGCATCTCATCATTCACAAACGACGTCGCGGTCACCTTCCAGTCGCGGTCGCAGTGAAACACCCGAATCCGGAAGTCCGGGGGCGTCGTCTCGTTGACGTCGAATTCGATCGTGACCGGCCGGGACCGGAGCTCGGCAATCGGTACGCCAGCTTCTGTTGAGCCGTACACGCGCAGTCCCTTTATGCGATCAGAATAAACCTCCTGCGAAAAGAGGCTCGGCAGGAACAGTATGCTCATGAGAACAAGTGTTCTGATCATTTGAGCACCTTGTACAGCGTATAATAGACAGGCTCCGGCTTCGTCAGACCGAGCCCGAAGAACGTCCGTGTCATTACCGGCTGAAGGGAATCCGCCGCAAGCCTCGCAGGGCTCGGCGACCGGTCGACAATGTAGTCCGGCTCCATCACTCGCTCATACCGATGCTCGATCATCCCCTCATCGTAGGTAACGCCTCGGAATGCCCTCTTCATTGCGGGCGTTACCAGGCCGGCCGTTTCGTAGACCTTCCGTCCCGAAACATATCCGAGCATCCCGATATCCGGCGTCAACACCGTCGCTCCCTCCGGCGCGTTCGATTTCAACCAGTAGGCCATCGGTTTCAGACACTCGTTCATCCCCTCGGTAAAATTCTCCATGTGAGGCACGACCTTCTCATGATAGACGTACTGGTTTTCGGCGAGCGAGAGGCCGGCGACGACCAGCAACGCCACAAGGGCACGCTGAGGCGAAAGAAGGGACGCTACCTCCAGCCTCTTGATCCCCCAAACCCCATACACGGCGACGAACGGCAGGACAAGGAGCAGATACCGCGACGTCACCTGCACATTCAGAATGATATAAAAGAGGGGAAGCAAGACAACCCAGAGCAGCGGGAACGACTCCTCGAACAACATTCGCCAGCTGTATGCCCTCACAGTCACCACGACCCCCAGGATCAGCAGCAGCGCGGAAAGCACCTGCGTTGCGCCGAGAATCTTGGCGATCGAGCTTCCGGTAAACCAGAGCACCGGCAGGCTCATGCCCGAGGTTGACTTGGCTTGCAGCGTATTCGGCAGTACGCTCCCGAACGAGAAGTAGGCGTACACCAGCCAGACCGAAACGATCGCACCATAGGTCAGGAGTGAGAAGAGGAAGGCCCTTCTCGCCACCCTGCGATCGCGGGTGTTGAACAAGTTGTCAAGGAGCACAACCGCGAAGAGCAACGCGCCCTCCGGGCGCACCAGCGTTAAGACGGCAGCAACGAATGAAGAAACGACGTACTCCTTCCGGTACGCATACCACACCGCAATCAGGACCAGGAGAATGGCGAGCGAGCTTTCCATGCCTGAGGCTGACCATCGGAGAAACCAGGCGTCGAACGAAAAGATCCAGGTCGCCACCAACGCGTAGATCCGGTCGTGCAGGAGATAGATCGCGAGCGCATAGAGGGCGAGAAGCGTCATGCTGGCGAAAACGATGTCCAGCGTCTTTGCGACGATGTACGGATCGAGGCCGAGCCCGGTTCCGCCGGCGATCAAGAGGGCCCAGAGAGGGCCGGTGATGCCGTAGCTCGGCGATCCAGCGTTGAACGAGAATCCATCGCCGTGGGCGATGTGCTTGGCATACTGGAGATAGATGTACGTATCGTCCGGCGTATAGTCGAAATGGAGATACACCGTTACGTAAAAAACGAGGATGACCACCGCGATCCCGTACCGCACGACGGCGCGCCAGAACGGCGAGCGCCCGCCTGCTTGCTGCCCTGTGTCCCCTCCCTCAGTCAACTTGCCCCCTCAGCCAGGTCGCAAACTCCGCGATATCGTGGAAAACAAAATCCGTTTTCATCTGCAGCACCTTCTCCTTCGCATAGGAATCCCAGAGGACGGCAGCGATCCTCACACCTGCCTCGTGCGACGACTTCACATCTCCCACAGAATCGCCGACCATCAGGGTCTCGGACGGCTCGAGACCGAAATGGGAGAGGATCTTCCGAATGCCTTCGGATGAAGGTTTGTGATTCTCGACGTCATTCCCGGTCACGACGTAGTCGAAGTACTCCTTCAATCCGAACTCCTCCAGCGTGATGGTCGTCGTGTGAATCCCTTTGCCGGTGAAGAGCGCCAGTTTGATTCCCCGATCCTTCAGAGCGCCGAGCAGTTCCTTCATACCCGGGTACAAGCGCGCAAGCTCCTTATGATGCCCCCGGTAGAACTGCAGGTACTCCTCCATGACCGGCTGAATCTGCCCTTCATCGACGATCGCCAGCAACGCCCCTTCCTCCGGTGGACCGAACATCGCCGTAATCTCCTGCTCTGAATACGTCCTCCCCCGATACTTCTGCGCGATGTAGTTGAACGAATCGAAGATCAACCGGTTGGTCTGGGTAAGCGTGCCGTCCATGTCGAAGATCACACATTTCAAGTCGCTCATCGGGCCGCTCCTCAGACAGATACAATTCAGTCGTCGTAATTTTCCTACCGGAGATCGGCTGTCTGCACGGGCAGACAAAGGAAACAGCAAAGGCGCCAAGCGCAATCGCCGCCGTGGTCTCCGGCGGACAGGCCTGACGCCTTGTGGTGATCTCCCTACGAACTCACCTCAACCAAGAACATCCCGGGATGCCGCAGAAACCGTCAAGCGATCGTCACGTCCTTCGACAGATAGACATCCTGGATCGCGTTCAGGATCTGCACGCCGTCCTTCATCGGGCGCTGAAACGCCTTCCGACCCGAGATCAATCCCATGCCGCCGGCGCGTTTGTTGATGACAGCGGTCTTCACTGCCTCCGCGATGTCGTTCGCGCCCGAGGGCCCGCCGGAGTTGATGAGCCCGGCCCGGCCCATATAGCAGTTCGCGACCTGGTAACGCGTCAGATCGATCGGATGGTCCGACGTCAGCTGCTCGTACACTTTCTTATGCGTCTTTCCGAAATTCAGCGCAACGAAACCGCCGTTGTTCTCCGGCAACTTCTGCTTGATGATGTCCGCCTCGATCGTCACGCCGAGATGGTTTGCCTGTCCCGTCAGGTCGGCGGAGACGTGGTAATCCTTCTCCTTTGTCTTAAACGCGGGATTCCGCGTATAGCACCAGAGGATCGTGGCCATACCGAGCTCGTGAGCCTGCTGGAACGCTTGGCTGATCTCCCAGATTTGGCGTCGCGACTCCGGCGAGCCGAAGTAAACCGTCGCCCCCACCGCCGTGGCTCCCATATCGAAGGCCTGCTTGACGCTCGCAAAGAGCGTCTGGTCGTACGTGTTCGGATACGAGAGAAACTCGTTATGATTGATTTTCAAAATGAACGGTATTCTGTGCGCGTACTTCCGCGCAATGGAACCCAGCACGCCGAGCGTCGATGCAACGGCATTACACCCCCCTTCGATCGCCAGCTTCACAATGTTCCCCGGATCGAAATACTCCGGGTTCGGCGCAAACGAAGCGCCGGCGGAGTGCTCGATGCCCTGATCGACCGGCAGGATGGAGACATAACCAGTGCCTGCGAGACGGCCGTGGCTGATGAGTTGCTGAAGGCTCTTCAGTACCGTCGGCGGACGATCGGACAACGCAAAGACCCGATCAACGAAATCCGGACCGGGCAGATGGAGCGATTCCTTCGGGATGGTTTTGCACTGATGTTCGAGAAGTCCCTTGGCTTCGGTTCCGAGCAATTCGAGAATATTCGTCATGGGCGGCTCCTGTTCTATTCGTTCGTGACTGCGAAAATCAGCACTTAATATACCAAACCTTTCAATGTCTTGCAATAAACTGGCAGCATCGGGACTGTCCTGCTCTCCCAGGCTGTAGCGTTCCCAACCACCGCCGAAGCCTAACCGGCTCTGTCGTTCAGGCGGGGATTTGATCGGGCGCGTCCGGCGGGCACACTGCAACAATCTCTGCAAATGATGAATCAGGACGCGGCGACATCACTCACTTTTCAAAAACGAAAACGCAAATTGCTGAAGCCCGAGAGCGAAGCCACGGCGCAAAGAGCATCCGGGAAATAGCAAGAGAGCCGCTGTGTGCGATGCTGCAACGGCGCGCGAGAGCTCGAGAAATGCGAAGAGGATTCCTCGAGGCGTGGAGAGAAGCTCCCACGCACCGCCTTGCTTCTCGAATCAAAACTCTCTACTTTGGCGGTATGAAGAAGCAGATCATCCTGAGGAAGAACGAAGAGCATCGCATTCTCGCCGGGCACCAGTGGGTCTTCAGCAACGAGATCAAGACCATCAAAGGAAATCCGGAGAGCGGTGATGTCGTCGAGCTTCTTCGATATGACGAGAAATTCCTCGGGGTCGGATTTTTCAATCCGCATTCTCTTATTGCCTTTCGCCTCCTGAGCAGAGAGCATGAGAGCATCACGTTTGAATTCTTCGAGCGACGCATCACGCAGGCGCTGAATCTGCGCAAGCGCCTCTATCCGGAGGCCGAATCGTTCCGGCTCATCCACGGCGAGGGGGATTTCCTGCCCGGACTCATCATCGACAAGTACAACGAGTTCCTCTCCATTCAGACGCTATCGGTCGGGATGGACCGCCGCCTGACGCTCATCTGCGATGTGCTCGAATCCATCTTCCACCCGAAAGCCATCGTCGAGCGGAATGAATCGACGCTGCGCTCCCTCGAGCAGCTGCCGCTCCAGAAAGGGGTGCTGCGCGGGACGGTTGGCCAGACGATCATCTCGGAGAACGGGTTGAAATTCAAAGTGGATCTGATGAACAGCCAAAAGACCGGGTTCTTCCTTGACCAGAGGGAGAACAGGAAGGCTGTTCAGCGGTACGCACGCCATGCGACGGTTCTCGATTGTTTCTGCAACGAGGGCGGATTCTCTCTCTATGCCGCCACCGCAAAGGCCACGAGCGTCTCAGGGATCGATATCTCGGAGACCGCGATCGCCAACGCAAAGGTGAACTCTACGATCAATGAGGTGTCGAACGTGCGTTTCGAGGTGGGTGATGTCTTCGACAGACTGTCGAAACTGCAGGAGGCGGGCAGCCGTTTCGACATTGCGATCCTTGACCCTCCCTCCTTCAGCCGCAATCGAAAATCGGTAGCGACGGCCCTCAAGGGATACAAAGAGATCAACACGGGGGCTCTGAGACTGATCAACCCGGGGGGGATCCTCGTCACTGCCTCATGCTCCCATCACGTGACGGAGGATTCATTCCTTGAGACGGTGGAAGCCGGTGCCCGGGCTGCTCACCGCTCGCTGCAGCTCCTCGAGTTCCGGGGCGCCAGCCCTGATCACCCGACGCTCTCCACGATGCCTGAGACGAAGTACTTGAAATTCGCAATCTTCGCCGTGAGCTGATCGGATTGCTTGTTTGGTCGCGAGGAACTATATTTCGGCGAGGAAAGTTGTGGGAGAAGATCGAAGCCGGGAGGAGGAATCATGAAACGAATCAGTGCTTCTCTGCTCATGATGGGGCTGGTATCGTTCGCCCTTGGGACGGCCCGAGCGCAAGAGTTTCCCCGCCGGGACTCCTCCTACGTCTTCACCCCCTCCAGCCCGGATATCATTCAGAAGACGAACTACCAACCCCTCCACAATGCCTGGGGAATCGACCTGCTGCTGTCGAACAACGGCTTCGGCGCCGGAGGGTTCTTCCGGCACGAGTTTTCCGACGTCCTTTCAGGATTCGCCCAGCTTGCCATCTCGGATGTAAAAGACGAGTCGGAGGTCGAGTATTTTGACCCGTACACCGGCCAGAGCATCGTTCCGAACAAGAAGAACCGCCTCTTGCTCATCCCCCTCATTTTCGGGGTCCAGTACCGGCTATTCAAAGACGAGATCGTCGATAATTTCCGCCCGTACGTGAGTTTCGGCCTCGGGCCGAGCATGATCTTTGTCTCCCCGTACGCGAACTACTACACGGTCCCGCTCCAGGGTGGAGGCACCTTTACCTACACAGATCAGATTGATTTCTTCAAGAGTTTGAAGTACGGACAGGCGAAGTACACGTTGGGGGGATACATCGGTGCGGGCGCCTACTTCGGACTCGACAAGGGGACGCTCTCGGGGGTCAGCGTTCGATACTACTTCATCCCGTACCAGAGCGGGATCGAAAGCCTCGAGCATATTCCCATCAAGAGGTTCGGGGGGTTCTTCATCACGATCAATTTCGGATCGCTCTACTAGAGCACGGCACCGGCCGAACAAGTACAACGAAGCGCACTCATCGTGCGCTTTTTTTATTGGAACCCGTCCGGTCCCTTACCGGGGTTCCGTCTGAGACGACTGAAGCACCTCAAGAACCAAAGAGCCTCCCCTGTGCTCTCAGGACTCAAAAGGTGCTTCATGAAATCCGAGTTAATATAGCAACCTCCCCGCGCGCCGACTGTGACTCGAGTCACTTGTTTTTCTCTTCACACGAGCGCTTTGAAGTCGCAAAAATTTTTGGCATGAGTGTAGCGTTCCGGCGGCGCCGATCATCCAACAGATGAAGCAGGAACCGATGCAAGAGGAAACGCTCTGGATCTCGAAAGCAAGAGAGGGCGATCAGAAGGCATTCCGAGCGCTGTACGATCTTCACGTGGCGCCCCTCTTTCGCTTTCTCAGGCAGTTCACATCTGAGACCGCTGAGGTTGAGGAGTGGGTTCAACGAACTTTCGTGAAGGCGTTCGAGCACCTGGGATCATTCGATGGACGAGCCCGGTTCTCAACGTGGCTCTTCACGCTCGGAATCAACGAGATGAGGATGGATCGGCGGCGAGCACAGCGCGCACCGTTCGGCCCGATCGCGGAAGAGGACGTCTCCTCCTCGAGCATCGGACCCGAGGAGTTTGAGTGGGATGAGACCATGAGAGTGTGGATGCGGGACTTGGACGAAACGAAACGGGCCGTCTTCGTGCTGTACGAAGTAGAAGGATACTCTCACGCCGAGATCGCCGAAATGCTCGGCGTCGGCGAAAGCACGTCCCGGACGATTCTGTCGCGCACGAAGCGATATCTGAAAGACCGATGGAGAAACGAAGGGATCAAACGATGATCGAACCACGACAATTCTACACGCCGAACGATCTGCCAACGGCCGGAAGCAAGAAAAGGATGTGGCGAGGGATCGAACGGGGAATCTCGCCCCGCCGCGCTTCCCTTTTGTTCATTGCCGACAGGCGGAGCTTCGCATACGGGATGGCTGCGATGGTGCTCCTCTATCTTGCGACCGTCGGAGGGGTAACTGTGGTCAAACAGCTCGTCGAGCGCGCTCAGCCCGCCGAACTGAAAGTCGATGGGGCTTACGAATCCGCCATCAGTGCGTTCGAGCGTGTCATGCCCTCTGTGGTGGCGACGGCGTCGAAGACCCCCCCAGAACCGGGTAGGCTCGCGTCCCGACAGGAGCAGCTGCGCCTGCTCGATGCCGCAATCAGCGA
>CAYZRX010000099.1:0-11095 GCA_964480945.1 uncultured Ignavibacteriaceae bacterium | reverse complement strand
CGTCAGAATGCGCTGCGTGAAACGTCCCAACGAAACCTTCGCCCTCCAGTTTCCCAACACCAGGTAACTCGCGTTGAGGCGCGGCTGCAGGTCGCGTCCGAGATCCCCCCCTTCAAAAAGGGACCCCAACTCGAGGTGAAGCCCCCCGTCGAGCAGCAGCCTGCCGAAGTTCGCCTGGTACCGGGCCCATGCCGAAGCTTCCAGGATCGAGCTTTCGAGCTCCTGACGGTTGCCTAGCCTGTTCACGAAGATGTAGTCGGGCGAGAGCAGGCCGAACTCGAAGCCGATGAAATACAGGTCCTGCGGGTTCGTGTACAGAGTGGCCGCGGCGCGCAGCCCGTAGTGCTTCACGGAGGTCGAAGCCGGCGTGACCGTCTCGGCTTTCTTTGCATCCCGCTCGGCACTGTAGAGGCTTCCGTAGATCAGCCATTGCGTGAACACCCGCTCGGTAGGGAGGCCCGATGCGGCGATGGCAAATCCATTGTTCCGCCAGCGATAGTTCGGCTCCTCGGGGGACGCGGCGAGGAGGTTGTCCCCGCTGGTGAGGAACGTTGCGTCGAATTTCTGAACGCCGCTCGGTTGGGCCGACACTTTGACGGTCGCATCATAAAACGCAAGGGGAACGTTCTGCCCCACGATGTTGCTGAAGGTCCGCGAGGAGAGGGACTTCCGGGCATCGACCAGCCAGGTGGTGTTCCCGAAGACCGGCCCCTCCAGCTCGACCTCGGATGAGAGGAAGTTCGCGTTCGCGCTGCCGGAGAGACGGTCGGCCCGGCCGTCACGGCTCGTCACGCTGACCACGGAGGAGAGCCTTCCTCCGTACTCCGGAGGGAACGCGCCGGTCCAGACCTCGACGTTATCGACGACGTTCGGGTTGAACACGCTGAAGATCCCGAGGGCGTGGAAGGGATAGTAGACCCTGATGCCGTCATAGAGGAAGAGGTTCTGGTCTCCCGCACCGCCCCGGACGTAGAACCTTGAGCTCACATCGCTGGTGGAGACGAAGCCGGGGAGGATTTTCAGCGCCTGCAGCAAGTCCTGCTGCGCCGCCATCGGAATCTGCTTCAGCTCCTGCCTTTCCAGCACGTGAACGCTCGTGCTGATCTGCGTCTCCAGCCGTCTCGCCGGGGCGCTGACGATGACCTCCTGGTATTCGACCGCCGCGGGAGGGAGCTGGAAATTGAGCTCAAGCGATTGTCCCGCGCGCAGAGAGACGCGATGCACGACCCGCGCATAGCCGATGACGCTCGCTGCCACCTCGTACGTTCCCGGTGGCAATTTCGGGATCAGATAGAACCCGAGATTGTTGGAGGCCGCGCCCCTTGTCGTCGCCAGCACCGTGACGTTCGCAAACGGTATCCGCTGCCTCGTGAGACTGTCCGTCACCACACCGTAGATGTCGGCCGTCTGAGCCTCGAGGCCCTCAAGACAGACGAGGCCGAGGATCGAGAGGAGAAGAGCGCGATGGAGGAGGCGGCGCGGCATCATCGGTTCCCCGAAAAATCCGCCGGCAGGACATACACCAGCGAATCGAGCGTGTATGCACCGATGAATCCGATGCCGCCGTTGAGCTTCGTATAGAGCGGTTGATCGAGCCGGATCGACCGCGGATCCTGATACTCGTGGACGGTATTGTAGTAGTTGAAGAGATTCTGATCCACCTGGAGGACCGCCAGCACGATCCACTTATAGATTATCTTGTTGCTCTCGTACGTGTCGGCGGTCAGCTTCAGGATGAGGTTCCGCATGAAGCCGTTCTTATAGGTCACGGTTGTTTGTGCGGACTGCGGGCAGAGCGTCAGCTTCGGATAGATCAAGTAGTTGAGGCTGTAGGGGATCTCATCGGCCGTCCCGGTCGGCACCTCGACCCGCTCCTCCACCCATTGCGACCCCTTGAGCACGTCATAATAAATGTACAGGTGAGGGATGTAGGCTTTGGCAGTGCTGGAAAATTGGAGCGAGAAAACCGCCTGTTCACCCGGAGTCCGCAGGAGCGGATTCGACAAAACGACGTACGATGAGTACAGCGGAATAGAGAGGTGCGCTTCGCTCGGCACGGCCACGGTGGCGGAGGCCGTCCCCAGCGAAAGGGACTGGACCACGACTTTGTACGTCGTCCCATGCTGCGGGGTGAAGGGGTTCAGGGTGTACAGGTGAAGAGGGAACTTGTACCTGCTGGTATCGGTCCTCGACAGCAGCGTATCCCGCATCTGGTAGCTCTTGCCGGGACCGTTGATCGTGACGAAGGCGTCCTTCACTGTGTTGTCGGAGGTATCGGTTGATGGGTCGAAACCGGAGGGCATGTAGCTCCCGTCGACACGAACGTACTGCACGTTGCGATCCGTGGAGAGAATGGAAAAGATAACCATCTCATGGTCCAGCGGACCCCTCGGGTCGAACGGCTGATCGCAGCCGACACAAATGAGAAGAAGGACAGAAGCAGCGACGAGTACTTTCGTCGTCATCGATGAGAACCTCCCGTGGCGCCCAATATACGCGTTCTCAGGTTTTCATGCTAACGATTATCTCAGCAGGAGGACTTTTCTGGTCTGGATGAAGTTACCCGACTGCATCCTGCAAAAATAGACACCGCTGGCGAAATTCGCGGCGTTCCACTGTACTCGATACACTCCGGGCAGCTTCTCGCCATCCACTAGCGTCGCGATTTCTCGGCCGAGAATGTCAAACACCTTCAGGCTCACAAATCCGCGATTGGCAATCCGATATTCAAAATTTGTCATCCCGTTAAACGGATTCGGATAGTTTTGAGAAAGAGAAAAATCCTCGGGCATCAGGACTCGCTCGTTCCCGGGCACGCTCGTAGGCGTGCTCGCCAGAGCTGTCCGAAGCACGATGCCCTTGTCTCCGACGATCGTTCCCCTGTCGACGTCGAGGAAATGCACCGCATAGAGGTTGTTCGTCGTCGTGGCCGCCGTACGATGCCACGTCGCCCCTCCGTCGCTCGTCGTGAGAATGGTCGCAACGTTTCCCACAACGACCGCATCAGCGCCGTTGACTGACCATGCTCCGTACAGATTCGATGTTGTGCCGGACGAATCGATCTCCCATGTTGCGCCCCCGTCCAACGTACGAAGGATTGTTCCATAATCCCCAACGACAATACCTGAGAAGGGACCCGCGAACGTCACCCCGTTCAGCCGCAGCGCTGTAATCGGCTCCTTCCCGGTCTCGGGATCTGAAATCCCCTCTTGTGCATCCCAATGGATCCCCCTGTCCGTCGTGCGGATAATCAGGCCGCCCGCGCCCACCGCTGTGGCGGTGCTCAAGCCGCCAAACGAAACCGCGGAGAGCTCTCGATCCCACGAGACGGACACACGGACCCAGTTCTGCCCCCCATCTGTTGTACGGAGGATCGCGCTTCTTGTCAGCATGGTTTGCGGACCGAGGGCGCTGTCAAGCCTCCCGACGACGAGTCCTGAACTTGGATCTCCGAAGGCAACGCCCAAAAACGAGAGGTTTGTCGTCTGGGTTGGGGGGATGGAGAGATCGCTCCAGCTCACTCCCCCGTCGGTCGTCCGGAGAATGGTGCCGAATTCACCGACGGCGATCCCCGTGCTTGGCTCGGGGAAATCAACGCCCCGCAGATGGTTGGTTGTTCCACTCGCCTGCGCTTCCCACGTTGTGCCGCCGTCGATCGTGCGAAGGATCGCTCCCTGATACCCGACTGCAATTCCGGTCGTCGGGCCCGTGAACCGGACTCCGTACAGCGGCACCCTCGGTCCTCCAATCTGACCGGACCAGCTTACTCCGCCGTCCGTTGTCCGGACAAGCATTCCATCGGAGCCGACAAGATACGCGGTGCTCGCATTGATAAAGCGCAGGGCGGAGAACCACGAGGTGAGACCGTATGATCGCTGCACCCACGTTTTGCCGCCGTCGGTTGTGCCAAGAATCAAGCCGGCGTCTCCCGCCGCGATTCCGTTGTTGGCGTCGCTAAACGCGACCGTGCGTAAGTGGGACCTCGTGCCGCTCTCTTGGGAAGCCCAGCTGCTGCCACCGTCGGTGCTGCGAAGCATCGTGCCATACTCACCGATGGCGATCCAGGTCTCTGCGTCAACGTAGCAAACTCCGAGGAGCGCCGGCGCTCCAGTTCCTTCCATGCCGCTCAGCTGGCGGGTCCACTTCGCACCGCCGTCCGTAGTCCGATAGATGGACCCCGCACCGCCGACGAAGACGCCGGTGCTCCGGTCGGTAAAGGAGACGGCATTGAGAGCGATCCCCGGCGTTACAAATTTCTGATCCCATGTCACCCCTCCGTCGGTCGTCCGGTAGACGGCTCCGGGAGAGCCCACCACGGTTCCCGTAGTACGATCCGAAAACCACACGGCGTTCAACGTCACCGCGGGATCGACTACTTCGCCAGCCCACGTCCTTCCACCATCGGTAGTTCGCAGGATCGCTCCCGCATCACCGACGGCGAACCCCCGGTTCGCATCCGTAAACCACACTCCCCGAAGCGCTGCGGCGCTCCTGGTCTCCAGTTGCGCCCACGTGTGGCCCCCATCCGTCGTCTTGAGGATTGTGCCGAAATCCCCAGCAACGAACGTCGTGTTTGCGTCGACCACCGAGAGCGATCGGAGGTCGTGCCACCGCTGAAATGGAACCCACCACGTCCACGGCGTCTGAGGCGTGCGGACCGGCGCTGCCAGCTCCGCTGCGATGCTCAGGACGAGCTGGGTCGTACGCTCCACCATCGCCTGATCGAGCTTATCCGACGTGTCGGTCGGTTTGAAGACATAGGGATTTCCCTGTAGAATTTCTTGCGGAGTCCCCTCCGAAAGATGAAGTGTTTCATAGCCGCCAAAGGCAAACGAATAGGTATCTCCCTCGCCGGCCGAATCGATGTATGGATCGACCTTGAGACCGACATCATAGCGACTATTGTAGGCAAGCACCGAATCCAGGTATGGAGAGCTCCCCCTGTACGATCCGGCAATGATCCGCGCCGTATCCGCTGTGACGGGATATCCTATCATATCGAGGTTGACGACAAGCCGGATGTCCCTCCGCTGTGCCTTCGCCGACGCGACATAGTGACGGCTTCCGAGAAGAGCTGTCTCCTTGCCAGACGTCGCGACAAGTCTGATGGTCGACTCGAACTTGTAGTTCTTCAGGATCCGAATCGCTTCGAGGGCGGCTGCTGTGCCGCTCGCATTGTCATCAGCTCCGGGCGTATTGCCGAGGGGCCCGTCATAGTGCGCAACGATGAGATACTCTTTCTCCGGCGTGATCGAGCCGCTGATCGTCGCCACACAATTCCGCGAGGTGGCGTACAAAGACCGGGGGATGTTCTGGTCCCATGCCTGCCAGCCCGCGCCGCTGTCGGTACTCCTGGAGATTCCGGCGGTGCCGCCGTAGGTCAGGACGGACTCCCCTCCCAGCTTCTTGATGTGGTGGCTCCCCAGGTTCGTCATTCCCTTCCAACTGATCCCTCCGTCGTCGGTCTTCCATATCTCACTCATGGAGATAATCAGAACGGAGAGCGGGGTGAGCGCGACGAGGTCGACCTCCTTCGGATCCACATCGCGCCGGACTTCCGGCGGGAGGGGGACAGTAAGCCACGTTTCACCCCCATCCATCGTCTTGAGCACGGTGCCCATCGATCCAATAACCCACCCGTTTAGAGAGTCCGGAAAATCGACCGACGCAAGGTTAGCAGTGACGCCCGAGGTTTGCTTCACCCAAGTTGCGCCGCCGTCAAGCGAGTGGAGGATTGTGCCGCCGCTCCCAACAGCCCACACCTGTTCTGCGCCGAGGAACATGCATTTTCTCAGACTGCTTGTGCCGAGAGAATTCACCGGGCTCCACGTCGCCCCCCCGTCGGTCGTGCGCAGAATCGTCCCGCCATAGCCAACGGCAAGGCCTCGCTGCGCGTCGGCGAAGCCAAGATCGAGCAGCAGCGCCGACACCCCCGACATCTGCGTCTGCCATGACGCGCCGCCGTCGGTGGTCCTGAAGATCCCTCCCCCCGAACCCACAATCCACCCCGTATCAGCATCCACGAAATCGATCGCCGAGAGATTTGCCCCCTGGGGTGTGGGCTGCAGGACCCAGCTCCCTCCCCCGTCTGCGGTGTGGAGCACGAAATCTTGTCCATCTCTGGTGTCTTCTCCGACGATCCAACCGATATTCTGGTCGACCATGTCGAGGGACCGGAAATCAGCCAGACTGTAGCTGAACTGATCCGATTCCGGTGTGAAACCCCAGCTCTTGAGCGTATTGATGATGTAGGTTGCCGCAGAATCTCGCTGAAGCGAGTACTCGTAGCGCGTCCCGTATCTCTCCAGCCTTTGGATGCGGGCGAAGATGCTATCCTTCGAGACCCGGCCGATCATTTCCTGAATGAGTTCATTGGGAGGAGTCTCGGTTGTCACACCTCCGCGATCGTACCGGGGCGAGTACTGCCCGAGGCTTACGAGTGGGCACAAACCGGAAAGGATGAGAGAAAGGGCAAGTTTCTTCGTCACCGGCACCTCCCTGCCGATGTTGCGGATGACACTCTTTCGTGTGATCTTTGCCTGAGGGGGGCCGGCAGCAATTACCTCAGAAGCAACGCCTTCTTTGTCTGAACCAAGCTTCCCGCCCGTAGCCTGTAGAAATACACACCGCTCGCAACGCTCGCGGCGTCCCAGCGGACGGTGTATCTTCCCGCGGGGCGTACTTCGTCTGCGAGGGTCGCGACCTTCCTGCCGAGAAGATCAAACACCTCAAGCTTCACAGAGCTGACAGCCGACAACTGAAAGCTGATCGCTGTTGTCGAGTTAAACGGGTTGGGATAGTTCTGCGACAAGCCAAACCCGATGGGCACGGAAGATTCATCGTTGCCCCCGACGCTCACGGGAATGCCGCCCGGTATCGTACCGAGAATCGTCCCCCCTCCACCGACGATGGTCGTCATGTCGGCAGCAGTGAAGGAGAGCCCATAGAAACGATTCAATGTCCTGAACGGCTGAGCGCTCCAGCTCGCTCCCCCATCGCTTGTGCGAAGGATTGTTGCGCTGTCACCGACGGCGATGGCGTTGAGGGAATCCAACATCCGGACATCGTTCAGCCGCCTCGTTGTGCCGCTCGGCTGAAAGGCCCACGTTGCGCCACCGTCAGAGGTCCCGAGGATCACGCCCGAGTCCCCCACGGCAATGCCCCTGTCGAGATCGCTGAACGACACCCCGAAGAACCGAACCAGGGTGATCGGCTGTATGTAGTTCTCCGAATCCCATATCCCGTTCTGTGCGACCCATTGCTTTCCGCCATCCGTCGTTCGAATTATCATCCCGCTATCTCCCACCGCTGTGGCCGTACTCGAATCTGCGAGGCACACTGCATAGAAGAACTTCCGTTTCCAGGCTAGCCGTTGCCGAATCCAGGAGGCTCCCCCATCCGACGTCCGCAGAATGATGCTCCACGTATCCGTCGCTGCCGGCGGCCCGAAAGTCAATGTCGTATCGTGCTTTGCCGTGACGATCCCGTTCGTTGAGCTGCCGTACGAGACGGCGTATGACCAAATGGATTCTCTGTACGAGGAATCCGTTTGATCGATCCAACTTTCGCCGGCATCGGTGGTGTGGAGAATTGTGCTGTGTTCGCCCACCACTGTCGCCGTCATCGGATCGGCGAACGCGACCCCCCAGAGATTCTGCGTTGTCGGACTCGAGATGGAAAACCACGAACCGCCGCCATCAGTCGTCCGCAGTATCAATCCGCCGTATCCCACAGCCACTCCCGTCGTTGCATTTGCGAACGCAACCGCGTAGAAATCGGTCCTCGGTCCCGACGTCCGAGGCGTCCACGTCGACCCGCCGTCTGTCGTGCGGTAGAGAACACCGTTCGATCCCAAAGCAATGCCGGTCGATGCACCGGTCAGCCGCACGGCCGAGAACCACGATGTGAGGCCGATGGACTGTTGCGTCCAGGTTGCGCCGCCGTCCGTCGTGTGGAGGATGATGCCGGCGTCGCCCACCGCTGTCCCTGTGCTGGCATCGAGGAAATGGACTGCATTCAGGTTGAGCGTCGTTCCGCTCGCCTGCATGTTCCAGGAAATCCCACCGTCCGTCGTGTGAAGGATGGCGCCATTCTCTCCGACGGCTGCGCCGGTGTTGGCATCACTGAACGAAACCCCGAGTAGCTGGGACGCACTATGCCCTTCCAGGCCGCTCACCTGGTGCTTCCAATTTGAGCCACCGTCCGTCGTATGGTAGATTGTCCCCATCGATCCCACGAATGATCCATCGCTGGGATCGGCAAAAGAGATCGCGTTGATGGAGATGCCCGATGTGACGAACTGAGCGTTCCACGTGCTCCCTCCATCCGTGGTGCGGTAGATAGCGCCAGGAGAGCCCACCGCAAATCCTGTCATGGCACCGGTGAAGCAAACGTCATGGAACGTGATCCCGGGATCGAACGTCTGGCTTGGCCTTGTCCAGCTCGCGCCGCCGTTCGTGGTCCGAAGAATTGTCCCCGAGTCCCCCACCGCGAATCCGTTGCTCCCGCTGGTGAACCACGCTCCTCTCAGATTGATCGCTGTTCCTGTTGGCTGAAGCGCCCAGGTCAATCCCCCATCGGTGGTCTTCAAAAAGGTTCCGAAATCCCCAACCGCATAGAGCAGATTCGCGTCGGCGGCGCAAAGCCCTCTGAGTCCATTCCCCTGCGGTGACGGGTTTTGCCAGAACCATTGTTGTTGCGCGAAGGATGGATCAGAGAAGAGAAGGAAAAGAAAAGCCGAAAGCGCTGCAACGAGGGCGGGCTTTGCCTTCCTCGGGCCGCAGCGGCTCGTCAAGAGAGGGGACTTTTCTTTGGCTTTAACACCCGCATTCATGCCAATCTACCTCGTGAGATGACAACTTGTTACGCAGTTCGCTCTGGCGGCTGCATCGAAGCTCAAACGAAAACGCTTAGTACCTCACCTTGAAGATAAGCTTAGGCTGATATGAAAATGAATCAATGGAATAGAAGGCAAGATACCCCGGCCAGATTGGGCCGCCCTGAATCGTAACCCCATAGATCGGCCGGTTCGCTCGCCAGTCTTGAAGCATGCGTTTGAGACCATCCATGCCGAGTACCGAATAATACGTCCCGGCAAGTCCACCGCCGACCGTCCCTGACGCCAAGAGGGCTCCAAGTGCCGGCTGCGTGGAGAACCTCAGGGTGGAAGCTGCCCACGAGGATGCAACCGCATATGTCTGGAAACTCACTGCGGAGGGTTGAAGAGCCGCCGCTAGTTGGAGATCTGCCTCGAGGAGAGAAACACGTTCATCCCTCAGCTGTTCGGGAAAAATGAAGTTCACATAGATGTGTCTTCGTTGATTTGTCGTCGAGCTATTGTTCGTACCGAGGTACAGGTACCAGGAGGCATTATAGTTTGTTGTGGGCTGGGCTTCGTACACATAAGTATCTTCCGTTACGGCTCCCTCAATGATTCGATCCGTCGTCAGAACGACGTCAACTTGTCTCTCCGAGCTGTCTGGCGAAACCGCGATTTTGAACGTATTGTAGTCCGGATGAGTTACAAAGAGTGTGTCGGTCGACCGGGGGACATTTGAGAGCTCGTATCGTCCGTCTGCATAGGTGTAGTCAACGAAGTCGCTCATCCGTACCTTCGCTCCCTGAATCGGCCCGTCGATGGCATTCGCAACATGTCCCCACACTTTGGCGGTCTTGAGGTTCAAGTAGATATAGAATTCTCTGTCGGCATTGATCTCGATGGAATACGAATAGTCGTCACAGTTCTCTTTTTGGGCGGTGATCGTCTGTGTGCCCTCTGGGACGCCCCGGAATTCATACGACCCGTCCGGTCCGGACGTGGTGCTCATTCCGGCACACGCGATGTTCACCCCGGGAAGCGGGTCTGCTGAACCGAGCAAGTAGGTCTGGCCGGAGATCGTCCAAGTCCCCTGGTTTGGCTGGCTGGCGTGGTCACATCCGGAGAATGAAAGGATGGGGAGCAGGCACAGCAACGGGAGCAATGTTGGAAACCAGGCTCGTATCGTGCCGCTCCAGGAGTTGAAAGCTTTGCGCAGAACCTCTGCCCACATGTGAAGCCTCCCCAGGGTCGGTCATCGCAAATTGACCGGCTCTCAATCCCGCTCTCGAGCGTAGGTGGGTCAATCGGTGGCGACCGCAGTGCTTCGCATGAAGTTAGAAGAATTTGGGGGAAAATCAATCAGGGAAGGTCGACGCGCCCTCCGGCCTCGCTCGAGGAGCAGACTGGCCGGAGAAAGTCAAGAGATGCTCTAAGAGAGCAATGTCAATGATCTAGACTCGTCTCGGTTGTGGGCACGTCGCCAATACAGTCACGGTGTTACCGCGTTTTCGTTGGGATAGGGAAGATCTTGGTGCCATGTCCCCAGCTTTCTCATTTTCCCCCTGAGGAGGAGGAAAGACAAAGGGGGTCGATATGTTGCTCAACCTTTGGTTACCCCTCGCCTTCTCCATTTTCCCCCTGAGAAGGGGGAAAGACAAAGGTGGTCTCACTTTCTATTCGAACTGAATTTGTCTGCTCCTTGCCCCCGAGAATTTCAAAAGTCTTGCTGAAGCCAATCACTTGGCTTCCTCCCCTTCACCGAATTCCCTCACCGCCTCATAAATCCTCGTCAGCACACCATCAAGATTGTCATACACCTCGACGTTTGTGAATCTCAAGAATTTGATGCCGTACTCTTCGATGTAGTTCTGACGCTCCCTATCGTACGCCTCTGTCGATGCATTGTGGGTTTCGCCGTCGACCTCAACGGCAAGCTTCAAAGCGGGGCAGCAAAAATCTACCACATACGGACCGACGCTGTACTGACGACGGAACCTTGCACCGAGGATCGCCCTGCGCCTAAGCCTTGACCAGAGAATGAGCTCGGCCTTCGGCATAATCTTTCGGAGCATCCTCCGGACAGACCTTGTTGATCTTTTGTTGAAGTGCTCGCCCATCGAAGGTTGTCCCACCCCCTTTTTGATTTTCCCCCTGAGAGGGGGAAAAATGTCCAGCCCTGTTGAACTCCGAAGCCGCTGCATACCCCCGGTTTTTCATGTTCCCCCTGACAAGGGGGAAAGACAAAGGGTGTCGCGGTGCAACTTAGTCACCCCGTAA
>CAYZRX010000098.1:9928-11123 GCA_964480945.1 uncultured Ignavibacteriaceae bacterium | reverse complement strand
ACGGCTTCGTCCGCAGCCACTTCACGCACTCGATGTAGTCGTTCATCTCCCACTTGCCGAGGTTGCGGTACATCAGGGCGACGCCCTCTTTACCGAAGTGACCGGACGCCCGATGATCGACCGAGACCTGGATCATGCCCTCCTGCGCCATCCACTGGTTGCCGATTCCCCTCCAGCCGTCCATGACAGTACCGGAGTTGGGTCCGCCGTAGATGCCGATGAGGACGGGGTACTTCTTGCTCGGATCGAGATCCAGGGGGAGCGTGATCAAAACCGGCAGGCTGTATCCGTCCGGTGAGGTGAAATGAACCAACTCGGTTTTCGCCAGCTCGTAGTCGTCGAACTCCTTCCCCTTGCTGTCACCCAACTCCCGTATCACCTTTCCCTTGTTATTGCAGACCGCCATCTTCTGTGGAGTGGAAGTGTTTGAATACGTTGTGACGAAGTAGCTTCCCTTTGGCGACAGGCGGACGTTGTGCGTGTACTCGCCGGACGTCAGGCGCGTGAGGTCCCTTCCATTCATTCTTATCTTGTAGAGGTCGATCCGGGTCGATGCCTCCTTCCGCGCGGTGAAGTAGACCTCGTTGTCATCTTCGTTAACGAAAAGGAGATTGGTGACCTGCCATTTGCCCTGCGTAATCTGGTTCTTCAGCTTGCCATCCATCGCGTAAAGATACAGATGCATCCAACCGTCTTTGTCGGTCCTAATGATGAAACCGTTGTTGTTTTTCAAAAAGTCGATGTCACCGAACCACTCGACCCAGGACGGTTGGTACTCGGAATAGACTTGCCGCTTTTCTCCCGTTTGCGGATTGACGCTGTAGATAATGAGCGTGTCCTGCCCGCGATTCATCCACTGGACCCAGAGCGCCTTGCCGTTCGGGGTCCAGAACGGCGTCCCGAAGTATTGATCGTTTTTCTCATTGAAATCGGACCAAACCACGTTTCCACCCGTCACCGGAACGACGCCGACACGCACCTCGGGATTCGGATCGCCTGGTTCCGGATAAGGGGTCTCCTCCAGGAATCCGTGAACTCCCTCCGAGTTATAAAGCGGGAAGAGCGGCACCTTCGAGTCATCGAACCGCATGAAGGCCAGCTCTTTGCTGTCGGGGGACCACCAGAATGCCCGGTAGCGCGTCGCGCGACCCAAGATCTCTTCCATATAGACCCACGACGCGTAACCGTTGTAGAC
>CAYZRX010000098.1:1439-9828 GCA_964480945.1 uncultured Ignavibacteriaceae bacterium | reverse complement strand
GGAAATCTCACATTGATCTCAGAGCCGACAAGATCTTTGAACTGATTGAGATCCGGCGTCTTCGCCGCGACCTCCTTCTCTTTGCCTGTCTTTGCGTCGACGGAAAAGAGTTTTCCCTCCCGTTCGCCCTCTTCCCGTCTCATCTCCAGATAGTGGGTGTCATCTTCCCAGCCGGTGATATCAGGCAACGGTTTGAAGAGCTGCGTCTCTGCACGCAGGTAGACTTGGTCGAATGTCAACCTTTTCTTCT
Organism: uncultured Ignavibacteriaceae bacterium; assembly: GCA_964480945.1. Taxonomy (GTDB): domain Bacteria; phylum Bacteroidota; class Ignavibacteria; order UBA10030; family UBA10030; genus VGWB01. The sequence goes on along the minus strand of CAYZRX010000098.1, from coordinate 9,578 downwards.
GCTGTGCCGACGCGATGACGGCAAGACCTGTAAGGAAAAAGCAGAGAACAAGATACCTGAACAGCGCCTTTCGGTTCATGCTACCTCCGGTGTAGTAGTGGGATGGTGACTTGAATTGATCGTCATGAAGGATTTTGTCGGGCAATTGCACCCCGAATTGATCTCCGGGCGCGCAAACTGCGAAGTGGTCGTCAGGTTAGTGGATAACAAACGAAAGACTATGGGATTTGTTCCCTGTCGAACAGACACATCGGCGGCAATCCCCTGCAGGCCCGAAACGGACGCTTGCGAGGGTAACCGAATTGTCTCACTCACCTACAGCCGCGCCGCTTCGCCGCGGGTCGCTGCAGCCGATCAGCCGGTTTGTGCGGGCATCGTACATAATTGCCTGAACAGCACCGAAATAGGCGCGATAGGCACCCTCCTGCTTCACATCGTGACCAAGGGACTCGAGGAGCCGGTAGGCCTTCTCCGGGAATCGATTCTCGATCTCCAGCTCGCGCTGCGTGCCGATGCTGAACATCCGCGGTGCGTCGACAGCTTCCGGCAGGGACATGTTGAAATCCGCCAGGTTGATGATCACCTGCGCGATCGTCGAGATAATCAGATCGCCGCCCGGGGTGCCGAGGACGTACACCGGCCGGCCGTCTTTCGCGAGGATCGTCGGCACAAGGCTTGTGACGACTCGTTTGTGCGGCTGCAGGCTATTCGCAGGATGTCCCTCGGGCTCGAAGTTTTGCATCTCATTATTCAAGATGAAGCCCGCCCCTTCAACGGTCTGGCCGGTTCCGAACAGGCTGCTGAGGGTGATGGTGAGCGAGACGGTGTTTCCCTCGATATCCATCACACAGAGCTGCGTTGTGTTCCGGTCGTCGATCCGGCCCGCTTCGACCTGCTGGGGGTGACGGGACCTCGAGAGATCGATCTGCAGGAAGCGCTGAAACGCGAACGACTCGGACGTGATTGTGCTGACGGGGATCGCAGAGAAGGCCGGGTCGCCGTTATGCGTTCGCTCGTCTTTGAAGACCAGCTTGAAGACCTCGGCGAAGAGGTGGAGTGAGTAATCGTCGTCGTTCCGGCACACGCTTAAGTCGAAGTGCCTCAGGATATTGAGCGCTTCGACCAGCAGCATCCCGCCGCACGGAGGAGGTGTGGTAATGACGTCGTATCCGCGATAGGTGCCCCTCACCGGCTCTCGCACGACAGGTTGGTAGCCCAGAAGATCTTCCCTCGTTACGAATCCACCCCGCTTCTCCGCATCCTTGACGATCAGATCGGCGATCCTTCCCTTGTAGAACGCGTCCGGACCTTCGGCCTGGATCGCCTGAAGCGACCGACCGTACTCGGGGTTTTTGATGATGGTACCGGCATTGGGGACCGTACCGCGCGAATAGTACACACTTTTAGCGTACGGGTCTTTCTCCAGGAGCTTCCGGTACGATTCGAGGTTCAGCGAGAGGGTGCTGTCGACCTCGAAGCCGTTCAGCGCATAATCGATCGCAGGTTGAATCACGGTCTTCCGGTCGAGCTTCCCGAACCGCTCACGTGCGAGCTCAAGCCCGGCCACCGCGCCCGGAACGGACGCACCTCGAATGGTCCTGCTCCAATCCGATTTCTTAGCGAAGTTAAGAGTCTGATACGTCGCTCCCCGCGGGGAAATCGCCTTGAAGTCGATCACCACTGCTTTCTTTTCACCGGCGTTGTAGATCAACATCATCCCTTCGCCGCCGATACCCGACCCATGAGGCTCAACGACGCCGAGGGCGTAGGCAACCGCGACGGCAACATCCACTACATTCCCTCCTTTCCTGTAGATCTCCAACCCTGCCTTCGCGGCAAGCGGATGAGCCGATATCATGATCTTGCTTCCGCTTGAGACCTTCGAGAACTGCGAGGAGCAAGGCAGGACAAAGAGGAGGAGAAAGTAAACTAGCTTGGGCAGCGCCTTGGCTTTGATCATAACAACCTCATGAGTTCTAGGCAAATTGTTGAACAAGTATACTGCTCCGTTCCCGGCTTGATTACGAAACGGAACGCAGTCTCCCACGCACAAGGGAGGCGAATACTCCAACGGTGCAGAGCGCAGAGAAGATGATGAAAGCCGCCCGCATGCTTCTGATGAACTCGGGATAGTATTCGACGGTGATCGCAACCCTTCCCATCATTGTGGCAAAGATCAGCATGACGATCCCCATGCTGAGCATCTGTCCTGTCAACCGCATGGTGCTGAGGGTGGCCGAGGCGATGCCGTACGATTTCTTCTCCACCGAGCTCATCACCGCATTCGTGTTGGGGGAGGAGAAGAGGGCAAATCCGAAGCCCAGGAGCGCGAGATTCACGACGACCAGGGAAAGGCTCGTCTCTTCGCCGAAGGAGGCGAAGATCCCCAGCCCAAGGACGATGAGCCCCATTCCGACCGACGCCACGATACGAGGCTCAATCTTGTCGGACAACCGGCCGGCATACGGCGAGAACACCGCCATCATGACGGGTTGTGAAACGAGGACGGCTCCCGCCGCTTCAGGACTCAACCCTTTGACAAATTGAAGATAAAGGCTCAGGAGAAATGTCACGGCTGCCGTCGCGCTGTAGTTGATGAGCGCGGCCGTGTTGGAGAACGCGAACACCGTGTTCTTCCTGAACAGAGCGATATCGAGAACGGGATGTCTCACCTTCGACTCGAGCAGGACGAACGCACCGAGTGCGAGCACCCCCGCAGCGATCCACACCACGCCGCTGAAGCCCGGCAGGCTGGAAAATCCGTACATCAGCGCTGTCAAGGAGATGCTGTAGAGGAGCGAACCCCAAAGATCGAAACCCTCTCCGCGCGCTTCAGCCCATTCGCTCTTGACCCGGGAAAGTATAAGGGGGATGATGAGAGCTCCGAGAAAAGCGTTGATCAAGAATACGGCCCGCCAGCTCACCTGTTGAACGAGGAACCCGCCTACGAACGGTCCGAGGGAAAGTCCCAGATAGACCGCGGCGACATTGATGCCGAGCACTCGTCCGCGCTCCGACGCCGGATACACCGACGTCAGGAGCGCAACCGCGGTACCGAAAACCATGGCACCTCCAACACCCAGCAAAGCCCGGTAGATGATCAGGAGCGAACCTGTCGTCGCCGCCGCGCAGAGAAGGGACGTCAGCGCGTACGTTACGATGCCGTAGAGGAAGATCCTTTTCCTCCCGTAGATATCGGCCACCCTGCCGAACGGGATCAGGAAGATGGCCGCGGTCAGGAGATAGGATGTCGCCACCCAGCTCAGAGCGATGGCGTCCATGGAAAACTCGCGGCCGATGGAGGGAAGTGCGACGTTGACCGAGGAGCTCATGAAGGGGGTCATGAAGGAAGCAGCGCTCGAGACGATGAGCGCTGCCTTCTTGTCATCGAGTTCGATCATAAGCGGCCGAAGCGTGAAAAGTCTCAGTCAGAGCAGGTCTGCAAGGTGCGATGAAAGCGGGAGACGTCGAATCCTTTTTCCTTCAGGCGCTGGACCAGCGTGAGATAGAGATCCGCGCTCATCTCCGGAGTCCTGGAGAGGATCCAGCAATATTCTCTGCTCGGCACGCCGATAACCGCGTACGAGTAGTTTTCGTCAAGATCGAGAATCCAGTAGTCTCCGCGAAACGGCCAGAAGAACTGGACCCGCAACTTGGCGTTGTTGCTTCCGGGGACGATGAACGCCTTGCCTTCGACGCGGTCGACTTCACCGTTGGGCCCGTTCTTGCGGCACATGTTGACGACCTTGATCAGGCCGTCTGGCATCAGGCTGTATTCCGCCTTCGTGCAGAAACAGCCCTTCTGGAACCAAGCCGGGAACGATGCGATCTCGTACCAGGTACCTGTATAGCGATTGAGATCAACCTGCGGGACGACCTCCAAAGGGGGATACTTGGTGATGCCGAGGAAGCTGCAACCGGCCACCGGCAGAAGAACAAAGGGGAACATGAACATCTTCATCGACTAATCCTTTCCACCAGCACAGAGGAAGCTTCGCGTCTTTGGTTCTTCATCCTATGGCTTTGTTGGAACCATGTTTGCGGCACACACCGCGACGAGTTTCCCGTTCGAATCGAGTGCCGTTGCGGACAGGTATACCATGCCTGCACTGCGTGAGACGACCTTCGCGGTCACGGTGAGCCTGTCGCCGGCGGAAACCGGCCGGATGAACTGCGTATGGAGATCGACAGTGATGCAGGGACATCGCGCGGCGAGATAGCTCAGGGGTCCAAAGGTGTTGTCGAAGGCAGCGGTAATGAACCCTCCCTGCATCTTGTGCAAGGGATTCAGGGTTTCGTCAAGAACGGGGAAGGCGACTTTGAGGGACGTCCGGGACTCATACTCCAGGAACTCCCCCTTCATAGCCACGAAACAATTCGGAGGGAATGTGGATCCGGCACCCGCCCCCCTCGAGAGATCCTGGATCTCAAGCTCGAGAATCGCCAGGGATTCGTGCACCATAGGGAACTGCCCGCGCGCGACGGTACGAACTGTGGATTCGTAAAGTAACTAATGAAGCTTGGTTTCACGGCCGGATTGCTCGACCGACGCCCACCATGCCTCCGTCGTACTAGCAAGTCTTTCGGCCAGACTGAGTAGAATGCGCTTGGCAAACTGCGGATGCTTCTCCACCACCTCGTCCACACCCATTTGGACGAACAGCACGGACGTCGGCTCAAGGGCTTGGAGGGTCGCTGTTCGAGGGATATTGAGGATGCAACCCAGCTCTCCAAACACCGTGCCGCGACTCCCGATCTCTGTAATCGTGAGATCTCTCTTGAAGATACCGACCTTTCCGGTAAGGAGGATATACCAACCATCGGCCGGATCCCCCGCCCGGGCGATCGTATCGCCGATCGAATAGTACCTCTTCACACCCTTCACTCCCAAGACGCTGTTTGGCTCCTCGGGCATGAGCTACCCTCCTGTTCGATCAATTGTTCACCCGTCGCGCAAGTATGGTAGCTTTTGATTTTCCGAAATGCAAGCTTTCTTTCGCTCTGAAACAGAAGAAGGGAGCAAGATCACACCTGCTCCCTTCCTTCGAATTGTTGAAAGAGAATCGCCGATCCTAAATCGGGAGACGCAAAGAATTGCCGCTAGTCAATCATCACTTGCTGACCGGGCTGAAGCTCCGTCACGTTTTTCTTCAGCGCTGCAGGGAGATACTTTTTCAGCTCGGCGGGGGTTCCGGCCAGAGCGGGGAATGTCCCGTAGTGCATGCCGATGATGCGTCGAGGTTTCATCAACCCGCACGCATAGGCAGCTTCGCGGGGACCCATCGTGTAGAGCCCGCCGATGGGAAGCAGGGCCAGCTGAGGCTTGTACAGGCTCGCAAGGAGTTTCATATCCCCAAAAACGGCTGTGTCCCCCGCGTGATATGCGGTGAAGCCGTTCTCGAACTCGATGATGAATCCTGCCGCCTCGCCTCCGGGAACCACAGCGCCGCTGACATCGATGCCTGAGCTATGAAGCGCGTCGACAAGCGTGACGTTCATGCCGTCGACGGCGATCGTTCCTCCCTTGTTCATCCCCTCCGCGTTCGTCACGCCCTTACTTTGCAGATAGAGGGCGATTTCATAAATCGATAAGACCTTTGCTCCGGTCCTTTTCGCAACCTCGATAGCATTACCGACATGATCGGAGTGGCCATGAGTTATGAGAATCAGATCGGCGCTGACGCTCTCCTTTGCTCCGGCGGGAGCTTTCGGGTTGTCAAGCCATGGATCGATCAGGACGGTTTTGCCACCGGGAGCCTGCATCAGGAAAGCGGAATGTCCATACCACGTCAGGTTAAGTCGTTTTCCGGGTGACCTCTTCGCTTTTGATTTCATAGAATCCTCCTTTCAGGCCTTTCTTTCTTACCTACCATCAAAGCTTCGCGGGAAGAGTGCGTTGCCTTCTGCCACGAGCGAGCTCGTCCGCGCCTTTCATCGTCGGCGCATCGATTGCCCGCCGTGCATCTGGTACTCCAGCGGCGGCTCGGCACCCAACAGGTTCTTGACGAAGTAGTCCCATCGCCGACGCACCATGTACGGCTCATTGCCAAAACCGTGGTTGCGGTTCGGCAGCATGATCAGGTCGAAGTCCTTGTTGGCCTTGATCAGCTCGTTCACCACGAGAAGCGTATTGTACGGCGGCACGTTGCTGTCCGTCGTCCCGTGCGCGAGCAGCAGCTTACCCTTGAGGTTCTTGGCCACGAGCTGGTTTGCCTGGTTGTCGTAGTTGCCCGTGTCCCCGGACGCGACCTGCAAGAGCCCCTGCCACTTTTCGCCCCAATCGTCCTCGTACTCGCGGTTGTCGTGATTGCCCGCTTCGGAGATGCCAACCTTGAAGAAATCCGGATAGCGGAACATTGCGTCGGCGGTCGCGAAGCCGCCGCCGGAGTGCCCGTAGATCCCTGCTCGGTCGATGTGGATCCAGGGGTACTTCTCCGCGAGCTGTTTCATGCCCGTGACTTGATCCGGCAGCCCGTTGTCGCCCATGTCGCCGTAGTATGCTTCATGGAACGACTTCGAGCGCATGGGCGTACCCATCGCGTCAATCTCGACGACGACGAAGCCCAGCTCGGCGAGCGCCTGGCAGTCGCCCCGCGCGGCCGAAAAACTCCGGCTTCCGACACTGCCCGTCTGCGGGCCGGGGTAGATATGGTTAACGACGGGATATTTCTTCATCGGGTCGAAGGTCGTCGGTCGGAACAATAGCCCGTACAGGTCGGTCTTGCCGTCGCGTGCTTTTGCACTGATTGACATCGGCGGCTGCCAGCCGGCAGCGGTGAGCTTGGAGATGTCGGCTTTCTCGACCTCAACGATCATCTTGCCGGTCATGTCCCGAACCACGGTGACAGGCGGTGTCTGCGGCGTCGAGTAGCTATCGAGGAAGTAGGCGCCTGACGGCGAGAGCGTAATCCCATGGTCAGCATTCTCGGGCGTGAGCAGCTTCAGGCCCGACCCGTCAAACTTGATGCTGTAGAAATACCGGTAATAAGGATCGCCCGGCTCGCGCCCCGCTCCTGTGAAGTAAATCGTGCGTGCCTTCTCGTCGACGCGCAGGAGCTGAAGCACCGGCCAGTTGCCGCGCGTGATCTGGTTCTTCAGCTTTCCCGTCTGCGAGTCATAAAGGTACAGGTGTCCCCAGTTGTCACGCTCTGAAAACCACAGGATCTCATGTGTCGCCGCCAGGGCATGCCAGTTGATCTTGTTGAAGCCCGACTCAAGAAACGTGTTACTCCGCTCCTCGAGGATGTCACGGACCTTCCCGGTGCTCGCGTCTGCCACGCGCAGCGTCTCATGCTTATGATCGCGCGATGTGGAGAGGAAGTACAGCTCCGATGCATCGGGGCTCCATTCGGCATCTGCCAAGGCTCCATTGAAGTACACGTGGTCGGCGATGCTCGACCGGTGGGGGTCCGGCGGCATGTCGAGGCGAATGAGCCGCGGGCCGTTGAGATCAATGATGACGCGTTGGATCATGAAGATCTTGTCGTCGCCCGGCAGGGGGTACTTCCACTCCTGCAGGACCGGGTGGCCTACTTTGGTCTGGACAAGATACATCTCGCCGGCGCCACGCGCGTCGTGTTGGAAGGTCGCGATCTTCCGTGAGTCAGGCGACCAGAGAAGCACGGGGCGGTCGCTCTTCGTCCAGCCTGCGTTGTTGGTCGCGTACCCGAAGTCCTTCACGCCGTCCGAGGTGAGCGGTGTGTCCTCGCCGGTGGTCAGATCGCGGACCCAAAGGTTATCGTTACGGATGAACGCGGCACGCATGCCGTCCGGCGAGACCACGGAGGCCTCGGGCGTAAGGTCTCTCGGTTTTCTGCTGATAACGCACGAGTCACCATGGACATCGCAGGTGAAGTGGCGGTTCTCAACGTCGAAGGAGATCGATTGACCGTCGCTGGAGAACTCGAAGGTCATGAAAGGGAGGTGAAACGGCTCGTACGTGGTGGCCGTCGCTCGGGACAGCGCCGCAGCAACCCGCACATGGTCGAAGGCTCGCCCGCGCGTCCCCCGAGACGGGTCGACAAGGACGAACTCGTCACCACCCGCGAAATGGTTTCGGTACCAGAACCGATCCCCCGAAAGCCACGTCGGTCGCACGCTCGCTCCGTAGACGAGCGAGTAGGTGTTGTAGAACATGAA
>CAYZRX010000098.1:0-1339 GCA_964480945.1 uncultured Ignavibacteriaceae bacterium | reverse complement strand
TCTATCGTTTGGGTTTTTCAATTTGTAGAGGTTCGGGTCGATGCTACTTCTTCGGTCTCCCAACGGGCATGATGTATAACGCACTTTCCCGGGCATCCATTCCAATCACTTTCTTCACATCTTCATCATAGAATGCGCCGACGGTGACCGTGCCGAGGTTCAATGCGGCCGCCTGCAGGAAGACATTTTGCGCAGCATGCCCCGCTTCCATATAGACGTATCGCGCGGCCCGGGTCCGATACTTGATTGCGGTCCGTTCGATCACCGCCGAGAAGACGAGCACCGCCGGCGCATCACGAACCGATTCCTGTTCGAGCGCCGCACGGCTCAGCTCCCTCCGCGCATCGCTATCTGCGACCTTTACGAGCCCGTGCTCCTGCGGTCGATACTTGTAGATACCCTTCGCCAAGCCCGAAATGCTCCCAGCTACAACGTATATCTCGAGCGGGCAGAGCGCTCCCGCCGAGGGCGCGGTCCGTAGCCCCTGGGTCCCCTCTGTGATTCCCTGTGCCGCCCAGAGGAGTTGTGAAACTTCCTCTATCGTCAGCGGCTCTTGGGAATAAGCCCTCACCGACCGTCTCTTCAACAAGGTTTCTTCCAGAGAAGTTGCTCCCTTGGTGTTTGGAGCAGGCAGTCTGATCGTCTTCATGGCTGAAATTTGGGGTAGTTTGTTCGTCTCCTCTTGAGCACCGGCTACCCTCGCCGTCAAAAGCACCGCCAGCGACAACAGGAGAGCACTCTTGATCATCGTTCGATTTCCCGGGATGTTGCTAACGAACTCGTTTCCACTTGACCGCCAATTCTGCAACACGTTTTCCCAGACCTTCTGCTTTCTTCAGGAAATGATCGTCGATCTCCCTTCCACCTGTTGAAGGCTTGAAAGGTTCCTCCATTGTTACGGCGGACGCTCCGAAGGGTGAGGTCCATTCCGGCCCGCCGACAACGATCATCCCGAAGATCATCATTGAATGGAGCATGCTCATCTGGGTTAGCTCTTCGCCCGCCGATATGCCGCCGGCCGACACGAAGGCCGCCCCGATCTTGTCGACGAGCCGGGCTCCGTCGAATGGCCACTGGTTGATGAACTCCTGCACGGGCGGCGCCACGTTCGCATTGTACACCGGACTCCCGAGGATGATGGCATCGGCAGTGAGCACATCCGCGTTCTTCGCTTCCCCCACGGTCACAAGCTTGACGGTGACGTTCTTGACGGATCTCGCACCCCGCGCAACAGCTTCTGCCATCGCACGCGTGTGACCTCCCGCGCTGTAGTACGCAATCAGAACCGACGCCTGATCTTGACCTCTGCCGACATTGAGTGCGGACAAGACAGAGACAA
>CAYZRX010000097.1:0-11219 GCA_964480945.1 uncultured Ignavibacteriaceae bacterium | reverse complement strand
AGGCTGTGGCGGATCGACTGGTGGGTCTGCTCGCGGTCCCAGGGGCACTCCTTCCGGAGCCTGCGGACAATGTCTAGAAACTCGACGAATCTCGCTTCGGCTCGTGTCTTCTTCAACTTGGCCTCCTTCAAAACTGGTTCATCTTAATGAAAACTCGTAGCAGAGTCAATTTGTGTTGATCTTCCGTGGTCTCCTCACCCTGAATTTACTGAGGCGGTCATGTAGCAGTTCGTGACCCTCACCATGAATTTGCAGAAGCGGTCACGGTGTGCGTACCCCACATCTCTTGGCGGGGGACCGTGACAGCCGAGAGAAGTAGGGCGGTACCCGATCTTCCGGGCGTCCATTTTCGCGTGAGCTCTCAAAAGATGCCGTGCCCGAGGGACGGGGTGCCTCCGGCGATCATTTATCGTCTCCTCGTTGTTTTTTTGAGACTTTATCTCTACCTTAAACGGAGTAACTGGGGCTGTAGCTCAGCTGGGAGAGCGCTTCGTTCGCAACGAAGAGGTCGTCGGTTCGATCCCGATCAGCTCCACGATAGGCATCGGTTCTCAGCCGGAGGCTGATCCGCCTTTGGCGGAGATCCTCCTCAGCTCCACAAGGTCGTGATTGGCAATGAGTAATCGGTGAATTGATGAGGAGTTTCGGCAGGGGGGGAGGAGATCATTCCGTTACCAATTAACTGGTTTTCTGAGTATCTGCGGAGAGTGTAGTTGTTTTTGCCTACAGTGTCAGAGGTCAAGTCCTGTGCAACAAAACGTTGCTCAAACCCGCCAGGTCCGGAAGGAAGCAACGGTCGGCAAAGAGTTTTGTGTGACACAGGGTCGCTTGACCTCTTTGTATTTGTTGCAGCAAGGGGAAGTGATTGCATTAGAACGTGAGGCTTGCTTTGCCGCCTCCTCAGCCCGACCAAACAGGGCGATCAAAGGCGAAGCACAATAAACGCAATGGTCATTGTGACCGATTTCATAACCTACTTGATTGCCACCAGTCTTGCGCTACTTTGGTGCGTCCTGTTCTTTGAAATAAGAAGGGACAAACAAGCCTTTCCGGCTCCGTTCAATATTCGGGGCGGTCGGCCGCTCAGGCGAGCGCAGCGTGTTGGTCGATATGGACAATTCCAAAGACAAGTTTCTCCCTGCGGTCCTCAACCGCTCTTTATGGGGCTTCGTCCACCGTCGTCCGATGCGGTCTGTTCTGATTCCATTGAGTCGAGCCTAAGGTGGACCTTATGCCCATATGAGAAAAGAAATTATTATCAACTCGACGGCGAACGAGCATCGTATCGCCATTCTTGAGGACGGCAAACTCGCCGAACTCTTCGTTGAGACCCCCGAAAAAGAACGCATGGTCGGGGACATCTACCTCGGCAAAGTCGCCAAGGTGATGCCCGGCATCCGCGCGGCGTTCATCGATGTAGGCCTCCAGCAAGACGCTTTCCTGCATTTCTCCGATATCGGATCCTCTCTTGCCGAGTACAATGCGATGTTCGAAGAGGAGGAGGAAGAAGAGGGACACTCTTCACCCCCCGCGTCCGCACCTGCGGTTGGTGCTGCTCAGAATAGCACGGGTGTGACCGCGGCGCCGGCGGTGGAGGGTCGAAGGGTTGGACCATCGAATGGCGGCAGGCAGTCGGAAGGAAAGCGCGAGCCCGTCATCAATCTCCAGAAGAGCCAGGATATCCTCGTCCAGATCACGAAGGAGCCCGTCGGCAAGAAGGGGGTCCGCGTGACGTCCGAGATTTCGCTCCCCGGGAGATTCTTGGTGCTACTCCCCTTCGATGGAAAGATCGGCGTCTCCAAGAAGCTGACGGATTTCAAAGAGAAGCGGCGCCTGCGTCGCGTTGTCCGCTCGATGCTCCCGGCCGGTTTCGGCGCGATCATTCGAACCGTTGCTGACGGCAAGGAGGACGCTATGATCCGTGAGGACCTCGAGGAGCTCCTCCGTGTCTGGCGCAACATCGAGAAGGCGGTGAAGACCGAGGCTCCTCCTGCACTGGTCTACAAGGATCTGACAACGACGTCGAGCGTCATCCGTGATCTCTTCGGCGACAAGGTGGAGCACGTCGTCGTCGACGACAAGAGACTGTACAAGGAAATTCGAGCATACCTGCAATGGCTCTCGCCCGATATGGTCGACCGGCTCGAGCACTACAAAGGGAGGGAGCCCGTCTTCGACAAGTACGGCGTCGAGAAGGACATCCAGACGCTGATGAGCAAGAAGGTCTGGCTGAAGAGCGGTGGGTACATCTTCATCGAGAAGACGGAGGCCATGACGGTCATCGACGTGAACAGCGGCCGGTATGCGGCGAAGAAGGAGCAGGAGCTCAACTCGCTGCGGACGGACATGGAGGCAGCCCGCGAGATCTGCCGACAGCTTCGCCTGCGCGATATCGGCGGGATCATTGTGATCGACTTCATCGACCTCGAAGACGAAAGGAATAAGAAGAAGGTTTACGACGAGATGAAGAAGGAGCTGAAGAAGGACCGCGCGAAGGTGACCGCGCTCCCGCTGACGGAATTCGGGCTGATGCAGATGACGCGCCAGCGCATCCGCCAAAACGTCCAGCTCAGCTTTACGGAGGCATGCCCGACGTGCGGCGGGACCGGCCTGGTTCAATCGAAGCGGACCACCATCAACCAGATCGAGCGATGGATCCGGCGGTTCAAGTCCGAGTCGCGCGAGTTTCGCCTGGAGCTGTGTGTCAATCCGAACGTCGGTGGATATCTCACGCAGGGGACCATCAGCCGGCTTACGAAGATCATGTTCAAGTTCTTCGTCAAGATCAAGCTTGTTCAGGATTCCTCGCTGCCGATGGATGAGTACCGGTTCCGCTCCATTAAGCAACAGAAGGACATCACAGATCAATACAGCACGTAGTGCGACGTACAAGCAAGGAAGACTGGCAATGAAAATCTTCATCGACACGGCTAATATCGCAGAGATCAAGGAAGCTGCAAGCCTCGGAGTGTTGGATGGTGTGACGACCAACCCGAGCCTCGTAGCGAAAGAAGGGAAAGATTTTCGGAAGCTGTTGGGGGAGATCTGCGCTATCGTCGACGGCCCGATCAGCGCGGAGGTGGTTGCAGTGGACTTCGACGGGATCATGAAGGAAGCCCGGGAGCTTTCGAAAATCCATAAGAACATTGTGGTGAAGGTCCCTCTCATCAAGGAGGGGCTCAAAGCCGTCAAGGCCCTGAAGGCGGAGGGGATTCGTACGAACGTGACGCTCTGTTTTTCCGCCAACCAGGCGCTGCTCGCTGCAAAGGCAGGCGCCTACTTCATCAGCCCGTTCATCGGCCGGCTGGACGACATCAGCCATTCCGGCATGGACCTGATACGGCAGGTCGTCACGATCTATCGTAACTACCACTACGACACCCAGGTCCTCGTCGCGAGCGTCCGTCACCCGTTGCATGTCGTTGAGGCCGCGATGATCGGCGCTGACATCTGCACGATCCCCTTCAAGGTGATCGACCAGCTCATCAAACATCCTCTGACAGACATCGGATTGGACCGGTTCCTTGCGGACTGGAAGAAAGGTCAGCAGAAGCAGCCATGAAAAAAACAGCATTCAACGATATTCATCGATCGCTCGGCGCGAAGCTCGTGGAGTTCGGCGGCTTCGAGATGCCGGTGCAGTACACCGGGATCATCCAGGAACATCTTGCCGTGCGGAAGCGGGTCGGTGTGTTCGATGTATCCCACATGGGTGAGTTTGAGGTGACGGGGAAGGATGCCCTCGCGTTCCTGCAACTGATGACGATCAACGACGTTTCGAAGCTCGAGGAGGGAAGGGCTCAATATTCTGCGATGTGTTACGACGACGGGGGAATCGTCGACGACCTCCTCGTTTATCACTGCGGCGACCGGTACATGCTGGTTGTGAATGCCTCGAACACGAAGAAGGATTTCGAATGGCTGAAGTCGCATCTCGAGGGAGAGGTCGAATTGCGGGATGTCAGCGATGCCACGTCGCTGCTCGCCGTTCAGGGGCCGCAGTCGCTCGTCGTGCTGCAGAAGCTCACCGATGTGAACCTCTCCGCTCTCGAGTACTACCATTTCACGAGGGGGAAGCTCGCCGGCGTTCCCATGCTCATTTCGCGCACGGGCTACACGGGGGAGTTGGGGTTCGAGCTCTACTTCGATGCCGACGCCGCCGCTGCCCAGAAAGTGTGGAAGGCAGTGTTCGATGCGGGGAAGGGGTCCAACATCGCTCCGATCGGGCTCGGCGCTCGCGATACGCTGAGGCTTGAGATGGGCTATTGTCTCTACGGCAACGACATCGACCAGACGACCCATCCCCTTGAGGCCGGACTGGGGTGGATCACCAAATTGAACAAGGGCGAGTTCATCGGCAAGTCTCCCCTCGTGAAAGCGAAACAGGAGGGGATGAAGAGAAAGCTCGTCGGCTTCACGCTCCCGGAGAAGGCCGTGGCGCGCCACGGCTACGCGCTCTCCGTCAACGGATCTCAGGTCGGACAGGTGACGAGCGGTACGTTCTCCCCGTCGCTCGAGAGGGGCATCGGGATGGGGTACGTGGCGGCGGCGCACGCCGAAACGGGGCGTACGGTGAACGTGCTGATCAGGGGGACCGAAGTATCCGCCTCCATCGTGAAGATCCCTTTTTTGCAGAAACCATAAGTAAACTACGTGGACTTGGTGTATGAAGATCGATGTGACCTTCAATTCGCTTGATTTGGACGAGTTACAGCTTCGTGACAAGAACGTTGTCGTGATCGACGTTTTGAGATCGAGCACGACGGTCACGCTTGCCCTCAACAACGGGGCGCGCGAGATCATTCCGGTCGAGAGCATCGAGAACGCCGTGAAAATCTCCGGCAGCCTGTTCGGTGACGTGACGCTCCGCGGCGGCGAGCGGAACGGAAAAATCATCCAGGGGTTCAATCTTGGCAACTCGCCGTTGGAGTATTCGGAGGCGACCGTCAAGGGAAAGTCGATCATCTTTTGCACGACGAACGGCTCGGTGGCGATGTATCGGAGCCGGTTTGCACGGCATCTTGCCGTCGGATCGTTTGTGAATGTCTCGGCGGTGATCGATTTCATTAAGGGGATCAATTCAGATTTCCTGCTGATCTGTGCCGGACGCGCGAACGCGTTCAGCAACTTCAGCCTCGAGGATGCCATCTGCGCCGGCACGATCATTCAGAAGCTGCTCCAGGATAAGTCGCTCACCATCGAATTCACCGATGCGTCGCTTGCCACGCTGGCGCTGCAGAAGTCGTACGGCCGTTCCATCCTGAAGATGTTGAAAAACACCGAACACGGGCGCTACCTCATTGAAATCGGGTTCTCGGAGGATATCAAACTCTGCGCGGCTGTGGACTCCGTCCCGGTCCTGCCCGTCCTGAGCGGCAACGTCATCCGGCTCCGCAAGGACGAGGCGCGCCCGGCAGATTCGACCTCGATTACCGCGATCTAACCGCGAAGGGAAGTGCACTCTTTCCAACGAGCCATGTCTGAGGCGCACTCACAAACGATTTCCAAGAAGAATCCGAACCGACGCCGTCAGATTACGTCGTTTCTGGGGATCCTCTTCTCGTTCATGCTCTTGCTCAGCCTGATCTCCTATACGCCCGCCGATCAGGCGAACGGGGAGGTCAGGTTCTGGGATTTGTGGAAAGTGATCACGCCGGACGAGGACTTGCAGGCGAAAGCCGACCGGACGCACAACCTCCTGGGGCTTCTCGGAGCGGCGATGTCGAACTGGTTCATCAACTCGACGCTCGGCTATGCGATCATGGTCGTTCCGGTCCTCGGTTTGGTGTGGTCGTGGTTTATCCTGCGGCGGAAGAAGCTTCACAAACTCATCCTGGCGACGAACTATGTGCTCGCTCTCTCCCTGTTGTTTTCGGCTCTGATGGGTTCCATCCGGCTGATCGGCGAGATCCCGATCTTGCCGATGGAGTGGAGCGGCGCGGTCGGGGACTTCGCTGCCAACACGCTCTACAAGCTGATCGGTCTGACAGGGACCTTCGTACTGCTCTTCGGTCTGCTCACCGTGGTGCTCATTCTGCTTGTCGATCTCGACCTCCAACAATCGTACGAGCGGCTTCGGGACTGGATGGCGCGCGTGCGCGCATGGGTTGCCGCTAAGCGGGACGAGTTGCGCGAACGAGCGGAAGCCAGGAAACGACAAGCGCCTGCACCGCGACGGGTTGAGATCAGGCGGGAGCCGGAGGAGCCTCCTCCGCCGGTGGCCGCCAGACGACGGGAGACACCGAGCGAAGTACGAACGGAAGTTCAACCGCCGATTCTCCATGAGGAGGTGGAGGAGGAACCGAGCGGTACGGGTGAGACAGAGCTGCCGCTGGACATCAATGAGCCGGTTCGGGAGGAGGAGGTGGACTTCGACCAACGATCGCAAGAGGAAGTGGGTGGGAAAGAGGTCGAGGTTGAAGAGGAGGAGATCGACTATGTCTTCCCATCTGTCGAGCTGCTGGATGTGGTGCGCGGCGGCGAGGAGGTCGATGAGGACGAGCTGAAAGCGAACGCGGAGCTTCTTCGGTCGAAGCTGGCCGATTTCGGAGTGGAGATCGAAAGTGTTTCCGTCACGCCGGGGCCGGTTGTGACGCTCTACGAGATCGTTCCGGCGGCGGGAGTGAAGATCAGCCGGATTGAAAGTCTGCAGGACGACATCGCGCTGGCCTTGAAGGCGAAGGGGATCCGCATCATCGCGCCGATCCCCGGCAAAGGGACCGTCGGCGTCGAAATCCCCAATCACAACCCCGCGCTCGTGACGCTGCGCAGCGTCATCAACTCTTCAAAGTTCCGCGACTACAAAGGGGTTCTTCCGCTGGCGATCGGAAAGACGATCTCGGGCGAAGTGTACGTTGATGACTTGGGGAGAATGCCGCACCTCCTGATCGCAGGGGCGACGGGGTCCGGAAAGAGCGTGGGGATCAACACGATTTTGGCGAGCCTCATCTACCGCCTGCACCCGAGCGACGTCAAGTTCATCATCATCGACCCGAAGAAGATCGAACTCTCGCTGTACGGGAAGTTGCGGAACCACTACCTGGCGGTATCGCCGGACATCGACGAGGAGATCGTCACGACTCCGAATAATGCCGTGCTGGTTCTCAAGAGCGTGGAAGCAGAGATGGAGAAGCGGTATGACCGGCTGGCCGCGGCGGGCGTCCGGAACATTTTGGATTACAACGACCGCGTCAGGGGTGGCCGTCTGCACGACACGGAATCGATCAAGCACAGAAAGCTTCCGTACCTCATCATCGTCATTGATGAGCTCGCGGATCTTATGATGACAGCTGCGCGGGAGGTGGAGGAGCCGATTGCGCGGCTGGCGCAGCTGGCCCGTGCCGTAGGGATTCATCTCGTGCTTGCGACCCAGAGGCCCTCCGTCGATGTCATCACCGGCGTGATCAAGGCGAACTTCTCCGCCCGCGTCGCCTACCAGGTTGCCTCGAAAATCGACTCCCGGACGATCCTGGATATGAACGGGGCCGAGCAGCTCCTCGGCAACGGGGACATGCTGTATCTCCCGGCCGGAAGCCCGAAGCCGATCCGGATTCAGAACGCGTTCATCTCGTCCGATGAGGTAGAACGCGTCGTCAACCACATCGCGAAGCAGAAAGGCTACAGCCATCCCACGGTGCTTCCGTCGGTTTTCGAAAAGAAAAGGGGAGCGGGCGCATCGAGCAACGGATCGCGGGATGAGCTCTTCGAGGAAGCTGCCAAGATCGTGGTCCGTCACCAACAAGGATCGGTATCGCTGCTGCAGCGGCGTCTGAAGGTCGGGTACTCACGCGCCGCACGCCTCATCGACGAGCTTGAAGCTGCAGGCATCGTCGGCCCGTTCGACGGCAGCAAGGCGCGGGAAGTCCTGGTCGAGACGGAGGCCGAGCTCGATGTGCTTCTGAGGAACCTCTCATGAGACACCTCTCCATCCTTCTTCTCATCCTGACCGTCTCGGCGGCGTTCGCGCGCCAGCAGGACATGACGGTGGATGAAATTACGAAGAAGTTGCAGCAGAAGTATGAGACGATTCAGGACGCGACGGCTCGCTTCACGCAACATGTGAAATTCGGCTTCTCGCAGATTGAGCAGGATTTTTCCGGAACGTTGACGATGAAGAAGCCGAATAAGTACCGGGTGGAGTCGGAGCAGCAGACCTTCGTGACGGACGGGACCACGGTCTGGGCCTACTCGCCGACGAACAAACAGGTTCTGATCGATCGCTACAAAGAGAATCAGAACACGCTCTCGCCGGATCAGTTTCTGCTTCACCTTCCGGCGAACTACTATGCCACCATCCTCGGTAGAGAACAGTCGGGCGACGCGCATCTGGTGACCCTGAAACTTGTGCCGAAGGATGATCAGTCCTTCGTGAAGTCTATGAAGGTTACTATCGACGAAGGGAGCTGGATCATTCGAAAGGTCGAGAGCGTGGACGTGAACGACACGGAAACGACCTACACGGTTCAGGACGTGAAGGTGAATACGCACGTCAAGGACAGTCTCTTTACGTTCACGCCGCCGCCGGGGACGGAAGTGGTGGACCTCCGTTAACGATCGTACGCCCTCTCATGTCGTCGAAATCCAAGAAGCTCGTTCAAACTCTCCTCGGCTTTCTGCTCGCTGCCGTCTTCCTCTATCTGGCATTCCGCAACGCGAATCTCGCCGATCTCTGGAAGTCCCTCCGGGACGTCAACTACCTCTGGGTTGTCCTGCTGGTCCCGATTGCCCTGATCAGCCACTGGCTGCGGGCGGTTCGGTGGGCCTACCTGCTTGCGCCGGTGAAGAAGGACCTGTCCCTGCGAAATCTCTTTTCGGCGGTGATGATCGGCTTCATGGTCAACAACCTGTTGCCGCGCGTCGGTGAGGTTGCCCGCGCGTTCGCCATCGGAAGAACGGAAGGAATTTCGAAAAGCTCGGCGTTCGGTACCGTTGTCGTTGAACGCATCATCGATATGCTGACGTTCCTGCTCGTCCTGTGCGTCATCCTGTTTCTGTACCCGAAGACCCTGGATCCGTTTGTCGAGAACGTCGACGCCGTCCGTCCTTTCTTCCTGGCCGGGTCGCTGGTGATGCTTGCCATCTTTGCGGCCCTCTTTTTCAAGGGGGAGTCCATCTTCCGGTTGTTGAATGTGATTCGGCCGCTTGTCCCGGCACGATACAAGGGAGGCTACCAGCGGCTGGTCGATTCGTTCCTGATGGGTTTCAGCGTGACCCGGAGGCACGACAAATTCTTGATGATCGTTGTGCTGAGCCTTTCGATCTATTCTTTCTACGCGCTCGGCCTCTATGTTCCGTTCTTCGCATTCAGCAACCTCGCGCATCACGATCTCAATTTCGGCGCTTCGATCATCCTTCTAACCATTTCAACGATCGCGTTTGCCCTCCCTGCACCCGGAGCTTTGGGAACGTATCATACCTTCCTGACGGTCGCGCTGATGCGGCTCTACGGGGTCGATCAGACAACCGCTTTGAGTTACGCGATCATCACTCACGAGTCCGGCTATCTGATTACCACTTTTGTCGGCCTTTACTATTTCCTCAAAGATCATCTGAAGGTCTCCGATGTCACCCTTCAGACTGTTGATGAAAAGGCGCTCTAGAGCATGAAACAGATCACTCAACACAACAAAACGGGTGAGGTGAGGGTGGAAGAGGTCCCCATTCCCGCGTTGAAGCCGGGTCATGTCCTGGTTCAGACGCGGTTTTCCGTCATCAGTGCCGGGACGGAAAAATCCTCAATCAGCCAGCGTAAGTCTTCATTGCTTCAGAAAGCAAGACAACGCCCCGAGCTTGTGATGAAGGTGCTCGAGCAGGTACGGCAGTACGGCCTTCTGCCCACCTATCGCAGAGCCAAATCGAGACTTGAGACCTCGGCGCCGCTCGGCTACAGTGCGTCCGGGACGGTGATAGCGGTTGGCAGCGGGGTTGGCGATTTCAAACCGGGGGATCGGGTGGCGTGCGCCGGCGGCGGCTACGCCAGTCACGGCGAGTACATGCTGATTCCGAAGAACCTGTGCGCGAAAGTCCCGCAGAGGCTCGAGCTTGACGAGGCTGCGTACGCGACGCTCGGGGCGATTGCGCTCCAGGGTGTTCGGCAGACCCAGCCGACGCTGGGAGAGACCGTTGTCGTCATCGGCCTCGGTCTCGTTGGGCAGTTGACCGTTCAGCTCTTGAAAGCGAACGGATGCCCGGTCATCGGCGTCGACCTCGATCCTCACGCGGTGAAGCTGGCGAAGCAGTGCGGCGCGGACGTTGCTCTGCAGCGCACGGCCGATGACCTGAAGAACGTCGTTCGTTCATTCACGAAGGGGGTCGGCGCTGATGCCGTCATCATCACTGCTGCCACGCCGAGCGATGATCCGGTCGAGCTTGCGGGAGAGCTCTGTCGTGACAAAGGTCGGGTGGTCCTCGTCGGTGACGTCGGCCTTCAGCTCCCGCGGGCACCGTACTATCTGAAGGAGCTCGATTTTCGGCTCTCCCGCTCGTATGGACCGGGGCGGTACGACAGTCAATACGAGGAGCAAGGTCAGGATTATCCCGTGGGGTACGTGCGGTGGACGGAGCGTCGGAACCTGCAGGAGTTTCTCCGCTTGCTCTCCACGAAATCGGTCGATGTCAAGAGGCTGACGACGCACCGCTTCACGGTCGAAGATGCTCCGTCGGCCTACTCTCTGATCACCGGCAGCAAGACGAAGAAACGCGAGCACTATATCGGGATTTTGCTTGACTACGGAGAAGGCGGGCATGAAGAAGCCGAGGCGCCAGCGCGGAGATTCGAGGTCACTCCTGCGAAAAGCACGTCAACTCCTGCAGCGGTAGGCGTCGGTTTCCTCGGGGCAGGGAACTTCGCCCAGGGTTTCTTGCTCCCTCCGATCCAGCAGGCGAGCAACACGTCGCTGGTGGGAGTATGCACAGCCAATGGACTCAATGCGACGAATATTGCGCGGAATTTCGGATTCCGGCTCGCGACGACGGATCCAAGGGAGATTCTGGAGCAGGAAACGATCAACACGGTTTTCGTTGCGACCCGGCACAATCTCCATGCATCGTACTTAATAGAGGCGTTAAAGGCCGGTAAGCACGTTTTTGTGGAGAAACCTCTCGCGCTGAACGCCGGAGAGCTGAAAGCCATCCAGAAAGCCTATGCATCGGCGATCGACCATGGGCAATCGACACTTGTCATGGTGGGCTTCAACCGCCGATTCGCGCCTCACGCCCAG
>CAYZRX010000096.1:7704-11545 GCA_964480945.1 uncultured Ignavibacteriaceae bacterium | reverse complement strand
ATGTTCGCATCCTGGGTCAAGCCGAGCCGCACGAGGCTTTCCTTGAGCTTGCCCACGGGCACCTGGAAAGCGTTCTGGTAGAAGAAGATCCCCAGACCGTCCTTCGTCTCGATGGTTGCCCTCGAGAGCAGCTTCACCAACGCCCCGACACCCATTGCTTTGAAAAGCTGCATAGCCGCGCTCGCACCGCGTTGACCCACCTTGTGGATAGCGCTTGCGGCAACCGATTCTGGAAATGGAAGCGTCTGATCTTCGACCATCACCCGACGGAGCACCGTGACGAACATGATCCCAAGGACGCCGCCCAAGATCATCAGAGCCGTGGCCGTCAAATACTCGCTGAGCATGTTCGCTGTATCGAACTTCCACAATTGAAGGATGACAAAGGCGGGGATCGTGAACACAGCGCCGGCCGCCACCGATTCACCGATCGATCCGACGGTTCGGGCAAAATTCTCTTCGAGGATCGATCCTTTGTAGATCCGCAGGACCGCCATCCCGATGACGGCCGCCGGGTACGTGGCGGCAATCGTCATGCCTGCCTTGAGACCGAGGTAGGCATTTGCCGCTCCCAGGACCACGCACATCACAAGACCGATGACGAGCGCGCGGATCGTGAACTCCTTCATGTCGGATTCTGCCGGCACATACGGCTTGAACACTGTTCCTCCTCCAGTTCCGGTCTTGATTTCTGCCATAGGAGTCTCCTTCCGTTAGTGTGAGTAGGACTGCATCAACGTACGAATATCGCTTTCGTGATGTACCACGCCATCGAGGGGTTCTCCTTCAACCTGCGCGTCGAATAGGCGTACCACTGCTCCCCGTACGGCACATAGACACGCAGGCGATGCCCGTCCCGAACGGTTTGATCCCGCCGGGCTTCACGAACGCCGAGGAGCATCTGAAATTCATACTGTGTTCGTTTCAACCCCAGTTTCTGGACTAACGTGTACGCCCGCTCGATCAAGTAGTCATCATGCGTCGCAATTCCCGCATACGACCCTCCTTCGAGCATGATTTGCAGCAGCTTCAGAAAATTATCGCGGATCTCTTGCCGACCTTTGAAGGCGATGGAGGGAGATTCGTTGTAGATCCCCTTACACAGCCGAATATTCGCTCCCTCTTTCACAAGGGCACGCACGTCGGACTCGCTTCTGTGCAGGTACGCTTGGGTGACGACGCCCAGATTTGCATACCCTTCTT
Organism: uncultured Ignavibacteriaceae bacterium; assembly: GCA_964480945.1. Classification (GTDB taxonomy): domain Bacteria; phylum Bacteroidota; class Ignavibacteria; order UBA10030; family UBA10030; genus VGWB01. The sequence continues at coordinate 10,342 of CAYZRX010000096.1, read as the reverse complement.
CCCGGAGCCGCCGGTAGATCTCGAGGGTGCCGTCGGTCGTCCCTGCGTCCTCCATATCGATGCGGACGAAGTTGTTGAGCTTTTTGGCCTCGTCTACGATCGTGCGGATGTTCTGATAACAGAGCGCTTTGTCGATCAGGAGGCCGAGTTGCGTCGGCTTTACGGAGACGTTTGAATCCAGACCGTTTTCTTTGATCGCCTGGAGGATCCGGATGATATTGCTCCGGACCTGATGCGCCTCGCTCGCTTCCTTGATATCCTCACCCAAAAGGTCCATCGTCGTCACCATACTCGCGGCATTCAGGCCGTTGACGACGCGGATGGCATCGGCGAGCGTCGTCCCGGCAATATATCTCCGAGCCACCCGGCCGACAACCGACTTCGGAATGAGCGGCATCGCCGTGACGACAAGCTTGTTGAAAAGGGACATATTGAGGTTTTTCTAAAGAATGACGTACGCGGGAGGAGTGTTGCTCTCGGAACCTCCTGAACAACGACTCCCGGACTGCGTGCCCTGGATGGCGGGAAAAAAGATACCCACCGAACCTTAGAAATGCAACAAGAAATCCGGGACGAGATAAGGCAATTCGACCGAAAATGGGAAGCGTTCTTTTCAGTCAGAAGTAGAGAACAAAACCGACCCTCGGCTCGATGCGCCGTTGCGTCTTGTATCCGATAACTCTCCCAGTGTTGGGATCCTTCTCTTCTGCGTAGGTCCACTGGTAGAGCGTGGAAACCACGAGGAAGGGCAACGGTCTATACCCGACTTGCGCGTACAGGAGCGAGTTGTTGTCAACTTTGAAAACTGGTCCTGCGTTTCTCTTATCATAGCCCCCGGCTAGAAGGATACCCGCCAGTGCGCCTCCCATCTCAATCTCCAAATGGATCCTTCCGCCGTTTCGTACACCCACCGGAGATTGATACCCGCCGAGGATGTTGAACGTGCCGAGGATATTCACCAGGAGCTCGCCATAGTATCCTTGAAACGAACGGCTGTTGTTCAGCTCCTGTGCCTTGCTGACGAACCGTGTCGTATCGATGACCTGATACCGCTCCCGCTCATACAGAGCATCGAAATACGATGGGAGGAATCGATTGCCGGCGAAGCGCCGCTCGTACTTCGCGCTGAACGTCACGACTTGCAGGCCGGTGAAATCCAGATCGATGCCAACGGCAACGCCGCTCCCGTAGTCGATGATCTTTGCAAAGTCCGTGTAAAGGGTCGAGTGTAGCGAACTCAGAGAAAGGAGAGGGAGGCCGAGATCCAGTCCGATGATGGAGAGCGCTCCGCCACCTTGTGCTCTCTGAATGGATCCAATCGCATCCCCCCAGGTTCTGTCGGCGTCCGGACTGAAATCGGAGGCGAGCGTCACTCCCGTTTCGAGCGAACCGATAATCGGGACCTTCGCGGCCGACGTGTATTGAAGAGGCCTCAGGTATCCCCGCACACCAAAGACACCAGCGCCGGCGATGTCGCTGTACATCGACTCGAAACCGAACTTCTCAAAATCCGCATTCAGCTCGAGCCCGACCTTCCGCATGTCGTAGCTGGCGCTGTTGCGGTACATATACACAATCGATCCGTGGCCGAGCCTGGCAAAGTCCAGAGCACCGACTCGCACATACAAGGGGTCGCGCCTCGAACCGTAACGCACGTACCGGATCAGACGCAGGTAGTCGTACGCCTCGTTGAAATCCTCCTTCCGAATCTTCCCATCCTTCCCGACCCGGATATTGACATCAAGCCCGATGCCAATCTTGCCGAAGGTGAGCTCAGGCATCAGGTAAAAGAGATAGAAAGGCGTACCGTCAACGAAGGTCAGACCGAAGCCGCCGGTGACCACCTGCTGCTGTCGCAGCGTTTCGAGCCGAGACGGCCCACGCCCCGTCACCTGAGCCGACAGGTAAGAAATGGAAGAGAGAAGAATGAGAAGAGGCCCCAGCGCAATCCGTTTCGACCACGAGGCGCGTGCCAATTTACACCCCGAAGAGGATTCGGCAGATAAAGAGAGCGGCCAGCATGCCAAAGAGATCGGCGATCAGGCCGGCAGGAACCGCGTGCCGCGTATTCTTCACTTGCACGGAGCCGAAGTAGACGGCAAGGACGTAAAAGGTGGTTTCCGAACTTCCATACATGGTCGATGCCAGGATACCGATGAACGAATCCGGCCCATGGACTTTCATGAGCTCCGTCATGATTCCGAGCGACCCGCTTCCCGAGAGGGGCCGCATAAGGGCCATCGGAAGGGCTTCCGGCGGCATGCCGATGAGATTCGTGGCGGGCGCGAGGACGGTCGTGAGCAGCTCCATGGCGCCGCTCGCACGGAAGATTCCGATCGCGCACAGCATCGCGACGAGATAAGGAATGATCCTCACGGCGGTCGTGAACCCGTCTTTCGCCCCCTCGACGAAGACCTCGTACACCTTGACCTTCTTGATGATCCCCCATCCCAGAAAGACGAATATCACCAGCGGGATAGCGAGGACGGCGATCGCATTGATCAGAGCGCGAAAGAGATCAGCCATGGGACTCCTCCTTCTCCGGCTTCGGAGGAACTTCGAGGTCCTTCTTGTAGCGTGGCAGCCGCTGCAGGAGTTTCGCAGCAGCGACACCGGCGACCGTCGCGCACCCCGCCCC
>CAYZRX010000096.1:0-7604 GCA_964480945.1 uncultured Ignavibacteriaceae bacterium | reverse complement strand
GCCGATTTCCCATCCTCACTAATCTCCATCGATTGAACCGTTCCCGTCAACCGGTCATTGCTGGTTGCGGTCTTGGCCATCTCCTTCCATTGCTCCGGCGTTGAGGGCCCGATCGGAAGCACGATGGTCGATTCGCCCGATGCGGCCGTGCTGATGACTGCCGGCTGGCGTACCTCCGAGGTCGCGGTTTGAATCCCATAGAAGCCGTTAAACGCGGCCGCGCTCATCACCAGCTCCCCTTCCCACGTGGCGCGCTGCGCGGTCGCGGCCTTCTCAACGGTGAACGCGGCCTCAATGGGAATGCCGTTCCTGTAGGTATTCTGCACTTCGTCCTTCACATCATTCCCAACGGCGACCAGCACGCCGATGGCGATCAGTGAAATCCAAATGTAGTTCAACATGGCGGGATCGTTACTAGAAATGAAAAAGGATTAGATTGGAATGCTGGAAAACTACAGCTTTTCGTCCGAAAATCAAGGAGAAACTCGCCTCGCGTACTCCCACCCTTCTGTTTGAAATGAGTGATGAGCTCGAGGCTCGTGTCCCCGATCGCCGCTGACAAGCTATCTCCCACATCCGGCGCGTCGCCTATTTTGCAATGCGTTCTGGAAATCACTATCTTACGCGCACCGGCGCCGCTGAGAGGTGAGAAGAGACTCATGCCCATTCCGAATCAAAAAACCGACGTACTCGACACAGTCACAAAGCTGGAAGCCGCGCGAAGCCTTGCATCGGTCCGCCAGCAGGTTGCCGGTCTCAGGGCGAGAGTGGGCTCTCAGAAAGGCGAGTTCATCCGTCTTCACACGGACGGCGACGCGCGCGGACCGAGAACGATTTCCAAGCAGGATCTCTTGGCCAAGCTCGAGCAGATCGAAGAATCGAAGACGATCGGACGGGCTCGCCACTATGTCAAGAGGCTGAAGAAAGCTCTCACCGAAGTGAGCACGACCAAGACGAACGATCTGAACTTGAATCGGTGGAAGGAGTACAGCACGATCTTGACGGATAGCCTGTGGGTGCTGGACAGGCGCGACTCGTCCGGTCTTCACTCCGCGTGGTACTGGGGGAACTTCATCCCTCAGATTCCGCACCAACTGATGCTCCGGTACACGAAGAAAGGTGACTGGGTCCTCGACCCGTTTGCCGGAAGCGGGACGACGCTGCTCGAGTGCCGGCGCCTGCACCGGAACTGCCTCGGTGTCGAGCTGCAACCGTCGATTGCGAGAAGAGTACGCTCGCTGCTTGAACACGAGCCGAGGCGTGACAATTCAACCACCGCGGCGATAGAGGTCGGCGACAGCAGGATCGTGGATTTCAGGAAACTGCTGAGGAAACGCGGGGCAGCGTCCGTCCAGCTCGCAATCCTGCACCCTCCGTATCACGACATCATAAAATTTAGCCGCCGTTCGAGCGATCTCTCCAACGCAAAATCCGTCGGGGCCTTCGCAGCGATGTTTGGGGCCGTGGTCGACAACGTCAACCGGGTTCTCGACCAGGGCCGCTATCTCGCGGTCGTCATCGGAGACAAGTACGCAAAGGGGGAGTGGATTCCTTTGGGCTTCACGCTCATGAACGAGGTCCTGAAGCGCCATTTCAGACTGAAGAGCATCGTCGTGAAGAATTTCGAGGAGACGCTCGGCAAGCGCAACCAGAAGGAACTCTGGCGCTACCGGGCGCTCGCCGGGGGTTTTTACGTGTTCAAACACGAGTACATTCTCATCTTCCAGAAAAAGCCACACTCCGACAACGGGTGAGCTATGAAACTTACGATCGAGGCCCGCGAACAAGAACTGAAAAAGAGGTTCGCGTATCCGTACGAGTGGGGACAGAGGCAGAGCGACACTTGGGATGAACAAACGGACTTCATCTACCACATCTTCAGCTTTGACGCGCTCCTGAAAGAGGTGGAGGCACGCTTCAAGGACGAAACGGCCTATAAGGAGCTGATGAACTACGCGCTGAACCGATGGTACAATTTCTGGTCCGCGAAGGCTGTCGAGCACATCTTCTGTTTGCATCCGGCCGTCAAAGCGGCTCGCGCAAACAATGACCGGCTCAAAGACTTCAGGATCGGCGACATCAGCTTCGACCACAAGACGTCAACCTACCCTCGGGGATTCAACCACGACCTCGACTACGGACAGAAACACCCGCAGGAATTGATTGAGTGGTTCTACACCCATCAAAGCCAGCAGCGCCGGAAGCACTTCGAGAACCGGCTCTTCATTGTCCTGTACGCGTCGGACGGGCTGCACTGGAAGTTGAAGGCAGAACTGGCCTGGCTCGAAACTCTGATCAAATCCTACCTCGAAAGCTTCGACCCCTCCAAACTTCACCGTTTCACATTTGAGGGGAGACGAGAGTCGGTTGCAGATGTGCTCTGGGCGGTGAGATGAGCAGGCGGCCGCGACCTCGCGGGGGATATGTCAGTAGGTGACCGTCACCTTGCGAATGATCTCTCTGACGTTAGGTGACGGTCACCTCAGAGAAGTGTCAGCACCCACACTGCGATCGCACCGACAACCGAGCATGCGCCGTTGACTACGTCGTTCGTTACCAGCGCAAGGCCGCGCGCTCGTTGGCTTCGCTGGCCGCAGTGAAGCCTGCGCTCCGTCAGCTTCCCGCACACCGCGCACCGGTATTGACCTTGAATTGTCCCGCCAAGGATGCTGTCCGCAAGGCTTCCCACCGCCCCAGCTATCACGACCACGATCGCGGTTCGATCGTCTGCATACCAGTAGTATCCTGACAGGGCGATGACGATCGCACCGGCAATTCCACCGAGGAGGCCATTCTCCGACACTCCACCGCTCGTCCCCCGATCAACTGGTTTGAACGTTGGAAGCGAGATGGTTGCCCCTTTGGAGAGCAAGCCGATCTCGGTCCCCCAGGTATCTGCAGTCACTGCAGCGATCGCGCCGAGGTAGAGCGGATAGAGATCGTACAGCGGATAAAGGGATGAAAGGATGAGGAGGATTGCTGCACCGCCTCCGTTCGCGACCACTTGCCCCCAGTCCCGCGTGCTCGACTTGTCGAAGAGCAGGTCAAACTCAGCCTTCCGACCCCTCCCGATCTTCGACCAAAGACTCGAGGAAACGAAGAACGTGAGGATGGGCGCCGTCCACTGCCAGCCGCCAATTCCGAATACCACAACGGCGAGCAGGAACGCCGCGAGAGCTCCGCTTGCAGTCAGGAACCTCAGATAGTATGATGCGACGGCGACGATGAGACCGAAAGCGATCGCGAGCAGGAGTTGAAGTGGCATCGCTACAGCGGAAGGGGTACCGCTTCGGTCAGTTGACTGATGAGCGAGATGACAAGGATATCAAGAACCAGGTGAGCATCGCGCATCGTGGTCTTCAGCACCGTATCGGCCTCGAGAAGAGATTTGAAATTCTGCTCGATCTGTTCCGTGGTGAAGTTCGAGCGAAATTCCAGATACTGCTTGACGAAGTACGGAGGGATCCCGATCTCCCGAGCGATCTCCGAATCGGGGATTCGCTTGACCTTGAGATCGGAGAGCTTCCAAAGCTGGTTGAAAAAGCGGGTCAGCATCACGATGATCATTTGCGGGGATTGACCGAGGGTAAGCATCCGCTCGAGGATCTTGACGGCCTCTTTCGTGTCCTTGCGCCCGATGGCATTTTGCAGCTCAAAAATGGTGTACCCCTTCGACGCTCCCACCACCGTCGCCACGTCCTCCGAGGTGACCTCTTTCCTTTCCCCGACGAAGATGAGGAGTTTGTCGATCTCATTCTGGAGGGATCGCAGCGAGTTGCCGACGTAGGCATGGATCAGCCGGCAGGCGTCCGCGTTAGCCTCTTTCCCCAGCCGTTTGACCCGGTCGGCAACCCAGCCCGGGACCTGTTGATCGTACAGGGGTTTGCACTCGACGAGAGTCGCCTTCTTCTTGAGATCCGTAAACGGCCTCCGGCGGAAATCAGGATCCAGAGAGACGAGGACAAGGCAGGTCGACTCCAGCGGCCGGTTGACGTAAGCCGTAACGATCTCCTTCGCTGATTCGGCACCGACGAGTTTCTCAAACTCCCTCACGATCACGATCCGACGTGGGCCCATCATGGGAAACGAGGAGGCATGGGCAACGACGTCCTTGGCATCGACCTTGCTGCCGTCCATGACATCCAAGTTGAAACTCTTCATCCCAGGATCCAGCGCGTGCTCGGTGATCGCCTGGACCCCCTCATCGATGAGGAAATCCTCCTCACCGTAGAAGAGGTAGATCGGAGCGAAGCGTTGTGCGCGAACAGTCTGCTGGAATTCGGCGTACGTCATAGCGTTATCGAATCATTGAATCATCGGGCCATTTGTCCCGGGCCGTCCGCCATCTGCGATCACCCGATGGCTCGATCGCTCAATGGCGCGATTATGACCGCTCTATCTGGACACAATCACTTTCTTCAACACCACATCCACCTTAGGCCTTCCATCGGTCGGTCCCATCTGCGGAGTAATGTCGACCGCAGCGATCGAATCTGCCACCTCCATCCCCTTCACGACCTTGCCGAAGATCGTATAGTTTCTCGGCAGCGACGGGGCATCGCGGAGGACGATGAAGAACTGGCTCAGGTTTGTGTTCGGGCCGCGGTTGGCCATCGCGACCACGCCCCTCTTGTATCCCTCTTGATACGAGGGCGCTTTCGGGTTCAGCTCGTCCTCGAATTCCCCCCCGTAGATGCTCTTGCCGTCCGTGCCCGTGCCGGTCGGATCGCCGGTTTGAATCACAAAGCCTTTCGAGATTCGGTGGAAGATGATGCCGTCGAAATAGCCTTGCTCCGCCAATCCGACGAAGTTGGCCACGGTTTTCGGGGCATCCGATTCGTACAAGTCGATTGTCATCGTCCCTTTGGAAGTCTGGAGTTCAGCAGTCATAGGTTTTCTTTGACAGGCGTTGATCGTGAGGGTGAGCAAGACGAGAAAAAGTACGAGATTCGTGCGCATCGTTTCCTCCCTTGCGAGATTAGATGAAGAGAATCCCGACCACACCGAGAGCGAGGCAATACAGCGAGAACCAGCTGAACTTCCCGCGTTCCATCACCCTCAGCAGCAGCTTGATCGCGAAGTAGCCGCTGACCGCAGCAGCGAGCGTTCCAAGCAGGAGTGGAGCAAAGCCGACCTCCGTTCCTTGCTTCACGATGTCCTTCAGTTCGACGAGCGCGGCACCGGCGATGACCGGAATGGAGAGCAGGAACGAAAAGCGAGCCGCGAGCATCGGCGAGAACTTGAGATAGATTGCTGTGCTCATCGTCGAGCCTGAGCGGGAGATACCCGGCAAGATGGCGAATGCCTGCGCGATTCCGATGACGAGTCCCGAGAAGATCCCGATCTTCTTCCCCTCCACAGGCCGCGGCAGCCGTGTCAGAAAGAGAAGGAGACCCGTGATCACGAGGTTAACAGAAACGAGCTTCGGGTCCGTGAACGCTGCTTCGATTTGCTTGTGGTACTTCAGACCGATGACAGCCGCGGGGATTGTGCCGACGAGGATCGCTACACCCAGCCGTACGTGCTCCGACGTCCGGTAGGCTTCCTTGAACTTCCACGAGACGATGCCCTTCCACATTGAGCGGATGATCTCAAGAACATCCTTCCAGAGAATCAGGCACACTGCGATCAACGTGCCGAGATGGACGTACACGTCGAACGAGAAGACCTCCGGATTCTGCACGTGCAAGAGGTGCTGGCCGAGCACGAGGTGACCCGAGCTGCTGACGGGAAGAAATTCCGTGAGCCCTTGAAGGAGACCGAGGAGGATCGCTTGCAGGGAAGTCATTCAGGCTGCTTTCTTCTAGAGTTGGAACATGACACCGAAGGTCAAGCCGACGCTAAAGAGATTCATTTTGGGGATCATCCCTGTCGCTTTGTCGACAACGTCTGAGCCGTCGGCTCGCTTCAGCGTTCCGAGAAAATCCCATTGCAGGTCGACGCCGATGCTTCCATAGAACGTCTCATCGAACTTGGTATTGCCGACAGCATCGAGCTTGACCCCCAGGCCGCCCGTGTGAAAGTTCTCCCCGGTCCCGTACGTGGGGAAGCTCTGCGTGTACCGGGCGACGTGATATCCTATTCCTCCGCCTGCTTTTAACCGATAGCCCTCGCCGAAGACCAGGTAGTGAACGAGCAGCGTCGGCATGTGCACTTGATACGAGATATCGGTGTGGAGAAGTCCTGACCGATCGTCAAGGGAGTACGATTTCAACAGCAGTCCGTACTCCAGACCGACGCTCCATTCGTCCGCGACCTGCAGCTCGGGACAGATCGAAAACTCGACCACCGTGGTGAACTCGTCAAGCCGCTGATCGATCCGCGGCTGCGCCACCGCGCTCATGTAATTCACCAGCGAAGGAGCCGAGAGAGCCCGGACACCCATGCCGAGCGTGACACCAAAAAACCGTCCCGAACTGTCAGTGGCGGCGCTCTGCGCATCAAGCGATGCAGAGGGAGCCAACAGAAGAAGTGCCAAGAGCGCTTGAGAGGTCTTCACAGAGCGACGGGTGCCCCCGTTTGAAGTGATTCGAGGATCTTGAACGTGGCCACGGTTGTCGTCACGAGGCTCTCGAACGGGATGGGGGAGGGAGCTCCGCCCTGGACTGCCTGCAGGAATGCCCGGACCTCAGCGCGGTGACCCTTGTCGACATTCGAGAGCTTAAACTCGCGCTTCTTGCCTTGCTGGTAGAGCGACAAGCGCTGAAAATTGTCGATCACCGCCGTCCGGCCGGTCGAGGAGATTTCGATTCGCTCCTTCGGAACCGAGAGGTCCCCGTTCGCAAGATACGTGATCGTCCCGACGGAACCGTTGCGAAACTTCAACGTCACCACCACGGAATCGTCTTCCCCGGCTGCACCCCCGCCGGACGAAAGAGATTCAGCGTAGATCCTCACCGGCACCGAATCGGTGAGGTATTGCATCAGATCGACGAAGTGGCAGACTTCGCCGATAATTCTGCCTCCGCCCTCGACGGGGTCGCGCGTCCAATGCGTGCGCGGAACAAAGCCGGCGTTGATTCGATACTGGATGGTCGATGGCTCGATGGCGTTCTCGAAAAATCGTTTCACATGCTGGGCGTGAGGCGCGAAGCGGCGGTTGAAGCCCACCATGACAATTGTCGATTGCCCGTGGTCGATCGCCGATGCATAGGCCTTCTGAATGGCCTTCAGCTCTCCGGTATTCAGCGCGAGAGGCTTCTCGACGAAAACGTGTTTGCCGGCTTTTAACGCCTCTATTGAGTACGATGCATGGAGATTGTGCCGGGTCGCGACGAAGACCGTGTTGATCGATTCCTGCCCCAGGATCTCCTTTGGATCCGTCGTCGCGAACTGGAATCCGAAATTCCGCGCGACGTTCGTCGCGTTGAGCCCGTTGGCGGTGCACACCCCCACCAGCGACGCGTTGCTCGTTCGTTGGATCTGGGGAAGCAAGAAGCCTTGGGCGAAGTTGCCCGCCCCAAGAAAACCGATGCCAACCGCGACGGGAGTTGACGTCGCTCCGACAGGAGTGACCTCGATCCTCCGACCCAGGGCATCGGCCTGTTCAGGTCCTCGATCTCCGTACTCGAGCAGAATACCGATGTAGAGCTCGCGTTTCTTCG
>CAYZRX010000095.1:0-11842 GCA_964480945.1 uncultured Ignavibacteriaceae bacterium | reverse complement strand
CCAGCCTGTGTGCCGCCTGCTCGTAGATCGGTTTTGAAAACTTCGTTCTTTTGAAAACATCCTCCATTGCGACTGCTGCCTCATCCATGATCTGCTTCGCCGTCACGCCGGGCCGAATCCTCGTCTTGACCGCCTTGAAGTACTCCAAGACAAACCCGAGCAGTTCCCTCTGCACCTTGCTGTACTTGCCGTTCACTGGAAACACTCGCCCGATGTCGCTCACATAGTAATGATAGTCGGGCGCGTAATCCATAAGCACGAGCTCGCCATCCTCGAGCTTCTTCGTGTTGCGGTAGTAGTGCATGTTCCAGATGTTCGCGGTACCGGCGCCTACGATCGAGCGATACGCATCCAGGCGCGCGCCGTTGAGCAGGAAGATGTACCTCGCTGCAGCGTCCAACTGGTACTCGTACACACCAGGCTCCGTGCTTCGTATCGCCTCCATCGTGCCGAGTCCGGCCAGCTGCGATGCACGGCGGATCAGCGCGATCTCCCTGGGACTCTTGATGACCCTCATCTCATCCAGAATCGGGGAAAGATCGCGAATTTCGGTTCGCGGAAATCGCGTGTGGAGGAGCTGCACGAAGTGCGTGTGCCGCGGAATCCGACCGTCCCAGTAGTCAGCAGCCACACCGGCCTCAGAGCCAAGGAGCTCTCCGCGGCTTTCCGCGTACCCCTCGGGGGGTTGAAAGGGCGTGTAGATCACGACCGAGCGACCTGTGAAGAGGGTTCCGAACCACTCGCCCCGCATGGCTTCCGTGCTCGCGACCGTGTCGACGCCGGTGAGGTGTATGACAAGGTCCGCGTCGGCCGCTGAGAGGGTTTTCCCTTCCGCTTGCTCCAGCCGGGCATTGCGGGGCGGCAGGAACAACATCGCCTTCCGGGTCCTTCCGTCAAGCACGATATAGGAATACGGTGTCTCGATTCCGCAGAGGTAATAGAACTCATTGCACTGACGCGGATAAATGAAGCCGGTCACCTGCGGGGCACCTTGCACGATCGCCACCGCTTTGTCGCCGATCGCATCGAAGATCTTCGCCCATCGCGCCTGGAATTCCTCCGGGGGAAAATCGGTCTGATAGAGATCCGTCGACTGTGCCAGCACTCGCCAAGACATGGAGGCGAGAAGGATCAGCAGAAGCCTCATCCGTCGATTCATGGTGTTCTCCCTGTTTTCGATTGAAATTGCCTACTTCGGTCGATGTCTACCTCTTTGACTCTTGACTCAGTTCAGTACCAGTCACATGTACAGGGCTATCGTGTACTTCTCCAGCGTACCCTCATCCGGAGTGAATCCAAGTCCCGGCCCCTGAGGTACCCGGAGGCACCCATCCTCGAGGGCAACCTTGGGACGGAGGATGCTGTCGGTGAGAAGGGACATCTCGGTGAACTCGCACGCAAGCGTGAGGTTCCTGAGCGAAGCAGCAAGATGGAGTTTAGCAGCCAGCGAGAACCCCGGCTCGATCTCAGTCCCTACGACACATTGCATACCCAAAGCATCTGCCACTGCCTCCACCCTCTTGGCCACCATCAGACCGCACGTTTTTGATATTTTGATGTTGATGATATCAGCCGCTCCGCGCCTCGCCAGCTCCACGACATCCTCCGGCGTCCAGATGCTCTCATCTGCCATGAGCGGAACCCCAATGGATTTGCGGACCCTCTCCATACCGTTGAGATCCGAACCCGGCACAGGCTGCTCCAGATACTCCAGTCTGCAGTCCTCAAGCTCTTTCATCGCCCGGAGAGCACCGATCGCTGTCCAATGAGCGTTCGGGTCGAGGCGCAGGGCGATGTCAGGACCGACCGCCTCGCGCACGGCTCTGACCCGCTTCACATCCTCCACCCAGTCCGATGATCCCTTGACCTTCAGGGTTCCGATCCCCAGCTCAAGGAGATCGAGCGCCTTCCGCGCCATTCCCTCGGGAGTATCGATACCGACCTCGCTGGCGACGGGGATCCTATCCCGATAGGAGCCGTGCAAGAGTGTGTAGACGGGAACATCGAGCACCCGGCCGACGAGGTCGTGCAGCGCGAGATCAATTCCCTCCTTCACACACGTCACCCTCGCGAGCAGCGCGTCGACCACGGAGAGAACGTGACCGATATCGAGCGGATTGAGACCGATGATTTTCGGTGCGACATATCGCCCGATCGCAACAACGATGGATTCGAGCGTCTCGCCGTAGAATTCGGGCTCCCAGGCGCATGCCTCTCCATAGCCCACGGTGCCGTCGTTCGCGGTGATCCGCACGAGGACCGCATTCGATGTACTGAACGAGGTATAGGCATCGGCAAATCCTTTGATCGGGATGCCGTACGGTACGACGTCCACTTTCGCAATTTTCAGAGCGTCGCTCATTAGTGTAGACCCTTGAACAACAGCGATTGGGAGCCGGTCATTTCACCGTTAGAATGGCGGCACCCAACGCCTTCTCATCTACCGTGATGCCCAGCCCGGGACCAGCCGGCACCGCGAGCCGGCCCTCTTTCCGCCACGGGGCGTCCGGCGCAACACGGAGATCGATGTAACTGTTGAAATCTGTAGAGGTGAAAAGGTACTCGGGACGCGTGCTCCCGGCGAGATGCGCGATGGTCGCTGTCGTGATATCACCTCCCCAGCTGTCCTCAATCGTCATGACGATTCCGAGGGACTCACAGAGGTTCCGAAGCTGAACCGCCTTTGTGAGTCCCCCAACTCGAGAAATCTTGATGTTGATAACGTCCATAGCCCCATCGTGATAGGCCCGCAGGAATGGTCCCACCGCGGTTATGAGCTCGTCGAGCACCATCGGGAGCACGGTGTGACGACGGACGGTGAGACACTCCTCATAGCTCGCGCACGGCGCTTCGATGTAGACGTCCGTGCCAACCAGACCATTCACGACACGGATCGCCTGGTGAGGGAGCCATCCCGTGTTCGCGTCGGCGACGAGAACGTCTCCAGGCTTCAGCACGGCGAGCACTGATCGAACCCGCTGGACGTCCGCGTCAGGATCGCCTCCCACTTTGAGCTGGAACTTCCGGTACCCCTCTGAACGATAGCGGGCGACCGACCCGCTCATTTGCTCCGGCGTACCCTGAGAGATGGCCCGGTAGAGAGGATAGTCTTCCACTCGGCGCCCGCCGAGAAGTGTGGCAACAGGTTTTCCGCACGCTTTGCCCAGGATGTCCCAGCAGGCGATATCGATCGGAGATTTCAGGTAGTTATGCCCGCCGAGCGCCAAGTCCATCGAACTGTTGACGGATCTGATACGCGTCGGATCCTCTCCAAGGAGGGAAGGAGCAAGCTCCCGGATCCCTGCCGGCACACCTGCCGCGAACGCATCCATGTACGCGGAGCCGAGCGGACAGACCTCGCCGAATCCCGCCAATCCTTGATCGGTGGAAAGCTTGACCACCGTGCTCAAAAAGGAACTCACTGAGTGGCCTCCCGACCAGGCGTACGTCTGATCCAGAAGCCCGTACCGAACTTGAAAAACGTCAATTTGCGTAATTTTCATTCAGATTTTCTCCGGCACCTGTGAAAGGGTGACGCAACGGCCTTTCGTTGAAGCTTGAGACATCGTACTCTCCTTCGATCAGACTACCACACCGACATTGCGCTCGCGCGCCTTCTGGTACACGACCTCGGCCACAGCGATATCCTGCACCGCCAATCCCACAGACTTGAAAAATGTGATTTCATCAGCTCCTTCTCTTCCCTTCTTCCTCCCGAGGATCAGCTCACCCAGCTCAGCCTTGACGTCTTCCCTCTTGACGATTCCGCTGTTCATCGGGATGATCAGATCCCCAGCTTCTTTGAGCGCGTGCTCGTACGAATCGACAAAGATGCGAGCGCGTGTCACCGTCGCATCATCGACCTCGCGAACGTCAGGCCTGAACGACCCGATCGCGTTGATGTGCGTTCCCTCCTTCACAGATTGTCCCGCAAAAACAGGGGTGCGTGAGGTCGTCGCAGTGACGATGATATCGGAACTGGCGAGAACTTCTGCAGGGCTCTCCGCTATGGCACACTTGCACTCCGAACCGCGCAGGGATCCCACGTGCCGCACGAGCGCAGCAGCCCTCTCCTTGTTCGGATCGTAGATCAGGACTCGCTTGAGCGGCCTCACCTCGAAATGCGATTCGATCTGACTTCTTGCCTGCACGCCTGCACCGAAAATCCCAAGACTCTCGGCATTTCCCCGCGCGAGGTGTTGTGTGGCCACAGCCGTTGTTGCCGCTGTTCGGAGAGCCGTGATGGTGCCTCCCTCCAAGACGGCCTTCGTTTCACCGGACTCCGAATGGAACAACAGTATCTGTGCGGAAATCGTCGGCGTCCCTGTCGCCACGTTCGTTGGGAAGACGCTGACTGCTTTGATCCCGATTGCACGGGACTTCGCCAAATAGCCGGGCATGAACAGAATCGAATTCTCAGTGCCGGGCAGCGACAGGACGGTTCGCTCCGGTACGAGAGCCTCTCCGCGGGCAAGGGCGGCAAACACCTCCTCCATCACCGCGATCACTTCCCGCATTGAGATGAGAGTTTCGATCTCCTGTCTCGATACTATCCTCATCGGAATCCGCTTCTCCGTTCCACCTGCAGACCGCACCGGACGCTACTTCAAGTAACGATCAAACCACGCGACGGAGCGCCTGTAGTAATCCGCCCCATGGCGAGGCTGGTTACGGACACCATGACCTTCGTTCGGATAAGAAGCGATGGCGGCGTCAATGCCCATTTTCTTCAGTGCCGTGAACATCTCCTCCGCCTGATACAACGTCGTTACAAAATCCCACTGACCGGAGACGAACATCGTCGGCGTCCGGCAATTCTTGATGTATTTCAGCGGAGAGACCGACCAGGTCTTCTCGAAATCATCGATCGGCATGAAACCCATGTCGCTCTCGAACCAGTCGGTGTTGCATCCCGTCCCCCACATGCTGATGAGATTACTGATGCTGGAGATCGGCACGGAAGCTTTAAACCTGTTCGTGTGCGTAATCACCCAGTTCGTCATGTATCCGCCGTAGCTGATTCCGGTCACGCCCATCCTCGTCGAATCGACAAAAGGATACTGCCGGGTGACATAATCGACGCCCGCCATGATGTCCCTGTAATCGCCGCCGCCAAGATCGCCGACACACAGATCGGAGAAGGCTTGCCCCCGCCCCGTGCTTCCGCGAGGGTTCGTAAAGACGACAACATATCCGTTGGCAGCATAGTACTGCAGGCGACTTGAGATCGCGTACCCGTACTGGCCGTGCGGGCCACCGTGGATATCGAGAATCATCGGATACTTCTTCCCCTCCTGGAATCCGTAAGGCCGCAGGAGCCAGCCTTGAATACTGAGACCATCGAACGACGGGTATCGGAACTCCTCAGCTTTGACTATCTCCACCGCTTCCTTGAACCGCTTGTTGAATTCGGTTAAGCGGCGTTTCGCAGAGCCGTCCGGATTCGCCCGATAGATCTCAGGGGGATTGGTCATGTCGGATGAGACGTAGAACAGTTCACCACTCGTGGAGACTGAGAAATCCCTCACCTGCCCCTCCTCATCGATCAGGGGAGTGACCCTGCCGCCCGCGACGGGAGTAGAATAGAGGTTGACGCGCCCATAATTTTGCGCTGTGAAGTACACGGTCTTGCTGTCCGCCGACCACTCGGGCGGAGAGCTCCACCGATCCAGCGCGCCTGTCAGGTCGACCGTGTCTTTTCCTGCGGCGGAGATGACGTACACCTTCTTCAGCTCCGCATCGCTCTCCTTGCTCCGGTGATCCCGCAGGCGACCGGTATAGGCGATCATGGACCCGTCCGGAGACCACACGGGTTGGTACTCCGGGCCAATCGTGTGCGTGAGCTGTATGAGCTCGCTTCCTGTCGTGGACAGGAGGCAGATGTCGTTATTCGAATTGTAGTCATCCCTTCCGGTCCGGTTGGAGACGCAGACGATCCATTTGCCGTCCGGGGACCACGAGATCGAATGATAATCGTACTCACCGAACGATATCTGCCGCGGCTTTCCCCCCTCCGCCGAGATCAAATAGACGTACGTCCTCCTCATATCGGAGTAGTAGTACGCGGCCTTGTACTGGAGGCGCTCGATGTACATTACATCATTCTCGTTGGGCGGGTGCTGGGGGGAAGGTTTGTTGGAATACAATTGAGGACCTGCAGCATTGAAGGCAAGCTGCTTGCCATCGGGCGACCAGCAGAGAGCATTTCCGACCTCCCCCAGCCACGTGTTCGCACGATCGAGCCCGGTAAGCCTTTTCTTCCGACTCCCGTCCTCGTCCATCACCCACAACCCGAGTCCCTCGCCGCCGGAGGCAATGTAGGCGATCCTCTTCCCATCGGGGGACCAGCGGGGACTTGAGACGGATCCACTTGCATCAGTCAGCCTCTTGGGGGCACCCCCCGCCGCGGGCATCACCCAGAGCGCGGAGCGGGTACGGTTCCCCTCGAGGTCCGTTTCTGACACGATGAACAGAAGGACCTTCGAGTTCGGTGAGACCGCCAGGTCCCGAATTTCTTTCATGCCGAACGAGTCCTCGAGTTTCCACGCGTGTTTCCCGTCAGCCCCCCATGATACGGACGAGATGACGAACATGACCATTACCGCAAGAAACCATCGCGGAACCGTCTGCTCTTTCATGGGTCTCGCTCCTTTTGATGCGGTCAATGCATGCGAACCTGGCTCTGTTCCCGCATGAATTGCTGAAGATAGTAGGGCCCTCCCGATCCCCGACCGGTAGAGCCGCTGGCCTTCCATCCTCCGAAGGCATTGACTCCAGGCCACGCCCCGGTGGTTATCCCGGCGCTTCGGTTCGCGTAGATCACTCCAGCTTCGACGTGCTCGAAGAAACAATCGACCTCTTCGGGATCCTCAGAGAAGATGCCGGCGGTCAATCCATATTCCGTCCGGTTGGCGAGCTCGATAGCTTCCGACAACGATGCCACCTCGCCGACGACGGCGAGCGGAACGAAGAGCTCCTCGGAGAACAACGGGTGCGTATTCGGCAATCGGTCGATGATAGTAGGCTCGACATAAAACCCGTGGCAGAAGGGATCGTTCGTCAACCGACGGCCGCCGATGAGAATCCTTCCTCCGTCGTCGGAGGCTTGGCGGACCGCGCGCTCGTAGGTCTTCAGGGCGGTTTCGTTGATGAGCGGCCCGAGCCAGCAATCTCGCTCGAGGGGGTTCCCGATCTTTAACGACGCCGTTTTCTCCACGAGGAGTTCGAGGAAGCGCTCATGAACCTCGCGAGCAACATACACGCGTGAACACGCGGAACACTTCTGCCCTTGTGCCCCAAATGCAGAACGCAGCACCCCTTCCGCGGCTTTCTCGAGGTGCGCCGAGGGCATCACGACGGTAGGGTTCTTCCCGCCCATCTCCGCTACCACCGGGCGTGGAATGGATCTCAGCGCGTTCGACCTTGCAAGGTGCATACCGACGTCCTTCGATCCGGTGAAGACGATTCCGTCGATGCCCCCGTTCTCCACCATCTCCTGACCAACGACAGAGCCGTTGCCCGTGACAAGGTTGAACACTCCCCGCGGCACTCCTCCCTCTACCATCATCTCATAGAGTTTTAATCCCACGAACGGCGTGTCTGAAGCCGGCTTGAACACAACCGAATTCCCTGCAATCAAAGCAGCGGCGCTCGGGCCGGCAGCGAGAGCCAGCGGAAAATTGAACGGGGCAACGACGGACCACACTCCGTACGGTTTGAGCTTGCTGCTGCTGGTTCCACCATCGCCCGGACACTGCATTTCGCGCACGAACCCGTTATTTTGCTCCATCTGATCGCAGTAATAGTCCACGAAATCCGCAGATTCCTCGACATCACTGGCGCACTCCATACGACTCTTGCCGGCATCATACGCGATGGCCACGGCAAGTTCGAACCGGTGCTTTCGAATTGTGCGGGCGACACTTCTCATCAGAGCGATCCGCTCCTGCCAGGGCCAGCTGCTCCATTCAGGAAACGCCCGCCTCGCAGCGATGACCGCATCCCGCACATGATCGGCAGTTCCCTTTGCGAAGAAGCCTACCTGAATCCTTCGGTCGATCGGGCTCCGATCGATGGTTTCGTCCTTGGTCCAGACCGACTGGCCGTCGATGAACATAGGGTGATGGCGGCCTAAGGTCTTTTTGGTGATTTCGACGGCGCGGTCGTAAGCGACGTGAAAGTCTGTAAGTCGCTCTTGATCATCGATCGTTGCGTACGTGATCTTACGGACAGAGACTTCTTGAGACGGATTCACAACAATCTACTCCTTTCCGGTCTCGAGAGCGGTACGCTCTGCAAATCGCCCTCCCGAAGCCAGACGGTTCCTGGAAACTGCGAGACCGACTCCAGGATATCCGTCGACTTTCCGCTTCCAGTCCAGTTGGCGCATGTCAACTTCCATCGTCACATCCTGCCCCAGAGCACCCCTCCTACTGAGTCACCTGGAGACACCTCGGCCACTCGCCAGAAGGTTTTCGCGGATTTCCTTGGCGCGACCGATGAGGAGCGGGGAAGGGAATAGTCGTCTAGAGCAAGAATTCCGAAAAGAAGCCGCGCCGCGATCCGAAAGCACCTTACACCGCCGGAGGAATCGCGACGCGGCAAAAGAAAACCTCAGAACCCAATATTGATCGTAATGAGATTGTTGTCGCTGAACAGATCACCGGGAACGTAAGCATAGTCGAGATCGATGTTCGCTCCAGTGATTTCAGCGAGACCGACACCAAAGCCGACCGTGAAGTTCTTGAAGACGCTCGGCGTCGCAACGCGCGGATCACCTGTCGGGGAGGGGAGGAAGAAATACCCCGCTCGCACGCGCAGGAAATTCTTGAATGAATAGTCGACGCCGACTCGATACTCATCCACCGCGTAGTTGCTGTTTTCGTATGCAACGCTCGCGACAATCGAATGGTCCTCGGCAAGCTTGCGCTCGTACGAGAAGCCCAGCTCGAACAGGGACGGCAGATCAAACGTCGCTGCACCTACCTTGTAGTAGGTCACGCCACGGTCCGAATTGACGGCGTCCGCCTGCCCCCAAAGGCCTGAGCCGCCGTATTGCATCCCGGGACCGATGTTCTTCACCGTCACGCCGACGGCCAACCCTTCAATACCGACGAGGTTGCGATACTGGACCCCCATATCGAAGCTCACGCCGCTCGCTTGAACGTTTCCGAACGCCTCATTAATGAGGTTGACGGTAGCGCCAACGGACGTTCGATCGGACAGCTGCTTTGAGTATGTAAAGCCCACCACGAAGAAGCTGGGTTTGAGGATTTCGCCGGTTCCATCGGGAGAGGTTACGGTCGTGACCGGGATGTCACCGATACCGAAGGATCGCACGGAGAGAGCCAGCGTGCCGAACCCGAATTTCCCACTCACCGAAGCGAAGCTGACGTTGATATCAGCAATGTAGCTGCGATAGGAAAACATCGCGTTCGCGGTGTTCGGCGCTCGGTCAACACCAGCGGGATTCCAGAAGACGGATTCGAGCCCGGTCGCGACGGCGATGGCGGAGCCACCGCTCCCGAGATATCGCGCTCCAATCGGAATCGTCAGCTCCGGAGCAGCAGAGGTGCCAGCCCTGCTCTTTCCACTCGCGACGAGGACGGTCGGAAGAGCGAGCAGAACCAGGAAGAGGAACACAATGCTATGTCGTTTCATCGTTGTTTCTCCCATCAGTCAATTGATAAGATACTCATTCAGACTCATCGCCGGGCAGAGGTCAGTAGATTCTCAGGAACTGATCTTCCTGGACGATTGCCAGCTTCAAGACTTTGCTCGCGCCGAGGTCCGGCAACTCGATATGTGCAATATAGATGCCGCTCGCCACCGGGAGGTTGTTCTGGTTTCGAAGATCCCATGCAGTAAACTGGGAGGCATCGTCCTTCACGATCGTCTTCACGAGCATTGCTCCCAAGGTGTAGATCCGGATCGTCGCCCTTTGCGGCAAGTGACTGAACGTCATGAACTTGCTGATCCTCGTTGTCTCCAGCTCGTTGTAACCGAGGTACGGATTCGGAAACACGTTGATCAGACTCACGTCGTCCTTTGCAAGCTCAGGAGTTGATTCGATCGTTGGAGCAGTGAACGTGAACGTTACGGCGGGCGTGTTGATATGGGAAGCAAGGATCAGGAACTCATCACCCGAATGGAACGTGTTGCTGGTACGCCTGTTGGGCGTTCCATACCACATCATCGGCACCGTCGTGCTCAGCATGTCCACCTGGTACGTCGGATCAGGTGTCGTGCTGTACGGGGTCGCGAAGATGAAGAAGAATTCGCGGGACGTGACATTGTCGGTGACGTCGCTGTTCCCCGGGAAATAGACCCCATCCACAAACCCCGCGGCCACGTTGTTTTCCAGGAAGCCGACAGCCAGCCGCGTCGGAGGATCCGTCTCCTGGTCCCAGGCGGAGAATGGCACGTTCACCTTGAAATCCTGATATGCATACCCTGCTGTTGCATTGACGATGAACGGGGCGAAAGACGAGTTCGCCGGAGCCAAAGTCGCGTTTCTCAAATATCGATACCCATAGGAGTAGTTGGCATCTGCAGGGGGCGAGTTAGGATCCCACGGGGCTGCAGCGGTCCCAAACTTGATCAGCACGTTGTGCAGCTTGTCGGGGCCGATGGTCGAGCTTGAGTACCAGCTGTTGAACGCCATCCCCATCGCTCCGCCAAAACCTTCTGTTCCCCAATTCGCGCCGGCCGACGACCACTCTCGTGTACCGTTCGGGATAGTGTACCCTGCCATTCCCGGCGTCGTGGGGCCCGTCACCTTGACCAACAATCCGTCCACGATGGGATAGTTGTCGTCTCCGGATTGGTTCGTTTGCCCAGTCACCTTTGCCTGACCCGTCGTCGCGTCGGTTAAGGTCCACGTGGTGGAACCGTCACTGAGCAGCGTGAAGTCCACGTGGTAGGTGTGCCCCGTGACTTTCGTCGGGTCAACGACGATCGGAATAACACTCCCTTCAGTCGTGCCCGTGTGAGTGACGGTCAGCGTGTCACCAGAGGTCGACAGATATCGTGTGCCCGGCTTCGGTGATTGAGGTATGACCGTCAGAATCACCGGCGCCGATTCGAGTGCGTGAAATGGCACCTCCTGAGAACCGTTGTAGCTGTACGCCGTGACGGCAAAGTAGTAGGGACGACCATCCGTCAGAGGCTCCCCGGTGAACGCGTCCTTCGTGAGCTTGACATAGCGTTGAACGCCTGTGTTGCGGCCCACCTCCGAAGGCACTGTGATGATGACGCCGCTGCTGGGGTCGACGCTCTGATCCACGATGGTCGCAACATTGTTCACGACATCATAGGTCGCGATCTTCTGGGCGTCCTTGACCGTGCTCGCGGGTGTCGGGAACTGATAGACATTGTACCCTTCGAACTCAAATCCTTGGTTTGGTGTGTTCTCCGTCAGGTTCACCTGGGTTGGATCGCCCCATGACAACACCGCTTCGTTGTGGAGCTGAGCTACTTCGACTTTGGGCGGCGCAGGCGGTTTCGGTAGAACGAAAAGGTTGTCAAACGCAAACTGCGCGAAGTTGTCGTTGTATTTCATGACGGTAATACTTGAGAGGTTGTCCGCGCCCATACCGCCGACCATGGCGAGCACAATCCCTGCCGTATCTCCGAGACTCAGCGTAAACGGCCCGTTGACCATGCTCAGACGGCGGTCCCCCGGTGGGATGTCGAGCCCGTCAATCCATCCGGTACCCCTCACCGGATCTCCCGCCACCGTATAGCGCGTAATCACCCCTGTGCTCGGATCCGTGTAGGGGACACCCTGTGGGTACGCCGGTGTCGGTTGATATCCTCTCATGGCATTGTACCACTGGAGGGT
>CAYZRX010000094.1:6076-12029 GCA_964480945.1 uncultured Ignavibacteriaceae bacterium | reverse complement strand
GGGAGAGGCGGGAAGATCTTCAGGATGCTGAAGTTCCGATCGATGCATTCGGACGCGGAGAAACAGTCGGGTCCGGTCTGGGCGTCGAAGCGCGATCCCCGCGTAACGGGAGTGGGGAAGATCATACGCCGGCTTCACTTCGATGAGGTCCCGCAGTTCGTCAACGTCTTGCGGGGTGACATGAGCCTCGTCGGGCCGCGACCCGAACGGCCGTTTTTCGTGGAGAAGCTGTCGTCCGAACTTCCGCTCTACAGGCGTCGGCTCAAGGTACGACCAGGCATCACCGGCTGGGCCCAGGTGAAATACAAATACGACGAGTCGATTGAGGATGTGAAAGTGAAGTTGAAGTATGATCTCTTCTACATCGAAAATATGTCGTGGCGAATGGATTTGAAGATTCTTTTCAATACCTTTTACGTCATGTTAGCCGGCAAAGGACATACCTGATGAGCGCTCCGAAGATCCAGATGGTTGACCTTGTAACCCAATATCAGAAGATCAAGCCCGAGATCGATCAGGCGATTCACCGAGTGCTGGACTCGGGGCAATTCATACTCGGAAAAGAGGTTGGGGAATTTGAAGTGGCAGCGGCATCGTATCTTGGCGTTCGATACGCGATAGGATGTGCATCGGGGACAGACGCCCTTCAGGTCGCAATGATGGCGCTCGGCATCGGGGGAGGAGATGAGGTCATCACGACCCCTTTCACGTTTGTAGCGACCACGGAGACGATCGTGCTTCTCGGCGCCAGGCCGGTCTATGTAGACATCGACCCGCAGACGTTCAACATCGATCCCGCAAAGATCGAGGGTGCGATCACAAAGAGAACAAAAGCTATTCTGCCGGTTCACCTTTACGGCCAGCCTGCCGACATGGATCCGATTGTCGAAGTTGCCTTGAAGCACGGCATCCCGATCATCGAAGACGCGGCGCAGGCTATGGGGGCCGAGTACAAGGGACGAAAGGTCGGGGGGATCGGAATGCTCGGCTGTATCAGCTTCTTCCCGAGCAAGAACCTCGGTGCGTTCGGCGATGCGGGGATGGTCGTGACGAATGATGCGGCGCTGGCGGAAAGAGTCCGGATGATTGTCGTGCATGGTTCGAAGAAGAGATATTACCACGAGGTCATCGGCGTCAACAGCCGGCTCGATACGCTCCAGGCAGCGATCCTGAACGTGAAGCTCAGGCATTTGGACGCGTGGTGCGAAGCTCGCCGTCGCGCCGCGCACGTCTACAATACGTTATTTGCCGGGACGGACATCGTCACCCCCTTTGAGGCACCGTACATGCGGCACGTGTTTCACCAATACACCATCCGACTCAAGAATCGGGACGTCGTCGCCCAGCGCCTCGCTGAGAAAAAGATCCCTCACGCCATCTATTATCCCATACCGCTTCATCTACAGCAAGCATATGCTCATCTCGGACAGCCGGAGGGAGGGGTCCCGATTACGGAGCGCGCTGCTGCAGAGGTTCTTTCGCTTCCGATGCACACCGAATTGACCCGGGAGCAACAGGAATATATCGCGCTGGCTGTGCGTGAGGCGCTCGGCGAGCCTGCGAGATCCCTCTCCTTACTCTAACGATCTGCTTATTCGAGATGGAACGCTGCCTGGTCGTCATACCGACATTCAACGAAGCTGAGAATCTTCCAAAGCTCATTCCTACGATCCTCGGCCTGGGAAGTCACTTTGAGGTCTTGATCGTTGACGACAACTCGCCGGACGGAACGGCGCGGCTTGTGCAGGAGATGCAGAAGAAGGAACCGCGCGTCCATTTGGTCGAACGACCGTCGAAGATGGGATTGGGCACGGCATATGTCGCCGGCTTCAAATATGCGATGCAGGAGGACTACGCCTTCGTCTTCGAAATGGACGCCGACTTCTCTCACGATCCGACCGAACTGCCCAATCTGCTCGCCAAAGCTCACCAATGCGATCTGGTGATCGGTTCGCGGTATATCTCCGGTGTCAACGTCGTGAACTGGCCGTTGAAGCGATTGATGCTCAGCTACGGCGCCAATCTCTATACGCGAGTCATCACAGGGATGCCGGTGAGGGATGCAACGAGCGGGTTCAAGTGCTTCAACCGACGTGTGCTGGAGAGCATCAACCTCGACGCGGTCCATTCCAACGGGTATGCCTTTCAGATCGAGATGAATTTTCTGGCTTGGAGGAAGGGTTTTCGGGTGTGCGAAATTCCAATCATCTTCGTCGATCGCCGGGTTGGAGTCTCGAAGATGTCCAAACACATCGTATCAGAAGCCGCATGGATGGTGTGGAGGTTGAAGCTCAAGAGCTTGTTCGATGGAAGAAGATAAAATCTCTCGCAAAGGCGCAAAGACGCCAAGCAGATCGAATCGTGAAGTATGTCTGAGAATGAAATAGCAAGGATCATCGTTGATGCGGCTTACAAGGTTCATGTCGCTCTAGGCCCGGGCCTACTGGAATCGGTGTATGAGGCTGCTTTGGAATATGAATTGATGAAGCGGGGACTGAAGGTCAACCGGCAAGTGATCCTGCCAGTCATCTACGGGTCTGTGAGGATAGATGAAGGATATCGCGCTGATCTCATTGTGGAGGGGAAGGTCATCGTCGAATTGAAATCTGTGGAGCAGGTTGCACCTGTCCACAAGAAGCAGCTTCTGACGTATCTGCGATTGGCCGACAAGAGGTCGGGATTGTTGGTCAATTTTGGGGACGCTCTGATCAAGAATGGGATCACTCGCGTAGCGAATAGACTTCCGGAACAGTGAATTTCAATAGACCACTTTTTCAATTCTTTGCGCCTTTGCGTCTCACGAAGTGATCCCTTCGGGATTTGCGTGACATTCACAGATGTCTGGTAAACGGCGACATACCGGTGCGCTTCAGCTCTCCGTCATCGTTGTCAACTACAATGTGAGGGACTTCCTTCACCACGCGCTCATCTCGCTGCAGAAGGCTATGAAGGGCATCCGTGGAGAGATCATTGTCGTCGACAACGCGTCAGATGACGGCAGCGTAGAGATGGTGCGCCGCCGGTTTCCCTCCGTGATCCTCATCGCAAGCAAAACGAACGTCGGCTTTGCCAAGGCGAACAATCTGGCGCTTCAGCGGACCCGCGGAAAGTACTTCTTGCTGATCAATCCGGACACACTCGTCCAGGAGGACACGCTGCGGGTGATGATGAAGTTCTTCGAGGAGAATCCGGATGTCGGACTCGCAGGGTGCAAGATCCTGAATCCCGACGGCAGCTTCCAGCTTGCGTGCCGCCGGAGCTTCCCGACGCCGTGGGTGGGATTCACTAAGATGTCCGGACTGAGCGCGTTGTTCCCCCACTCGAGGCTGTTTGGACGGTACAACCTCACCTATCTCAGCCCCGATGAAACGTATGAGATCGATGCGGTCAGCGGCTCCTTTATGATGGTGCGGCGGGAGGTGTACGAGCAGGTGGGCGGTCTCGACGAGGAATTCTTCATGTACGGTGAAGACCTCGACTGGTGCTACCGGATTCAGCAAACAGGGTGGAAGAATTACTATGTCCATTCCACCCAAATTATTCATTACAAAGGCGAGAGCACCAAACGAAGCAACCTGGATGAGATCAAGACTTTTTACCAGGCGATGCACCTCTTTGTGATGAAACACCTCAGCCGCTCCCACATTTTCGCCTTGCTGCTGCGGCTTGCGATCAGCATCTCCTCCCGCGTAGCGATGCTGAGGGCGCTCTTGCGGCCGTTGGGGATCGCGCTGATTGACGTCATTCTGGTCGACGTGAGCCTGATGCTCGCGGAGTTGATCTGGTTCGGGACGTGGTTTCGTCTTCCCTCTCACGCCTACCCGATCGTCTACACCATTCCCGGCGTGATCGTCGTCGCCAGCCTGTACGCCGCTGGCGTCTATACGAACCGCCGCATGTCGGTTTCCCGGACGGCGATTGCAACGTTGTTGAGCTTCGTCGTTCTCTCGGCCCTCGTCTTCTTCTTTAAAGATTACGGGTTCAGCCGCGGTGTGATCATCATCTCGGGAATGCTGAGCATCCTGTTCCTCCCGCTCTGGCGGCTTTCATCGCGCGTGCTGGGCAAGAGCACGTCGCAGGGCAGGAAGAGCATCTTCGGTCGCCGCACCCTGATCGTCGGAACGGATCGCTCGGGCCAGGAGTTGTTCCGGCGATTGCGCAGTCGTGTCAGCGACGGGTACGAAGTCCTCGGGTTTGTGGACGTCAACCGCAGACGAATCGGGCAGGAGGTCGCCGGCCTTCCGATCGTCGGCAGCACGGCCAACATCGGAAAGGTTATTCAGGATCTGAAGGTGAGCGACGTGATCTTCTCCACGCAGGTGCTTTCGTACACCGACATCCTCTCGGTCATAGGCCGGACGCGCGAACAATCGGTCAATTTTCACCTCGTCCCCAATACCCTGGAGGTCATCATCGGGAAGGGGAGCGTGGATTCGCTGGACGAGCTTCCTCTCGTGCAGATAACCTACAACATCGAGAAGGCGACTCATCGTGCATTGAAGCGGGCGCTCGATCTTTCCGTTTCGCTTCTTCTCTTGATTTCGATCTATCCTTTCGTATATTTCAAGAGGCTCCTGGCGGGATCATCGCGTTCAGACTTCATCCTCCGACTCCCGGCCGTCCTCTCGGGAAAGCTGAGCCTCGTCGGTCCCCCGTCAGAATCTCCCGCGCAGAGACAAGGAGCAGGCGAAGCTACCCCTGTCGCCAGCCGTTCGGGTTCCGGACTGAATCTCGGCAAACCGGGTCTCGCCGGATTGATACAACTTCAACGCAGCCGTCCGCTGGCGGTGGAAGAACAAGAGCAATTCAACGTCTACTACGCGAAGAACCAATCGCTCGCACTCGATATCGAGATCTTGCTGAAGACACTCCTCCAATCGCGCAGGTCCCCATCTGGGTCCGAAGCCGAGCAGCCGGAAAGCACGAGCCGTCCTTCCACAACGCCACGCCGGACCAGACGAAGTGGTGACCGCGGATCAATGGCAGGGAAAGGAATCTGAAGATGGCCAAATTGATACTGGAGTTCGAAAAACCGATTCTTGAGTTGGAACAGAAGATCGAGGAGATGCGGAAGTACGCGGACAATCTCGACATTGCAGACGAGATCAGCAAGCTCGAACAGAAAGTGGATTTGCTGCGGGATTCGATCTTTTCCAGTCTCACACGCTGGCAGCGCGTGCAGCTCGCCCGCCACCCCGACCGGCCCTACACGCTCGACTACATTCACCTGATGACCGAAGATTTCATCGAACTGCACGGGGATCGGCGGTTCGGGGACGACAAGGCGATTGTCGGAGGACTGGCGCGGCTCGATGGGCAGACCGTGATGATCATCGGCCATCAGAAGGGGCGGGACACGAAGTCGAATCTGTTCAGGAATTTCGGCATGCCGAATCCCGAAGGATACCGCAAGGCGTTGAGGCTGATGCAGCTTGCCGCGAAGTTCAAGAAGCCGGTCGTCACACTGCTCGATACTCCCGGCGCCTACCCGGGCATCGAAGCGGAGGAGCGGGGCCAGGCCGAAGCGATTGCGAGAAACCTGTTCGAGATGTCACACCTCCCCGTCCCGATCGTCGTGGTCATTATCGGCGAGGGTGCGTCCGGCGGTGCGCTCGGCATCGGTGTAGGGGACAGAATCCTGATGTTCGAAAACTGTTGGTATTCGGTGATCGCTCCGGAATCCTGCTCGAGCATCCTCTGGCGAAGCTGGGATTACAAGGAGCAAGCAGCGGAGTCATTGAAACTAACGGCTGCAGACCTCCTCGAACAGAAGATCATTGATCGGATCCTTCCGGAACCGCCGGGGGGCGCACACCGTAATCACGAGCTTGCTGCGCAGACGCTCAAGGCCGCCATTCTTGAAGAGTTGAAGGCACTCAACAAGCTCAAGCCTGATAAGCTCATCCAAAACCGGATCGAGAAGTTCTCCAAGATGGGTGCCTGGCGTGAATAG
>CAYZRX010000094.1:0-5976 GCA_964480945.1 uncultured Ignavibacteriaceae bacterium | reverse complement strand
AACATTCGAGTCCGGTACGCGGACACCGATCAGATGCGGTCGGTCTATTACGGGAAGTACTTCGAATACTTTGAGCAGTCCCGCTCCGATCTCCTTCGCTCTCTTGGCCTGCCGTATTCGGAGATCGAGAGCCACGGAACCTATCTGCCGGTGATCGAGGCCTACGCCAAATACAGGAAATCTGCCCGCTACGATGATCTGCTGACCGTGGAAGCGGTTGTCGCGGAGATGCCCGTCGCACGGGTTCGAATCCAGTATCGGGTCCTGGTCGAAGGGGAGGCGGAACCCATCGTGGAAGGATACACCGTCCACGGCTTCGTCAATGTTTCGACGGGGAAGCCGACGCGCGCACCCGCGATGTTTCTTCAGACGCTCGAAGAAGCCATGAAAAAACAAGGGGATCCCCATGCTCAAACCTGAACTGCTCGAAATTCTCTGCTGCCCGAAGTGCAAGGGTGATTTGGAGTATAGGCCTGAGCTCAACACGCTCACGTGCAAGAAGTGCGGCCACGTCTATCAGGTCAAGGATGACATCCCGATCATGCTGGTCGACGACGCGGACAAGCAGTAGCGGCACGGCACGATCCATTCGCTTCCTCCTTCCTCCATGATCGAAAAAGTCTTCCGGCTCGGCAAAGAAACAGCGATCTACGGGCTGAGTTCCATCGTCGGCCGCTTCCTCAACTTCCTCCTCGTTCCGTTCTACACCAACTATCTCACGCCTGACGAATACGGCGTGGTCTCCAACATCTATGCCTACGTAGCGTTCATCTTCGTGGTCTATGGCTACGGCATGGATTCGGCTTACATGCGATTCGTCTCCACCCTGGAGATGGGGGACAAGAAGCAGAATTTCAGCACGCCCTTCTTCTCGCTCGTCGGCACTTCAATTCTCTTCTCCCTCGTCATTTACTTCTCCGCGACGCCGGTCGCGAGCCTCATCGGAGGGCCCGACGCCCAATCGGGCCTGATTCGCTACGCGGCCTGGATCCTCTTCTTTGACACCCTCTCCATCGTCCCCTTTGCCTACTTGAGGATGGAGAACAAAGCAAAGATGTTTGCGGGCCTTCGGATCCTGAACATTTTCATCAACGTGGTTCTCACGATACTTCTGCTCGTTGTTCTGCACATGAAAATGGAGGCGGTGTTCACCGCAAATCTTCTGGCATCGGCCTTGACGTTTCTGGTCCTGCTTTGGTTCGCGTTCCCGCAATTGACGTTCAGGTTTTCGAGGCCGCTCTATCGCGAGTTCCTTCGGTTTGGGCTTCCCTATATTCCGGCCGGCCTTGCCGGCATCGCCATTCAGGTGATCGATCGGCCGATCGTGAGGGCTCTGACGAATGATGCCACGCTCGGAGTCTATCAGGCGAACTACCGGCTGGGTGTCTTGATGATGCTCGTCGTAGGGATGTTCGATTACGCCTGGCGGCCTTTCTTTCTAACGCACGCAAAGGACGCGGACGCCAAGGAGCTCTTTGCCAAGGTGTTCACGTATCTTGTGTCCCTCATGATGCTTGTGTTTGTCGGGGTCTCCCTTTTCATTGACGACCTTGTCCGGATCCACCTCTTCGGGCGCTACTTCATCCATCCGAGCTACTGGGGGGGATTGTCGATCGTCCCCGTCGTCCTGCTGGCCTACATCTTCACTGGTGCGTACGTGAACTTCGTCGTCGGCGTCTATCTGGAGAAGAAAACAAAGTATCTTCCGTTTGCTACGGGCGCCGGGGCGCTGGTCAATGTCGCGGCAAATTACGTGCTGATCCCCCGGCTCGGTATTATGGGTGCCGCGATCGCTACCCTGTTGAGCTACATTGTGATGGCGATCGGGATCTATTTCCCGTCCCAGCGGCTGTACCACGTTCGATACGAATGGGGCCGGATAGCACGTCTTTCGGCCGCGGCCCTGATCGCCTTCCTCGCGTACTCTGTGTTACATCCTGAGCCCGGATCGGCGTACGGGATCATCGTAAAATTCTTGATCTGCTGCGCGTTCGTCGTCCTCGTTCTGTTGCTGAGGGTTTTCGATCGGAGCGATCTGGAGCAGACCAAGGCAGCCATCTCGCGAATGTTTGTCCGTTCCTGAGCCAAGGCTACGCGTGAGGGCCGCTATCGCCGGGCCCTTCGCACGCCGATGCTGGCCTACCGACCTCCTCCCCCAATCCATCTATCTGGCGGCGCTTCCCACCCGCAGCCTTGCTGAACTGGACTCTTTGCGCTGAAACTTGTTCATGAAGTGGGCGTAACCGGTGTGAGGGCTTTCTTCAGTCCACCGGCCTGTGAGTCGTTGATACTCGCGTCAATCTTTGGTATATTGTCTCAAAATCATTGAATCGGAGAGAGGTCGAGGGTGACATCTGACAATTCGAAGTCGAGTTGGGTTCCCACGAACCCCTTGTACGATCCGACGAAGCCCATGCAAATCGGCGGCCAGGCGGTGATCGAAGGGGTGATGATGCGTGCACCCGGCTCGGTAGCGACAGCCGTGCGGCGGGCGAACGGCGACATCGTTGTCCAAAAGCAGACGTTTGTCTCAATTCTTGAGAAATTCAAAATCCTCGGTCTTCCCGTCCTGCGGGGTGCCGTCGGTCTTATCGATATGTTGTTCCTCGGGATCAAGACCCTGAACTTCTCGGCCGAAATAGCGATGATGGATGTTGAGCCGGAGAAGCCGCCGGAGAACGGGAACGGCCGGGCGAAGAAGAAATCGAAGGGGCAATCCACCGCCGCGATGGTGACGACGCTGGTGGTTGCACTCGCACTCGGGATTACGATCTTCTTTGCCGTTCCCATCGTGGTCACGACGAAGGTCTTTCGTTTCGAACAGAACGCGCTGGCTTTCAATCTTGTCGCCGGTCTGATCCGGATCGCGATCTTGCTCGGCTACCTCGTGGCGATCTCGCTGATGAGAGACATCAAACGGCTGTTCCAATTCCATGGTGCCGAGCATAAGACCGTGTTTGCCTTCGAGCTCAGCGACACGCTGATCCCGCCCGCTGTGAAGCAGCACAGCAGGTTTCACCCCCGGTGCGGGACAAGCTTCCTGCTCCTCGTGATGTTCGTCGCCATTCTCTCCTTCAGCCTTCTCGATGCGCTGCTCATACAGCTGCTGGGCGGAGTGACGATGGGGATTCGCTTGTTGACCCATCTTCCTTTCATCCCGGTCGTTGGGGGGATCGCGTACGAAATTATCAAGTTTTCGGCAAAGCACAGCTCGACGTGGTGGGGAAAAATCCTCATCGCCCCCGGGCTCTGGCTCCAGCGTATTACCACAAAGGAGCCGGACGAGACCCAGGTCGAGGTTGCTATCGTCGCGCTTCGCTGTGCACTCGGTCTCGAGGATGCCGCCAAGTACTGTCTGAAGGACGCGGAGCCGATCGAGGACCTTTCTTCCGTAGCAGCCGGCTGAGACACGGTTCGACCGTCACCGGCCGACGCATTTGCTGAGAGCCACCCGCGCACACGAATCACGCGACATCGACTATGTTTGACAAGCTTGAAAAGATCGTAGAACGGGTTCAGGATATCCAGCGTCTGATGTCCGATCCGAGCATCGTATCGGACCAGAGGCGCTCTCGCGACCTCGGGAAGGAGCTCCGCGCGCTGGAGCCGATCCTTGCGGCATACCAGCGGTACAGGAAAGTGGAGAACGACCTGAAGGGAAACAAGGAGCTGTTGGATTCCAGCTCCGACCCGGAGCTCAAAGCGATGGCGCAGGAAGAGCTCGAGACTCTCAAGCAGAAACTTGCCACGCTCGAGGAGGAGCTGAAGTTGCTGCTGGTTCCTCAGGATCCAAACGACACAAAGAATTTCATCATGGAGATCCGGGCGGGCACCGGAGGCGAGGAGGCGGCTCTCTTCGCGGCAGACCTTTACCGGATGTACACGCGATACGCCGAGCGCAAGGGTTGGAAGGTCGAGTTGATGGACTGGAACGAGACGGGGAAAGGGGGCTTCAAAGAGGTGGTGTTCTCCGTTTCGGGCGAAGGCGCCTACGGCCTGATGAAATACGAGAGCGGTGTACATCGCGTGCAACGGGTGCCTGAGACCGAGGCGCAGGGGCGCGTTCATACTTCTGCGGCATCGGTCGTGGTCCTCCCGGAGGTTGAGGACGTTGAGGTCGAGGTCAACCCCGTCGATCTGCAGATCGACACGTACCGTTCGGGGGGAAAAGGCGGGCAGAACGTCAACAAGGTCGAGACGGCGGTCAGGATCACGCACACGCCGTCGGGGATTGTCGTCGCCTGCCAGCAGGAACGATCGCAATTCCAGAATCGCGAGCGTGCGATGAAGATGCTTCGGGCGAAGCTCTACGAGATCAAGATGAACGAGCAGAACGCATCGGTCGCTGCTCAAAGAAAGTCGATGATCAAAAGCGGGGACCGGAGCGACAAGATCCGCACGTATAATTTCCCTCAAAACCGCGTGACGGACCACCGCATCGGGTTAACGCTGTATAATCTCTCCGTGATTATCGATGGCGAGCTGGACGAGTTGATCGAGAAGCTGAGGGTGGCTGATCGGGCGGAAAAGCTGCAGGTCGAGGCCTGAGCTATCGACCGGCGTTCTTCGGCGTCACTGTTCGAACCCTTCCGAAAAATCCTTTCAACAACTCTTCGCTTTCACGATCACAGACGCCGGAGACGACGTGGAGGGTGTGGTTCAGGCGCTTGTCGTTAACGATGTTGTAGAGCGTACCGCAGGCGCCTGCCTTCGGATCAAAAGCCGCGAACACAAGGGTCGGGATTCTGGAGAGGACGATCGCTCCGGCACACATCGGACATGGCTCCAAGGTGACGTAGAGGGCGCATCCTTCCAGCCTTCTGGAATGGAGGTGGTTCGCTGCCGCCGTGAGTGCGATCATCTCGGCGTGCGCCGTCGGATCCTGCAGCCGCTCGATCTGGTTGTGCCCGCGTCCGATCACCTTCCCTTCGTGCACCACCACTGCACCCACCGGTACTTCATCCTGCTCGAACGCTATCTCTGCTTCACGCAGCGCCTGCTTCATCCAATCCTGGTGCTTAGCCATCGTCTTTGACAGGTTGCGCCATCTTCCCGACCGGCGATTCGACGGTCTCGATTCCCTGGGCGTTCGAGAACTCGCGAAGCGTCGTGGCGATGCGCTCCGCCCCTTCTTTGACCCTCGTCAGATTCTCCAGGGCCTCGGGCCTTGATTCTGCATCCCGAAGAGCCCGCTGGATGTGAAGCAGAATGATTGTCAGCGGATTGTTGATTTGGTGTTGCAGCGACCGGATCATCTCGTGGGCCGTAGAGAGCTGCGTTTCCTTCAGTTGCAGCTGCCGCGCATGCTCCAACCGCAGCTTCTCTTGATCATTGAGCCGGTTCCGGTACTCAATGACTTTCACAAGCACGACAGCCAACAGCCACATCCAGATCAGCGCATCAAACCTCTCAACGATATTGAAGGCCTTGAAGTGCGAGTCCTTGAGATCTTTGTAGAAGTCCATCGTCGTAATGAAGAAGTAGGCATAGATGATATAGCCCGAGAGCACGGCAGGATGCTTGATGAAAAAATCCCGGAGCGGCTTGAGAAACAACAAGAATTTCTTCATAACGCGATGGACGGTTGTTGATAAGGGGCTGGTTCTTAGGGTTCGGGATCGAGCCGCTCAGATAGAGCAATCCCTAAAATAATTTGAAGAAAAATAATGCTGGATGCAAACGCGGGCGCGTGACGCTGGGCATATCGAGTGTTCGCAGAAATACAGAGAAGGACCGATTGTGTTTCTGCGCGGCGGGCTCGGACTGTGTGCCTTCTATTACCTGAGATTGTAGGGTGAGACTTGACGGGTTCAGCCGCGCGGTCGGCAGTCGAGGGGCCGCGTTCATCGGACATTGTGCGCCTGAAGGGAGTCCCCCGAAGGGATGCCTTCGGCAGAACCCCCACTTGTAGTTCGGCTGGGCCTGACGGGCGAAGTGAGTTTTTCTTGTGCACCCAGAGGGAGTCTCCCGAAGGGA
>CAYZRX010000093.1:9429-12432 GCA_964480945.1 uncultured Ignavibacteriaceae bacterium | reverse complement strand
AAAGTGTAAACTATGTCCCCGAACAAGTGTTAAGCATGTCTCCAGTCTGTACACTTAGGAGAGGGCTAGGGTGAGGTTCTCGAGTGAAGTAGCAGATCAGCGTTGGCTCTGTACTCGAGTGAGCGGTGCTCGAGAGTCACGTCAGCCTACAGGCTGATATTCACTGGAGAAAACTGCAGTCAGAAGAAGCGAGCTGAATCATGAAGATCATCAAGGCAACTGTAGTGATTTTCTTTGTGTGGGCGTGCGGGTGCTCCGACATCGGATCGCTTGATGGTTCAGGTAATCCGCCCTGGGTTGATCAGCTGATCTTGCAGTTTCAGAACGCTCCCCCCGGCAATCCGCCGCAGTCGATATGGAGGTATCAGTACAAAGGAGAGGCGGTCTACTACGTCCCACCGCAGTGTTGCGATCAGTTCAGCGTTCTGTATGATTCGAAAGCTAACGTGATCTGCGCGCCGGATGGAGGATTCGCCGGGCACGGCGATGGCCGCTGTCCCGATTTTTTCCAGGAGCGGACGAACGAAGTCCTAATCTGGCGTGACTCAAGGACGAGATGAAGTGACCGTCACCTTGGAGGCTGACGATCACGTACAGGATGCCGATGAGAAACAGATGCCTATTTTTCGCCGCTTTCTTTCTTTGGGTCGGGTGCGATCAAGGGCTTGATTCAAGAGTCGGCGGCGGGATAACAGCGGCGTACTATTTTCGGGCCGTAGACTCGTTTGCCGATTCGTATGACAAGGGGTTGCGGCTGCAGACGATCAGAAGCGATGATGTGCACTGGGACGGCACTTCAGGAACCTGGTATTATGATTATGTAGCGACAACTGAAATGCCGCCGACCACGTACTGTTTTCATTCCACATCTACTGCGATCGCATTCGACAGTACTTCATCGTTGAAGATCGGGGCTGCAGTCGTTACTCACGAGTGGTTCGACAGCGACGTCGCGCTCATGGTCGCTGAAAAGAATGGCGGCTCCGACTTCAGAACCCACAACCCAAGTTACACGATCTCGGCAGCCCTCGGTGAACCCGTCGTCCCAAATCCGACGACGTATTGGTACATAACCTATCTTTCAAAAGCAGATAGGAGCAAGTTCCTCACTCTGACGATTGATGCAAATACCGGTGCTGTTACCGGAAAGTACTCATATTAGGCACAACAGAAAATTGACCGTCACCTTGGTGGTTGACTCTCACTCCACCAAGTTCCCGAAATCCCACACCCGTTGCAGTGTCTTTCTGTCCCCCCAACTCGCGAGCTCATTCTTCCCGACCCGTCGGATCCCTTCGCTGGAGAGTCCCATTGATTCAACCCTTTCGAATGAAGCAGATGTTTCCTATATTTGCATATGCAGCATTCCGAGTTCATCCTCGTTCTCGATTTCGGCGCGCAATACACACAGCTGATCGCACGAAAGGTGCGGGAACTCGGCGTCTACTCTGAGATCCATCCGTTTAGTATCCCCATCGAAAAGATCAAATCTCTTCGTCCAACAGGGATCATCCTCTCCGGCGGGCCGTCGAGCGTCTATGACCAGGGCGCGCCGAAGCCTTCTCCGAAGGTCTTTGAACTGGGCATCCCGGTCCTCGGCATCTGCTACGGACTTCAGCTTATTGCAGATCAGCTCGGCGGCAAAGTCGACCCATCGGCGCGGAGGGAATTCGGCAAAGCTGATCTGAGCATCGACAACGGAGACGACCTCTTTCAGGGGCTGGATGGCTCTACCACCGTCTGGATGAGCCACGGTGATGCCCTCAGCCAGATTCCTGCCGGCTTCGAGCCGATCGCTCACACGGAGAACGCTCCGATCTGCGCGATCCGCAATCCCGCGAGGAGGATCTTCGGCGTGCAGTTTCATCCGGAGGTTGCTCATACGCCGGATGGAAAGAAAATCCTCTCGAACTTTCTTTTCAAGATTTGCGGGGCCAGAGGAGGCTGGACGTCGGCTCACTTTATCGAGGAGACGATTCGGGATATCCGGAAGAAGGTGGGTACTTCGCGCGTTCTGTGCGCGCTGAGCGGCGGTGTAGATTCGTCCGTCGCCGCTGTCATGCTGCACGAAGCGGTCGGGGACCAGCTTCACTGCATTCACATCAATAACGGCTTGATGCGGAAGGGGGAGAGCGAGAAGGTCGTCGAGACGTTCCGGAAGACGTTCCACATCAACCTCACCTACGTTGACGCGACGGAGACGTTTCTCACGAAACTCAAGGGTGTGCACGATCCGGAGCAGAAACGACGGATCATCGGGAACACCTTCATCGAGGTCTTCGAGACCGAATCCGCAAAGATCTCCGGCGGCAACGGATTTGAATTCCTTGCTCAGGGGACGCTCTATCCTGACGTCATCGAGTCGGCCTCCTTCAAAGGTCCGTCCGTGACGATCAAAACACATCACAACGTCGGCGGGCTTCCCGAGAAGATGAACTTCAAACTCATCGAGCCATTCCGGGAGCTCTTCAAGGACGAGGTAAGGGAGGTGGGCAGAAAACTCGGCCTGCCTGAGCCTTTGATCGAGCGCCACCCGTTCCCCGGGCCGGGTCTTGCGGTGAGGGTTCTCGGCGATCTGACAAGAGAAAAGCTCGACTTGCTTCGCGAGGCGGATGACATCTTCATCGACGAAATCAGGAACGCCGGACTCTACAACGAGATCTGGCAGGCCTTCGTGGTGCTGCTGCCCGTCCGGTCGGTCGGGGTGATGGGGGATGGCAGAACCTATGAGTACACCGTTGCCCTTCGGGCCGTGACCAGCGTGGACGGGATGACGGCGGATTGGGCCCGGATACCGCCCGACGTGCTCGCGACGGTTTCAAACCGCATCATCAACGAACTGCGCGGCATCAACAGGGTCGTCTACGACATCAGCTCAAAGCCTCCTGCGACGATCGAGTGGGAGTGAGAGGCGGGAGACGGCGGAAATGAGATGTGGGATGTGAGATGTGAGATATGGGGTGTGAGATGTGATGCAGGAGATGGAAGATGGGAGGAGAAAGT
>CAYZRX010000093.1:0-9329 GCA_964480945.1 uncultured Ignavibacteriaceae bacterium | reverse complement strand
ACCTCAAGACTCGAAACCGGAAACTCGACACTAAGTTTTGCCACGTGTATGATTGAACTGCGCAATGTGACGAAGAAGTTCGGCAGTCTCACGGCGGTCGATGACATCACGCTCACCGTCCCGAAGGGG
Source organism: uncultured Ignavibacteriaceae bacterium (assembly GCA_964480945.1). GTDB lineage: Bacteria > Bacteroidota > Ignavibacteria > UBA10030 > UBA10030 > VGWB01. The sequence continues at coordinate 9,200 of CAYZRX010000093.1, read as the reverse complement.
GAGTTCTTTGGCTTCCTGGGCCCGAACGGCGCGGGCAAGACCACGACGATCAAGATGATGGCGGGCCTCTTCGCGCCGACATCCGGAACGATCGCCATCGGCGGCTACGACGTTATCAAGAACCCTCTGGACGCAAAGATGTGCACCTCGTACGTCCCGGACCAGCCGTTTCTGTATGACAAGCTCACCGGCCGTGAGTTTCTCTACTTCATCGGTGGATTGTATAGGATGGGGAAGAAGGCGATTGCGCAGAAGATCGAAGAGCTGATCGGGCATTTCGAGATCGGCGATTGGGTGGACAAACGGACGGAGGATTACTCGCAGGGCATGAAGCAGCGCGTGACGATCGCTGCGGCGCTCGTGCACGAGCCGAAGGTTGTGATCATCGACGAGCCGATGATCGGGCTCGACCCTCGGAGTGCGAAGATCATGCGCGAGACGCTCCGGAAGAAAGTGAGTGAAGGCGTCAGCATTTTCATGTCCACCCACAGCTTACCCATTGCTGAGGAGCTCTGCGATCGGATCGGTTTCATCAAGGACGGCCGCCTCGTCTTCATCGGCACTAAGAACGAGCTGCAGACGTACAAACAGAAGTACGACGGCAAGTTCGAGTCCGTCTTCCTCGAATTGACAAAATGAGATCACGTGCATTCTGCTTTCCCGAGGGATGAACCCGGTTGCGGTCGATGGGCATCTTCTTCCACATCCTGAAGTACAAATTCATCGCGTTCGTCAAGGCGACCTTCGAGCCGAAAGTTGTCACGGTTGTGCGCGGGCTTGGCTCTCTTCTCGTCTTCGGAGGGTTCGCGGTCATCGCCTACCTCTTCTCGCTCGAACTCACCAAATTCGTTCTCGATCAAACGCGGATCGGCCTCTTCCTGTTCCATCGCTTCATCTCGATGCTTCTGTTCGTGTTCTTCATGTCCGTCAACCTCGGGAACATCATTGTTTCCTACGCCACGCTGTACAAGTCGTCCGAAGTGGGCTACCTGTTGACCAAACCCGTTCCGTACACGCAGATCTTTGTGCTGAAATTCTTGGACAATTTCCTCTACAGCTCCACGACGCTCTTCCTCGTGGCGTTGATGGTCCTCCTCGGGTACGGGACATACTTCGGACATCCGTGGTACCTGCTGCTCGGCGTGATGGTGTTCGTGCTTGTTCCCTTCATGTTCCTATCAGCGTGCATTGCCGTTCTCGTCCTCATGTCGGTCGTGAAGGTCGCGAGCAAATGGGGCTTCCGGAAGGTCATGGGAGGTTTGGCCGTTCTGTATCTCGGGATCGTCGTTCTCTTCTTTCAGTTCACCAGTCCGATCAAACAAGTCCAAGAGGTGAGCGCTCTCGGGGGAAACGTCGATGCGTACTTCAGAGGGCTCGAGTCGGGCTTCCTCTCGTATCTGCCGAACAACTGGGTCTCGGATGTCTTGTTCTTCCTGGCGAGGGGGGAAACCAACCTCGCGCTTCTCAGCGCCGTGCAATTGCTGATGTTCACGCTGGTCGCGTTCATGATCGTCCTCTTCGTGGCGGATCGTTTCTACTTTCGAAGCTGGCTCGCCACGTTCGAGTTCCAGGCCAGAAGCAACACAGTGGAGTCCGGGAGGAAGATAAAGCTCTTTGATTTTCGGAAGACGTCGCTCCTTTCGCCGCAGATGGAGTCGCTGCTGAAGAAGGAGTATTTCCAATTCTTCCGTGAGGCGAGCCAGTGGATTCATCTGGCGGTCATGGTCGTGCTCGTCGGGGTGTTTGCCATAAGCGTGGGGAATCTGAACCCGACGCTCCGCGTGACGGAGATCCAGACACTGACGTACCTGGTCCTTTACGCGTTCGGCGGCTTTCTTTCGTGCTCCCTCGCGCTCCGGTTCGTCTTCCCGGCCATCAGTCTCGAAGGACAGGCATTCTGGTCCCAGCTCAGTGCCCCCGTCGATATGAGAAAGGTTTATGTCGTCAAATTCGTGATGGGATTTCTCCTCGTTCTGCTGCTAGCATTGCTGGTCGCGATCTTCTCCAACGATCCCTTCGTGCGGCTCAGCGAGCGGCGTCCGCTGCTGATGTACTTCGGCGTCTTCAGCGCCTTCTGGGTGTCGGTCACGCTCGTGGCGCTCAACCTGGGGCTCGGCGGCTATTTCGCGAACTACCAGGAGAAGAACCCCATTCGCGTCGCTTCGTCGCAAGGGGCGACGCTGACGTTTCTCGTGTCGCTTGTGTACCTCTTCGTCCTCGTGTCCGTCGTCATCGTTCCGCTCTCGCAGTACTTTCAATCGTTGTTCCTCTTCTTTCCGTTCGACATGCAGAGCATCGTGGTGCCGGGTACGCTCGTCGGGATACTGTCGGCCGCGCTGACCGGATTCGCGCTCGTCATCGGATTCCGCTCGCTCGCCCGGGATTTCTGATTGCAATTCAGGCACCCAATCTCTATCTTGCCTCCGTATGATCGATGAGCCGACACTTTCCCAGTGGCTGGAAGAAGCCCGGGCGTTCGTCGAGGAGCGGAAACTCCTGCACGCGCTGCAACTGTACTATAAGATTACCGCTGCGGCACCGTCGCTGGACATCGGGTGGGTTGAGATGGCGTACGTGCAGTTCGAAATGAAGCAGTACGCCGCCGCCGAGAATACCCTTCTCAAGGCGGTCACGACCAGCAGCGAGCCTCAGGAGATTTTTTTCCTCGTCGGCAATCTCTATCTGAAGCTCGGTGACCACGGGAAAGCGCTTTCGTACTACAAGAAGCTGCTCGGCCACCAGCAGTGGCTCGCCAAGGACCTGCGCGCTCACCTCAACTTCAACACGGCCCTGGCCTATTACTCCCGCAACAACGTCAAGCTGGCGGAGGTGCATTTCCGGGCGACGCGAAGAATCGACCCGTCCTTCCCGAAGATCAACGAATCGCTCGGCGAGCTCTTGCTGCAGCGCGGTGCCTACACCGAAGCCATCCAATGCCTGAAGCAGGCCATCACCCTCGAATCGTACAGCTGGATCGCCCACTACCTGTTGGGGACCGCCTACGCCAAGATCTTCGACTGGCGGAAAGCCCACGACGAGTTTGTCGCAGCCATCGATATGGATCCGAACGAACCCAGGGCGTGGCAGATGTGCGGGGAGGTGCTGCTCTCGCTGCAACGTCTGGACGAAGCCGAGCGCTACCTGCGCAAGGCGCTCGAACTGAACCCGCTGTTGACGGATGCCGTCGCCGATTTTGGGTTTCTGTTCCTCAAACGCGGGGAATTGCAGCGGGCGCGCGAGTATTTTGAGCGAGCCTTGGAACTGGAGCCGCAGAACTCCAAAGCACTGCAGGGCGCACGGGAAGTCAAGATCGCCCAACCGCCACATTCCTGAGCCTCTGATGTTTTCTCTGAAGCGCAAGCTGATTTTCGCCTTCTTCCTCTCCGCATGTGCGTTACGGCTGCACGCTGTGACCCAGACTGCAGGGCAGGACAGCCTCGTCTACCGGCCCGACGTGGAGCGAACGTTTGAAGCAGCGGTGTCGTTGTTCAAAGCTCGTCGATATCAAGAAGCAGACGACCTCTTCACGGGCATTATCGAACGAACGCCGGAGAGCCATCGGGTTACCGCTGCCTATATCATGGGCGCCAAATCGCTCTACCAGCTCGGCGAATACGGCAAATCGATGAGCTTGTTGAAAGCCCTTGTCGACCGGTATCCGACATCCGAATACGTGGATGATGCCGACTATACCCTCGGTCTGGACCTGTACCAGCTCAGGCAATACGTGGCGGCGGCGAAGGAATTCCTCACCGCCCGTCAGAGCTCTCCCGATACCCTTCTCGCGGCTCATGCCGAGAGGATGCTCGGAGTCGTGTCGCTCACGCACTTGCAGAATGCGGACCTGCGGCAGCTCCTCCAGGAGGCTACCATCCCTGAGACACGATCCCTCCTCTCCGTGCGGCTCGCCGAAAAGGTCCTGAACACCGGGGATGTGAGCGAGGCGAAAAGCCTGCTGCGTCCGATAACGGAACTGCCCCCGACGATTCCTTCTGTGAGGGAGGCTGAAGCGCTGCTTGATCGGATCGAGAAGGGGGGCTTCCTAAAGGTGGGCGTTGTTCTGCCCCTGATGCTGAATTCAGGGCAATCGACGCCGGGTGGAGCGGGCGAAGAGCTGCTGGACGGCATACGCCTTGCCGTCGACGAGTACAATGCCGAAGCGCTGCCGAAAGTCAACCTGGATGTGCGGGACTCCGAGCACGACGCCGGTGTTGCCGCGCGCCAGGTTTCGGAGTTGACGATGGACAGCGGGATCCTTGCCATCGTCGGCCCGGTGTTCAGCAACGAGGCATTCGCCGCAGCAAATCTTGCCAACGCACGCGGCGTCCCGTTGATTACCCCCACCGCCACCCTCGACGGGATCGCTGCCATCGGGGACTATATCTTTCAAGCGAATCCTGATTACTCGATGCGGGGTCGTGCGATGGCGCAGTATGCGTTCGCTGAAAAAAACGCGCGCCGGTTTGCGGTCCTCTCGGCGTCCGACACGGCGAGCAAACTGATCACCCGAGCGTTCGTCGATGAGGTCAACCAGTTGGGCGGCCAGCTGGTCGACCTGGAGTGGTACGATCCCGGTGCGACCGACCTTCGGTCGCAGCTTACGGACATGCGACGGCGAGCGATGGAGCTGACGGAGAGACTGGTTGTCAACTTTGCGGCGAAGCTGAAACCAACAGATTTAAGAAAGATCCTCCGGTTAGGAGTCCCGCCGAGCCTCCTGGATTCTCTGAACGCCACCGGCGCGAGCATGGCGGTGGATTGCCTTTTCGGGGAAGGAGGGGAGCGGATCGCAGATTCGTTGAAGATTCCGACCGAGCGCACGAAAGCCCTCTATGACAGCCTGGAGATCCCGGTCACAACCGTCGATGCCGTTTTCTTACCGATCTCGGACCCCGGCGAAATCGGAATCGTAACATCCCAGCTCCGCCTCCTCAATTTTCAGACGCAGCTCCTCGGCACGGGGAACTGGTACGACCTCTCTGAGCTCGATCAGAACCGCCCGTACGCGAACGGGGTCGTGTTCTCGACGGATGCCTACTGGGAAGATGTGGATCGACGCTACCAGGAGTTCGCTGACAAGTTCCGGGCGACGTACTCCAAGACTCCGACCGCGAATTCGATGTTCGGGTACGATACCATGCAGCTCCTCCTCAGGGTTATTCGACAGGGCGCGACCCGTCGGGAGGACGTTGCCTCCGCGTTGAGCACCGTGAGAAATTTCCAGGGTGTTCATTCGAAGATCTCTCTCCTCGGTTCGCGTGTCAACTCCTGGCTTACCCTTCTCCAATTCAGGAAGCGAGCGCTCCAGAAGGTGGGGGAGATCGATGTCGCGAGGAGAAATTTCATAAGTTCCCAATGATCTCCATGGGAAAGAAGACCAAAGAACGGCAGGTGTTTGAGGCGTCGTACTACCACACGACCATCAAGGAGTGGCCTGAAAGCGAACGACCGCGGGAGAAGCTTCTGCTTCACGGTTCCTCGTCCCTGAGCGAGGCTGAGCTTCTCGCGATCCTGATCCGGACGGGGTCGAAGGGCGCGACAGCCGTCGATCTCGCCAAGAAGCTCCTGGCCGACGGCCGGACGCTCCGGGAACTCGCTTCCCTCTCTGTTCCCGACCTCGAGCGTCTCGGGATCGGTCGGGCGCGAGCCACGAGCATCGCCGCAGCGTTCGAGTTGATGCGCAGGATGCCGGAGGGAGACTCGGAGAAGAAACCGACGTTCCGTTCGCCCGAGGATGTGTCGGCGCGCTACATTCCGAAACTGCGCGATCTCAAGCACGAGGAGTTCTGGGTGCTTCTCCTCAGCACGTCGAATCGCCTCCTCCGCGAGCTCAGGGTCACAAGCGGCACGCTCAACTCTTCGCTCGTCCATCCGCGAGAATGTTTCTCCGATGCGCTCAAGGAAAGAGCCGCGAGCGTCATCTTCGTTCACAATCACCCGAGCGGCAATGCAGAGCCGAGTCAGGAGGATCATGCAATCACGAAGCAGCTGGTTGAGGCTGGCCGCATTCTCGGCATACCTGTTCACGATCATGTTGTCATTGGTGGGAATGACTTCGTGAGCTTCGCGCATCGCGGATTAATATAGGTTAACGGGGAACTCGCTGCGGAGAGCGTTCTGTTGACTGCTTGCAGAGGGAGAAAAATTTGGCGCTTTTCCTTGACTTTTAGTGCTCAAATTTATATCATAACGCACGACCTTGATCATTCGAAAACCGGTCCTGCATCTGAATACTAAGGAGAACCTCTTATGAAGAAATCACTTGCTGGTGTCGTCGTTGCGGGTGTGTTCCTCGCAGCGCTGGCCACAGGCTGCAGCAGCAAACCGAATGCTGAGCAGATGAAGCAGCTGGAGGACTTGAAGGCTGAGGTCTCGTCTCTCCAAAGAGATATCTCGGCCAAGGAGTCGGAAAAGGCAGCGTTGATCAAAGCGATCGCCGACAAAGACGCTCAACTGACCCAGTGTCAGCAAGACAAAGCGCTCGTTCAAGAGCGGATCAAAGGAATGTAAAACCAAGGCCTATCTCAAGGAGACATGACAATGAACCTATTGAATCGTCTGATGCTTGTGGCAGCCTTGGTGATGTTCGTGAGCGCGATTGCCGCCGCGCAAGAAATGACCAAGGAAGAATGGCAGAGGCAGATTACAGACTACACCGCACAGAGGAATGACCTGAAGAACAAGCTGAGCGCTCTCCAAGCCGAGGTCGATCAGTTGAAGAAAGACGATGCCGCCAAGGCGGAAGCGCTGAAGAAGTGCAACGATGAGCTGATGGCGCTCGTTGGAGCAAACGCGGCGTCCAAGAGGGCTTTCGAGGCAAAGCTCGATGAGATCGATGCAAAGCTCAACGAGCTTTCGAGGCTGTCGAATCAGGAACTGTGGGCGCGACGCGCGGAACTCGACGCTCTGCAGCAACTACTGGATGCGGTAAAGAAGAACAAGATGAGCGCCCTGCCGAAGTACTATGACAGGATCAAGGAGGAACAAAACCGGCTCGATGCACTGCGGAGAGCGCTGGCGACCGCAGAGATAAGCATGACCTATACCGTCGGCACATGGGCTAAGGATCGGGATTGTCTTTGGAACATCGCCAAGAAGCCGAAGATCTATGACAACGCCTTCCTCTGGCCGAAGATCTGGCAGGGGAACCGAGATCAGATCAAGAACCCGGACATCATCCACCCGGGACAGAAGCTGAAGATCCCGGCGAAAGCGGATTTGACGTCGCAGGAGAAAGCAGCAGTTCGGTCGTACTGGAAGAAGAAGCAGGCTGCGGAGGCGCCACCGGCGGCTCCCGTGCAGAAGTAAGGAGGAACGCGTCAAACGGTTTCGTTGAAAAAGCAAGTTTCCAGTTTTGTGAAACGCCCTCACCGCGTGGTCCGCGGTCGTGAGGGCGTTTCGCTTTTTCTTTGATCACCTCACCAAGGAGGAGGCATACGTTGGCAGAGCGCAAGGTGCAGCTGATAGGCGTGGATACCGTCCAACTGCTCGGATTCAACGACGCGAATATCCAGATGATCGAGGATCGCTTCGACGCGACCATCACGGTGCGCGGCGATCAGATCAACGTCCGCGGGTCCGACGGAGATGCGGCGAAGATTGAGAAGATACTGAAAGAACTGATCTACATCTTGAACAAGAATGGGAACCTGACCCCCAACGACGTCGACACCGTCATCGATCTTGTGACCGTGAACGGATCGGCGCCCGAGGGGCCACGCGAGATCAGTTCCGACGACGCCGACGCTGCCATCCTGTATACGAAGGTCGGGATCATCAAGCCGCGCTCTCCGGGACAGCGAGCGTACGTCCAGCAGATCAGACGAAATGACATCGTGTTCTCCATCGGCCCGGCGGGCACCGGCAAGACCTATCTGGCCGTCGCGATGGCGATTGCAGCCCTCAAAAACAGGGATGTGACGAAGGTCGTGCTGGCGCGGCCCGCAGTGGAGGCCGGAGAAAACCTGGGATTCCTCCCCGGCGACCTCAGGGAGAAGGTCGATCCGTATCTGCGGCCCCTTTACGACGCGCTCGATGACATGCTGTCGGTCGAGAAGCTGAAGAACTACATGGAGAAGCGGATCATCGAGATTGTGCCGCTGGCGTACATGCGCGGCAGAACGCTCCACAATGCGTTCGTGATACTGGACGAAGCGCAGAACGCGACGGCCATCCAGATGAAAATGTTCCTGACGAGACTTGGGGCGCACTCAAGGGCCGTGATCACAGGGGATATCACGCAGATCGACCTTCCGCAGTCAACAGTCTCCGGCCTGGTGCAGATTCAAGAGGTGCTGAAGTCGGTGCAGGGGGTGGCGTTTGCGTATCTCGATCGCAATGATGTCGTGCGGCACCGTCTGGTGAAGGAGATCATCGATGCGTACGACCGGTTTCAAACGAACAGCAACGGTGCGAAGAAGAACGGCGGTCAGGAGGAGTCTCGCCCGCGAGCCGGCACAGGGGGGGATGTTACGTAGGTCGCGGACCCTTCTCGGATCGTTTCCCTTCATCCCATAATTCATCCATTTCTTCCAGCGTCGAGTGCTCCAGCTTCTTCCCGCGTTTCTGGAGCTCTTGCTCGATGCGCTGAAACCGCCGGGCGAACTTCTGCGTGGCTTTGCCGAGAGCACTCTCGGGATTGACCTGAAGGAACCGGGAGTAGTTGACAAGAGCGAAGAGCAGATCGCCGAACTCTTCCTCAAGGTGGTCACGCCCGGGTGAGACCTCCGCTGCGTGGAGCTCGTTGATCTCCTCACGGACCTTCTGCCACACGTCTTCCTTCCTCTTCCAGTCAAATCCGACTTTTGACGCTTTTTCCTGAACCCGGTGAGCCCTCAGAAGGGCGGGCATCTCCCTGGGAATCCCATCCATCAGGGAGCGGCGCCCTTCACTCAATTTGATCTTCTCCCAGTTGAGCTTCACGTCCCTCGAGTTTTCGACCTTTGTGTCCCCGAAGACATGGGGGTGCCGGCGGATGAGTTTGCTATTGATGTTTGCGAGCACTTCATCGATTGTGAAGGCCCCTTCTTCCTCTGCCATGATCGAATGGAGCACAACATGCAGCATGAGATCTCCAAGCTCCTTTTTCAACTCGACGAGATCGTTTTGGTCAATTGCCTCGACGACCTCATATGCTTCCTCGATCAGGCTGTGGCGGATCGACTGGTGGGTCTGCTCGCGGTCCCAGGGGCACTCCTTCC
>CAYZRX010000092.1:0-12439 GCA_964480945.1 uncultured Ignavibacteriaceae bacterium | reverse complement strand
ATTTTCCCAACGAGGCCCAGCAAAAAAGCCACAAGAGTGGCTGGCTCGAGTTTGTGTTTGAGCCGCTCAAAGAGTACCTCTCAACCCATCACTAATTTTCCTACACCAATCTCGCCATGAAACAGTCAACGCTTCTCTGGACCATCGCCATTCTGACAACAAGTCTGACCGCCTACTATCAACGGGTGACCGGTCCGACGTATCCGGTTTCGGGCGAGGTCAGACTTAACGGGCAAACGATTTCGTTCAAGCTTGATCGGAGTTATCCCGGTCCCCTGGATGCACCGGTGACCGTGAAGACCGGCGATGCTGAGATCCATGGAGTACTCTCCTGGAAGCGCTATAAGACCGCCGACGAATGGACACGCGTGCCGATGAGGTTTGAGGACGGATCCCTTGTCGCGGAGTTGCCACACCAGCCGCCGGCGGGGAAGCTGGTTTATAGGATCGAGCTAGAGCACGCGGGCCAACGCGTCAGCATACCGGAAGGCGATCCGATTGTCATTCGTTTCAGGGGTGACACGCCCTTGGCTGTTTTCATTCCACACCTCCTCGCAATGTTCGGGGCAATGCTTCTCTCGACACGAACCGGGCTTGAGTACTTCCGCAAGGAGCCGAAGCTCAAGAGCCTTACGTACTGGACGCTCGGCTTCCTGTTCGTCGGCGGGTTCATCCTTGGGCCGACGATGCAGTACTACGCGTTCAACGCCTGGTGGACCGGTTGGCCGGTCGGGACCGACCTCACGGACAACAAAACGGCCTTTGCGTTCATTGCATGGGTCATTGCGGCGATTGCGCTCTCTAGGGCGAAGAATCCGAAGCGCTGGGCTCTCGGCGCCGCGATCGTTCTGCTCGTTGTCTATCTCATTCCCCACAGCGTTCTCGGATCAGAACTCGAATACAAAGAGCTCGATAAGCAATCGTTGAAGGTCGAACCGACACAATAGAAAGGGTGTTTGTATGAAGCGACGGTCCGTCTTTGCTTCCGCCATCGTTGTTGCAGGCCTGTTCAGTTTCGCTCCAACGACGTTCTCACAGGAAAAGAAGCCCAATCCCATCACCTCCGACGTTGTCGCCAATGCCGAAAAGCTCATCGGCTTGAACTTCACCGAGGCGAAGCGTGACTCGATGCTGGATGATCTCTTCGACCAACTGAGAAACTACGAGAAGATCAGAACCGTGTCGCTCCTCAACAGCGTGCCCCCGGCGGTCCTGTTTAATCCCATTCCCGTTGGCTTTGAGTTTGAGAAGGTGAAGAGAGCGTTCAAAATGAGTCGCCCCGGGAAGGTGGTCCTGCCCAGGAACCGTGAGGATCTCGCCTTCTACTCCATCGGACAGTTAGCGGAATTGATCCGGACGCGAAAACTGACTTCAGAGCAGCTGACGAAGATGTACCTCGAGCGATTGAAGAAATACGGTCCCAAGCTGCACTGTATCATCACGTTGACGGAGGACCTTGCACTTCAACAGGCCAAACGAGCCGATGCGGAAATCGCCAAAGGAAAATACCGGGGACCGCTCCATGGTATTCCCTACGGGGCGAAGGACCTCCTTTCGGTGAGGGGGTACAAGACGACGTGGGGGGCCATGCCCTACAAGGACCAGACAATCGATGAGGATGCGACCGTCATCAAGCGTCTTGAAAAGGCGGGTGCAGTGCTTGTGGCAAAATTCTCAATGGGAGCGCTCGCCATGGGTGATGTCTGGTACGGTGGGAAGACGCGCAATCCCTGGAACTACGAACAGGGATCCAGCGGTTCTTCAGCAGGATCTGCTGCCGCGACCGCCGCCGGCCTGGTCGGGTTCGCGATCGGCACGGAGACGTACGGCTCGATCGTGTCGCCGTCGACGCGATGCGGGGTGACCGGCCTGCGACCGACCTACGGGCGTGTCAGCCGGACAGGCGCGATGGCGCTGAGCTGGTCGATGGACAAAATCGGATCTCTCTGCCGGACGGTAGAGGATTGCGCGCTGGTATTCCATGCGATCTACGGTCCCGACGGAAATGATCAAACGCTTTACGACGCGCCCTTCAACTACGATCCGAAGGTCAATCTGAGCCGGCTGCGCATCGGATATCTGAAGATGGCGTTCGACAGCGCGCGGGGGAACAAGGCCAACAACGATTCCGTGCTCGCCGTCCTGAGAGGGCTGGGTGCGAAGCTCATTCCGATCGAGCTTCCGAAATACCCGACCGGCAGTCTCGGGATCATTCTAAGCGCGGAGGCAGCCGCGGCGTTCGATGATCTGACCCGGAGCGGAAAGGACGACCTGCTCGTCCGACAGGACAAGAACGCGTGGCCGAACGCCTTCCGCACTGCACGTTTCATACCGGCGGTGGAGTACATTGAGGCGAACCGAATTCGCTATCTGATCATCCAGGAGATGCAGAAGGTCATGAAGGACGTCGATGTGTACGTCGCGCCGTCCTTCGGAGGCGACAACTTACTGCTCACCAACCTGACGGGACATCCGTGCGTTGTCCTGCCGGATGGCTTTTCAAAAGAAGGGACTCCCACGAGCATCAGTTTCATCGGGCAGCTCTTCGGAGAGGCAAAGCTCCTGGCGGTGGCGAAGGTGTACCAGGATGCGACGGATTTCCATCTGAAGCACCCAAAGCTGGAAGAGTGACTAACCGCCAAGACGCCAAGAAAATGGAGAAGAAAGAACCGAGTGAAGATATCGATCGATTGGCCCACGATGTGATTGGTGCCGCAATCGAGGTTCACAGAAACTTGGGTCCAGGTTTTCTGGAGTCAGTCTACGAAGAAGCTCTCTGCGTTGAGTTAGGTCTTCGAGGAATTGAGTTTGAGAGACAATTGAGTCACGGAATAGACTACAAAGGGCACCGGGTTGGCGAGGGGCGACTGGATCTTGTCATAGGCAAACGCCTCATCGTAGAGCTGAAAGCGGTGGAAAGCTTGGCGCCAATTCACACGGCGCAAGTCATTTCATATCTGAAAGCGACAGGTTGCCAGCTGGCACTCCTTATCAACTTCAACGTTTCCGTGCTGAAGGAAGGTATCAGGCGGGTAATTCTCTCGTAATCGTTTGGTGATCTTGGCGGCTTGGCGGTTCAAGAAAGGAGTTGGCTCCATGCCAAAAGCGCAAACAAACTTTTCAAAGATCAGCGGCGAGGCAGTGAAAACGAAGACCGGGAAGGGATGGAACGAATGGTTCAAGATCCTCGACAGGTTCGATGTTGAGGCGAACGGTCACAGGCTCGCCGCAAAGCATCTGTCGGAGAAACACAAGCTGGGTCCGTGGTGGTCTCAGGCGGTGACGATCCGGTATGAATGGGAGCGTGGGCTCAGAACCGTCAAGAACCAGCGGCAGGCGATGCCGGGGCATTCATTGTTCAACCAGCCGGGGAAAAAAAGTTCGTCACGTTAAGGGAGTCTCACTTCATCGAAAGGAGCAGACACATGACACGGCCGTTCAGGAATGCAGCAGCGCTTCTCCTTGCGATCGTCTCTGTGACGGTTGCACAAGAGAGGGCCACGTTTACCGTTGGCACAGCGACGGCACGTCGAGGTCAAAAAGCTACAGGCGTCATCGAGGTGCCTCGAGGAATTGACACCGCGCTGAGTATTCCCGTCGCTGTCGTGCACGGTGCCAAGGCAGGTCCTGTTCTTGCGCTCGTAGCGGGGGCGCACGGGACTGAATATGCATCGATCATCGCTCTTGAGAAGCTGATCGGGTTGCTCAATCCGGCGGAGATCGCTGGAACCGTCGTCATCGTCCCGCTTATCAATATCCCGTCGTTCGAGCAGAAGGTACCTCATCTGAACCCGATCGATGGCAAGAATATGAACCGGATGTATCCCGGTAGAATGGACGGTACGCAAACCGACCGGGCGTCGTACCTGATAACCAAGGAGGTCGTTGACCAGTGTGATCACCTCATTGACCTTCATGGAGGCGACCTCGACGAGAGTCTGCGCCCTTACAGTTACTGGACGAAAACGGGGAACGATACCCAGGATCGAATCTCGCGCGAGATGGCTCTGGCCTTTGGTCTCGATCATATCATTATCTCTACCGATCGGCCGACGGATCGAAACGCGTCGCGTTACCTGGAGAATACAGCGAGCACGCGTGGCAAGCCATCGATCACCGTCGAAGCGGGGTATGCCGGCACGGTGGAGCCTGAAGACGTCGGTGCTCTCGTGAACGGATGCCTGAGCGTCATGCGCTACTTGAAGATGTTGCCGGGCCCGGCGACGATGATCGAGCACCCGGTATGGATCGGTAACATCCTGAGCGTTGTCAGCGAGCAGACGGGTATCTTCTATCCGCTGGTCCGCCGAGGCATGTATGTCGAGCAGGGGATGAAGATTGGTTATGTGACAGACTACGTGGGGAGGACTATTTTCGAGGCGCGTGCACCGGCGGCCGGCATCGTCTTGTATATCTGCGCCGTCCCGTCGATGAGGAAGGGGGGAACGATCGCCAATGTCGGCATTGTTGAAGGGTCAGGGGCAGCCAAATAAAACAATCGACATGATTCAACTCACGAAGATTGCGCGTCTATTCAGGATGAAGTTTCGGCTCGTCACGCTTGCCTTGCTCATCCCCTTTCTCCTCACGCTGAGCGGCTGCGGCTCGTACGTTCAGCGCATGGTCATGCGGTCGCTCGGCAGCATCGGCGAGCCGATCAAAGCTCCGCCCCGGATGATCACCACTCCCATCCTTCCGAACGCGAAGCTTGCAGTCTCATGGGTCGGGCATGCGACGGTTCTCATTCAGATCGAGGACAAGATCATTATCACCGATCCGTTGTTCACCAACACCATCGGCCTGCTGGTGAAGAGATACGTCAAGCCCGGCCTCGATCCGGCGCTTCTGACGAGGGTCGACTTCACGCTGGTCTCGCACATTCATTTCGATCATTTCAGCTACGGCAGCCTCGACATGCTGCCGAAGAATGGAACGCTGGTGATTCCTCTCGGCGCGGTCCGCTACACGCCGGACTTCGGCTTCAAAGATGTCGAGGCGCTAAAGGCCTGGCAGTCGATCGACGAGGACGGGGTGAAAATCACTGCGGTGCCGGCTCAGCATTTCAGCGGCCGGTATGGCTTCGACAGGCGGTGGCTGGGGGGCCTTGATTACACCGGATACGTCATCGAATACCGGGGGTATACCGTCTTCTTCGCGGGAGATACGGGTTATAACTCTGAGCTCTTCAAGGAGATTGGCCGACGCTTCAAGATCGATCTGGCGATTCTTCCGATCACTCCTGGTTCATTAACCAATCCCGGATCAGGTGTTCATGTCGGTCCGGTCGGTGCGTTGATGATCTTCAAGGATGTCGGGGCGAAATACATGATGCCGATGCATTACGGCACATTCTTTTACGGATCTGAAACGAACCCGAATGCAGCCATCGATCGGCTCCGTGAGGTCGCAAAGGAGGAGGGTGTCCTGGACAGAATCGTCGACCTCCAGATGGGCGGACAGCGGATCCTCTTCTGAAGTTGAGAGACACCATCGGAGTTGGACGGTCGGCAGAAATGCAGGCGATCATCCCTTTGATGAAAGGGTTCCGGACGTCGCGTGTACAATAAAACCCGCCGACGTTGTCATCGACGGGCACGCTTCTTCTGAAGAATCGCCTACGGACTCAGGCTGAAGCACAGCACCCCTATCCGGCTTCCGATGAAGCCTCCGCCCACTCCCATCCGAGAATTGCCTTCTTCCGCGCAGGTCCCCAGCGGTAGTTACCCGTAATGCCTATCGACTGAATCACCCGGTGACACGGGACGATGTAGCTGATAGGATTCTTCGCTACCGCGTTCCCAACCGCTCGGCTGGCTTTCGGCTGGCCGATCTGCCGTGCAATATCCTCGTACGACAGAACGTGCCCCGCAGGGATTCGCAGGAGCGCTTCCCATACCTTGATCTGAAAATTAGTCCCTTTCAGAACGAGCGGCAGGGGTGCCCGCTGCGCTGAAGAATCTGCGCCAAAGATTTTCTCTATGTACGGTCTCGTGTCTCGAGATGCCTCGACAAAGTGGGCGCCGGGCCACCTCACGTGAAGCTCCCGCACAACTTCCTTTCGATTGTTCCCTTGCACGAAGAAGAGTGCACAGATTCCCCGGTCGGTAATTCCCAGAAGACACTCTCCGAAAGGGGTGGGGTGGAGGCCGTATTCGATGGTCAGGCCTTCCCCGCTCTTCTTGAATTCTCCCGGTGTCATTGCCTCGATGGTGACGAAGAGATCATGGAGCCTGCCGGGGCTCGAAAGCCCTGACTCGAATGTAGCGTCGAGCAAGGAGCGGGACTCCCTGAGAACGCCTTTCGCGTGTTCGACCGTGAGGTATTGAAGGAATCGCTTTGGACTGATCCCCACCCAGCGTGTGAAGAGCCGCTGAAAGTGATACTCGCTGAGATGGGCACTCCGGGCAACTTCGCCGAGGTCCGGCTGCCGACGGTAGCTCGCCTGCAAGAATCTGATCGCTTGCTCGATCCTCTGGTAGTCGTGAGAGAGGCTCTCGAAAGATGTCGGTCGCATATACTGTTCTCAATTGTTTATCATTCTTGAACAAGTATACAAGAATCTCCGAACAACAGCCACCCGGTTCTTGCGGAGTTGCGGATGCCTGTGATCGCTCCCGGACTTACAAGCCCGTTTGCGAATACCTCGGTTTTGGAGTATATTGGGACAGCAGTTCGTTCACCTTCCACCGTCATCGTCCTGCAAAAGGAGCACACCTGCCATGTCTTCCCACGACCTGAAGCGAAGGGAATTCCTCAAGTCGCTGCTGGCGACTCTCTCCATAGGAGCTCTCGATTGGAGCGCCTTCCCGATCGGCACGAAGTCCACGACAAGCGAAAACGAGTTCGACGCGATCATCATCGGCTCAGGGCTGGGTGGACTCAGTTGTGGTGCGGCGTTCGCCCGACAGGGGTTCAAGCCGCTGGTCCTGGAACAGCACAGCAAGCCCGGAGGTTACGCCACAACGTTCGAGCGCCAAGGCTTCGTCTTCGATGTCTCCCTGCACTCCACCGGTGTGGGCGAGAGAAACGGTCTCCACAACCTGATCCCCGGCTTTCCCGAGATCACCGAAGTAGAGTTTGTCCCTCATCCATTTCTCTACAGGGCGATCTTTCCGGACTATGATATTCGAGTTCCGCAGAAAGACCTGCGTCGATACATCGAGATGCTGATCGGCTACTTCCCAGACGAGAAGGAAGGCATCGAAGGCATTTTCGAGGATATGCGAGGGCTTCTCACGGATGTGCGGAAAATCTCGGCGGCCAGAGGCCAGGTCGATATGAGCCGGTTCAATCTGGATTTCCCCACTCTGTCCAAGAGCATCGGCAAAACGTGGGGGCAGCTGGTTGATGCTCGACTCAAGAATCCCAAGCTGAAGGCGATCGTTTCGTCACAGTGGGGCTACTACGGCTTGCCGCCGTCCAGGCTCTCACCGTTCTACTATGCTCTTCCCACCTTCGGGTATCTGGAAGAGGGCGGGTACTACCCGATCGGAAAGTCTCAGCAGATCAGCGATGCCTTCGTGAAGTTTATTGAAGGAAGGGGAGGAACAGTGAAGTTTGGGACTCGCGTGGGCAAGATCTTGGTGAAGGATCACGCAGCCTACGGCGTGAAAACGGAGAACGGCGAGGAGTTCACAGCAAGGGCCGTGATTTCCAATGCCAGTGCTCATGAGACATTCAACAAGATGTTAGGCGAGCCTGAGTTTCTCAAGGACTACATGCTGCAGTTGGAGAAATACAGCGTCAGTCTCTCGTCGTTTCAGGTGTTCCTCGGACTGAAGAAGGATCTCGTCGACGAGGTTGGCATCAAAGACACCGAGATATTCTTCAATTCGGGTTACGATCCGGACGAGGATTACAGACACATGCTTGAAGCGGATGTCAGCGGGGGCTTTGGGCTCACGCTCTATGATAATCTCTACAAAGGCTACTCGCCGGAAGGGAAGAACACTCTGAACATTCTGACGCTCCAGGGGTACGAACACTGGAAGCCGTACGAAGCCGATTACTTCAAGGGGAACAAAACCGCGTATCGCGCAGAGAAGGAGCGGATGGCAAATGTCTTGATCGATGAGGTGGAGAAGGCACTCCTTCCGGGACTCAGGAAGGCAATCGAGGTCATCGAAATCGGCACGCCCCTGACAAACGTCCGCTACACGAGCAACTATCGTGGTGCCATCTACGGGTGGGATCAGACGCTCAACAACTCCGGCCAGACCAGGTTGTCACAGAAGACCCCGGTCAAGAACTTGTACCTCGCCGGAGCCTGGACACGTCCCGGCCATGGTTATGGAGCCGTCATCCCCAGCGGGCTGCAGTGTTTCGCTCAGATTGTGAGCGAATGGTAGACCGCCGAGTCGCCGTGCGTGCTGAGAGCTACAGCAGGAAACCGCAAGCTACTTCGACCCTACCGCAATAAAGATGCTCACTGAAGCGCGAGCAGCGCCTGTCGATGAGGTCGCGCAGCAGTTGTCGCCGACGCAGTTAACGGAGACATTCTTCAGACCCGCCTCAACGAACCAGCGGTGAATGTCCTCCCGCTTGAATCCCATCCAACGGTCGTGCTGTTCCGTCCGCAGAAAATCGAACCCGTGCTCGTCCAGATCGGTAATGACGAGCTTTCCATCCCGCTTTAGGATGCGCACCATTTCTCTGATTGCCTCGGGCGGCTGCGCAACGTGGTGGAGATACATATTGGCGAAAGCGTAATCGACCGATTCGTTTTCGAGCGGAAGATGCTCTGATTCCCCTGTCCGGTACTCGACGGCAGCGCTGGTCCCGAACTTCTGCCTCATTGTCTCAAGCATACGCTCCGATTGGTCCACGGCGACCACCCGTACGTCGTGGTGCAACAGCCCTTCTGTGATGAATCCTGAGCCTGCACCAAGGTCCGCCGCAATTGATCCGGGTTTCACCTCCGCGGCGGCTAGAGCCTTCTCCCTGACCGTATGCGAGAAGAACGACGACCGCATGGAGTCCCACTGCTGCGCTACCTCGTCAAAGTACTCCCTGCTGCCGCCGGGCTTGCTTTCCCCTCCTTCAAGAGGCCGGACTGCCTGAATGTAGCCCGAGACCACGAGTTCCTCGATCTTCAACCCTGGTGTCCAGGCTCGGATGAGCTCGCGGCTTTCGTCCTTCAGTGTAATGACGATCTTCTCGAATCCGGCGTCCTCAAGCATTCGGCGAAGATCGTCGATGGTGACGGCCCCTCCGATACAGCTGCAGTACAGTGCATCGTCCCTCTGGATATTCTCCGGCAACGGGGCAGTCGCGACGATGTCCGTAATCGCCAGCCGGCCGCCGGGCTTCAGGACGCGAGACGCCTCCCTGAAGACTGTGACCTTCTCGGGAGAAAGATTGATGACACAGTTGGAAATGATCACGTCGACGGTCCCATCGGCGACGGGGAGGTGCTCGATCTCACCTAACCGAAACTCTACATTCGAGTATCGCCCTCGAAGAGTATTTGCCCGTGCCTTTTCGATCATCTGTGGAGTCATATCCACACCGATCACGCGGCCATGTTCTCCTACCCGTTCGGCGGCGAGGAAGCAATCGAAGCCAGCGCCGCTGCCGAGGTCGAGAACGAATTCTCCCGGTTTCAGGCTTGCGATGCCGATCGGATTGCCGCAGCCAAGGCCCAGGTTCGCTCCTTGAGGGACGCTGTTCACGTCCTCCTGTGAATACCCCAACCTTTCTGCGTCCTGGTCCGGCAGAGCTTGGGCAGGCTCGGCCTCTCCTCCGCAGCATAGCGACGGCCCGCATCCACAGCCTGCAGTATCTTGAGTGGCGATCGATCCATAATGACGCTGGACTGAGGCTCTCACCTCATCCTTTTCTTGCGGTTCCATTACTCTTTCCTTCCTCCTTGTTCCTTCATCTCTATAGACGAAGAAGACGCGAAAAGGACGCAACGTCTGGGGACCTACTAGATCAGATGACCGTCACCTCGAAAGAGTTTACCAGTAGGAGCTGGCGGTCATTTCCCTGGACTAGCTTCGTAGCAAATACTGCAGCTTGAGAAAAAACTGACGGGCGGTCTGCTTGACCCCATAGGGGGGCCCAAAATCGGACAGGCTATAGGTTGAGCCTGCGTAGAAGATCGTATAGGGATTGAGCTTGTAGCTGAACAATGGGTAGAAGTCGATCGCCTTGTTGAACTGATCGTACTGTCCGATCACACGCAGGAAGAACTCCGGCGTGAACTGATAGATTCCCACCGTACGGGCGATATAACCGTCGTAGAACAGCTCCCCCGTCGCGACGCTCGATAACCGTGCTCGCGAGTAAGAGAGCTCGATCTGGAGTTGAGACGTCGGCTTGATCTGTGCCGACAAGCCGATCGTGTGTCCTTTACCCATGTGGGGCGGGTCGCTGCGCCTGATGAAGCGGCCGAACGAGGCGTCGAACGAAAGCGTGAGCCATGTGGAGGGCCGCGAGTTGATGTCAACCTGCCCGCGGTTGATATTATTGAACTGCGTGCCTCCAAATAACTCATCGTTAACCAGAAAGTAACTTATCTCGATGTTGGTTTGACTCTTGAGTTCTGCGGACAAACGGGGCGAGAACCACTTTTCTTTTCGCGTCCAGTCGTGGTTGAAGTGAAGACCTCCGTTCATGGAAATCGACCACGTATCGAACAACGCGTTGTTCGGGTAGAAAGTATAATTCTGCTGAAGAAACCATGTCCGATTATTGTTCCTCGGCGCGAACCCGTTCTGTGCCTGGAAGGTTGGAGCCTGATCCTGGTATCTCAAAGCATAACTGTAGTCGCGTGCATCGCGCCGCAACTCCACCTGATAGGCCGCACCGCCGTACTGTTCTCCGTTGAACCCGGCATCACGACCAGTGCTTCCTAACGCTCGCGTGCTGGAAAAGAGGCTTGTATCATTGACTTCCTTCGTGTCGGAGTAGAACGTCTCACCTCGGAAATAGTAGTTCTCCCAGAACTTATAGTTCCAGTCCAGGCCGGCGACGTAGTTGTGAGCCTGTCCCGTGTTGCGTGTTGTGATCATCCCTCCGATGAAATCCTCTTTGCCGAAATCGTACCGCGCACGAGCCACGTTCGAGAAAGATCTCAAATCCGTGGAAATGAAATCGCTGCTCTCTTCTCCCGGAACGATAAACGGCGTGTTCCGGTCAGATGCCGCGAGGTAGGCAAATGAGAGCGAGCCGGATTTTCCGATTACCCTCGCAGCGCCGAGGGGATTGTTGATCGTGCGCGAATAGTACGTCCCGGTCTGATTTTGAAAAAGGTCCGTGCCGTACAGGAAAAACGGGCGTTTCTCCGAATAAAACAACGCAAAGCTGGAATTGACACTGATCTGGGTTGCGTCCGATTCGACCTGGCTGAAATCCGGGTTGATCACGCCCTCGACCGCAAGGTCCGGGGTCGGCGCGTACCGGACGCCTCCACCAATCCTGCCCCTCAGTTTTCCGTTCTCGAAGGAGGATGTAGGGTCGGAGTCATCGCCCATGGCCCCGCTCTGCTGGCCGACGACGTACGGCAGCACGTCGACCGATGTGACAGACTGCACGCCGGTGATCCCTTCCAGGATGCCCCCCTGACAGACCAGGCAGGGATTATTCCTGTCGACCGGCGTCCAGGAGAAGATCGCGCGGCTCGCCCGCGGATAGTTTCTCCCCAGCATGACAATCCACCGTTGCTCCTTCACCGAAGGAAACCGGAGGCTCTTGAAGGGAATTGCATACTCCGCCGTCCATCCCGAATCATTCACGGCTGCTGCCGATTCCCAGAGCATATCAAAGCTGTCATCTTCGTTCGTACCGGTTCGGAGAAGATCCCCCTGGATTCCGTACGGGTTCACCATGAGCTCGTATGTGCGCTGATAGTCGCCGTAGGTGTCGAGAAGAACGACGGCGTAATCGTCGTCGAACATCTTGTCGCGATCCGTAACGTGAGCCCGGATCGCGGCTGGGTTACTGTCTTTGCAGTCAAAGCCGAAATAAACGTAATCTGAATTGAAAAGGACTCTGACAATCGTCTGCTGGGGGGCCGGAGTGTTTTCTCCGGGCTGCATCTCATACTTGATCTCGACGGGCTTGGCAAGCTCCCAGCGTGGATCGGTGAGCTTCCCGGTCACTGCAAGATCCCCGTCGATCCGCACCGCGCGGATGACAGGTTTCGTGGTGTCTGGAGAATCAAAAGCGTGCGAGTAACTATACGTAAGAAGGCCGGCAAGAATCAGAATGATCCATCTTCTGGTGGAAATCATGAATTCCTCAAGAATGGAAGAATATTCGCGGTTGCGGCGAGAAATACACTTCATTATATACTCGAAACTGGCAAGAATGTTGCAGAACAAGGGAATTGTCTGCTCTCGATCTCGGCTATTCTCTAAGGTTGCTCGTACGCCGACGCATGACATGCAACATCATCCGCGGCGTGAATGTTTCTCGATCGCGCGGGAGAGCTTCC
>CAYZRX010000091.1:0-13067 GCA_964480945.1 uncultured Ignavibacteriaceae bacterium | reverse complement strand
GCAGGATGGGCGTTTCTCCTTGCATTTCAGGCGATTTTCGCTAATTTAGGTATTCACGCGCGGTCCAGGCAGGCTTTTGGGTCGTTGCGCACGGAAGGGATAGAAAAATGAACAGAAAGCTGTCACTCTGGACGGTTGTGGCTCTCGTGATCGTGGGCGTCTTCGCGGGCATGGAGATCAACCAACTCGTCTCCGGTGATAATCTCCTCGACCAGGTGAACAAATTCCGCGAGGTCCTGGGACTGACGGAAAAATACTACCTGGAACCCGTCGACCCGGCGAAACTCACGGATGCCGCCGTCGGCGGCCTGCTGGACAAGCTCGATCCGCACTCCGTCTATATTCCGCCAAGGGCCCTCGAGACGGTGACGGAAGAATTCAGGGGTGAGTTTGAGGGGATCGGGATTCGGTTCACGCTGCGGAATGATTCGATCTTCGTCGTGGAAACGATCGGCGGAGGACCCTCCGCCCGCCTGGGCATCCAGACGAACGACCGCATCGTGCGGATCAACGATTCGTCGGCCGTCGGCCTGACGAACGACCAGGTGATTCAGCGCCTGCGGGGCCCGAAGGGGACGAGGGTGGATGTCTCGATCGCCCGGCCGGGGGTAAGAGAGCTTCTCGATTTTGAGATTGTCCGCGACAAGATATCCCTGACCAGCGTGGATGTCGCGATGATGGTGACAGATGATATCGGCTACATCAGCGTCAATCGATTCAGTGAGAAAACGAACGCCGAAATGGACCAAGCGTTGAACAGCCTCAAGGCACAAGGGATGCAGAGGCTGATCCTTGATCTGCGTGATAATCCGGGCGGCCTGCTGGAGCAGGCATTCAAGATGGTCGATCTTTTCCTGGACGGAGGCACGAGGGAGGCGCCCCACAAGATCGTTTACACAAAATCCCGGCGGCCCGAGTTCGATGAAGTATACTACGCGAGGACGGGTCAGCCCTTCGAAAAACTTCCGCTCATCATCCTTCTCAACAACAACTCGGCCAGCGCGAGCGAGATTGTCGCGGGCGCTATCCAGGATTGGGACCGCGGTCTCATTGTCGGTGAGACGAGCTTCGGGAAAGGACTCGTACAGCGCCAGTTTCAGCTCGCCGACGGTTCGGCGCTCCGGTTGACCATCGCCCGCTACTACACGCCGAGCGGCAGGTCGATCCAACGGGAGTACGAAGGGAAGGAGAGAGACGTCTACCAGCAGGAGGCCTATACGCGCCAGGAAAGGGAGGGGGAGAATATCGAGCACACGGAGGAACGCGATACGACCCGGCCGATGTACCATACACACGACGGCCGCGTCGTGTATGGGGGAGGCGGAATCACGCCCGACTATGTGGTCAAGAATGTACCTCTCACCCCATTGACCCGGAGCCTGCTGCGCCGCGCGCTGTTCGATCAGTTCGTGACCGCTTATCTCGATGGGAAGGGTCTGAAAATACGCTCGGCGTACAGCAAAGACCGCCGGGCCTTCGAGCGATCGTTCACAGTCTCCGACGAGATCCTGAAGGACCTTCGCGCGTTCATCACGCAGAGGGACGTGAAGATCGATGAGAAGGATTATGAGAAAGATCTGGAATTCATCAAAGTCAGACTGAAAGCGACGTTCGCCAGAAGTTTCTGGGGGAATGAAGGGTGGTACCCTGTGATGCTCCAGGTCGATGCACCCTTCCGGAAGGCGCTGAGTCTCTTTCCCGAGGCAGAGAAGATCGCGAGGTTAAACTAGGAGCCGGATGGGAAGGAGAAGACTTGGCCGGTGGAGCCCGGTACTGCCAGTCTTTATCGGCGCTGCGTTTTTGGGTTCCTTCTTCGCGCCGTCACACAAGGGGAGTCCCGCCGTCAGCGAGCCCTTGGCTTCTGTCGATTCCCAAACCCAGGGTAAGATGCTCCAGGTGGGAGAGGAGCTTCAGTACCGGGTCAGTTACTCCTTTTTCAACATCGGAACCATTCGGGTTCAAGTCCTCGACAAAGAGGAAAAGCACGGCAGGACCGTATACAGGGCTCTGGCATTGATGGATTCAAACCCGAGCCTGAGCTGGCTGCTGGAACTTCACGTCCGGTTCTTGAGCGAACTGGACGATAGCATCTTCTCGTACATGTGGATTAGCGACGACAGCTCCAGTCACCAGGTCGACTATAAGCGGTTCCGGTTCGACTATGAGAACAAGAGGGTCTACAGCGAAAAGGGGAAGAAGCTGCCATCCGGCGAGCGAACCATTGAGTCTGTTGACACACTTTCCATCAACGGTCGATGCCAGGATGGGCTCTCCCTGTTCTTCTACGCCCGCGAGAACGTGAGGCAGAAGAAGCAGGTGCACGTTCCCACCCTGATCGAGAAGAAAGTGGAGCACACCGACATCAATTTCATGAACAAGCGGACGGACATTGAGGTCGATGCGATCGATTACCCGGTGGATGTCGTGGCGTTCGATGGGGAGGCGGAATACGTGGGAATCTTCGGTTTGACCGGCGGGTTCCGGGGCTGGTTTAGCAACGACGATGCCAGGGTGCCGATTCTGGCCAGAATGAACGTCATCCTCGGCAGCATCAAGATTCAGCTTGAGAAGTGGAACAGGCCCGGCTGGCAGCCACCCAAATATGTTGAGGAGCCGGGAAATTGATCATCAGCTATGGGGGGAAGTCCCCGAAAATTCACGATTCCGTCTTCCTTGCCGAAGGAGCTCAGATCATCGGCGACGTAGAGATCGGCAAGGAAAGCAGTGTGTGGTTCAACACGGTCGTTCGGGGCGACGTTAACTATATTCGAATCGGCGAGCGCACCAACGTCCAGGACAACTGCGTTCTCCACGTGGCGCACGAAAAGTACCCCCTGACCATCGGCTCGAACGTGACCATCGGGCACGGTGTGATTCTCCACGCAGCGAGGATCCACGATTCCTGCCTGATCGGGATGGGTGCGACGGTGCTGGACGATGCGGCCGTGGGGCCGTATGCCATCGTTGGCGCGGGCTCCCTCGTTCCGCAGCATTTTGAGATACCGGAGGGGATGCTGGTCGCCGGCGTACCTGCCCGGATCAAGAGGGGGATTACGGATGAGGAGAGGCGCCAAATCATGCAGTCTGCAGAGAACTATATCGGCTACGCCAGGGCGTATCGGCAGTGAGCGCCCGGAGGGGGTGTCATGAAACTCAAGTTCTGGGGAGTGCGGGGTTCCATCCCGACTCCCGGAAAGCAGACGGTTCGGTACGGGGGGAACACCCCGTCCCTCGAACTCCGTCTCGACAATGATGAATTGATCATCTTCGACGCGGGGACAGGCATTCGCAATTTCGGTGACGACCTGATCAACAACGGGGAGTCGGTCAACGCTTTCCTTCTCATCACGCACCCGCACTGGGACCACATTCAGGGGTTCCCTTTTTTCAAGCCGGCCTTCATCTCCGGCAACGAGCTGACGATCATCGGCACGGAGCGCACGGAGAAATCGCTCAGCGAGATCATCTCGGAGCAGATGAACAGGATTTACTTCCCGGTCCAGCTTCACGAGCTGAAGGCGAAGCTCGATTTCATGCCGATACGGGACGAAGGGGAGATGAAGGTCCTCGATTGCACCGTCAGAACCCTGTACGTCAATCATCCGGGATTCACGGTCGGCTATCGACTGGAGTATGGCGGCAAGACGTTGGTGTACATCAGCGACAACGAACCGTATGATCGGGAGGCGGCGGCTTCGCTCTCGAACTTCGAAGCGTTCGTCAAAGCGAAGTTCGAATCGAAGAAGGGTGATCCCAACCGGAGGGTATTCGATTTCTGCGAGGGGGCCGACGTTCTCATCCATGATGCAACCTACACGCCGGAGGAGTACATCGATCGCGTCGGTTGGGGACATTCGCACTATCTTTTCACCTTGAGGGTGGCGGCTGAGGCGAACGTCAAGCGACTCTACCTCTTTCATCACGACCCTACTCACAGCGACGATAAAGTGGACGACATCCTGAAAAAGTGCAAAAAGGAGGTCAAAACGAGAGGCTACAAGTTCGAATGCGAGGCGGCGGCGGAGAACACGGTGATCACAATCTAACTTGACAATCAGCACGGGGGTGGTTATATTTGTCTCAAAGATTCCTTTACCGGTACGCGTTAGTCTGCTGAGACTCAAGAGGTTAGCAATTCGTCGCGTTTGAGAGGGAGTTGAGCGGTGAGCGGACCGCAGGGTGCAGAGAGTTTCGTTCCAAGGCACAGCAGAGAGGATTGCCGGTTTCTCTTTTAAGAGACTGAGGTTTGACCAGAGATGGGACTCGAGTTCAAGGAATCGGACATACGGAAGATCGCGCAAGTGCTCGGTGCGGTGCCGAAGCATCGGGGGAGCAACTACCGCCTCGAAGTAGAGAACAAGACGGCGAACCGGAAACTCTCGCTCGAGGTCTACCCGAACATCAACATCGGTCGGCGGAGGGGAAATCTCATTTCCGTATACACGCCTACGGCGCACCTTCAGCTGCACTTTTGCACGGGGTACGTCGTGAGCAAGCTGTTGGGCGAGATCACATTCGTTGCGGAGACGGACGGGAAGTTGTCGGGATTGACGGTTGAGCGCGAAGGCGGATGTTCGCTCTATGCGAACGTCGACCGCGAGATTTTGTCGGGTGACTTCACCACGCTCGGGCCCGAAGTGATGCTGTCGGGCATTGCATTGTCATTAACTGAAAACATCCTACCACAACATCCACCATCCACCTCGGGGAAAGAAGGCAAGAAGAAGACACGGGAGAAGAGCTCACGGAAACCAAACCCAAAGGCGGGATGATTTTTGTATCAAATAGTCACCCTTTCCTCCGATTCTCGAGGCGGGAAACTTTCCAAACCATCCAGAACGTTGTAAGAAGAGAGTCTGCTCGACCGCGGAGCCTGTCGGTCGTTTTTGTGGGAAGTCGCTACATCCGCCGGATCAACCGGCGCTTTCTCCATCACGACACGGTGACGGATGTGATCGCGTTTCCGCTTGACGATGGAGTGGGGATTGACGGAGAGGTGTATGTGAATCTCGATCGGGCGAGGAGCCAGGCGCGCACCTATACAGTCAGTTTCGGTGATGAGGTGCGCCGGTTGTTGATCCACGGGACGCTGCATCTCCTGGGTTATTCCGACGCAACCGCCCGAGGGAAGGCTCGTATGAAAGAACGGGAAGATTTCTTCCTTACTCACTTGTCCAGCAAGAAGGGACGCTCCTGATATGCAAGAACGCATTGTCGAGATTATCTTGTTCCTGGTGAACGAATTGAAGTCGAACAAGCAGCTGAGCGAGGTGGATGTCTCCTTGTTGACGGACAACGGGTACACGCAGTCCGAGATCTCGACGGCCTTCTCCTGGCTCTTCGAGCGCTTGTCGGTCGGGCAGAAGCTCGTCGCCGATCAGGGTGATACCCATCTCTCCCATCGCGTGCTGCACGACGTGGAAAAGACGGTGATCAGCCCGGAGGCGTACGGCTACATACTCCAGTGCCGACAGCTGGGGCTGCTCTCGAATGCGGATATCGAGACCATCATCGAGAGGATCATGGCGGCAGGATTTTCGACGGTCGGAGTTCCAGAGATGAAGAGTTTCGTGGCCGGCATGTTGCTGGATGGGGAGAGCCCACCGGGCGTGAATGGCCGGATCTCGCTGAATACGAACGACACCATTCACTAACGCGCTGGATTCATGGAAAAATCACTCATTATTGTCGAATCACCCTCGAAAGCGAAGACGATCAACAAGTACCTCGGCAAGGACTACATGGTCGAGGCGTCGGTCGGTCACATCAAGAACCTCCCGAAGAGCAAGCTCGGCGTCGATGTCGATAACGGCTTCACGGTTACCTACGAGAACATCAAGGGAAAGGACGAGGTCATCAGCAAGCTCCGCGAGAAAGCGGCCAAATCGAAGGTGATCTTTCTCGCGACCGACCCTGATCGCGAAGGAGAGGCGATCGCGGCCCATCTTGCGGAGGAGATCAAGGACATCAATAAGAACGTTAAGCGTGTCCTCTTCCACGAGATCACGGCCGAAGGTGTGAAGGAGGGAATGCGCCATCCCAAGAAGATCGACTCCCATTTGGTCCTTTCTCAGCAGGCGCGCCGGGCAATGGACAGGATCGTTGGTTACAAGGTGAGCCCGTTCGTGTGGAAAACGTTCTACTATGGGCTGTCTGCCGGGAGGGTCCAATCTGTGGCCCTTCGGTTGATCTGCGAGCGTGAGGAGGCCATCCGGGCGTTCGTCCCCGAGGAATACTGGTCGATTACGGGCGAATTCCGGACTGCTCAGAGCGAGCCGTTCCTGGCAAAGCTGCACAAGATTGCGGGGCAGGATCCCCGAATTCCCGACGAGACGACGATGCGGGGATATCTCGCCGAGATCGAAAAAGCGCAGTTCGAGATCTCGAGCGTCGAACACCGGCCCGTCAAGCGCAATGCCCCGGCGCCCTTCATCACCAGCACGCTTCAGCAGGAGGCGGCGCGGCGGCTTCGCTTCTCCGCGAAGCGGACGATGATGCTGGCGCAGAAGCTGTACGAGGGGGTGGAGGTCGGTGAGGAGGGTCCGACAGGGCTGATCACCTATATGCGGACCGACTCGACTCGTTTGAGCGCGGAGGCGGTGGCGCAGGTCCGGGAATACATCTATGGAAACTACGGGAAGGAATATCTTCCGAAAGAGCCGCGCCACTTCAAGAAGGGGAAAGCCTCCCAGGATGCCCACGAGGCCATTCGTCCGACGACGATGCGGTTCACCCCGAAGGCCGTCAAGAGGCACCTCGACAAGGACCTCTACCTTCTGTATGAGTTGATTTGGAATCGGTTCGTCGCCTGCCAGATGGCGGCGGCCGAATTCGAGCAAATCTCCGTCGATGTGACCGGCGGCGAGTACCTTTTCCGTGCGACGGATCAGCGCCCGCTCTTCCGAGGATTCCTGCAGGTGTACGATGACATGATCGAGGAGAACGGCGGCGAGAAGGAGGATCAGGATCCGATTTCAAGATTGCCCGAAGGGCTGGGCAACGGACAACGGGCGAGTCTCACCAATCTGCTCCCGCGGCAGCATTTCACCAAGCCCCCGCCGAGGTACACCGAGAGCAGCCTGGTGAAGGAGCTCGAGTCGAGAGGCATCGGCCGTCCGAGCACCTACGCGCTCATCGTTAGCACGGTCATTGACCGGAAATACGTCGAGCAAAACGAAAGGAAGCTCTCCGCCACCGAGCTGGGCATGCAGATCAACCGGCTCCTTGTAAAGCATTTCCCGGATATTTTCAACGTGCAGTTCACGGCCCAGATGGAGGAGGAGCTCGATACCATCGCCTCGGGGAAGCAGCGGTACGTCAACGTGATGAAGGAGTTCTACGATCCGTTCGTCCGGGATCTGGAGAAGGTCGACCAGAATGCGCATCAGATCAAGAAATCCCTCCAGGAGAAGACGGACGAGAAGTGCGAGGTGTGCGGTCGCCCGATGATCATCAAGTGGGGGCGCAACGGCCGATTCATGGCGTGCTCGGGATATCCCGAGTGTAAGAACACGCGGCCGCTGCCGGAGGACCAGCAAAAGCACCAGCATCTCGTCGGTATGAAGTGTGAGCTCTGCGGCGGTGATATGGTGGTGAAGGCGGGTCGGTTCGGAACGTTCCTCGGCTGTTCCAACTACCCCTCGTGCAAGAACACGAAACCAATCTCCATGGGCATCAAATGCCCGAAGTGCGGGCAAGGCGACCTCGTGGAGCGGAAAACGAAGAAGGGGAGACGCACCTTCTACGGCTGCAACCGTTACCCGGAATGCGACTTCGCCTCGTGGGACAAGCCCGTCAGCCAGCAGTGTGCCAACTGCGGCTCGCAATACCTTGTCCTGAAGTACACGCAGACCAAAGGAGAATACCTGAAGTGTCCTGAATGCGGTGAGGAGTTCGTCAAGGAGGAGCTGGCGGTTGGCGCGTAGCGGTCTGTCCAGGTTCGGTCGTCCATTTTGAGGGGAGAGCTTGTTATGCACGCGTTTGCCCGATCGTTTCTCGAGCATCTCGAGACGGAACGCAACTTTTCCCCGAACACGCTCCGTTCCTACGAGACGGATCTTCATCACTTCATCTCCTCCCTGCGGCGCAGGAAGATCTCATCGCTCGTCCAGGTCGACAAGTCCGTTTTGCGAGCGTACCTGAGCAGCCTCCTGGCGGACGGCCTCAGCCGGCGGACCGTCGCCCGCAAGATCGCGTGCCTGCGGTCGTTTTTCCGGTACGCCAAGCGGCGGCACGCTACGAACTCCAATCCCACCCTTACGCTCGTTTCACCGAAGCTGGAAAAGCGGCTCCCATCGTTTCTCGATGAACGCACGACGGCGCGATTGTTCGACGTGCTCAACACCACGACTCCGCGTGGACGATGCGAAGCTGCGATGCTCGAGCTTTTCTACAGCACGGGCATGCGCCTGAGCGAGCTTGTCAATCTCAACGTGCAGGATGTCGACCTCCAGAACGCGACGGTGAAGGTGACGGGCAAAGGGAGCAAGGACCGGATCCTCCCGCTCGGAAGAAAAGCGGCGCAGGCGTTGAAGAGGTATCTTGCGGACCGATCGGGGATCGGCGCTCCGGCATCGTCGGAGGATTCGGAGCCGGCGTTCTTCTTGACGTCGAAAGGCCGGCGATTCTATCCCGAGGCGGTGGCACGAATGGTGAGGCACCACATTGCGATGGTATCGGAGGTCGAGAAGAAGTCGCCTCATGTTCTTCGCCATACGTTCGCCACGCACCTGCTGAACCGCGGGGCTGAGCTGCGGGCAGTCAAGGAACTTCTGGGGCACGAGAGTCTTTCGACAACCCAGGTGTATACGCACGTCTCGACCGAACAGATGAAGAAGGTGTACAGGCAAGCTCACCCGAAGGCCTGATGCCGGGTGAGGCACATTGACAGATTCCCGTCAGCAAAGAAGGAGCAGTTTATGGTCACGACGGTCACTTCACGCCATTTCAAAGCGCACGAGTCGCTGAACCTGTACGCGGAGACGGCGGTTGCAAAACTCGGCCACTACTACGACGGCATTATCAAGTGCGAGGTGAAACTCAGCTTTGAAAAAGCTCGGAACAGCTTGAAGGTTGCAGAGGTCATTGCGACGGTCTACAAGACAAAGCTCACGGGCATGGGAAAGACCGACGACTTCTCGAAATCCATCGACGTTGCGGTCGAGAAGGTCCTCGCGCAGCTCAGGAAATACAAAGACAGGCTGCGTGAAAAGAATCGGATGCAAGTGCGGCAAGTACGTGAGAAGATGTAACGACGAAACGGAGCTCTTATGGCGCTTGAAAACCTCAAAGAAACCCGGAAGGAGAGCATCACGGTCGGATTCATGTACGAATCGAACAAAGACCGGCTGAAGATGACGGCGCTGAACGGAGAGGTCGGATTCCAGAAGGAGATCAGGGACAAGAATATCAACCGGCCGGGCTTGGCGCTCGCGGGATATGTCGAGCTCTTTACGTATGACCGCGTGCAGGTCGTGGGGAACACAGAGGTCCGGTACCTGAAACACCTGAGCCTGATGGAGCGAGTGAAGGCGTTCGAAACCATCTTCAAATTTGACATTCCGTGCATCTTTATCACCAATGACAACAACATCGAGAACGAGCTCGTTGAGGTGGCCACCCGCCACGGCGTTTCCGTCTTTCGGACACCCTTGGAGACGACCAAAGTCGTCTATTTTGTTGGTGATTTCCTCGACGACCAGTTTTCTCCCCAGACAGTGATACACGGGTCTTTCATTGACGTCTACGGCATCGGGATTGTACTCTCCGGTCGGTCGGGGATCGGGAAGAGCGAGGTCGCGCTCGACCTCGTTGAGCGGGGTCACAGACTTGTTGCCGACGATGTTATTACTATTACTCGAAAGGGAGAGGGGATCCTCATCGGTGCTGGGACGGACGTCGTCAAACACTTCATGGAGATCCGGGGCTTAGGGTTGTTCGACGTCCGGTCCGTGTTCGGCATCCGCTCGATCAGGTTCCAGAAGCGGGTGGAGGTCGTTGTCGAAATGCAGGAGTGGCAACACGGGGCAGAATACACGCGCACGGGGCTCGATCACGCGAACACGTCGATTCTTGGAGTTGAGATTCCGCACGTGATGCTGCCGATCTTCCCGGGCAAGAATATCACGGTGATCGTTGAGGTGATTGCCCTGGATTATCTTCTGAAGCATTATGGGTATGACGCTGCAAAGGAGTTCTCGAAACGCCTTGATGCCGCAATTGCTGAGAAGTCCAGAGGCAAGCGGGCAGTCGACTACTTCGAGCACGACTTTGAGTGAACGAGTGACGAATCGCTTGACATAACCTCAAATATTTCCTATTTTCGGTCAGCTTTTTCAAGGACCCCGTGTTGTGACGACAAAAACGCCGTGCGGGCATAACAAGGGGACACAAGCAAGGGTGAGATGAGCAGATTCAGACTATACTTCTACTCTTCCAAGACCCTTCGTTTCGTTGAAGCGAAGTGGTTCAAGACGAAGTTTGCTTTTCTCACGGCGCTCCTCGGGATGGTCTTGCTGGTCGTCGCCTTCAACGCGAACCAAATGCTTGGCGACGCGGTGGGACTGGGGATTCAGCGCAACAGCGCGCTGGTTGCTGAGAACATGCTGCTCAGGGATCAACTCAAGGCGAATTCTGCCCACCTGCAGGTTCTGCACAAGAAGCTGCTCGCGCTGAATGACCAGGGGAACGAGCTTCGCTTGTTGGTCGACCTGCCGAAGATCGACGAAGATACGCGCGAAGCGGGCTTTGGAGGAACCGAGGAACAGGTGACGATTGGCGCGGACGCCAGCTTGAATCAGCTTCTGAATGAATTGCGCGTCTCTGTGTCGAGGGCCGAGAAGGAAGCCCGCCTCCAGCAGACGAGCTATGCGGAAGCGGTCGACAAGTACGAGAAAAACAAGGCGATGTATCCCTGCATCCCTGCAATCAAGCCGATGGTGGGATACTATTCGATGCACAGTTTCGGGATGCGAACTCATCCCGTCTATGGCGTACCTTTGTTTCACGAAGGGATCGACATTGCAAACGATGTCGGCACGCCGGTTTGTGCCACCGGTGATGGTGTTGTCGCGAGCGCTGGTCGGACAGAAGCGGGGTACGGCATCATGATTGTCATCAATCACGGCTACGGGTACACGACTCTCTACGGGCATTTGAGCAAGGTTCTCGTGCAGGCCGGTCAACATGTGAAGCGAGGCCAATTGATTGCTCGTTCAGGCCGCACGGGAGTGGTCACAGGCCCTCACTTACACTACGAGGTCCGGCGCAACGGCGTTCTGCAGAATCCGGTTGACTATTTCTTCGATGATATCGACTACCAACGGATCAAGGATCAACTTGCGGCGCAGTACTAGGTGCGTGGCAAAGGAGGTGGCGGAAGAATTCTCTGCTACGTTTTCTTAGGAGATCGGGAAGATGATCTGGACGCTTGAGCTGGCCTCGTACCTCGATGATGCGCCGTGGCCGGCCACCAAGGAAGAGTTGATCGATTACGCCGTTCGAACTGGTGCACCGCTTGAGGTGATCCAAAACCTGGAAGAGCTCGAAGATAGTGACGAGCCGTACGAGAGCATGGAGGAGATTTGGCCGGACTATCCGACGGATGAGGATTTCTTTTTCGAAGATGACAAGGAGTACTAACGACGCACCGCCACTCTCGTGAGAGGGGGAGAGAGGGGGCCTTTTCTTGAGAGTGCGGCCCAGAGTAGAACCCAGCGTTTTCAAGCTGGGTTTTTTTGTTGAATTTCGTATGCCTCGGCGAGCGCTAGGACTTTTTCTCTTGATGTGGCTTCCGGGCCTCGCGGCTGCGCAAACCGCATTGCGAAGTCTGGAAGTCGGCTCGATCCGTTTCGAGGGGAACGAGACCCTGCGCGAGGACGATCTCGAGAGCGTCATCCTGACAAGAGAAACGCCGGCCGCATTCTGGAAGCTCCTCTACAAGTTGAGCGAGAAGCTGGGGGAGAGGCCGCAGTACTTCGACCCCGTTATCTTCGACCAGGACTACGTCCGCCTGCGCACGTTCTACCATGATCAGGGGTTCTTCAGCTCGAAGATCGACACCCTCATACAGATCAATGATGCCAAGAAGACGATCGCGCTGACGTTTCGCATCCACGAGGGGCCGCGTTCCTTCGTCGACACCATCCGCTGTATCGGTTTCGACGATCTTCCCCCTACTCTCCTCGAGGATATTCAGACAGCGCCATTTGTCAAGGTCGGTGACCCCTTCATCGAAGCACAGGTCGTCAAAGAGCGCACGCGGATCGTAAGCGCGTTCTTCAACAACGGGTTTGCGGACGTGCACGTGGACAGCGTCATCGCCCATCGGTACCTGTCAACCAATGACGTCACGCTGATTTTCGCGGTGACCCGCGGGCGCCGGTATGCCTTCGGGAACATCTCTATCCGGCATGACACGACCGTCTCGCAGCAGGTTGCGGATGATGTTATTCTCTCCCAGCTCGACTTCACACGCGGAGATGTCTACAGCGAAGGGAAAAGGGTCGACAGCGAGCGAAACCTGAATCGCATCGGCGTCTTCGAGTCTTCCCGGATCGAGCCGATCGTCAATCAGCGTTCCGACAGCACCCTCGAGATCCCTACGAATGTTTATGTCCGGGCAAGGCCGTTTCAAGAGCTGGTGCCGGAGATCGGTGTGAACGATGCGAACAACGCGTTCAACATCTCGTTCGGCGCGAGCTACACCAACAGGAACTTCCTTGGAGGCGCGCGGAACTTTGCGACCGGACTCAAGCTTCAAGTGCAGTCGATCCAGGATGTCGAGTATTCACGGGTCTTTCAGCACACGGGATTGAGGGACAGCAGCGTCATTGGAAACGCTGAGCTGACGTTCCAGATGACCCAACCATACTTTCTCAACAACAAGACGAGCCTGACGCCCTCTCTCTCCTTTATCGTTGACAAGAGAAATCGTTACTACTTCAATCCGATCATCCGGGGCCGGTTCAGCGTTACTTCACAGACCGCTCGCTATACGACGGTGTTCTTCGATTGGAGCCTGGAGCGGATCGGCTACGAGCCGATCAATGCCGAAATCGGCAGGGTCT
>CAYZRX010000090.1:11100-13607 GCA_964480945.1 uncultured Ignavibacteriaceae bacterium | reverse complement strand
TCGTGCTTCCCGACGAACAGGATTCCGATCGACGAATTATCGAATATCTGCCGTTTCAACCGCACAGAGCCAAAGAGAGCCTTCGGCTCCGTGGATCGCTCGCCGTCGGAAACATAGTCACGCGCGCCGGTCATCGCAAGGAAACCGCCGTATTCCCAGTCGTCCAGACGGCCGAACGCTCTCGTCCCGACCTGCAGTGGGACCTCAGAGCCGTCGGGCAGCTTCTTCCCGATTCTTCGGGAGTAGAAAAGCTCCATGGGGCGATAGAAGCCGGTGTTCCGCTCGCGCCCCGTGGGCATGAAGACCTCGTTCCCCTGCGTGAAGAACGGACGCCGCTCGTCAAAGTACGTCTCATATCGCGAGATGTTGAACGCAAACGGATCGGCTTCGATTTGTGCGAAGTCCGGATTGGCCGTCAACTGGAAGGTGAGCCTCTGAGAGGGGTTGTAGAAGATATCGAGCCCGGCGTCGGGCTCACCTTTGTACTTTCCATCGTCAAGGTACGTGGCCCTCGTGATCCCGGTTGGATAGAACTCCAGATTATCGCCCTTGATGGTCGGCTGGAAATCTTCAAAGACGAGCTTTCCGAACTTCGAAACCCTCTGTCCCTCATTTTCTGTGTACGAACACCAGTACGTATCCTCGTTCCGTGTCGGCATCCACCGATCAAAGTCGAGACCCCACTCCGTCAGCGACTTGTCATACTGGATGGAACGATATGGTATCTCCCATTCAACCACATATCCCCAGTCATAGATCTTCGTAGCTGAGAACCACACGCCATCCCAATTGTAGTCTCTATTCCGCGCATCGTCGAGCAGGCGGCAATCCGCCCTCGCGCCCGAAGCGGCGACCGCCAGCTTGTAGGCCGTTCGCTTATCGTTGAAGGTGTCCAGCATGATCGACACGATGTCACCTTGGGCGTTGTCGAGAGTGCTCGTAATCGCCTGAATGCTGTCGCGCTGGTCGTAGCACACCATCAGGCAGTAGAGGGACTCTTCGGTCGTGAGGACCTTGGCGACAGTGCGCCGCGACGATTCTTTGCCGTAGTAGGGTTGCAGCTGTATGAAGCCGGTCGCGGAATCCGCAGTGCTCCACACCGAATCGATGACACCATCGATGATGATCCGGGCGGTCGTTTTCTTGAGTCTGAGAACTCTGTCTCCGTTGGCGAACGTGCTGGCGGCAAACGAACAAAGGAGGAGAAGAACAAGTGATGTGCGCATGAGCTCCTTGGTTGGCATATTCGCCAAATCACAAAAAGAGGTTGGGATTGAAGGGATGACAGCTAGTGCGTGGCCCCATACGATCATGGGGACGGAAATTCTGCAGAGAAGTTGCATTTTTGGGACGTGATTCAGACTGTTCGGTCTTCTAGCGGGCGGGAACAACTCACTCTGTCGTCACCACTCGATCCGACGATCTCCTTGATTCTCGCATTCATCTTCGATAGATTTCCGACAGTCCCTTCTGACCGCGTGAGTGACTTCCCTAGAAGACAGTTGAATTGAAGGATTGATGCCGTTTCGGGGAGGGGCAAGTAACCGCTATCCCCGGCATTTAAGTGTTCCGACCTGGAGGGCAAAATGGTGCGCACTCTGCTGTTGACGCTCTTCCTTCTCCCCATCGCGTTTGGCGTCGCACGTCAAGCTGCGAACACGGGGGGAATCAGCGGGCGGGTTGTCGATGCCACGGATGGCGTCCCTGTGCCGATGGCTGAAGTGAGAACAAGTCCTGTCAGCGGAACTGCAGTCACGGACTCCGAAGGGAGGTACGTGATGCACGGGTTGAAGCTCGGTCGATACAGGGTTATCGCGACCAAACCCGGATACTTTGACAAGCGTGTGAGCGTCAATGTCAGCTCGGACAATACGACTGCCGATATTCTCTTGACGCCCAGACGAACTCGGGCTGCGCTCACACGTGGCCCTGTCGCCGACTATCCGTTCGACGGCTCGACGCACGACCGAGCCGGGAGCAGCCCGGACGGCATTCCTTATGCAGTTGAGTGGGTGCCTGACAGATTCGGCAAGCCCAAAGGCGCGCTCTCTTTCGACGGAGCGTCAAGCTACGTGCGGCTGGGGAACGCGCTCGACTGGATCTTCTCAGCGCCCGTCGCAAAATTCACCGTAACCGGCTGGGCAAAGACGGATCAGTATCCGGGGTATCAAGGTGGTGGGGTGATCGTTGCCAAAGCGGCTGGCGGGGCCGCCGGGCCTTATCAGTGGTCTGTGACACACGATCACGATGGAAGGCTGAAAGGATTCGTCGCGAGCAAGCTCGATGCGAGCGCATATCTTGAGAAACAGAGCGGAATCATTCCGTTAGGACGTTGGTTTCATTTTGCCCTGATGTTCGACGGTTCACTGGCCGAAACGGAGCGCGTACAGCTCTATGTGGATGGGGTCGCCGGAGTTCCGTCCAGGCACGTGGGCGTGATGGGCGTGACCACCGTGCCGTGCAGCCAGGAGATCACCGTGGGCGCAACGCATCATGCGGGGAATCCA
>CAYZRX010000090.1:0-11000 GCA_964480945.1 uncultured Ignavibacteriaceae bacterium | reverse complement strand
TTCCCCTCTCTGAAGCGGACCTACAACCGTGTTCGTCTGGCCTACCTCGACGGCCCGGCCGGGACGCAGGTGCCAAAGCAAGTCATCGATGCTGTCGTGCACTACTACACAACCTGCAACTCCAACACCCACGGATGTTTCGTCACAACCCGGGAGACCGACCGGCTTCTCGAGGAAGCACGGCAGGTCATTGCAACATTTCTGGGGACGAGGAGCAGCCGCACGATCTCCCTCGGCGCCAACATGACAACGCTGACCTACTCTTTGAGCAAAGCCATCGCTCGCTGGCTGAAGCCGAGAGACGAAATCCTCATCACGCAGCTCGACCACGAGGCAAACCGAGGGCCTTGGCTGGCGCTTGGCGAACATGGGATCGTCGTGCGCGAGGTGCTGATGAAATCTGACGGAACGCTGGACTATGACGATATGCGGGCGAAGGCCACTTCGCGCACGCGCCTCATCGCCCTGGGAGGCGCGTCAAATGCTCTCGGCACTGTCAACAACCTGGTTCTCGCTCGTGAGATCGCATCGTCGGTGGGAGCGTGGCTCCTCGTGGACGCCGTGCACTACGCGCCGCATTTTCCAATCGATGTTGAAGCACTGGATGCAGATTTTCTCCTCTGCTCTGCCTACAAGTTCTACGGGCCGCATGTCGGCATCCTCTATGCCCGCGAGGGACTCCTGGATGAGCTCGAGCCGGACCGGCTGGAGACGCAGGATCAGATCGCTCCGTACAAGATCGAGACGGGGACACTGAACCACGCGGCGATCGCGGGAGTCAAGGCTGCCATTGAATACATTGCGTCGTTTGGAACCGGAGCGGATCTAAGGTCTCAGGTCGTCAGCGGCCTGCAGCTCATCGCCGAGTACGAACATCACCTGGCGACCGCACTGTACCGCGGGCTGAGCGCAATTCCTGAGGTCACAATCTACGGCCCGAACCTCGACTCGCCGCAGCGAGCCCCAACGATCTCCTTCACCCTCGCCGGCAAGACGGCCCAAGAAGTCTGCACGCGCCTTGGCGAGTGTGGAATCTGTGCGTGGGATGGACACTTCTATGCGATCCGTCCGATCGAAGTCCTGGGTTTGCTCGAGCGAGGGGGCGTCACGCGCGTCGGAATCTCTCTCTATAATATCGAGGAGGAGACATCCCGCCTTCTGCGGGAGATAAAACAGATGGCGAAAGGGAAGTAGATGAACGAAGGCAACAGACCGCTGCGCGCCCTCATTATCGGATTCGGAAATGTCGGACGGAAGGTGGCCGAGATCCTGTTCGAAGAACGGGAGAAGTATGAGAATTTGAAGAACCTCGACCTGTCTGTAATCGGAATCGTGACGAAATCGCACGGGGCATTGGTCAATCAATCCGGCGTCGATGTGCCAAAGGCGCTGCGAGACATCCGTGAGGGGGGCCGATTCTCCACCCTGGGTCCTGAGTTCGTTACGATTTCAGGCCTCGACGCTGCTCGCCGGTTGGAGTACGACGTGCTCGTCGAGCTCTCCACCCTTTCAATCCAGCAGCGCGGAGAGCCCGCGTTGTCGCACGTGCGTGAGGCGCTCGGCCACGGCAGGCATGTCGTGACGGCAAACAAAGCGCCCGCGGCGTTCGCCTACCACGAGCTCCAGGAGCTGGCGCGGAAGAACGGCGTGAAGTTCCTGCATGAATCGACGGTGATGGATGGGACGCCGGTGTTCAGTCTCGCCCGAAGCGGACTCAAGGGATGCAGGGTTACGGGCTTGTCGGGAGTCCTTAACTCCACGACGAACTTCGTCCTCTCCCGCATGGAGCAAGGGGAATCGCTCAAGGATGCCGTGAAGATCGCACAGAAGGAGGGATTTGCAGAGGCGGATCCTCGGCATGATCTCGAAGGATGGGACGCCGCCGCGAAGATCACGGTGCTTGCCAATGCCCTGATGGGCGCGTCGTTGACCCCCTTCGACGTGGATCGCCAGGGGATCACGCACGTTTCAGTTCAGGATACACAACGAGCAGTTCAATCTGGAAAACACTTGAAGTTGATCTGCAAAGCCTGGAGGGAAGGAAGCAGCGTGCGTACCAAAGTGGCTCTTGAGGAGGTGGAGCACGGACACCCACTCGCTCCGATTCACGAGAGCGGCTCCATCCTGATGATCGAGACCGACCTCCTGGCGCCTTTCGTCATCACCGAGACCGATCCTACGCTCTACGACACAGCCTACGGCGTTCTCAATGATCTGCTGAGTCTTCTCTTCTAGTCGGGCCCGCACCCAGTCACGTCGTGACAACCCACACCCCGCCCCCGGCGCGGGACACACCGGGACGGGGTAAACCAAGCATCACCCGCATCGTCGGCTTTCCTTCACACTTGAGATCTTCTCCAAGACTTCGGCTGTTCGGTGGAGAACCTCCACGTTCGAAAACCGAAGGATCTGTAATCCCCTCAACGTCAGCTCCTCCATACGTTTGGCATCATATTCTTTTTAGCCCGGCTGCTGGTGCACTCCTCCTTCCGTTTCAACCACCAACTTCAACTCAGCACAATAGAAGTCAGCAACATAATTCCCGAACGGGTGCTGACGGGCAAACTTCAATCCCTTGAGCCGCCTGTTTCGCAAGCATTCCCATAGCAACGCTTCTGCAGGAGTCGGGTTCTTCCGTAGTCGACGAGCGATGTCGATGATATAGTGCGGATAGGGCATTGTGTTCTTTCCCTCGACCCTCACGCTGTCACTTCGTGACGTCCCTCTCCCGTCCTACGGGAGAGGGAACGAGGGTGAGGGTTTGCTGCCTGGCTCCTAAAGAACATGACCCGCCGGAAGGCGCAGCGGGTAGGCATTTCGACTTACAACCTGTTGCACCAACGTAATGCTCACCTACGTTCATTCAGCCCGTCACTCTTCCTCAGGCTCGTAGTCCAGCGGCAGCGCGTCGGCCATACGCTCCCACGCCCAGTAGCCGTAAACCTCCGTCGGAAACCACTCTTTGATAAGACCGCGAGAGTTCACGGTGATGGCATCATAGTTCAGGCGAACCCAGGAAACTTGAGCCTCCGTGCCTGCCTTCTTGAGCAAGTCGTACGTAGGCTCGATTTGCTCTCGGGCATATTCCACTTCAAGAAATCCCTTGAAGCGCATGATCTTCTCGTACGGCGTCGAACCGGCCGAGAGGATGTCCTCCTCCTTCACCTGCCGCCGCAAAGGATTCCAATCTGCAGTCGTGATGTGGGGCTCAAGGAACATTCGGAATCCTTCTTTCTCCAGCTCGCCGTTGAAAAGCGATATAAGGAACTGGCGGAGAGAGCCCTTGAACGCCCGCACTCGATCCTCCTTCCATCGCTCCTTTTCCTCCGGGGTCGCAGCATCCATCTCGGCATACTTCGGCAAGCCCTCCGACGTGACGACGTTCGTCCCGACCCGTTGTCTTGAA
Source organism: uncultured Ignavibacteriaceae bacterium (assembly GCA_964480945.1). Taxonomy (GTDB): domain Bacteria; phylum Bacteroidota; class Ignavibacteria; order UBA10030; family UBA10030; genus VGWB01. The sequence goes on along the minus strand of CAYZRX010000090.1, from coordinate 7,594 downwards.
GTCGGTCTGCCATAGGGTGCGCTGCCGAATCTAAAAAGAGTCAGATGGTACTGAATGTGATATCCAAGGGCACAATTATCGATTTCGAGAGGAGCACGTGCTGTTGCTCCGAACGTGCCCCCTTCGTCTGTCAAGAAATCGAGGACCTCTGGGTTCATAACTCTGCATTCTTCGGCATTGCGGGAAGTGCTGAGAAACAGGGTCGTGAATTTCTGAAGCTGCATCCTCCACTCGGCGGGATCCGGCGCTGAGACCTCTACTTCCCCCAATTGCAGCGCGGCCTGCCGCACCCGTATCTCGAGATCCCTCCTCCCGGATTCTGCGAGCGTGACTCGTATCGAGCGTGTTGCGTAACCGATTCTCGAAGCAACGAACTCGTACAATCCCACGGGGACGTTTCGGATCTCGAATCGCCCGAAACGATTCGTGTTCGATCCGAGGGTCGTGCGAGCTATGAAAACGTTGACGTTCTCAAGGACGACCGATGTCGAGTCGTCGAGCACCGACCCCGAAATTGTGGCCCGGGGCTGGCCCTGCGACAGCGCGGTGCCGACCGTCGAAATGAACAATGCCAGCACACACAATAGGCGCGATCGCGACGGGCTTCTCACCATTCTGATCCCCCAGGACACACCTCACTCCTCCTCGGCTCTTTTGCCAACGAGCTCGAAGCTCACCGAGCGAGAGACCGTCTTCTTCAACGCTCTGTCCGTAACCTTCACCTCCAGGACATACTGGCCCGGATCCATCCGCGTGACATCCATGACCAGGTACCTTGCCAGCGCCCCATCGGTTTTCCACCGCTCAACCTCCGAGGAGACGAAGAATCCCTTCTTCTGACCGAAGAGGCTCGCGATCCCCGAAAGAATACCTCCCCCCGACTTGACGGGTCGGATGTCCAGGTCAAGTGTCAACTCCGTCCCCCCGTCCGCGGTCTTTGTCGGATTGTAGATCTCGAAGTACACATACAGCGGCCGGTTGATCGAATGCGTCCGCAGGGGATTGACAGCAACCCTCAGGCCTTCCTTGTTGAAAATGCTGAACTCAGTCGCTTTCCGTATCTCGAACGCCAGCTGAAGGTCGCTGATGCCGAAACCCGATCCCCAAAAATCCGGGGCCGCGACAGTCTCTTCCGATTTGGCCAGCAGATTTACTCCGAGAGGATGTGCATAGATCCCGACGTAATAGGTGTCCGGCTTCACGAGCAGCTGGTGAAACCGTATGTAAGTGCTTGATGCAGGCTTCGCTCGAGTAACCTCCAGCGTTTCTGCTACGCTTGTGATCTTCCGCCACCGCTTGTCGTAAAGGGCAAAACCACTTTCGACGTCGAGAGACTGCAGTGTATCACCGGATTCCTTGAGGAGCGAATTGCCCGGAACGACGTACGATACTTCCAGATCCGTCCTTGCTTTCCCGTCGCGAAATGCGCTGATGGCGTTGGGAAGATGAAGGGTCCTGAGCTTCTCGTCAATCGTGTGGCGCTCGGTTGTCAGGCCTTCTGTGACGGAACGGCGAGACTCCTCTGCGATCCTCTCCACGATCGAAGACTTGTCGACGGCCTTCACCTTCGTCAAGTAGAAGTACATTGGATCCCAAAACGCCGCGTCGGGAGGAAAGAGATTCGCAACGTCGCGCATTCCTTCGCTTTGGAAGCTGAACGTCTCTCCACCCATAACCCTGCTCCGTGGCAGCTTCGGGTTGTCATGACCTACCTGCTGTTCCGGACCGTCGCTCAGCGCCGCCATTCCAGAGAAGCTTTTTTCCGCTCCCGCAAAATGGAACGCCATCTCCGGTCCTTCCGCAGTAGCTTCGTACCGCCATGTCTCAACCGTCGATGGGGAACTGCCCATCGTCAGCTCGCTCGGCGGACCGAGGCGAACATAGACCCTTCCGATGTCCTCTAATTCAAAATTCAGTCCCAGGAACCCTCTACTGTAGTACAGCGAATATCGTTCGCGGTCGGACGCGTAATTCTGCTCGGCATAGAGGAGTCGCTGGTAGTGTTCCCCAAGCCGCGGGTTCGACGGTGATCCGAGCGTCGGATTGCGTCGATTCCAGAAGGAGGCAAAGAACCGCTCACGCTTCTGCTCCGTCGTCGAGGTGAAGTACTCTCCCATTTCCTGGGGCGTCGCGATATACTTCAGATCCTCAAACAGCAGCGCCGCCCCCGCCTCGTTGTTGATCTCGGCAACGGCTTTCCAGCAGGTTTCGTCGAGCTTTCCGAGCTCTCCCCGCGCCGCGAAGATCCGAAACAGCGCGCGATAGGCGAGTTGAGGTGGAACCTCTCTGGAACTTCGTACGGATTGCCAGAGCAACGGCTGCGCCTCATCCAGTCTTGCTTCCCTCATTTGCATCTCCGCACGGACGTACGTCTCCAACTCCCGAAACCGCGGTGGAATCCGGAGCAAGAGCTCCGCTCCGCGTCCCTGATCGATCGCAGCTCGACACAATCTCGCCAATGCCGGGTAGACGAAGAGAAGGTCCGGCCTTAGGCGAAGCTCTTCGCAAAGCGCGCCGATAGCATCTCCGAACCGCCCTTGATCCTTCAGAAGAAGCGCGTACTGATACAGCAGGTCTTGATAGGTCGAATCGTGCTGAAGAAGCCAGCGGAAGCACTCCATCGATCGTGCGTAGGCGGCCTCCTGGCTGATGCCTTGAGCCTGATAGACGTTTCCACCGGACCTCCACCGCCCGGTTTCGCGGTAACTCACCGCCGCATCGTAGTGTGCTTCGACGCTGGTCGGGTCGAGCTCGAGAGCCTTGTCGAATCGATGGCGGGATTCGCCCCAGTCCTCCCGCACCAGGAGCAACTTGCCGAGTCCGATATATCCCCGCGGGTCATTGCGCTCGTCGGCAAGACTCTTATAGACGCCCTCCGCATCGGAGAACTTCCCACGTAGGAACAGCGAGTCCGCGGCCTGCAGCAAGCTGTCGCTCGCGGCGACTTGTGCTGAGTCCCGAACGGTGACGGTCAAGCAGTGGCTGCAAGGAAAAGCGGCGAAGAGGAGAACGAGGAGCTTCGTTTTCACTGAACAACCTCCTTGACGAGGCGGCGGAGCATGGGAGAGCCCCTTGCCCGATTCCCCGGTTCAACTGGAAAACTCCGGTGCGAAGGAATGGATCAGCCTATCGGTGCGCCGGGGGACCACTCGAAGCTAGTCAACATCTGCTTGAGTGTCAATTAGGGAAAGTACTACATGGTACTTGTAGGGTTTTGCCCTACGGTGAAGACCGTAGACAGGTACGCAAGAAATGAGAAGGGATTATAGCTCAGGCCCTCATCCTGTCACTTCGTGACGTCCCTCTCCCGTCCTACGGGAGAGGGAACGACAGTCCGGGTGAATCACCGTACTGCTTGCCTTACTACTCGCTGAAATATACCCGCACCACTTCCCTCTCCCGCAAGTGCGTTTTGTGCATCCCGCTCTCTTCGCGGGACGGGAGAGGGACACAGGGTGAGGGTCCACGGCCTGACCATGTTGATGCGCGCCGAGGTCGAAATAACATTTCGACGTACAACTTGAAGACGTTCACGCTCTCCCTGATCTTCACTCCCTCGCTCTAACCAAAAACCAGCAGTACGATCAGGAAATAGAGCAGCACCGAAACCAGCGAGATAGCGGCCGATGCCAGAAACTTCAAGAGGAGACCGAAGGGAGCGCGAAAGATCTTGCAGTTGACCGAGAAGGCGATGAAGCCGATGACCGCGCCCAAGGCACCACCGGCAAATACAAGAAGGATGGGGAGACCGCCCCAGAGCCATTCGTACCACTTCAGCGGCGGGACGAGGGAGATCGCGGCCCCATCGACGACGAGTTGGGGCACATCGAATCCGAGGACCTGCGCTTTCCACGTCGCGAGGACCTCTTTCCCGTCGTTCCGGCGCAGAACCATCTGGTTCCGCTTCGGTCCTTTCGGGGCGGGTTGACCGTTCACGAGGAGCCTGTAGCCGGCAAAGAAACTCGGCGATCGAACCTCGATCGTCTGACCTTCAAAACCTTGTAGGTTGACCGGAAAGTTCACGTCGTACCTCCTCCCTGAAAGATGATCAGTCGCCAACGGTGTGGTCGCCTCGGGATAACTCGTGGGCCCGGGGACGATTCGCCGGTTATGGCTCCTGCACGACCACGATCTCAAATGGCTTGAGACTCAACGAAACTCTGGTAATCACAGGCCCTCCAAACCGCACGAAGCTCGTGTCCTGTTCCGCTGACAAGTTCTTGTCCCCCACCAACTCGCGCCAGCCGGAGGTCGGAGCTTTCCTGGCAAACGTCAGCGTCATCGGTGCCGTCTGATCGCTCATGTTGTAGAGCACGTACTGCTTGTCGCCAAACAAATACATGCCGACCCCCCCGGGTCCATCCAGCTCCACGCCCAGCTCCTGTGCAACGGCGCGTCGCATCAGGTTGAGCGCCGCGGCGGGGAGGCGGAGCAAATCGTAGCTGTTCTCCGGCATGTTGAGGATGTAGATTCTCCCTTTGAGATACTGAACGTTGAGAAAGACCCCGAAGTCGTAGTCGTCCTGCACCACGGCAACGTCGCGGACGTACGGCCAGGTGGTCGTCTCGATGCGGGGAAACGAGAACCGCTGGTCCGCCTTGACGAGCTCGTCCCGGAACCAACCGAGCCTCAGCCGGAACTGGTCGCCCGTCACCGTTCCGCCATGATCGACGAGATTAAGCGTATTCTTGAACTCGGTGTTCTGGAGCTTCTTCCAGAGTCCCCACGTCATGAACAGGTCTTTTCCGTCACGCAGGCGCGCAAGCATCTTGCCCGCAAGGCCCGGGTCGCGGAGCGAGTGCAGCGTGAAAATAGCGTTTCGGCTCTCCGTCGGAAACTGCGCCACCGGCATCAACGGAATCCCCACCATGCCGAGATAGCCGAAGATGTTGTATTCGCCTGTCGAGCCGTAGGGCAGATAGATCGGCACGCCGCGCGAGGAGCCCTTCAGCATACCGGCAACACGGTCAAACTGCGGCAGCAGATCCCGGAAGTACGGGTAGACGTCGCTCGATGGGCCGGTCGTAGGATAGAGCTGACCCGCGCACCAGAGGATGATCTCGGGCGTCTGCGCCAGAATCGCCTGCCAGACTTGAGCGTTGTAGTCGTTATAGTCCCCCTTCATGCCGTAGTTGTCCAGCCAGGAGCCAACCCACTTGGACGGGTCGACGCTCGCATACCATTTCTGGAAAATGTAGCCGCTGTAGATCGGAATGTGCTGGTCGTGGATCATCCGATTCCGCGTCTCGATGCCGACAGCCATCTTGTCGAACAGATGGGTCTCGTTGTACACATCGTAGCCGTTGTCTCCGAACCCTTCGTACCAGTTCGGATACTTGATGATGATCGTCACCTTGGGATTCACCTGCCTGGCGGGAGCGATGATGTACTTCTTCGACTGTTCGATGATCAGCTTCGTGCGGTAATCAGCCCACGTTTGGCCGCCGCGGTCCTCGACGCTCTTGGGGTCGGTAGCCGTCGTGAAGAGCCAGTCGTCGAGAATGATGTCGTCGAAGACCTGGGCCAGGGAACGCATGCGCTTCTCGAGGGCCGCCAGGTCCTTCGGATTGTTATAGGTGGAGGGTCCTTGCTCTCCCACCGGCACCATCGCTCCGGAAACCCGTATGCCCATCGCCCGAAACCGGTCGGCCACCTTCTTCAGCAACGGCACGTTGATTTCGCCGCGGCCCGTGCCTTCAAGATAAACGTGAACGGGTTTGATGGGAGCGAAATAATCCATTGTCTTTTGGAACTGGGAAAGGTCGGCGAGCAGCGAATCGATATCACGCGATGTGAAGTAGATCGCGTATTTCAGGTGGGGCCAGCCCGTTGCCTGGGGCTTCTGTTGGGCAAGGGCGGAGTGCATGCCCAGGAGCAGGACGGACATTGCTCCCACGATGACAGGATTGCTGAGTTTGTTCTTCATGATCTCCTCCTCATGGACTGTAGGGACAGAATTTATGAGGAACGATGCAGAGCGGAAAGGTGCGCTTGGCAAAGTTGCAGCGCAAGTGTGAGAAATCAGGTTCGATCAACTGACTTTCACAAATATACACAGAATAGAGTCGAGCAGCCAGTGTGAACGCAATTGTCCAGAGGCTTGCAAAGGATTGGCCAAATCCGTCCATCTGTTCGGTCGAAAGCTCGCCTGGCGGGAATGTCCGGAGGTTGGCGATCTGTGCAACAATTGCATCTGCCTACAACAGTCCAGGTCGTCCAGGTGTGGACCTACTTGCCGGGATCCTCGTCACCGACATTGGGCTGGCGTCGTTTCTTGGCGTGCAAGGCATCGATACTCCACGGCCCCGGCCCGGCAGCTGAGAAGTAGAGCCAGGTAAAGCAGTAGAGGAGTGCAAGCTGGCCGCCGTTCATGACCGGCCAGAAGCCACGAGGGAAGTGGAACTGGAAATATGCCACCGCCATCTCGCCCGCCAGAATAAACGCAACGGGACGCGTGAAGAGGCCGAGAAGGAGCAATAGACCACCGAAGGCCTCGAGGATACCGGCAAGTCCCAATTCTGAGATCAATTTGACGGTGCCGCCGCTCGGAGGAATTCCGGTCGGAAAGGCGAAAAGCTTCATCGCGCCCACCTGCATGAACAACAATGCGACGACGATGCGGAGCAAGCTCTGCAGGCGCGGCGACCACACCTGCCACTTCGCGGTAACCCTGACCATAATACTTCCCATCTCGCTTGGTTGCCTCCTTCCACTTGGTTTTTGATCGGTATATGTCAGCTGGAATTCTGCAAAACGCTGCAATTTACAATTGCCGCGAGCATCCCATTCAGCGGGACTTGGTTACTTCTCCGCAAAAGTCTCAAGAGGGATCACTTCGGCACGGAGAAGCATTCGAGCGTCAGCCCACTTTCATACCCAGGCCGGCATTGTCCGATTGCAGGCGCTCTACATTCAGAATCGTACCTTCCCCCGCAGTGACTTCCGCACTCCTTCAGCTCAGAACGCTCCATCCTTATTCGGCATATCGGCTGGAATCTGTTGCCCGCAATCCCAGAGCTCGACGATTTTGTCCCGCTCAAACCGGAAAAGATGGACCACCACCATGCCCTGCTCACCTTGGTTCATAACAAGGTGGGAATGCACTGCGACCATGTCCCCGTCACCGATCACGTGTTTGACACTGAACTGCTTCACCGGAAACTGTCTGTGATTTTCGAGCATCGCGCTCTTCAGCGCTGGAAGGCCGGCAGGGAAGAAGACATTGTGGTGTCTTCCGTCCTGGTGTACGTACTTCTGATATGCTTGATCAATCTGCCCTCGTGTGACGAGCTCAAGAAATTCGACGGCGCTCTGTTTATGGTGATTCACACTCCTGGTTGAATCCATTTCGACACCTCCCTAATAATTGTTACAGCAGACTATTTGCCCCTTCAGTCGCGTGCGGGGGGAAAAGTCACGAATTGTTCTTAGGGTACGTATAATTCACCATCCAGTGAATTCCAAACTTATCCGTGAGCATCCCGAAGCGAGCAGCCTAGAAAGTATCACTCAAGGGCGTGGTGACCTTCCCGCCTTGCGACAAACCGTTGAAGACATTCTCTGCTTCTTCTTTGCTTTCGGCTTCGATCGAAAG
>CAYZRX010000089.1:1283-13804 GCA_964480945.1 uncultured Ignavibacteriaceae bacterium | reverse complement strand
CTCGGCCACATCCCGCTGATCGAGCGGGGTGAATACCTGGCTTTGAATCTCGGCGTCGCACGGTACTCGTACGGTGACTGGTCTTCGAGCTACGGCGTCTTGGGTGTCTCTACGTTGTTCGGGTTCGTAAACTTTAACCTCAAACACGGTGTGCGCAATGCCGACTGGATGGGCTCGTTTGAGATCCGTTTTTTCTGACGCGCACAACGGCATGACCCAAACGGGATATTCGAACAAGGCGTCCCGTCAACGAAGGACTCTTCTTCTCCCCCTCTGCCTGGGAATCGGAGTCATTCTGGCGGGGTGCAACCCCATGGCCAGCCGTTTCGCTGCCCGCATGCTGGAACGAGCAGACGATCCCATCGAGCCCGTGAAGCAGAGGGTAACGCACCCCATCCGTCCCGACGTGGGACTATCGGTCCTCTGGGTCGGACATGCCACGGTCTTGATCCAGATCCACGACAAAGTCTTCATCACCGACCCCGTCTTTACACGAACAGTCGGAATGTTTGCCAGGAGGGCCATAGAGCCCGGTCTTGATCCCGCGTCCATCACCAAGCTCGACTACACGCTCATCTCGCATATTCACATGGATCACCTCAGCTACGGCAGCCTGCCTCTGCTGCCGAAGAACGGGAAGCTTCTCATCCCGTTCGGCGCTGCAGCGTATACTCCCGAGTTCGGCTTCACCGAAACGCGCGAGATGAAGCCCTGGGAGGCGGTGGAGGAAGATGGCGTCCGCATCACGGCCGTTCCAGTCAAGCATTTCAGCGGCCGATACGGGTTCGATGTTTCATGGTACCCCGACCGAGGCTACACGGGGTACGTTCTTCAATATAACGGAGTAACCGTCTTCTTCGGGGGGGACACCGCCTACGATCCGGAGCTCTTCAAAGAGATCGGCCGGAGATTCCGCATCGATGTCGCGCTCCTACCGATCTCACCTATCGAACCGCGGTCGTTCATGCGGCGCGTCCACGCCGACCCGAGCGACGCGGTGCAGATCTTCGAAGACCTCAAGGCATCCGTCATGATCCCCATTCACTACAAAACGTTCTTCCAGGGATTGGAGCCGGATCCTCTTTATCCACAACAACTGCTCGAGAAGATCATAGAGGAGAAGGGGTACCAGGACCGGATAAAGATGCTCGACATCGGCGAGCAACGGATTCTGATTCCGTAGAGGAAGAAAGTAAGACGATGAAAAAAGTAACTCTCTCCCTTCGGACGGCAGTCGCTCTCTTTGCTCCCCTGCTGCTCATTTCCTGCTCCACAGCGCAACTCACGGTGAAGGACAGGCCGGATTCGGTCCTTCAACAGAAGCTCGAAGCATTGATGCAAGGCTTTCACGGCGAGGCCGGACTCTACGTACGCCATCTTTCGACGGGATACACCGCGGCGATCCACGCGGATGAGCTCTTTCCAACAGCGAGTATGATCAAGGTGCCGATCATGTGCGCACTGTTCGACAAAATAGAGAAGGCCGAGCTCACGTACGATCAGACGATGATGTACCGGGATTCACTGAAGTACGATGACGGCATCACCGGCTCTTTCCGGGACAGCACACAAATTTCGCTCTCGCAGATCGTGATGTTGATGATTTCCGTTAGCGACAACACCGCGGCGCTCTGGTGCCAGCAGCTCGCGGGCACGGGGACCTCGATCAATGAATGGCTTGAGACGACCGGCTTCCACCAGACGCGTGTTAACTCCCGGACGCCGGGACGAAGAACGGATTGGGAGGCATACGGGTGGGGTCAGACCACACCTCGCGAGATGGCCAAGTTGATGCTGAGGATTCGCGAAGGGCAAGCCGTCAGTGTTGATGCCAGCGAGGAGATGTATCGCGTCCTCTCCAAACCCTACTGGGATGGCGAAGCGGTTTCTCAGATTCCTCCGACTGTCCAGGTTGCTACAAAGAACGGCGCCGTCGACGCATCCAAGTCGGAAGTGGTCCTCGTGAACGCTCCGTCCGGCGACTACGTGTTCTGCGTTATGACGAAGAACCAGCAGGACCAGCGATGGGAGCATGACAACGAAGGGTGTGTCCTGATCCGCAAAGTCTCGAGACTGCTGTGGCAGTACTTTGAGCCGGACTCCAAATGGGAACCACAGCCCGGAATGAAGAGGTGGGTGAAGTAGAAGGCCCCTCCTGAACAAGCCTTAGAGCGAGCGCATCTCTTTCATCGCCCGCGATATCCTCCGTTCCCCTTTTTTCAATAGATACCGAACCATTCTCAAGTTTGATTCTGGCTTCCCGTTTCCTTACATTTTGGGCGATGTGCCGCTAACTTGTTGGCGCTTAATCAATTCGATAATCCTCAGCGAAACAACTTCAACGCAGACTATGCCGTCGCAGACTAGCTCAGATCAAGCTCTTCATTCGCTCGAGGAAGAGAACAAAAGGCTCAAGCGCGCGGTCGATGAGCTCTCGATCCTGAACGACCTTGCCCGTGCGATCGGCGCCTCCCTGAACACACAAGAGATCATTCAAACAATCATTCGTCGCTCGCTGCGCGCCCTCAATGCAGAACAGGGTGTCATCACCCTCGTGGAAGAGCAGTCCGTTCAGTCGATGAGGACGCTCGTGCGGACGATGGTCAGTTCTGGCGATCATGAGCAGTTTCATCTCAACCAGGCACTTCTCGGCTGGATGCATCTCAACAAGAAACCGATCGTCATCAGCGATCCCCGAACCGATGAGCGCTTCCAGGGGGTTCCGTGGGACGAGTCGCTGCATTCGCTTCTGGCTGTACCCTTGATGGTCAAATCGGAACTGCGCGGCGTTATCACGATTTACAATAAGAAAGAACGCCAACAGTTCACCGAAAACGATCAGAGGCTTCTCGCAATCATCGCTGCACAGTCTGCGCAGGTCGTCGAGAATGCCCGGCTGTATGAAAAGGAACGGGCGCTTGCTCGCATGCAGGAAGACGTGAAGCTCGCCGCGCGCATTCAGAGCGAGCTGCTTCCGAAAGCCCCACCTAGTATCCCCGGCTACGACATCGCCGGCAGGACTCTCCCCGCCCAGGAAGTCGGTGGAGACTACTTCGACTTCATCCCCATCGATGAACACCGGTGGGCATTCTGCCTGGGTGATGTTACCGGCAAGGGCCTCCCCGCCTCGCTGCTGATGGCCAACCTTCAAGCCACGCTGCGCGGATTGACCATCTCCTCTACCTCCCCGAAGACCTGCCTGGAATACTCGAACCGCCTCCTCTTTCAAAGCACCAGCCCGGAGAAGTTCGCCACGCTTTTCTACGCAATCCTCGACACGCGAGACCATCAGATCCATTTCTGCAATGCCGGCCAGGATAATCCCTTTCTCTGTTCCAGCCGGGATGAGACCAAACGATTGAAAACCGGCGGCATTCCGCTCGGCATGATTCCCGAGTATACGTACGAAGACGAGTCGGCGTCCTTCGAGAAGGGTTGTTTCCTCGTCGCCTACTCCGACGGAGTTACAGAAGCAATGAACGCCGAAGAGGAAATGTTCGGAGAAGCATGTATTGCTTCGCTCATCGACCAATACCGACATGCATCCGCGTCTGAACTGATCGATAAGATCGTGGGCGCAGTGAAGCAGCACGCCGGCGGCTACCCTCAATCAGACGACATCACCTTGGTCGTCATTCGACGGAACGCCGACTAACTCCATGCAGACCAAGAAGCGTCCGGTCTCCTTGACCTTTGCGTGTTCACGGGCCGAGACAGCAAAGAATCCGTCACTGCTCAACAGCATCGCGAACTGAGATTATGGACAAGATCATCGTTTCAGCAGCGCAGGCCGCGCCGGTCTTTCTTGATCGTGCAGCGACAATTGAGAAAGCATGCAATCTCATCTCAGCCGCGGCGCGCAACGGGGCGAAGCTCATTGTCTTTCCGGAGGCCTTTGTTCCCACCTATCCTGATTGGGCCTGGGTTCTTCCCCCGAATCAGAACAGGCAGCTTGCCGAACTCTACGCCCAACTGGTCGACCAATCGGTGACCATCCCGAGTGCCGATACAGAAAAACTCTGCCGGGCCGCCCGGGAAGCCAACATCTATGTCGTAATGGGTGTGAACGAGAGGAATGCCGATGCCAGCGGCTCGAGCCTCTATAATACGCTCATTTACATCAACGATGAGGGCATCCTCCTGGGGAAGCACCGGAAGCTCATCCCGACAGCGGCGGAGCGCATGGTGTGGGCTCAGGGCGACGGCAGCACGCTTGAGGTGTACGACACACCCTTCGGCAAGCTCGGCGGTTTAATTTGCTGGGAGAATTACATGCCGCTCGCGCGTTACACGATGTACGCCTGGGGAACGCAGATCTACGTCGCGGCGACCTGGGATTGCGGGGAGCCGTGGCTGTCGACTCTGCGCCACATCGCAAAAGAAGGGCGGGTGTACGTCATCGGGTGTTGTTGTGCGATCAACTTGACGGATATCCCCGACCGGTATGAGTTCAAGAAGCAGTACGCAAAGAAAGATGATTGGGTCAACGTTGGCGACAGTGCGATCGTCGATCCCGATGGTAAATTCATCGCCGGACCGCTGAATCGGAAGGAAGGGATCCTCTATGCCGAAATCAACCTGAGCCAGGTGACAGGCCCGCGGTGGAAGCTTGATGTGGCTGGCCATTATTCACGGCCCGATGTCTTTCAACTCACCGTCAACCGCCAGCCCCATCCCGTACTCAGAACCGCGAAGGGAGCTGACCCGGAAGCGGGAAAGTCAGAGGAGGGCCCACCTGCCGTTCGCAATGAACACGAGGCCCCCTGAGGCACACGGACGCGAACCCGCCGAGTCACGCGGTGGATGAGAATATCGGCTGTGCGCCCGAAGACCATTCTTCAAACGATGGCCGTGCGGGAAGAGGGAAACCCGCGCAGGATTGGGGGAACGACAAGGGGCTGCAGGTCGCAGAAAATTTAGAGAGGAGGATACTATGACAACCGTTCGAAATATCCTGCAAGACAAAGGCAACACCGTGTGGTTCGCCTCGCCAGAGACACCTATCGTCGACGCGCTGCGCACGATGGCTCAGAAGAACGCAGGGGCACTACTGGTGATGGACCATGATGCGGTGGTCGGGATCTTCTCAGAGCGGGATTATGCCAGGAAAGTCGTTCTGCAAGGCAGATCTGCCACGGAAGCAAAGATCAAGGACACTATGACGTCCGACATCATCTCCGTAACACCGGAACAGTCCATCGATGAGTGCATGGCCCTGATGACGGAGAAACATATCCGCCATCTCCCTGTTCTTGAGAACGGCAAGCTCGCCGGTCTCATCTCCATCGGCGATGTCGTGAAAGCAGTTATTGCCGAGAAGGAGCACCTGATCAAGCAGCTGCACAACTATATCACGGGAGGCCGATGAGTCGGTTTCTTTGCTCTGAGGCGATCCTCTGAGGCAGTCGTCTCAGAAGGTCTTCGTTCCCTCGCACGACTTCATCATCTACCCATCTACGTCGAACCCCTGATGGATTCTGCGCTCAGACCAGCGTTTCGCTGCCCTCGTAGGAAAAATGGGATTGAGGCAATGACCTTCAGACAATCACTCCCCGAATGTCAATGAGCCAGGCTTCAGTCCCTTCCGCCGTTACGGACAAGCGCCGCACGATCCTCATGCTGTCGCTGGCAGAACTTTTCGGGATGTCGGTTTGGTTCTCCGCATCTGCGGTCGTGCCGTCGCTCAGCTCGGACTGGAACCTCGGCGCTTCGGGTCAGGCCTGGCTCACCATGTCGGTCCAGATCGGCTTCGTCGTCGGGGCCCTTGGCTCCTCGCTGCTGAATTTAGCCGACTACGTCCGCGGTCACGTCCTGTTTTCTGCCTCGTGTCTCCTGGCCGCGCTCGTAACAGCTCTGATCCCGCTTCTCGCGACCGGTTTGACTCTCGCTCTGCCCCTTTGGTTCCTCACGGGAATGTTTCTCGCGGGAGTCTATCCCGTCGGCATGAAGATCATCGCGACCTGGACAAAGGAGGACAGGGGATGGGGGGATCGGGCTGCTTGTGGGAGCGCTCACGCTCGGATCCGCGGCGCCGCATATCATCAACGCGCTTGGAAGCATTCATGAGTGGCAGCTCGTGATGTACTATTCCGCCGGCCTCGCTGCGCTCGGCGGGACGATCACCATCTTGTTCGTACGAGAAGGCCCCTACCGCACCAACCTCCCCAAGTTCAATTGGAAGTATGCCGGAACGATCGTGCGGCAGCGGGACTTGGCACTGGCGAACCTCGGCTACCTCGGACATATGTGGGAGCTCTATGCGATGTGGGCGTGGTTTCCCCTGTTTCTTCTCGCGAGTTTACAGCTGAGGAATATCGATGCCTCGTGGGCAAGCGCAGCTGCGTTCGCGGTCATTGCCGTCGGCGGTATCGGAAGCGTGGCAGCGGGATACCTCGCGGATAGGATCGGCCAAACGACGATCACCGTTGCATCCATGGTCATAAGCGGATCGTGCGCGCTGATCGTCGGCATTCTCTTCGGAGGCAGCCCAATCGCCCTGGTCCTCATTTGCCTCGTTTGGGGATTTGCTGTGGTGGCCGACTCGGCTCAGTTTTCAGCTTGCATCTCTGAACTCTGTCAAACCGAATATCTTGGAACCGCCCTTACGCTGCAGACGAGCCTCGGATTCTTACTCACCCTCATCACGATTCGATTGATTCCAACTCTTGTGGAGTGGGTCAACTGGCGATGGGCTTTTGCATTCCTGTCCATCGGTCCGGCTTTTGGAGCATGGGCGATGAGCGCGCTGCGACGGATGCCGGCTGCAAATCGACTGGCCGGTGGGCGAGGGTAGCAATCCGCTCGGGCGGCTCGTCCCTGAAGTATCGGAACATGCTTGGGCGAAATTGAGGACCACAGTAGATGCTGCAAGCTTGATCCAAACGTCAAGAATCTTCAAGGAAATCAGCCTATCCATCGCCTATTTGGAAAATTCAGGCAGCAATGGTTATATTACACGGCGGACTTTTGACCCTGCCCGCGTCTAGCACCGACCTTCGACAGTCTCACTCGCGCACAGGGCGACGACCCAAGCACAGAAGCTCCTTTCGACACCCACAGGGTGCTCTTCTATGATCGGTCAACCCATTTCGCATTACAAAATCCTTGAGAAACTCGGGGAGGGGGACATGTCCCAAAATTCCCTGCGAGCGAGTTGTGCGAGCAGTTGGAATTTTGAGGATCCGCCGTCTTTTTGGCGGAGGCGTCGTCTATGATTGGCCAGACGATTTCCCATTATAAGATCTTAGAAAAACTGGGTGAAGGAGGGATGGGTGTCGTCTACAAGGCAGAGGACACCAAGCTGCGCCGGCCCGTTGCCCTGAAGTTCCTTTCGCCGGAGGTAACGTACGATGAGCAGGCCAAGCGGCGTTTCATGCATGAAGCGCAGGCTGTTTCAGCGCTGGATCACCCCAACATCGCCGTCGTCCACGAGATCGACGAGACGGATGACGGGAGCGCGTTCATCTGCATGGCGTACTATGATGGACAAACCCTCAAGGATAGACTGAAGTCGGGCGCAATTCCACCGGACGAGGCGATCCGCGTCGCGCTACGAATTGCAGAAGGTCTGCAGCGAGCGCACGAAGCCGGGATCGTCCATCGGGACATCAAGCCGGCGAACGTGATCGTCACAGCGCGGGGGGAGGTCAAGATCCTCGATTTCGGAATCGCGAAGCTGCTTGGCGAAGCTCAACACACAACCACTGCACGAACCGCGGGCACGGCTGCCTATATGTCTCCCGAGCAAGCCCAGGGTCTTGAGATCGATGCTCGCAGCGATTTGTTCTCTCTCGGGGTTGTGATGTATGAGATGGTGACAGGCCAACGCCCGTTCGCCGGTGAGCACGACGCAGCGTTGCTGTACTCCCTTCTGAACCTCGACCCGAAGCCGCCGTCAGCTCTGAATCCGCAGATCTCAAAGGAGCTTGAAGCCATCATCTTGCGCTTGTTGGAAAAGGACCGCGCGATGCGGTACCAGAGCGCTGGCGATGTACATGAAGAACTGGAGCGCCTCCTCGGGGAAGGAGCTGTACCGCGTCCCTTGAGACGATTTCCCGGTACTCTGCGCCGTGGATTTTCAGTTCCGGTGCTGGCGGGGGCTGTGGTGGTCGTTCTCCTTGTGGTACTCTATGCGACCGGTACGCTGCAACGATGGCTGGGCATTACTTACATCCCGAAGGAAAGGTACATAGCGGTTCTTCCGTTCACAAACGTCGGGGGTAGCGCCGAAAACCAGGCTTTCTGTGAAGGCACGGTCGAAATCCTGACGAGTAAGCTCACAGAGTTGAAAAAGCTTCAGGCAGGGCTCGCTGTAGTTCCCGCTGCCGAGGTGCGGAGCCGAGGGGTGAGATCCCCCTCAGAGGCGCGACAGCTTCTCGGGGTCACCCTTGTGATCTCCGGAAGCATTCAACCCATCTCGGGGGGCCTGCGTGTTACCGTTACCCTCACAGACGCTGTCAATCTCAAACAGGTCAGATCTCAACAGATTGACGAACAGGATGCAAACGTGGCCGCTTTGCAGGACCGCCTTGTGCAAGTCGTTGTGCCCATGCTTGACTTTGAGCTGCCGGTTAGAACTGCCCGCTTTCTGGCGTCCGACACAACAAGTTCTCCCAAAGCATCCGATTACTACGTGCAGGCCAAAGGAATACTGCAGAGAGAGAAAAAGCCGGAAAACCTGGAAAAAGCGATCGATCTCCTTCAGAAGGCGATCATCGAAGATCCCTATTATACCGATGCCTATGACGACCTCGCAAACGCATATGTTCTCAAAGGAGATCCGGGCCAGGCAGAGGCTGTTCTACAAAGGGCAATCAAAATGAGGCCTGACTACTGGCGAGCTTACAATAATCTCGGCCTTTTCTATTACCACCAGGGTCGCGTTGGCGAGTCTGAGCGTCCATTTCAGCGCGTAATTGAACTTGCGCCTGACATCGTCCGCGGCTATAACAATTTGGGCGGAGTATACACTGTCATGGGCAAATATGGTGAAGCCCGAAAGATGTATGAGCAATCACTGAGTGTTACTCCGAATTACGTTGCATACAATGGACTCGGTGGGATTTTATACTTCGGCGAACAGCAGTACGAAGACGCCGCTCGAATGTATGAAAAGGCTGTGTCATTCAACAGTCTGGACTATCGCGTTTGGGTCTCGTTGGGCGCTGCCTACAAGCAAGTGGCGGGGAAAGATTCAAATGCCCAAGCAGCATATCAGCGCGCTGCTGAGCTGGCGGAGGAGCGCAGGTTGCTGGAACCACGGAACCCCGACCTGCTTGTCAATCTTGCTGATATCTACTCAATGCTCGAAAAGCCCGACACGTCGTCGGAGATTCTCAACGACGCACTTGCTCTCCCAGGGCTGAGCTCCAGCACAAAGGCTCGAGCAGCCGAAATCTATGAGCAACTCGGAATGCGAGACAAGGCGATCGAATGGATTGAGAAGGCAGTCCAAACGGGTTATCCATTGAGCACCATTGAAGGCAATCCATCCTTGAATGCACTCCGCCAAGACGCGAGGTACCAAAAGCTGAAATCCGCGAGTGCCAAATAGGCGGGGTAGACCAGAACTCTAACCCTCACGAAAGGAGGCCGCTATGCAACAGTCAACTAAGGCAAATCACAAGGTGCTTATCCTCTGCAAGTCGAACAAGGTTGTCCCTGGTCTCCTTCAGGTTCAGCCTGGAGACGACGTCACATTCAAGGCCCTTAACGGCGACGTAAAGATCTGGTTTCCAGTCAAGGACCTCTTCGGGGTTGATAGTCTGGAACTAAAGAAAAAGGTACCTCAGCCGTTGACGGTTCAGCAGGTGAACTCGGATGAATACCCGTACTCTGCATATTGCGTAACGACGGGGACGTTTGCCGAGGGCGGCTCAAGTCCTATCATTATCATTGAGTAAAGACTGAAAGACGGGGAGAATGGGACGGCGTCGATGATAGGGGTGGGGGCATGATACGCCGTTTGGCGGAAGATATCCTGCGTTTACGGTTCTAGCGTCAACTGTCTGCTCTGCTGAAGAACCAATGGTTACCTCATCGCTCTCTATGCTCGCCCTGCTGATGCTATTCCTCGAGAGACGGACTACCCAATCATTGCCTTCGCTCTCTCGTAAGGAGGCACTTCACTCGCTTGCTTGATAGTATCTCGGACCGCCTCATCCAGCCAAGCATTACGAACTCCCAGCCCGCCTTGCTTGTTTATTGAGTAATATTGATATTCATCTCCGTCCATCGACCCTCTTTGGACCCGCTAAGCAACATTCACCCCTACTTTTCTGTTGTGGAGGACCTATGAGATCTGGTTGCCAGGTTGTCCTGTTCCTCGTGTGCGCGAATCTGCTTCTGGCACAGGGACAAACGTCAAAGACGGACTGGGAGGCCAAATTCCGCGCGATCCCGAGCGCGGATCGTCAACGCGAGTACATGGAGCGTCTCGCCGCTCGCCCGCATCACGTCGGCTCACCGTACGATAAGAGCAATGCCGAATGGCTCGAATCGACCTTCAAGAGTTGGGGATTCGACACAAAGATCGAAACGTTCGACGTCCTCTTCCCCACCCCCAAGGAACGACTGGTCGAGATGGTCGAACCGAGCAAGTTCGTGGCCAAGCTGCAGGAACCGACCGTCCCCGGCGACCCAACCTCAGGCCAGCACAGCGAGCAACTGCCAACGTACAACGCCTATTCGATCGATGGCGATGTCACAGGGCCCCTGGTGTATGTGAACTACGGGATCCCGGAAGACTACGAGCAACTCGATCGGCTCGGCATCTCCGTGAAGGGCGCGATCGTGATCGCCCGGTATGGCGGATCGTGGCGCGGGATCAAGCCGAAGCTCGCAGGGGAAAAAGGTGCCGTGGGATGCATCATCTACTCCGACCCCCGCGATGACGGATTCTTCCACGGCGACGTCTTTCCGACGGGCCCATGGCGACCCAAGGACGGCGTCCAGCGCGGCAGCGTGATGGACATGCCGCTGTATCCCGGCGACCCGCTCACCCCGGGGGTCGGCGCAACAACCAGCGCGAAGCGACTCGACATTAAAGACGCGACGACCATCACCAAGATCCCCGTCCTCCCGATCTCCTACGCTGATGCTCAGCCTCTCCTTGCCGCCCTCAAAGGACCTGTAGCCCCCTTTTCGTGGCGTGGAGCACTGCCCATCACATACAAGATTGGTCCCGGGCCCGCAAAGGTTCACCTGAAGGTCAAATCGAACTGGGACATCAAGACCATCTACGACGTCATCGTGACCATACCGGGTTCCGAATACCCGGATGAATGGGTCATCCGCGGCAATCATCAGGACGCGTGGGTCAACGGCGCAGACGACCCCATCTCCGGCCTCGTCGCCGAGATGGAGGAGCTACGAGCTCTGAGTGAGCTCCTGAAACAGGGCTGGAAGCCGAAGCGAACGATCGTGTACTGCGCCTGGGATGGAGAGGAGGAGGGACTTCTCGGTTCGACCGAATGGGCAGAAGAACACGCCGATGCGCTGAAGCAAAAAGCAGTCGCCTATATCAACTCCGATTCAAACGGCAGAGGGTACCTCGGAATGTCCGGCTCACACTCGCTTGAGGAGTTCATCAATGGAGTCGCCCGCGCGATTGAGGATCCTGAGAAGAAGATCTCCGTCTGGAAACGGAATCAGCTCCGCCGCATCTTGAACGCCCGCTCGGACGAGGAGCGTAACGAACTACGATCCCGCCCCGATCTGCGCATCGGAGCCCTCGGCTCCGGCTCCGATTATACGGTCTTCATCGATCACCTTGGCGTCGCCTCGCTCGACCTTGGCTACGGCGGCGAGGATGGCGGGGGCATCTACCACTCGATTTATGATGATATCTACTGGTACACGCATTTTGCCGACACAGATTTCTCTTACGGCCGCGCTCTTTCGCAAACCGCCGGGACTGCAGTGATCCGCCTGGCGGATGCCGATCTTCTTCCCTATGATTTCACGGAGTTCAGCAGCACGGTCCACCGCTACCTCGATGAGATCAAGAGGCTTCTGAAGGGGATGCAGGATCAGATCAAAGAGCGGAACCGGGAAATTACGGAGGGCGCGTTCACCGCCACCGCCGATCCGAAGGAGAACTACGTTCCGCCGTCACCCGAGGATATCCCTCCCTACCTCAATTTTGCGCCATTGGATAATGCCGTCACAACCTTGACGGCAAGCGCGGAGCGGTACGACAAAGCAGCGAAGCGGGTGATGCAAAGCGGCACAGCCTTTAGCGCAACGTTGATCAGGAGCGTCAATGCGAAGCTCATCGAAACCGAGCGAGCGCTCACAAGCTCGGAAGGCCTGCCGGGGCGGCCCTGGTTTAAGAACTTGATCTATGCACCGGGCCTCTACACGGGCTACGGCGTGAAAACGATTCCCGGCGTGCGGGAGGCAATCGAGCAGAAAAAGTGGAAGGATGCCGAGTCGGAAACTCAGCGCGTGGCGCGCGCTCTCGAGAACGAAGCTTTGCTAATCGATTCGGCAGCCGCTGAATTGGAAAAGGCTCTCGGCAC
>CAYZRX010000089.1:0-1183 GCA_964480945.1 uncultured Ignavibacteriaceae bacterium | reverse complement strand
GGATCAAGGAGGTCGGCAAGAACGTCACCATCCCTCGCGGGGCGACGGTCATCGATCTCTCGAACGCCACCGTCCTTCCGGGCCTGATCGATGCCCATACGCACGTCCTTCTGCAAGGAGATATCACTGCAGACGACTACGCCGACCAGATCCTCAAGGAGTCGATCCCCTACCGTACCCTGCGGGCATCCCTTTCCTGCAAGACCGCACTCCGCCACGGCTTCACGACGCTCCGCGACCTCGAGACCGAGGGCGCAATGTACGCCGACGTCGATCTGAAGAAAGCGATCAACAACGGCGTCATTGAAGGTCCCAGGATGTTCGTTGCAACCCGCGCCATCAGCACGACGGGCCGATACTTGCTCAGCAACAGCGAGTATGACTGGGAGCTTCACATGCCGAAGGGCGTGCAGGAGATCACGGGCGCGGACGAGGCACGCCGCGCCGTGCGCGAGCAAATCTCTTACGGAGCCGACTGGGTGAAGATTTACGCCGACGGCGGCTACTACCGATTGCCGGACGGAAGCTACCGAAGCACCCCGAACTTCACGCAGGAAGAGATCATGGCGATCGGCGATGAGGCAAGGAGGCTGCACCGGAAGCTCTCCGCTCACGCTGTCACGCCGGACGGGATCATTCCTGCAATCAACGCAGGCGCAGCTTCCATCGAGCACGGCTTCGGCCTGGATGACCAATGCATCAAGCTCATGGTTGAGAAAGGCATCTACTGGTGTCCGACGATTTACGTCAATGTCTATGTGGCCGTGGGGCGTGCCGCCGCGGGAAACTCCATCAACAAGATGTTCAATGAGACGCTTCCCGCCACGTTCAACAAGGCGCTGAAGGCAGGCGTGAAGATCGCCTTCGGGACCGATGCCGGCGGCTTCGCATGGACGGAGAACGAGGCCAAGGAGTTCTCCTATATGGTGAAGTTCGGCATGACGCCGATGCAGGCGATCAAAGCCGCGACAACGGTCGCGGCCGAGCTGCTCGATATGAAGGGCAAGATCGGCGAGATCTCCCCCGGCGCCTTCGCCGACATCGTTGCGGCAAAGGACGATCCGCTGAAGAACATCAGCTCATTGGAACACGTCGGGTTTGTCATGAAGGATGGAAAGGTATATAAGGATGAGCTGGGTGGAAACAGTAGAAAGTGAATAGTAAAGAGTGAATAGTGAAGCGT
>CAYZRX010000088.1:0-13919 GCA_964480945.1 uncultured Ignavibacteriaceae bacterium | reverse complement strand
ATCGATGCCGCGCTCGAGGCAGGTGCGTTTCTGAAATCGAGCGTCGGAAAGATCCAGCAGATCGAGCGAAAGCTCGGCCAGGAGACCAATCTGGTGACCGAGATCGACAGACGATCCGAAGAGATCATCATCAACAAGATCAGGCAAAAGTATCCTGATCACGATTTCCTGGCGGAGGAGTCGGGCAGCCACGAGAAAGGCTCGGAGTATCGGTGGATCATCGACCCGCTCGACGGGACGCTGAACTTCGCACATGGGATGCCCCTCTACTCGGTTTCAATCGGACTTGAGGTGAAGGGGGAGCTTGCCCTGGGAGTAGTGTACGAGCCGAACCTGCAGGAGTTATTCACTGCAGAGAAGGGCCGCGGGGCCTTTCTCAACAAGAGTCCCATCCACGTTTCGAAAATTTCCGCCCTCATCGAGAGCCTGATGGTGACGGGGTTTCCGTATACGATCAAACAGAATCCGGATAACGCGGTTCAGCATTTCGTCAATTTCCTGATGCAAGCGCAGGGGGTGCGGCGCCTCGGTTCCGCGGCAGTCGATATCTGCTATGTCGCGTGCGGGAGGTTCGAGGGATTCTGGGAGGTCGCGCTGAGCCCTTGGGATATGGCAGCGGGGGTGCTCATCGCCCAGGAGGCAGGCGGAAGGTTTACGGATTTTCTCGGGCGTGCATCAACGGTCTATATAAAACAGGTGCTCGTCACCAACGGCCTGATTCACGACAAGGTTGTTGAAGTGTTGAAGGAAGGGTTTGAGGCGCAACGAAGGACCCCGGGCTAGGCTTTTAGAGACTCTCCGAGCGCTTGGGGGGCTCCCGCTGAAGGATGCTGAGGATCGCGTTCAGGTAATCGGCGTCCGCTTCTTTTTCATCTCCCACGGTCGACACCAAATCACGTATCGATACCATCCCAATCAACTGCTCACCCGACAGGATCGGCAGATGGCGGCAGTGTGATTCCTTCATCTTCCTGAGACAGGATTCTACGTCCTCATCTGCTTTCGCGACGATCACTGCCTTCGTCATCACATCGCTGATCCTCGTTTTGCTGGGGCTCATGCCTTTGGCGATAACACGCACGAGTGCATCTCGCTCGGTAAAGATGCCGACGAGCTTGTTTTCCTGAACAACGGGGAGCGCGCCGATGTTTTTCTCCACCATGTATCGGGCGGCCTCGGTCACTGTGACGTGCGGCGTGATGGCGTAGAGCGGCCTCTCGCCGACGATTTCGCTGATCGGTTTCACGCGGTCTCCTTCATCCCAATCGAAGATTCAGACGAAAAGATCTGAACCTGCCTTACGGGTTGCCCAAATTAGCGACTTTTGAAATTCGACGCAAGGAAGTTTGGCACGGGGAAGGGGGACAGCGGTGTTGATTCGTATCTGAGGGGCCTTTTACATCCAGGTTTTCACGCCGCCTTTGTCAATGTAGCTCAGAATCAGGGGTTTGTGCTTCGGGGAATCGCGCTGGATACGGAAGGCATTCTGGATCCGTTTGCGCGCAAGTTCAACGACACTCTCGTTGTCGGTCAGGAATACAGCGAGGACTTCACCCACCGCGACGGTATCGCCGACCTTCTTTTTCAAGACGATGCCTGCCTTGGGATCGATGGCGTCGTCGAGTCGGGAGCGACCGGCTCCCAGACTGATGCTCGTCAGGCCGAGCTCAACGGGATGAATCTCTCCGACGAAACCGCCTGCCGCTGCTTTGACCTCGAGGGAGTGCTTTGAAAGGGGGTACTTCTCAAGGTTCTCGATTGCAGAAACATCGCCGCCCTGGGCTGCGACAAGCTGGAGGAATTTCCGGTAGGCAGAGCCGTCATCGATGGAGCGCCTCGACAGATCGATTCCTTCGGCGACCGTCCGGGCCTTCTCGCCGAGCATGAGCATCGCGCCCGCGAGAACGTGTGTTACTTCCATCAAGTCCGTCGATTCGCCGGTGCGGCCCCTGGCTCCTCGAAGGCACTCGACGGATTCGACGACCTCCAGCCAGTTCCCGATCGTCATCCCGAGCGGTTGATCCATGTCGGTGATGAAAGCGATCGTCTCCTTCCCAAATCCGTTTCCGATGCGCACGAGCGTTCGGGCCAGCTCGACCGCCTGCTGGTTGGTCTGCATGAACGCCCCCCGGCCCGTCTTGACGTCGAGGACAAGAGCGTCGATTCCTTCGGCGAGCTTCTTGCTCATGATGCTTCCGGCGATCAAGGGAATGCACTCGACGGTCGCGGTCACATCCCGAAGCGCGTACATCTTCTTGTCCGCCGGGGCGAGTTGGCTGGTCTGGCCGATCATCACGAGCCCGATCTCTTTGATAACCCTCTTGTACTCGGAAATAGTGAGATCGGTCCGAAAACCGGGGATGGACTCGAGCTTGTCGAGCGTGCCGCCGGTGTGTCCGAGGCCGCGGCCGGAGATCATCGGCACGGGGACGCCGCAGGCTGCCACGATGGGAGCCAGGATGAGGGACACTTTGTCGCCGACCCCGCCGGTTGAGTGCTTGTCCACTTTGACGCCGGGGATCTCGGAGAGATCGACGATCTCGCCGGAGCGGAGCATGAGTTTCGTAAACGTCAGCGTCTCTTCCACGTTCATCCCGCGAAAGAAGCACGCCATGAGGAAAGCGGACAGTTGGTAGTCGGGGATTGAGCCCTGGACGTATTCGTTAATCAGCCAGCGCAGCTCTTCCTCGGTGAGCGACGCGCCATCGCGTTTCTTTCGTATGAGCTCAACGGCGGTCATCGGCGGACGGTCAGAATGGGACGCGGAAGAATCAACAAAGGCGGATGGGGACTGATCATTTTTTAGGGTTAGAGAAGATTCGCCGTCTAAGCTCTTGTTTCCTACCGAAATTCAACAACTTCTTCATATGCATCAGCGAAAGGCCGTTCAATCGGCATCTTCCGTGTCCTATCTCGATAACATTCTCTGTGCTAGCAGGATCCCGCAGATCGTCTTGCTGTCGACGATCTCCCCCTGCTCAATCATCTCGACCGCACGCTCCAGCGGCATCCGTTGAACGGTCAGATCGAGCTCGCCTTCTTCCAACTGCTGACCTCGGGACGACGTCTTGAGGTCGGTTGCGAGATAGATGTGCAACAGCTCGCTGCAAAACCCCGGACTTGTGTAGATCGCAGTCAGCTTTCTCAGGGAACCGGCGATATAGCCGGTCTCTTCTTCCAGCTCCCTAGCCGCGCACACGGCAGGGTCCTCACCGGCGTCAAGCTTCCCGGCTGGGAGTTCATAGAGGTGCTTCTTCATCGGGTAGCGGAACTGGCGGACGAGGAGAATATTCCCGTCGCTCAGCATCGCAACCACAACGGAACCTCCGGGATGCTCCGCGACCTCGCGCAGAGCGCGGTTGCCCGAGGGATATTCAATCTCGTCGATCACCAGGTTGAAGACTTTGCCGGTGTATCGCTTTTCCGACTTGAGGATTTTGAAGTTTGGCATTCGTAGCGTGTGGAGAGGTGAATTGCCTGATGGAGGGATAGGATCTTGATCTCTGCTCATCGATGAACCGGTCAGTAGTTACCCCTGCTTCCCGGTTTGACGACCGGTATCCCCTCCTTGCAGAGCGGGCACTCTTCGGGCTTGTAGGTGACGACGTCCATCTGCAGCACGGAGAAATGCTTTGCATCGAACTTGATCCGGCCATTGCTCCGGTCAACGATATAACCCACGCCGGCGAGTGTCGCGTTGCCTTTCTTTACGAGCTCGGCGACCTCGAAGACGGATCCCCCCGTCGTCACGACGTCTTCCACGACCAGAGCACGCTCCCCCGGGAGGAGCTCAAAGCCGCGGCGGAGCTCCATCTTGCTGTCCTTTCGCTCGCCGAACATGGTGCGAACGCGCAGCATCCGGCCCACCTCAGTCCCGACGACGATGCCGCCGATCGCAGGCGAGATCACGACCTCCACGTCGGCGTATTCGAAGTGCTTGGCAATCTCACCGGCGAAGAGGTGAAGGTATTTGGGATACTGCAGAACGCGGGCACATTGAAAATACTGGGGGCTGTGTAGTCCCGATGTGAGGAGAAAATGCCCTTCGAGAAGGGCCTTGGTTTCACGAAAGATGTCGAGAACTTGGTCTCTTGGGAGGTTCACGGGAGACGGTAAGGATAGTTAAGTGGTGATTTTCGGGCCGTTTGACAGGGAAAGATAGCAAGAAGTCGCCTGAGGTGCAACGAACCGCGACTGGAATTCGGGTGGGCCGTCGGTGGGGAGAACTATTGCTGCCATGGAATGTTCAATCCATCCCGCCACAAAACGGCGGGACGTCCCGCTCCTGTCCCGCTTTCTGGGATCCCGCTCGATTGGCGGGATCCAAGGAGCGGGAGATTCCGCTCACGAAGCGGGATTCAGGGAAGCGGAACACAAAACGCGCAATCTTCAATTCGAAAGTTCACCGAGCGCCCTTCCGTCTCGCTCTTCGCGTCGGAATCGCCCGCTCGCCTGGCAACGTGCGCGCTTCACAGCTCGTCGATCGCCTTGGCAAGCTTGAAGTCACTTTCCGTCAGCCCGCCGGCACTGTGGGTGGAGAGGGCGAGCGTGACCTTGTTCCAGCGGATGTCGATGTCGGGATGATGATTCTGTTTTTCCGCCAGCAGCGCAACGGAATTGACAATCCCCATTGCATGGACGAAGTCCTCAAGCTCCAGGAGCTTGCGGATCTCGTTTCCGGCCCGCGTCCAGCTCTTGAGCTCCTTGAGCTTCGACTGAATCTGCTCTTCGGTGAGAAGTGTCGGTGGCATAGGAGGATCACGCGATTGTAAGAGGTTCAACGACGAGCTCTCGGCCTGCACTGCCGCATATTACTGTGCGAGCAGCGTGTAGGTCCCGCTTCCACCCGGCATCGGCAGCATTCCGGACATCCACAAGACCACGACAACCGCGATGGAAACGACGATCAGCATCAGAGCTATGATTAATAACCAATACTGCAGGGTATAAAGTTTCCGGAGCGATACGACCGCGTTCATCAGGTGGGGGATGTCGTGTCCCTTCGTGTCCACAATCATCCGGAAGGATGAGGCCGCTTTTGTCGTCCAGATGCCGATGAGCAGCTCTGGAATCATGGCGATGATATAGATGATTCCGGCGAGGGGCATCACGAACAGTGCGGCCACGCCGAGGGTGCCGAACAGAACGGCGGCGACGATGTAGAAAATGCCCACGAACTTCATTTTGCTCGAGAGGCGGCGGATGTTCTCATTCTGCGGCGGCGTGAATTCATAACCGAGCGGGGGAGGCTTTGGCCCTGCCTGCGGTGCGGGCTGCTGTTGCGGTGGCTGGCCTGGTGGTTGCTGCGGTTGCGGAGTAGGGTGAGGCGGCTGTGCCGGTGGCTGTGGTCCGGTGCCGGTGGGCTGATCCATGGGATCCTCCATTCGTCGTGATCGATCGTCTCTGAAAGGTTACGACCGTTGAAAGTACGTTCGAGCTTTCCCGGCTCTCCCGGTGTGACGGGAGTTACAGCATCATGGGCGTCTTGTGGGCCAGCTTCTCGTATTCGCTTCGAAAAACAATGTGCCGTGAGTCGAGCGCCCGGTCGATGGCGAGGATCCCGTTCACGTGATCGATCTCGTGCTGGAGCAGCTCGGAGAGGGCGCCCGAGGCCTTGATCTGTTTCTGCTTCCCCCGCTCGTTCAGGAACGAGACCTCGATGGAGTAGTTGCGTTCGACGTAGGCGATGAGATCGGGGAAGGAGAAACAATCGTCCCACAGCCGGAATTTCTTCCGGCTCCGCCTCACGATTCTCGGATTGATCAACGCGCCGGCGTATTCGAAGTTGACATAAATGATCTGGGCGTTGGATCCGATCTGCGGCGCCGCGATGCCGCGGCCGAAGCCCCGCAGTGAGCGGAACTCTGCGAGCGTGTCACACAGGTCGTCGACGATGGAGTGGATTTCAGCAGATGTCGGTGATTTGACGGGAGTGCATTTCTGACGAAGAATCGGGTTGCCTAAAAGCAGGATTTCTTTGATGGCCATGGGGAAACCTCCTGACGTGCCGGGGCAATGTACATAATCTCGGAAGTGGATGCAAACGACGGCTCGCGCGTCCGGCCTGCCGACTCTTGCAGTTGGAAGATTGTCCGATCCCGCGTGAAAACCTGAGATTCCATTACGTCCCGGATTCTACGCTGCAAACCCCGAGACGCGATGGACCCTCCCGAGCTTCTGCCCGAGAAATCGCTCTCCGACCTCTGTGAACTTGTGCGGCACGTCGCTCACGTAGAATTGCAGGTTCGGTTTCAACGTGCTCGTGTTGCGGAGCTCCTGCTCGTCAAGCAAAATGCGGACGGCCTCCGCTGTCGCTTCACCCGAGTCGATGAGCGCTACGGCGTTGTGCAACACGCGGCCGATGACGTCCTTGAGGAGCGGGTAATGCGTGCATCCGAGGATGAGCGTGTCGATCTTCTCAAGGGTGAGCGGGAAGAGATACTCCTTTGCGATCAGCTCCGTCGCTTTATGATCGGTCCAGCCTTCCTCCGCAAGCGGAACGAACAGTGGGCAGGCCTGACCGAAAACCTGAATGCCGGCATCAAGCTGGCGGAGGGCGTTGGTGTAAGCGTTGCTGCTGACGGTGCCAACCGTGCCGATGATGCCGACTCGTTTCTTAACTGTGGCTCTTGCTGCCGCCTGAGCCCCGGGGATGATCACGCCGGTCACTGGTACCTTTGCCCGCTTCTGCACGACATCCAGCGCAACCGCGGAGACGGTGTTGCAGGCGACGACGATCATTTTGACATTTTGCTGGAGGAGCACATCGGTATCCTGGGCCGCGTACTCGCGGACCACCTGGGAGGACTTCGGGCCGTACGGTACCCGCGCCGTGTCGCCGAAGTAGATGATGTTCTCGTTTGGGAGACGGTGCGTCAACGCCCGAACGACGGTCAGCCCGCCGATGCCGGAATCAAAAACGCCAATGGGTCTCGAGTTGGACATGATTTCTACCCCTGGAATCAGACGAAGTCACAGTGAGCAAAGTCTGCGCCAAAGGCGCATCCGCCACAAAGAGCGGCGGACAGGTGAGCCTCTGGCTCAGAATTGTCTTAGGAGCCGGACCTGTCTGGTCGAAGGTCGGGAGCGAAGCTCCCTCCCAGCATGGCTTCACTGCATCACCAGCTCGGACTCCGTCAGATCGGCGATAACTTTCAAGATCTCCGACCTCACGTACGGTTGCTGCCCTGACTTTTCCAGCTTCTTTCCGGTCAGGTCGAGCACGTAGAACGAGTCGACGATCCCATCGACCCGCGTCGCGATCTTCGCGAACGTGATGTTCAGGCCGAGCAGCGACATCGTTCCCGTAATCCTGTACAGGAACCCCAGCATATCGGGTGCGTAGACGTCGATGATGGTGAAGCGCGGGTGGTCCTCGAACTCAACATCGATCCGGATGTTCGGGTTGAGGGTCCTTCTGCGCCGCTTCCATTTCATCCGGTGGCGCTGGAGGAGCTGCTCGATGTCGGCTTTGTCGTTGAAGACGTCGTTAAGCTCCTGATGGATCTTGCGGCACTGCTCGCCGCTCAAGGCGGTTTTGGAGACGAAGTCGATGACGCGGAAGCGGTCGATGATCATCCCGTCGTTCCGGGTGAAGATCCGAGC
Organism: uncultured Ignavibacteriaceae bacterium; assembly: GCA_964480945.1. Lineage (GTDB taxonomy): Bacteria > Bacteroidota > Ignavibacteria > UBA10030 > UBA10030 > VGWB01. The sequence goes on along the minus strand of CAYZRX010000088.1, from coordinate 6,314 downwards.
GTCGAAGATATTGGCGTCGTTGGCAGAGAGGACACCGCAGAACCTCGAGAGGGCGAACGGGGCGTCCCGCGCAATCACCGTGACCTCGGTGTGGTCCTCCTTCCGCTTGAAGATCGCGGAGACCGCCTCGTCTGTGCCGATCCGGCGGATGTGCTCGGCGATCTCCTGCACATCGAACGTTGCGAGGTAATCGGGACTTTCCACCGCATCGAGGTGGCCGCGGGCCTGCTCCTCCGGCAGCGCTGAGGCAAGCTGGTTGACCAGCTCCCTCACCGCCGCCTCGTGGCGGACTGCCTCTGCCTCTTTAACTTCAACCGACGTGAGCTTTCCTTCGAGGATTTGGCGAGAGCGGCGGTAGAGCTCATAGAGCAACATCCCCTTCCAGTCGGTCCAGACGTTCTTGTTCACGGCGTTCAGGTCGGCATACGTCAGCAGGTAGAGGAGATCGAGCTGGTGCGTGTTCTTGATCTTCGCAGCAAAATCGATGACCGTCTGCGGATCGCTCAGGTTCCGGCGGAAGGCAACCTGCTCCATCAGCAAATGATGCCGGACGAGGAAGAGCACGTCCTCCATTACGTCCGTGTAGCGGAGCCGTTTCAGGACCGTCCGGGCAATATCGACGCCGATGATCTCGTGGTCGCCGATCCGCTTCGGCTTGGCGATATCGTGCAGAAGTGCGGCGAGATAGAGCGTATCGCGACGAGGGAGCGACTGGAAAACCTGGCCGAACGTGTTCCGGTTCTCCGCGAGCGCCTCGGCGTTCGCCAGCACCATCAACGTATGCTCGTCGGCGGTGTAGAAGTGGTACTGATTGTGTTGGAAGAACGCTACGAGGCCCCTCCATTCCGGGAACCAACGCGCCAGCAGGCCCAGGTCGTTCATCTTGTGGATCGCACGGCTGACGCCGCGGTCCTTGCTCAGGAGCTCGCGAAAGAGCATCGTCTCGCGTTCGGAGCGAATGGGGGCGTAGCTCCCCGCGCTCCGGCTGAGGAGATCATCCAGCCGATGCGAGAAGGACGCGTCCAGCTCGATGGTGAGAAGGAACGCTTGCAGAGCATCCTCGCTTGAAAGCCTTTTCGCCGCACGCCTGAGGTCGATCTTTCTATCCTGCAGTACGAAGACGCTTGTCAGCGGCCGAGCGGCTTCTTTCGATGAGGACGCGACGAAGCGATCCTCGGCCCAGTTCCTGGTGCGCTGGGCCAGCTGGGCGATCGACCGTGCCGCGACGTAATAGTCCTGCATGAATCGCTCGACGCTCGTTCGCGTAGGGCTCGCACGGTAACGTAATGCTTGCGCTACCTGCCGCTGGAGGTTGAACTCGAGCGTATCGTGAAGCGCCCCGGCCTGCAGGTGCATCTCGTTCCGGCAGCGGAGAAGAAAATCGAACCCCTTTTCGACATCACGCAGGAATCTCTGGCTGAAGCGTTTGCGCAGCAAGGGAGACCGCAGCAGGGCCAGGCAGGCAGTCTGGTTCTTCCGATCGACGGCAGTGAGGGTGAGAAGGCCGGTCCCGCGCATGAGCCAGAGGACATTGTGGAGACCCCGCAGGCCGCCGGCGCTGTTCTTGATGTTCGGCTCGAGCAGCTTCGCCGAGTCGCCGTACTTCTGGTGCCTTAACTCCGCGGTGTTGATCAATTGGCGGACGTAGGCGGATTTGTCTGATGAGCGAATCTGCTTCACCAGGTCCGTTCGGAAGCGTGAGTGCGTCTTCCGGTTCCCGCATATCAGGCGTGATTCGAGAAGCGAGTTCCACGTCTCGGAATCGGATCCCGCGAGCTCCAGACATTCCTGGATCGTCCGGAAGCTGTGCCCGACGGTCAGTCCGTAGTCGAGCAGACGGTGCAGCATTTCCTGCGCGATGGGGGAAGCGTCCCCTTTTTCATCCTCGTTCTGGATGAGGAACATGACATCGGTGTCGGACGAGAAGCAGAGCTCGCGGCGCCCGTAGCCGCCGAGGGCCACGATGGCCAGGAGTTTCTTGTCGGAATGGGGGAGTGATGTGTAGACGGACTTGATGAGCGAATCGAGCCGCTCCGTGAGGGCGAGCGCGACGCGCACTCCTCCTGCTCCCCGGCGATGAAGCCGGATAATGGACTGAAGCTGCTGTGCGAATTGTTCCCTGGTGGTTTTCATTCAGAAACCTGCGTCAGGCCGAGCGCCCGCCAGAAGGTGGAGCACGGCGGGCAGGAAGACGAGGCCTGTTCCCGTTGTGCGTGCGCGATTTCACTCGCTTTGCTCGCCAATATACGGAAAGCAGCGGAGGTTTCAAAACGACTGCCGCAGGCGTTCGGTGATTTTCGGAAAGGCCTGTGGGGGAGGTTGCAAGGATCAAAGTTTCGTCGCGACCACAACCACCGCCTTCGCAGTGGCGAGCGTTCCACCCTGGCTGTCGATTGCTTCGAGGAAGAGGATGTAGGGGCCGATCCGGACGCGCTGCTTGCCGTCGTCAAGCCCGTCCCAGACGATCTCGCCTTGGGGGCCGCTCAGCTCGGCGTTCGCAAGCGTCCGGAGCAACCGTCCCTTGATATCGAAGATCGTCATGCGGATGAGCGATGTGCTCGTCGGCAGGTTATATCGGATGATGCAGAAATCCTCAAATCCGTCTCCGTTCGGTGCCAATCTGCCAAATCACGCTTGTGGCCCAAAAACCTCAAATTGGCCCATACATCAAATATCCCAGTAGCTTGGAAACTCTGGGGGATCACATCCGAAAGCGCCGCCTTGACTTGAAACTGACTGCCCGGGAAGCTGGAGCGAGGTTGGGAGTGGCAATGGCTACGATCTACAAGTGGGAGTACCACATCGAGAATCCCCACCCGAGGCGTTTAGCCCACATTGTCAACTTCCTAGGTTACAAACCGGATCTGTTTGTGAGGCGGTACTACGGCGAGAAGATCCTTGCCTATCGGAACCTGCACGGGATGTCGCGGACGGAACTGGCGCTAATGCTGGGTGTTCACAGTACGACGCTTGGTCAATGGGAAAGGAACGAGAGAAGGCCGTCGAAGGAATTTGTTGAAACGCTTTCTCTTGTTCTCAACGGAACTTCTCCAAAGCAAAAGAAGAATGACGGGTAGGTATCGATTTTTCGGACTAGCTTCGTGTTCATAAGAGTCATGCAAGCCGCAAGAAGAAATGCCGCGCCTCCCCAAAGGGGTTTTTCGGACCTCCGAAGCGCGGCATTCTTGAACAATCGATTCAGATTAACGCATCAACATGAGCTTACCGGATCGCACGACTATTTTGCTGCCATCGGTCGGGGTGGCACTGAAGCGGTACAGATACACACCGCTCGCTACCTGCTTGCCCGTTTCGTCCCTCCCGTTCCAGACAACCCGATAATACCCGGCCGATTTGGACTCGTCCACGAGGTCCTTGACCTTGCGACCTATGAGGTCATAGATTTCCAGCCTCACCGCGGCATCCTGCGCAAGCCGGCAGGTCAAGGTCGTGGACGGATTGAATGGGTTTGGATAGGCGGAGACCGAGAACGCAATGGGAACGCCGCTCTCATTTTCCAGGCCATAGAACATCTCATTGCGTATGGCGCCGATCTTTATCTCCTCGCCGAATGTTGACACTGTTGCATAATCGGATTCCACATCATCGTATATGCTGCAGACGTCATACAAGTATTCGGGTCCTTCCTTCGGCGCGGCGACCAGGACGTACGGATCGGTCCAGCTCTTGACACCCCGGTTCACCGTCGCCCGCAATGTCCTCTCCTGCCCTACTTCATGCCGGTAGATGTGATAGGTGGAAACGTCCTCGTTCGGGTTATCGGTCCACGTCAAATGGACATGCTGTCCCACCGACGCGACCTGATCCAGATTGGTGGGCGGCAGAGGCTTGGCGGTGAAGTTCGCGGTGTAGCTTGCGTGTTGTGTTGCCGTAAGAGAACGATCGCGATAAGTCGGTCCATCTGCCCACTGGCTAAAGGTGTACGAGATGCCATTTGTATCTTGGTCAATCGCTATTGCGTGGAATGAAGTATTCTGCGGCATACGCACAGTAGTTGGGGCATTTCTGACGGTATCCCAGACCGATATTGTTCCACCTGAGGCTCCCGGTATGGAATTGCTGAAGGTCATATCACAAAACGGATTGAAGTTCGCAGTATATGAATCTCCGGAAGCTGCCGTGATATAGATTGGGTTTTGATATGTCGCTGCCCCCCAACGATACCACACCCTGTACACATTTTGATAGTCTTGGTTCAACGCCTCCAATGGGATTTGCCGCCACCAAGCAGCATAGACAAGTCCACTGGTACGTGGCGTGCCATCAACCTTCACATTCCCACCCCCAAAACTGTTCAGGACGTACAGCCCAACGTTCTTCCGTCTGCAGAAGTATCCCGGATTTCCCAGGCTGAGCCGTTGCCGTGCTGTAGGCAAAGGGTCATTATGATACACCGTGTCCCATCCGGCTGCAGTATGGTCCACTTCAATTTGGTCCACAATGACATGGCCTTGTCCGTCCTTGGGTACTAAGACAACGAAGGCAGCGTGCTGACCAGGCCAGTACAAGATATCATCAGGTTGAAGTAAATCAACATCACTCCAATTGTGTTGATCGAAGTACGTGAAGTCTATTCCTTCGCTGTTTGGGATCAAGGTCACCGGGTTGCAGGTTGCATCGCCGTCGTTCTTCTCTCCCGCCCTCCCCATAGCGTATCCCCAACAAATTCGGTCGCTCCCGTGGGGAATCTGGTGCGGGACGGGAATATGATTCTGAGCTGACATTGTCGCGTACACGAGAAACATTGCGAAAAATGCCTTTGCTATCGGTTTCATGGCATTATCTCCTTGTTGTTTGTCTATGGATTGTTCATTATCATAAGAATGCAAACAAGAATGGCGTACCCGTGTGGTACTCGAGGTGAGCAGCCTCAGACCTTTCTGTTTGCGTAGTACAGGCGGTGCTCGCAACACCGCCTTTTGTTTTTTACGACTATCTCAAGCCAAAACTAACACGGACAATCTGAAACGTCAGCTATGTCGTTGGTAACTACGTTCCTCGCTCGTGAGACCCTTCCATCTGCTGCCTCGTTTTTCGATCGTCGATCTCAGAAGGAATGGGCACTTGCTCTTCACCTCCCTCTCAACACTATTGTTTTCCATCCGTCAACCCAGCCCAAGACGAATGCCTGCTTTTCATCGGCCCAACCACCAGAGTATATCACGTTCTGCTCAGACAAATTCGTGTAAGTGAACCAATTTAGGCCGTTGTAATGGGCCAGCAAGCCATGGCCCCCGGTCAAGAATACATTGTCGTCTCCCGTCCCAAAAATCGCCGTGGTGGTGTTTATGTTAGCATAGCGTCCCACCCATTGATCACCCGTCCACTGATAGACCCCATAACTGTCGACAGAATACATCGTGCCCGAAGGGAGCACGGTGAGCGAGTATCCACCCCACTTCCCAGCCTGCTCTTCAGAATTCTTGTCAAAACTATCCAGCAACTTCCAAAGATCCCCCTCGCGCCGAAAGAAGTAATATGTCCAGCGTGCGTACGTTTGAGATCCTCTGTCCGCAGTACCGAGCATGAACATCTCGTTCGATAGAGTTCGCGCGATGCTTGAGAGATAGAAGAAGGAACTTTCAGGCGTGGCAACATCGACGGAATCCTTTCTCCACTCAATCCCGTTGTAGTGAAGAAGTGTCCCATTGAGACCGCAAGTCCAGATGTCGTTGGGAGCATTGGCCCAGACGGAGAGTAGCCTGTTGCCCCCGGGGGTTTGTTGCTCCGTCCACTCTGTTCCATCATAGTGAATAATGAAACTCCTGCCGTAGATCGTAGGACCCAAACGCTCGCCGACCGCAAAAATGTCATCCGCCCGGAGTCCGTGAATAGCACTAAGGTCGAAGGGCGCGTCGATGGACCCTCCTTCAAACGATCCAAGTCTCACATTGCTCCATTTGAATCCATCGAAATGCCACATCGTGCCCGCCGAACCCCAGCCGTGTCCGACTGCGTACAAATTGTCGGCTGTTCCCCAGATTGATTGCATGAGTATCTGGGCATCACCGGGATATTCCATCGGGTCCAAGAGGAGCGTATCTATCGTCCACGTATACTCACGCGGGTTCTTGAAGTCCGGCTCTGTTGGACCTTTCTTGCAGCTCATCTGCAAGAAAATCAGCGCGAAAATGAACAGAGTCGGCAAGCGAGACATTCGTTTTCCTTTCTTTCGGCCGATGGCACTTGCCCCTAACATCAGGAAAGCACCAAACTGCCCGGAGGTGACCAGCCTCAATTTTGTTTGCGTGGTACAGGAGCGGTGTTCGCAGCACCGCTCCTCGTGTTTATTC
>CAYZRX010000087.1:3003-14361 GCA_964480945.1 uncultured Ignavibacteriaceae bacterium | reverse complement strand
TGCCGCGAAGAAGGTCAAATCCATTCCCAGGTGCAAGGATGAGGAGGAGATTTACGGAGCTCTCGATCTGAACTACATACCGCCAGAGCTTCGGGAGAATATGGGAGAGATTGAAGCGGCCGAGAAGGGCCGCCTCCCGAAGTTGATCGAGGAAGGAAATGTGCGAGGGACATTCCACTGCCATACGACGTACAGCGACGGGGCGAACACGATAGGGGAAATGGCGGAAGCTGCTCGGAAGCTTGGGTGGAGTTACCTTGGCATCGCGGACCATAGCAAGGTCGCGGCCTATGCCGGCGGTCTCTCGGAAGCGAAGGCGAGGCAGCAACTAAAGGAAATCGACAAGGTCAACGGTCGCCTCAAGGGCATCCGTTTGTTCAAGGGGACGGAGGTCGACATTCTCCCCGACGGCTCGCTGGACTATTCCGACAAAATGCTGGCGGCCTTCGACTATGTCGTCGTGGCGATCCACAGCAAGTTCAAGATGACGGAGGCGGAAGCCACAAAGCGCGTCATTAAAGCCCTCAAGAACAAGTACGCTACGTTACTCGGACATCCGACCGGTCGCCTGCTGCTCAGCCGCGAAGGTTATCCGATCAATATGATCGAGGTGATCGATGCCGCGTCCGATTTGGGGAAAGGAATCGAGATCAACGCCCATCCGCTGCGCCTGGACATTGACTGGCGTCTTCTGAAATACGCGAAGGAGAAGAAGGTCCCCATCTTCATCAATCCCGATGCCCACAACACGGACGGATTGAAGGATGTCTTCTACGGTGTGGGGATCGCACGCAAAGGGTGGCTTGAGGCGAGGGATGTCGTGAACACGTGGGAGCTCAGGAGAATCGAGAAGTTGTTCGAGACAATGAGGCACTAACGATTGATAAAACCGGCGCGGTGAACCATGGCGAAGAAAGAGACATCTCAAAGGCTGCGCGCTCGTGCAAACAAGATCGTCGCCTTGCTGCATAAGGAGTACCCTGATCCGAAGATCGCGCTGAATTTCTCCAATCCCCTCCAACTGCTCATCGCTACGATCCTTTCCGCACAATGCACCGATGTTAGGGTCAACATGGTGACGCCCGCTCTTTTCAAAAAATATCCCACCGCACGCGAATTCGCGAACGCAAACCAGGCCGAGCTGGAGCAGGAGATCCGATCGACGGGATTCTTCAGGAACAAGGCGAAGAGCATCATCACCTGCTGCAAAGCGCTGGTTGAGAAGCACGGGGGGAAGGTCCCGAACAATATGGAGGACCTCGTCCAGCTCGGGGGTGTGGGGCGAAAGACGGCGAACTGTGTCCTGGGCGGCGCGTTCGGCATCAACGCGGGCGTTGTCGTCGACACGCACGTTCGACGTGTGTCTGAGCGTCTGGGTCTCACGGGGAATGACGACCCTGAGAAGATCGAGGCCGACCTGATGGCGCTCGCGCCTCAGAAGGAATGGACCGATCTCGGCAACATGCTGATCTGGCACGGAAGGAAAATTTGCGACGCGAGGAAACCGAAGTGCCCGGACTGCGTCTTGATCAAGCAGTGTCCTTCAGCGGAGCAGTTTCTGCAGAAAAAGCGGTAGCCGTTCGATTTGAGAAATTCGCCACCAAGTCACAAAGACGCTAACTCGGATCGAATTCTTCTGCAAGATTTGCCAGTGCGACTCCGAGATAGAAGCCTTGTGTTTTTCAGACCTCACCCTTCCCCTCTCCTAAGAGGAGAGGGAACAGAATCCCTTCCCCTCTTAGGGGAAGGTTAGGATGGGGTCTCATGAACCGACTCCCAATTCACAACAGAATTCAGGACTCCTTTCTTGAATCTGCACTGCCTCTTGTCAATTCACTTTGTGCCTTGGAACCTTTGTGGCGGGGATCGTTCTCGACCGGGGAATGCGGACTGCTAGAGCTTTAGACTGATGGAGACGCCGTCCCGGAGGGGGACGATGCTGGTGAAGAGATCTTTCGAAGAATAGAGCATTCGGTTGAATGTAAGGATTCCGGCCGTGCCCGCGTCAGGCCTCTTGTCGAAAATCTTCCCTCTTCGCAGTGCATTGTCGGCGATCAGCAGCCCGCCCTTTCGAAGCTTTCCGACTGCTTTCTTCAAGGCCTTCGGATAATTTGCTTTTTCGATGTCGATGAAGACGATATCGAAATCGCCTTCGATCTTCTCCACGAGTTTTAGCGCGTCTCCGACGTGAAACTCCACGCGGTTGGCAATCTTCCCTCGCTTGAAGTAGGTCTGCGCGAGTTGCTCGTTCTCCGTGCTCGTATCGGTGCAGACGACCTTTCCACGCGGGCCCACGGCTTTTGCGAACCAGAAGCCGGAGTACCCGAATCCCGATCCCATTTCAAGCACGCGACGGGCCTTCTTCGCTCTCGCCAGGAGATAGAGGAGCCGTCCCACGAGAGGTCCGACGATCGGAAAGTCCCGTTGAGCCGCGAGGTCTTCCATCTCGGCCAGAACGGGATCGCGTTCAGGGATGACATCGACGAGATACTCTTCAACGGCATGACTCACAAGCTCCATAGGGATTCTCCGATCAGCTGCTCTGTTTTCGAAATATACAGATTCTGGTCTCTATTCCCAAGTTCTCGCCTTGATTTTCCATTAATTTTTGGTCACCTTGTCGCGAAAATCATTCGACAACAAAGGAAGCACGAATGAACTATCAGGATGCTCTCGCGCTGATGCAGGAGTACACGAAGAACGAAGCGCTGCGGAAACACATGTATGCCGTCGAAGCGGCGATGCGGGCTTATGCCGGCAAGTACGGTGAAGATGAGGAGAAGTGGGGGATCGTCGCTATCCTCCACGATTTCGACTATGAGATGTATCCCACCGCACCCGAGCACCCATCGAAAGGGTCCGAGATTCTGAAGGAGAAAGGATATCCCGAGGATGTGAGGAGAGCGATTCTCGGACACGCCAGCTACATGAATGTCCCTCGCGACACGAAGATGGCACAGGTGCTGTATGCCTGTGACGAGCTGTGCGGCTTCATCAACGCCTGTGCGATCATCCGCCCGAACAAGATCGCCGACCTCGAAGTCTCATCGGTCAAGAAAAAGCTGAAGGACAAGGCGTTTGCCCGCAATGTGAACCGTGAGGATATCCTTCAGGGAACGCAGGAGCTGGGCGTGCCGCTCGATGAGCACATTCAATTTGTGATCGATGCGATGCGCAAAAGTGCCGGGCGGCTGGGGCTGTAAGTGAGAGCGATGATCCAGGGTGCATTCAGTAGCCGGTGATAATTTTCGCCCTTCGCGTTATCCGGGAATGCGACGTAAAGCGGTTGGCCTTCAGAGTAGATTCCTGCCGGCATGGAATCCGAAATACCTTCCGTCGTTGAGACCTCAGTAGGAAGCCGAAGTCCTTGCGGTTCACGCGAAAACCAGGATCGTAGCCATCCAACCTCGTCACCCACGGACTTCCGAGCTATCGTCGCGACTCCCAGCGGACGATCGGTCGCAATTCGACGAGGAGACGATCGAGGTCGAAGATGGCGAGTTTGTCTATTTTGGGAGAGGGGAAGGGGCTTGACACCAGAAGGTCGACGGGGGCACAGAGGACGTGCGCGCGATGGATTTTTGGGATACCGGAACCATTCAGGCAACGTTCCCTCAATAGCGGGAGGGAGGGTATAGTATGATTTCACCATCGTCATCTCACCACCCGATCGGCGAAGTCCAACTGAGTCGAGACGAGTTCAGGCGGTACGGAAGACACCTGATCATGCCGGAGGTGGGGCTCGAAGGTCAGCAGAAGCTCAAGGCCGCAAGTGTCCTGCTCGTCGGGGCCGGTGGGCTTGGATCGCCTGCAGCTCTCTACCTCGCGGCCGCGGGCGTAGGGAGGATTGGGATTGTTGACTTCGATGTCGTCGATCTTTCGAACCTGCAGCGGCAAATCATCCATAGTACCGAGAACGTGGGCCGGCCGAAGCTGGAGTCTGCGGTCGAGCGACTTCATGCCGTGAATCCGCTCGTCGAGGTGATACCCTTCGAGACCCAGCTCTCCTCCGAAAACGCGCTCAACATCCTGAAGGATTTCGATGTCGTCGTCGATGGGACGGACAACTTCCCGACGCGGTACCTCGTGAACGATGCATGTGTGCTCCTCAAGAAGCCGAATGTCTACGGCAGCATCTTTCGGTTCGAAGGGCAGGCCTCTGTGTTCTCTGCAGAGAAGGGTCCATGCTACCGATGTCTCTATCCAGAGCCGCCCCCGCCGGGGCTGGTCCCGAGCTGTGCAGAAGGAGGAGTTCTCGGCGTCCTGCCGGGGATTGTTGGCGCAATTCAGGCGGCAGAGACGCTCAAGATCATTCTGGGCATCGGGGATGTCCTGATCGGACGATTGCTGCTCATCGACGCGCTTACGATGCAGTTCAGGCAATTGAAGCTGCGCAAGAATCCCGATTGCCCCGTCTGCGGTCAGCAACCGACGATTCGCCAGTTGATCGATTATGAGGCATTCTGCGGAACGAGCGTTCGTGAAGCCGACGCGGGCGACGTCTCGATTCCCTCAATCTCTGTAAGAGAGTTACGAGATCGTCTGAATCGGGGGGAGGACCTCTTCCTTCTCGACGTTCGCGAGCCTCACGAGTATCAGATGGCAAACATCAAGGGGCACCTCATTCCCTTGGGCGACCTGCCGAAGCGCGTGAACGAGTTGGACCCCTCGCGCGAAATTGTCGTTTATTGCCACACCGGCATTCGCAGTGCGACTGCCGTGAGGATCCTGAGGCAAATGGGGTTTGCGAAGGCGGCCAATCTTGCGGGAGGAATCGACCGGTGGGCAGCCGAGGTCGATCCGAAGCTGATCCGTTATTAGGGGGATGAAGGCGGAGTTCCAGGAATGATGGCTGTGAGCCCAGAACTCTCACCCGACGCGGATCAGTCTCTGAACAGTCGCCCCAGTTCAGTCCGTAAAGGCCTTTGAGCTTTTCTTGGATGGTGAGAGACCGGTACTTCAGTGAGATGCGGCCCTCGTCCTTTGCTAGCGAACTGCGCCCACATCAAGGAAGGTGCTCAAACCTTGCTTGAAAGAACCGAAGGTATTTCGGTTCGTAGACCATCTTGAGCCCCCGGATCTTCTTCCTATTCTCGAAGACAGTCTCGACCGCCTCTGCCGTTACGTCGCAATGGGCCTGCGTATAGACGCGGCGCGGGAAGGTCAACCGCACAAGCTCGAGTTTCGGATAGTAGTGATCGCCCGTCTCCTTGTTCCGTCCTGCCGACACAATCCCACGCTCCATCGATCGGATACCCGATTCCAGGTAGAGTTCTGCCGCCAGCGTTTGGGCGGGGAATTCAGCCTGCTTGAGGTGAGGCAAAAATCGCTTGGCGTCGAGAAAGATAGCGTGTCCGCCGATCGGCACGACGATCGGGACGTCGATGCTGAGGAGGCTTTCTCCTACATATTCCACTTGCCCGATGCGCGCTCGAATGTGGTCCTCGCTGACCGCTTCTTCGATCCCGCGTGCCATCGCCTCCATGTCGCGCCCGGCGAGTCCGCCGTAGGTGTGAAGGCCCTCATACACGACCACCAGATTTCTGGCCTCTTCGAAGACCTCGCGCTCGTGTTCCTGCAACGCGAGGAACCCCCCGATGTTCACCAGCAGGTCTTTCTTGCCGCTCATCGTGCAACCATCGGAGTAGGAGCAGAGTTCTTGGAGAATCGCGGCGATCGTCTTGTCCTGATGGCCTTTCTCTCGGACTTTGATAAAATATGCATTCTCGACGGCCCTCGTCGCATCGAGGATCACTCGTATCCCGTGTTTCTGACAGAATTGGCGCACCTGGCGGAGGTTTTCGAGCGAGATGGGTTGGCCTCCCGCCATGTTCACGGTCGCCGCGATCGAGACATATGGGACCTTTTTTGCGCCCACTTTCTTCACCACGTCCTCAAGTTTCTGCAGATCGACATTCCCCTTGAAAGGATGCGTGTTGGCGGGGTCGTGAGCCTCGTCGATGATGACGTCGACGAATGTCCCGCCTGCGAGCTCCTGGTGAAGCCTCGTGGTTGTGAAATACATGTTCCCGGGGACATAATCGCCCGGTTTGATGAGAATCCTCGAAATCAAGTGTTCGGCGGCCCGGCCCTGGTGGGTTGGAACGAGGTACTTGTAGCCGTAGTATTGCTGGACTTTCTGCTCCAGGTTGTAGAAATTCTTGCTGCCAGCGTACGCCTCATCGCCAAGCATCAATCCCGCCCATTGATAGTCGCTCATAGCGTTGGTGCCGCTGTCGGTCAGCAGATCGATATAGACATCCTCTGATTTCAGAAGGAACGTGTTGTAGCCGGCTTCTTTGAGAGCTCGCTCGCGGTACTCACGTGTCGTCACCTTCAACAATTCAACCATCTTGATCTTGAATGGTTCAGCCCAGGATCGTTTCTTCAGTTTCTCCATGTGTTCCTCACCGTTGGTATTTGTTGAACAACGTTCGCCAAAGTAATCGAAAATTGGTCGAGATACAAGAAATGCCGCGGCGATCTGTGCGAGGGCTTGCCGGTACTGATGCGAGTCCGGAGCTTACCTTGCTTTTCTTTGCTTGTTCCGCTATCTTCTCGGCAAATGATTTCTGCACAGACTCTCGCAAAGCTGCAATCCGTTGTGGGGAACGAACACTTCCTCGACTCCGCCGAAGATAGAATCGCCTACTCGTACGACGGCACTCCACTTCTCAAACAGCTCCCCGACGCCATCGTCATCCCAACTTCGGTTGAAGACATCTCAAAGATTCTCAAGCTCGCGAACGAGGAGCGGTTTGCGGTGGTTCCTCGCGGTTCCGGCTCGGGATTAAGCGGGGGATCGATTCCCGTTGAGAACTGTGTCGTGCTCCTCATGAGCGGCTGGAAGCGAATCCTCGAAATCGATGAGAAGAACCTTTCAATGTGGGTCGAGCCGGGGGTTATCACCGGGGAGATTCACTCGGCGGTCGAGGCGCGGGGGCTTTTTTACCCGCCTGACCCCGGGAGCTCGTCGATCTGCACGATCGGCGGCAATGTGGCTGAGAATGCGGGCGGCCTCAGAGGCCTCAAATATGGTGTGACGAAGAACTATGTGCTCGGATTGGAAGTGGTGCTGCCGAATGGTGAGGTAGTGCTGACGGGAGGGAAATCCGTGAAGGACGTCGCCGGCTACAGCCTGAAAGATTTCCTCATCGGATCTGAAGGCACCCTCGGGATCACCACGCGCGTGCTCCTGCGGCTGATTCCGAAACCTCAGGCGACCAGGACGATGCTCGCGTTCTACGACAGGTTGAGCGATGCCGCGGACACCGTTTCCGATATCATCGCCTCGAGGATCACCCCTGCAGCGCTCGAGTTTCTCGACAATACGACCATTCGGAGCGTCGAGGCCTATGCGAAGCTGGGCCTTCCGACGTCAATCGAATCCTTGCTGCTGATCGAAGTTGATGGGCGCCGCTCAGAGGTGGAGGAGGACGCTGCAAAGGTACTTGAGATCTGCAGGCGGCATCGTGCCGCTGACATCAGGATCGCAGCGAGCGAGGAGGAAGCAGTGAAGCTTCGAGCAGCGCGGAAGAGCGCCCTCGCGGCTTTGGCGCGCGTCAAGCCCACAACGATCCTGGAGGATGTCACCGTCCCCCGAAGTGAGGTGGCGCCGATGCTCGAAACGATCAAGCGCATCGCGGCCGATCACAACTTGACCTTCGGGAATTTCGGACACGCCGGCGACGGCAACCTGCACCCAACGTGCCTGACCGACGAACGCGAGTCGGACGAGATTCACCGTGTTGAGCTGGCGTTCGATCAGATCTTTACGGAAGCTGTGCGCTTGGGCGGCACGATCACGGGGGAGCATGGCGTTGGGCTTTCAAAAATGAAGTTTCTGGAGAGGATGGTGGGAGAACCGGCGATCGAGATGATGCGCAAGATCAAGGCGTCGCTCGATCCGAACGGCGTCCTGAATCCCGGCAAGATCTTCTCCCTCAAGCCGCGGTGCGAAGGCCCGTTGCCGACCTCCAGGGAACAGATCAAGAAGTTCGTCGATCTCGGAGCGTACACGTAAGCTGTGCCCGCATCCGTCCGAACATACTCGCCCGGAAAGAAGACTCACGGCAACACCCTCGTCGAAGAGATCCTGTTTGGCCGATGGTCCAGATCCGGTGTGACGCTCGATCAGGTGCTCGTTGAGGGAGAGTGGATTCCGCGCTACACGGCAGAGTTCTGGACATCGAGGCAGCGACAGGCTTCATCACTCCACGAGATTTCCTACCGGGCATGCTTTAAACCTCAGCTGCCGCGGTTTTTCATTGAACGGCTCAGCCGTCCGGGCGATCTCATCTACGACCCCTTCATGGGAAGAGGGACGACTCTTCTCGAGGCAGCGCTTCTCGATCGAAAGGTGATCGGGAACGACATTAACCGGCTCAGCAAGATTCTCCTGAAGCCACGGTTCCACGTGCCCGACGCGGCCGCGCTGGAGGAAAGGGTTGATCAGATACCCCTTCGGAAGAACGGCGGTGCCCGGATCGATCTGTCGATGTTCTACCACGTGAAAACCGAAGCGGAGATAGTCTCGCTGAGAAATTACCTCGCCGGTCGGCGCGATTCGAGAAGGGAGGATCATCTCGACGGATGGATTCGGATGGTGGCTACGAATCGACTGACCGGACATTCCGCGGGATTCTTCTCCGTGTACACGCTTCCCCCGAATCAAGCGGCATCGCCCGCCAGCCAGCGCAAGATCAATCGCCAGAGGCGGCAGTCGCCACAGTACCGGGATGTCAAAGCGCTGATCCTGAGGAAATCCCGATCGCTGCTGCGCAACGTGCCGGCCGAGCAGCTGGAGAGCTTGTACGCTGCCGCGGATTCCGCGAAGTTCTATGGCTCGAATGCGTGGCGGACCCCCGGGATTCCCGACGCGGCAGTCCAGCTCACGGTCACGTCGCCGCCGTTTCTGGACACGGTGAACTACTCTCAGGACAACTGGCTGCGATGCTGGTTTAACGGCCTCGACCAGGAATCGGTCGAGAGAAGCGTTACGGTTGTCCGTTCCTTGGACAGCTGGTGCGGGATCATGGGGCGTGTGTTTGCGGAGCTTCACAGGATCACGCGTCCCGGAGGGTATGTGGCCTTCGAGGTGGGAGAGATACGCAAGCGAAACCTGAAGCTGGACGAAGTTGTTGTTCCATTGGGACGGAAGGCCGGCTTTCAATGTGTCGGGATTCTGGTCAACAAGCAATCCTTCACCAAGACATCGAATATTTGGGGGATCAAAAACAACAGGGCAGGAACGAACACCAACAGGATCGTGCTGTTTGTCAGACTTTAACAATCGCAGGAGATGTTCGCATGAAGACGCTCTTGGTGCTCGTGCTCTTCTTGCCGCTGGCAGTGCTGGCGCAGGCGGCCAAATCCTGCTGTTCAACATCTTCAATGGAGCAATTTGTCATGCTTGCATCGGATGAGAAGTTCAAAGCCCTTCACGATGAACCGGCTCCTTTCCAGTACGCATCTGAGCGGGGAAGTTTCGTCACGTTCAAGACGAGCGACGAGAAGGATGGACGCGCGTTTGAGGTGAAGGCAGCGGCGAAGACCGACAACTACCTCTTTGTGTTCCACGAGTGGTGGGGATTGAACGACTACATCCGGCAGGAAGCCGAGAAACTTCAGAAGGATTTGAAGATCGTCAACGTCTTGGCCCTCGATCTCTACGACTCGAGGGTTGCGACGACGCGCGACGACGCGATGAAGTACGTGGGAGAGGCGAAACAGGAGCGGGTGCGGGCCATCATCAGTGGTGCGTTCGACTATGTGGGAGCGAAGGCACGGGTGGGGACTATCGGATGGTGCTACGGCGGCGGCTGGTCGCTCCAGACGGCGATAATGGGCGGGAAGCAGGTGGCGGCTTGCGTCGTCTACTACGGAATGCCCGAGACTGATCTGGAGAAGTTGAAGAGCCTTCATGCTCCCGTGCTCGGAATTTTCGGGGACCAGGACAAGGGAATAACGCCGGCGAAGGTTAAGGAATTCGAAGCTGCGATGAAGAAGGCGGGGAAGAAGCTCACAGTCAAGATGTATAACGCCGATCACGCCTTTGCGAATCCGAGCAACCCGAAGCATGACAAAGCTGCGACCGCAGATGCGTACAAACGGACAATTGCGTTTCTGCAAAACAATCTCGTGAAGTGATTCCCCTTAGAGACAAAAACCCGACCCGGCTGGTCCCGGTCGTCAACGTTGCGCTCATCGTCGTCAATATCGCTGTCTTCGTGTACGAGCTCGGTCTCGGGGGAAAGTTGCCGCAATTTTTCCAGACGTGGGGGGTTGTCCCCGGCGACGTGTCGGGCGCATTCGCATCGGGCCGGGTGAGCCTCGGAGGCGTGCTTCCGCTCTTTTCGACCATGTTCATCCATGGCGGATGGCTCCACCTCGGCGGAAACATGCTTTACCTCTGGATTTTCGGCGACAACGTTGAGGACAAACTCGGTCACGGTCGATACCTTGTCTTCTATCTCGTTTGCGGCCTCACGGCTTCGGTTCTCAGCATTGTCGTCGCTCCCCATTCAACGCTGCCGATCATCGGCGCGAGCGGCGCGATCGCAGGGGTCCTGGGGGCATACCTCCTGATGTTTCCCAGAGCCAGAGTGCTGACGCTTATTCCATTTTTCTTTTTTCTGCCGTTGGCCGAGCTTCCTGCGTTGATCGTCTTGGGTTTCTGGTTCGTCATGCAATTCTTCAATGGCCTCGTCTCCCTCGGATTTGAAGCGGGGGGGATGGGGGGTGTTGCATGGTGGTCACACACCGGCGGATTTGCCGCCGGCCTGGCACTCACTCTTCCTCTGCGAAAATACCAGTAGAAACGGATGGCCTTCGCGCAGCCCACACGATCGGGGTTCCAAGGGGTCGACATCCCGGATTATGATGTGATCACCAATTGCATGCACTGCGGATTGTGCTTGCCTCACTGTCCGACGTATGCATTAACTGGTCTGGAAACGTCCTCTCCTCGAGGGAGAATCCGCCTGATCAAAGCGGTCGCGGATGGCGACCTGCCGATCACCGACGGGTTCATCCGGGAGATGAATTTCTGTCTCGATTGTCAGGCCTGTGAAACTGCATGCCCGGCGGGTGTTCGGTACGGCTCTCTCGTCGAGGCCGCGCGCGCCCAGATCTTTGAACGCGGGTTTGAGGGTCATCTGACGAAAGCGATCAAACAGGCTCTGATGGGCTGGACGTTCAGCAGGCAAGGACGCCTCAAGATGCTGGCTCGCTTGCTTCGAGGCTATGAGAGGTCGGGATTGATGGAGCTTCTGCGTCGGACCGGGATCCTGAAGGCTCTCGCGCCGAAGCTTGAGAAGGTCCAGCCGCTCAGCCCGCCGATCTCCGCGCAGTTTTCGA
>CAYZRX010000087.1:0-2903 GCA_964480945.1 uncultured Ignavibacteriaceae bacterium | reverse complement strand
CTTGACTACATCGTAATGAACTCGGCGGGGTGTGGCGCTTTCATGAAGGAGTACGCGGATATCTTTGCAGAAGATCCGGATCTGGGTCCGCGCGCCGCTCGGGTGTCAAGGAAAGTAAAGGACGTCACTGAGTTTCTCATCGAGACTGGGTATTGGCCGGCTCGACAAGACCATGGGCTTTCGGGAAAGCGCATCAGCTATCACGACGCGTGCCATCTTGTCCATACTCAGAAGGTCACGCGAGAGCCACGCGAGCTCTTGAAGATGATCCCCCACATCGAGCTTCTGGAGCTTCCAGAGGCGACCTGGTGTTGCGGCAGTGCCGGGATCTACAATATGACACACTACGACGACTCCATGAAGCTGCTCGACCGGAAAGTTCAGAACATCAAGAGCATTCGGCCGGATATTCTCGTTACAGGAAATCCAGGATGTCTCGTTCAAATCGGGCACGGCCTTCGACAGGAAGGAATGAAGGTCGAACTTATGCATACTGCCACACTGCTCTGGAGGGCATGTGAAGCCGATCAAAACTCCTAAAGCTTATCTCTCTGGGGGGATGGAGTTTGCGAAGAACGAGGGGGCGGATTGGCGGTCTGAGATCGAGGGGTGGATTCGCAAGAACCTCAAGCATACAGTTTACAACCCAAATCGTGAGAGCGAGCGCTATCTCTCGCGCCGGTTTCCCAGCGGGCGCTTTCGCGACTTGAAGTTCGAGAACCTCGAGCGCTTCAAGGAGATCGTCGGCGACCTTGTCGATCTTGACAGTCGGGAGATTGCCCACCGGACGGACTATGTGGTCTGCTTCTGGGACGAGAGCGCACAACGTGGGGCAGGCACGAAGGGAGAGCTCACCATTGCCCGATTCTTGCAGAAACCGGTGTATATGGTGACCGAGGTGAGAGAGGAGGAAATCCCAGGGTGGGTGCTCGGCTGCACCACCAATATCTTCGGGTCATTCGACGAATTGGAGGATTTCCTGCTCGAGAAGTACAGGAGGAAAGTGGTAAAGAAATCCTTGCCGCTCCGCTAGAATCCGCGTTGTTTGTTAGGATGAGACTCGATGTCATAAGACGCAAGACCATCTCGTAAGCGGGGATAGACCACGCTAAATAATGAATCTTGACAAGCCTCTGACAGCCCGCCTCTCCACCACGGGCTGGAGTTGCACCCGAGGTCGAAGAGCACAGAACCGGCTGTAAAATGAACAAGAAAGGAGTTCCCATGCACATTTCGATGAAACGTAGAGATTTCTTGAAATCGGCTTCGCTCGCCGGAGCAGCGGCTCTGGTGGGAGAGCGGCTGGGGGGATTGAGGGAGTTACACGCTCAAACAAAGACGTCGGTAAAGCCGATCGTCATCTCAAGCGGCAATGGCCTGAAAGCGACTGCAAGAGCAATGGAGATGCTTCAGTCGGGTTCCGATGCGCTTGACGCTGTCATCGCAGGGGTCAATATTGTCGAAAATGACCCGACGGATCACAGCGTGGGGTACGGAGGCCTGCCGAATGAGGAAGGGGTTGTGGAACTGGATTCCTCGGTCATGCACGGGCCAACGGGAAGGGGAGGTGCGGTCGGCGCGCTTCAGAACATCAAGAACCCGTCGCAGGTGGCGAGGACCGTCATGGAGCGGACCGATCACGTGCTGCTGGTCGGCGAGGGAGCCCTTAAGTTTGCGAGAGCGCACGGGTTCAAGGAGGAGAACTTGTTGACCGATGAGGCTCGAGGAATCTGGCTGAAGTGGAAGGAGACCCTGAGCAACCAGGACGATTGGCTCCCGCCACATGACATCAACTCCGTCGATATCGGTGAGGACCTCAAACCGTATGTGCGACACCATGGCACCATCAACTGCAACGCGATCGATCTCAACGGCAACATCTCGAGCGTGGTGACGACGAGCGGGATGGCATTCAAGATCCCCGGAAGGGTCGGGGATTCGCCGATCATCGGTGCGGGCCTTTATGTCGACAACGAGGTTGGCGCTGCAGGGTCAACGGGACGCGGAGAAGCCAATCTCCTAGCCTGCAGCAGCGTTATGGTGGTTGAATACATGCGCCAAGGAAAATCCCCGGAGGAAGCCTGCCTTATGGCCTGCAAGCGCATCGCTCATATGACGAAAGAGCGGCGGTTGTTGGACGATGCGGGACGGCCGAACTTCCAGGTCAACTTCTATGCCCTCAATAAGAAGGGCGAGTACGGCTCAGGTTCCATATGGGGTGATGTACGGTATGCCGTCAACACCGGGCAGAAGGAGAGTCATCTCGAAGAAGGCGCGTACCTCTACAAGACCGAACGGAAGTAGTGCAGAGAATGCCCTGGGTGCTGGCGATTGTACTGACGATTTTCCCGCTGTTGGCCGCGGTCAACTTCTACGTCGGCATGAAGTTGCTCGACGCCTTCACGCGACTGAAAGGATGGGATCGCAAACGAACTCGGCTCGTTCTCGCTGGCATCTTGGTGTACTTGAACCTTCTTCCGGTCGTTTTCCTGATCGCGTTCGAACTTAAGGGCCGTAGCGTCACCGCGGCCTTTGCGGGCGACACCTTCGCCATCGACCTCCTCTTCACGTACCCCTTCTGGATTGCGCTCGTCATCACCGTGCAGCTTCTCGTTCTCTATCTGGCCGCCGATATCGTCAAGCTGACGGTCCTTCGGTTCTTTCGAAGGGCGTCTGAATGGTGGAAAACGAGGGAGCCGTGGTTCGTTTTCATCGCTCTTGTCTTCATCGTTCTCTATTCAGGCGTCACGATCGTGAAGGATACGTGGACCGTCCGCCTTGTGGAGGGGGAAGTTCGGCTGCCGCAGGGCTTCTCCTCGCTCGATGGCTTCAAGATCGCCCAGATCGCCGATGTGCAGGGCGATGGCAGGACGACGCCAAACAAGATCCGCCGGTTCGTGAAG
>CAYZRX010000086.1:0-14476 GCA_964480945.1 uncultured Ignavibacteriaceae bacterium | reverse complement strand
CAGACGTGTTGCCAATTACACCACGGGGCAAATGCTCTCTGTAATCTATGGAAAAAAACTCTCTTTTTCCAACCACAATTTTCTCATCCGATGCCGAATGCTCGCCGCCGGGATACGCGACATCCGGCACCGCTACTTCGTGGCGATTATCGTAGCGATCCTGCACGCATCTCCGAGAGAAGCCGCGGCAACGTATGCGCCGCAGAATCAGCGTTCTGCTAAATCGTGAACTCATTCAAGGCAGAACACGACGGCGAAATCGGTTACCTTGACTTTCGGACCATTTTTCGGTATACTTTTCGCGTATTCTTAGGTGTCGACCTGGGTTTTCAGACACCTTTACGACCTCCGCTTCGGTTTTGAAAGGCTTTCAAAAATCGGGGCTTATCGAGGCCAGAGACGATCAGCGATTGTTACAACCTACATCCTCGCGATGCCGTTCCGAGAAATCAACGTCGACCGATCCTTCAGCGTTGAGAACGCCTCAAAGCTCGTTGACGCTAGGCCTTGACTCTCGCAGCGCTGATATTCTGCCCACCCCCCTCGGATGTTTCGAACCCTCGTGAATTCCGATCTTACCATCTGCAGATTCCCTCGGTGCGATTTGCCTCTGCCAAGCACCGGCGACCGGTCGATTGGGGACGGAGGGGCTGGTGAGCTTCAGCAACGGCGCGGATGCGCGGAGAGGAGAGGAAGAGTGGGCAGCCGCAAGAGTTCGGCGTTATGATTACGCGATACGGCTATGATGTTTTTCTGACGATCACCGTTGTGTGCGCGCTGGCGGTCGTCGTGGGCGTCGTGCTCGTCGAGCCGAAGGCACTGAAATTCGTGATCGTGGGCCTCTCGGTGCTCTTGTGGGCATTCAGCGCGAACTTCTTCCGCGACCCCGCCCGGTCGACGCCCGCGGGAGAAGACCTGGTGATCGCCCCGGCAGACGGGAAAGTGATCGCAGTCAGAACGGTGCAGGAAAAAGAGTACGTTCTAGCGGAAGCGACGCTCATCAGTATCTTCATGTCTCCGTTGAACGTCCATGTCAACAGAAATCCGGTCTCGGGGGTGGTCAGGCACTTGCGCTATGTCAAGGGGGAGTATTTCGCTGCCTACGAGGACAAGGCGTCGGAGAGGAACGAGCAGATGATCATCGGCATTGAGCACCCTCGTGGAAAGATGCTTGTGAAGCAGATTGCCGGCTTCATCGCCAGGAGAATTGTCTGCACGTTGAAGCCCGGGGATCCTGTGAAAGCGGGCGAGCGGTTCGGAATGATCAAATTCGGCTCACGCGTTGATGTGTTCGTGCCCGCGACCGCGACCGTGCGGGTGCGCGTCGGCGATGCGTCCGTGGCCGGTGAGACGGTGTTGGCGGAGTTCCGGTAACCATCAGGAACAAGGAGTCCTATGAAAATCACTCGTGCGGTTGTTCCCAGCTTGTTCACCGTCCTGAATGTCTTCTGTGGCTTCCTTTCTCTTCTCAACGCGAGCCAGGGGCGGATCGAGCTCGGTGCAGAGTTTATCATCCTTGCTGCGGTCTTTGACGCGCTCGACGGCGTCATGGCAAGGATCACCCGGTCCTCCAGCCAGTTCGGCGTCGAGCTTGATTCGCTCGCCGATGTCGTTTCGTTCGGTGCGGCACCTTCCTTCCTTGTGTATCAGGCCTATCTCTACTCCCTGGACAATTTCGGCGTGATCGTGAGTGCGATGCCCCTGGTGTTCGGCGCCATCCGCCTCGCACGATTCAACGTCCAGCTCGTGGGCTTCGAGAAAGACTATTTCAAGGGCTTGCCGATACCAGCGGCCGCGATCACGATCTGTGCCTACCTCCTGGAGTACAACACGGAGCGATACGGCCTGAACGGGTGGGCACGTGAGGGGCTTGTGGTGCTCGTTAGTGCAGTATCCCTGCTGATGGTCAGCGGTGTCAAGTACGATACCCTGCCCAAGCTCAACAGGAGAGGGCTTCGCGCGCATCCCGTCCGAGCGATCTTGTTGTCGATGGGCGTCGTTGCCGTCGTGATATCGAAAGGGCGGTATTTGTTCCTCGTTATGGTGCTTTTCATCAGTTTCGGCATGCTGCGATCGCTCTACGAATCGCTGCGCGCACTGGTCAAGCACGTTGAAAAAGATTCCGACGAAGAGAACGAAATCTCAAGTATTGACATTTAACCACGAACGGAGATCGCCGTTGTTTCATTCAAAGATCCTGGTCACGTTGCGACGATCGATCCTGGATCCCCAGGGCAAGGCCGTGGAACACGGCGTTCATTCACTGGGATACGTCAGCGTCAAGAACGTGCGCATCGGAAAGTTTGTTGAAATGGATGTCGACGTTCCGACCCAAGCCGAGGCGGAGCGGATCACGCGGGAGGTCAGCGAGAAGCTTCTCGCCAACCCCGTGATGGAGGATTTCACATTTACAATTGAGGAAATCAGTAGTTAGTTGGTGAGTAGTTAATTGGTGAGTGGTCAATTAGTGAGGGGTTTGCGCCAGAGGCGCATCCGCCTTCGGCGGAAATTGGTGAGTGTTCAATCAACCGGTTAACCAATTAATCAATTAACCAGCATGAAACTCAAATTCGCCGTCATCGTCTTCCCGGGCTCGAATTGCGATCACGACGCGCACTACGTGACGGAGACGATCCTCGGTCAGGAGTCGCGGCTGATCTGGCACAAGGAGTCATCGCTGGGTGATGTGGACGTGGTGATCCTGCCGGGCGGTTTCTCGTATGGTGATTACCTCCGCTGCGGCGCTCTTGCTCGATTCTCGCCGATCATGAAAGACGTCGTGCATTTTGCAGAAAACGGGGGCGTCGTCCTTGGTATCTGCAACGGGTTTCAGATCCTGGTTGAAGCAGGTCTGCTCCCCGGCGTTTTGTTGAGGAACAGCTCGCTGAAGTTCGCGTGCAAGTATGTCCTCCTGCGCGTCGAAAACGCGACGACGCGGTTTACCTCGCGATGCAGGAATGGTGATGTTCTCGAGATTCCGATCGCACACGGTGACGGCAACTACTTCACGGATGCCGAGACACTCAAGCGACTTGAAGACAACGGGCAGATTGTCTTCCGCTACTCTGAGCGGGACGGCAAAATCACGGACAAGGCGAACCCCAACGGTTCGCTCTCCAACATCGCCGGTGTCATCAACGAGAAGGGGAACGTCCTGGGGATGATGCCGCACCCGGAGCGAGCATCGGACCCCGTGCTGGGCCACACCGACGGCCGGAAGATCTTTGATTCGATTATCGAAAGTTTCATTCTCGCCCGAACGACGTCGTCGAGCGGGCACCAATCACAACTTGTTCGAAAGGAAGGGGTGGGAGTATGAACCTCGGTGCGCCTGAAATAATCCTGATCGTTGCTGTCGTCCTCGTCTTTTTCGGTGCGAAGAAAATCCCGGAGCTTGCCCAGGGTATCGGGAAGGGACTTCGTGAGTTCCGCAAGGCGGCTCATGATATTCAAGAGGATATTGAGAAGGACACCAAACAGATCGACCAGGACAAGGAGCAAAAGAAGCAATAGCCCCCTTCCATTATCGAGCACCGTTGTCTCGCATGATGGAGTTGGGGGGAACTCTCGACGCGTCGAATCCCCGCGCGGTGGTTTGACCTTCCCTCTTCACTTGCCCCGCTCGTTGGACTACCATCGAGCGTCCTGTCAGTATGAGAACATTTGACTCTCTTTCTTCGGAGCTACGTGCGGGAAGGACCTCCTGTGAGAAGATCACGCAGGAGTACCTGAACGCTATCGATGCGGGAAGGGATTTGAATGCGTTTCTCGCTGTGTTCCCCGAAAAGGCTTTGGAGCAGGCAGGGTCGGTCGACCGGAAGCTGGCCGCCGGCACGGCCGGCACACTGGCCGGTATGGTGGTCGGGATCAAGGATGCTATCTGCGTCAAGGACGAGAGGGTGACGTGCGGCTCAAAGATTCTACAGGATTTCATCTCGCTCTACGACGCCACAGCGGTCGCGCGGCTCAAGAACGCCGATGCGGTGGTTGTCGGGAAGACCAACATGGACGAGTTCGCAATGGGCTCCTCCACGGAGAATTCGGCCTTCGGGCGCGTTAAGCTGCCGCAGGATGAATCGCGAGTCCCCGGGGGCTCGAGTGGAGGATCCGCCGTCGCCGTACGCGCCGGAATGTCGACCACGGCGTTGGGGACCGACACGGGAGGATCCATCCGTCAGCCTGCCGCCTTCACCGGCGTTCTGGGCTTGAAGCCGACGTACGGTCGCGTCTCCCGGTACGGTCTCGTCGCGTTTGCGTCATCATTCGACACTATCGGCCCGTTCGCGCTGAATGCAAAGGATCTCGCACGTGTGCTGCAGGTGATCGCCGGTCACGATGAACAAGACTCGACCTCCGCGGCCGCTCCGGTGCCTGAGTACGCCTCGTTCCTTACCAAGGACATCAAGGGTTTGCGGGTCGGGCTGCCGAAGGAATATTTCGGCGCCGGTCTCGAAGACGAGATCCGGAGCGCGATTGAGAGAAAAGTCGATCTACTGCGGTCCGGTGGTGCTGTTATTGAAGAGGTGAGCCTTCCCCACTCCGAGTACACGATCGCGACCTATTATATCCTCGCGACAGCCGAGGCCTCGTCGAATCTGGCCCGCTACGACGGCGCGCGTTATGGCTCCCGCGCGAAGAGTGCAAGGAGCCTCCCGGAGATGTATGTGAGGTCGCGGAGCGACGGGTTTGGAACGGAAGTGAAGCGGCGCATTATGCTCGGGACCTATGTTCTCTCGTCCGGCTACTACGAGGCATACTACCGCAAGGGTCAGAAGGTGAGGAGGCTGATCCAGGAGGATTTCACCCGGGCGTTCTCGAAGGTCGATTGCCTGGTCACGCCGACGTCGCCCACCACGGCCTTTAGGGCTGGGGAGAAGGCCGATGACCCCTTAAAGATGTATCTTTCCGACGTCTATACGACCTCGGCAAACCTTGCAGGGATCCCCGGCGTCAGCGTTCCTTGCGGCACCGACCGCCGAGGACTGCCGATCGGCCTCCAGATTCTTGGCCGGCAGTTCGATGAGGGGACCCTTTTTAAGGTTGCTGATTTTCTGGAGAGCGATTCGTACCTTTGAACAATTCTCAACACGAAGGCTAATCACTAAGCGAAGACCTGCACCTATGAGCATACTCGTTGACAAACACACGCGTCTCGTCGTCCAGGGCATTACGGGAGGAGAGGGAACCTTCCACACGAAGCAAATGATCGAATATGGAACAAACGTCGTGGCTGGGGTCACGCCGGGAAAAGGCGGGATGACGTATCAGGGGAATGAGAGGGATCAGTTTCTAAAACCTCTTCCGGTCTACAACACCGTCGCGGAAGCGGTTGAAAAGGAAAAGGCGAACACGTCGGTGATCTTCGTCCCAGCGGCATTTGCTGCCGACGCGATTCTCGAATCGGCAACCGCGGGAATCAAGCTGATCGTAACGATCACGGAAGGCATCCCGGCATCCGATCTTGTGAGAGTATACAACTACCTGAAGGCGAGCGGCGCTCGCATGATAGGTCCGAACTGCCCGGGCATTATCACTCCCGGCGAATGCAAGATCGGCATCATGCCCGGGTTCATTCACAAGCCCGGTCGCGTGGGGGTTGTCTCCCGCAGCGGGACATTGACCTATGAGGCGGTCTGGCAGCTCACCGAGCGCGGAATCGGGCAATCGACGTGCATAGGGATCGGGGGGGACCCGGTGATCGGGACGCGCTTCATCGATGCGGTGAAGCTCTTCAACGAAGACCCGAACACCGATGCAATGATCCTCATCGGCGAGATCGGCGGAACGGCGGAAGAAGAAGCAGCCGAGTTCATCAAGAAGCATGTGAAGAAGCCCGTTGTCGGATTCATTGCCGGACAAACTGCGCCTCCGGGTCGACGCATGGGACATGCGGGGGCCATTATCTCGGGAGGGAAGGGGACGGCGGCTGAGAAGGTTCAGGCTTTTCGCGAGGCAGGGATCCATGTGGTCGAAAGCCCGGCTCTCATCGGCGAGACGATGCAGCGGGTGCTGAAATCAAACAAAGGCGGCGGGAAGCGCTCCCGGAATGCGGGTGCCAAATCCCGGAAGAAAGCCGCCGCACGGCAGAAACCAAAGAGAAGGTGAGTCGCTTCTCTCTCAACGGTGCAGCGATCCTCCGTCGGTCTGCGCCGATAACCATTCGCTCACTCAGCCTAGCAGGTAAGCCCTATGTGGGAGGAAAAACGAATCGGCGTCATCCGTGAGGTGCGAAGCTCCTCGGTCACGGTCGTCGTTGACCCGGAGATCACGTCGCTCTCCAAGAAAATCGGCACAAAAACCTACTACATCGGTCAGATCGGGACGTACGTTCTCGTCCCCATCGGCCAGCTTCTTGTGCTCGGTATGGTGTCAGAGTTCAAGAAGGGGGACGTCTACGAGAACGACAAGATCGTCCAGCGATACCTGATGGACGTCACCCTGATCGGGACTTTGAAGAAGGGGAAGTTTGAGAGCGGGGTCTCTGTTCTCCCGACGGTCGAGATGGTCGTGTACCTGCTTGAGGACAAAGACCTGAAGGCTGCGTTCGCGACATTTCAGAAATTCAACTTCTCGATCGGGCAGCTTTCCCTCTTCGAGAACGAGCGGGCCTACCTCGATCCGAACCGTTTCTTCGGAAAGCACCTGGCGATCCTCGGCTCCAGCGGCGCGGGGAAGTCGTGCACGGTCGCGTCGACGCTGCAGAAAGTGGCGTCGCTTCCGGACACCAACGTCGTCATCATCGATATCCACAACGAATACAAAAGCGCCTTTCCGACAGGGTGTCAGCATTTTGACATCGCGGCCCTCGAGCTTCCCTACTGGCTGATGAACTTCGACGAGATGGTCGAGCTGTTCGTCGATCCCCGTGACGAGCACGCGACGACCATCATCGCAACACTGCAGGACCTTGTCTTCGCATCCAAGAAAGTGAAGAACGCACGGCTTGCGAACGTGCTCACGGTTGATTCGCCCGTCTTCTTCGACATCAACGAGGTTCGCGCGAAGATGCAGTTCCTTGACACGGAGAAGATCACCGGCGGAACGGGCGGAGCGAAAGAGGGCCCTCATCATGGCAAGTTCACACGGTTTCTCGTGAGGCTGAACAGCATGATCAACGATCCGCGCTACGCGTTCATGTTCAAGCCGCGGGTGTGCACGGATTCCGAATCGGCCAAGGGGCTGCTCACGATGATCTTCGGTCTGGATGGGAAGACGAAGATCACCATCATGGACATGGGGGGGATTCCGTTCGACGTCGTCAATACGATCGTCGCGCTGATAGCACGGATTGCGTTCGATTTCAATTTCTGGAATCCGAACCGACGGGAGCTTCCCATCCTCCTCGTCTTTGAGGAGGCTCACAACTATCTTTCAGCCAACGCGCAGGGTTCCAGGTCGGCCCGTCTGACCGTGGAGCGGATTGCGAAGGAGGGGCGCAAATACGGCGTCAGTTGCATGATCGTAAGCCAGAGACCGTCGGAGATATCGGAGACGATCCTCTCGCAATGCAATAACTTCGTCATCCTACGACTCCTGAATCCGGTGGACCAGGCCTACATCCGGCGGCTCGTGCCGGACACCTTCAGCGGCCTGGACGCCGTCATCCCGACGCTGCGGCAGGGGGAAGCCATTATCGTCGGTGACTCGGCCCCGATGCCGGTCCGGGTGCAGATCGACGCGCCGAATCCGCCGCCGACGAGCGCTGATATCTACTTCTTCGACAAGTGGAAGAAGAAAGGTGCCGAGACAAACGCGGATGACGTGATGGAGCGATGGTGGAATCAGCACAAGGCCTAGGTTGAAGGCCTCAGGTTGTCAATGAACAGAATACCTCCAACGAACTGAAAAACGATGTCGATATGGCTCTTGAGCGGACTCTAGCGATCCTGAAGCCTGATTGTCTTCGAAAGAAGCTCCAAGGCGAAGTCCTGAGGCGTATTCAGAAGGCCGGATTCAAGGTGTTGAGCCTCAAGCAGGTGCGCCTGACCCGAGACGTTGCCGGTGCATTCTATGCAGTTCACAAAGGACGCCCCTTCTATGAAGGGCTGGTTGAGTTCATGTCGAGCGGCCCTTGCGTGCCGATCGCGCTGGAGAAGGAGAACGCGGTTGCGGATTTTCGCGCGCTCATCGGCGCTACGGATCCGAAGGAAGCCGCCGAAGGGACGATCCGGAAGCTATTCGCCGACAACAAGGGTGAGAATATCGTCCACGGGTCCGATTCACCGGAGAACGGCCGCATCGAAGTGTCATTTTTCTTCTCTGAGAGCGAATTGGTTTAGCACGCCTCTGAGCCGTCTCGAGAGGGGAGAGGTAGCCCCCATGCATCCCTCATTCCGCAATCAACAATCCCTGCCCGCTACGAAGGGTCGAATGAGGCAGGCGGGCACACTCTGAAATCTGCCAATGCCACTCTCAAAATGGAAGAAACTGAGCCAGCGAGAGCTGGGCAAGAACCCCTGGTGGGTGTACCGTCAGGACACGTTCATGCTGCCCAATGGCGAGGTCGGGGACTACTTCTACGTTCACACCAACGGATCGAGCCTCGTCATCCCTGTTCTTGACGATGGCTCGGTCGTGATGGTCAGGCAATATCGCTATCTGTGCGATGAGGAGAGCCTCGAGTTCCCGTGCGGCGGCGTGAAGGCGGCGGGGGACTACCTCTCGACGGCCGTCCGTGAGCTGGCGGAGGAGGCGGGGTTTGCGTCTTCGGATCTCCAACACGTCGGCCAGTTTAACCCGTTCAACGGTGTTACCAACGAGTGGTGCCGCGTGTACATCGCGAAGCAGCTCCAGAAAGTCGAAGCTCAGCCCGACGCGACCGAGGAATTCGAGCTTCATCAACTCACGCCGTCCGAGATCGATGCGCGCATCCAATCGGGCGAAATTTGGGACGGGATGAGCATCGCGGCCTGGGCGATCGCTCGCGCGAACGTGACATAAGCTCCGGGCGGCAACCTCTGCTTCTTTCCATCCGAGGACTCTACGAACTCTCCCATGAGGCGCATCGGCATTATCCTCCTTCCTCTCTGTCTGATCCTTCCCCGGCCCGCCAGCGGACAGGTTAAGACGGGCGCCGATCTACTCTTCCAAAAGTACTTCCAGCTGGTCGACGGGAAACGGGTCGGGCTGGTTACGAATCATACCGCTCTTCTTTCCAGCGGCAAACACCTTGCCGACGCTCTCTTCGAAGACAAGCGAACGAAGCTTGTGGCGCTGTTCGGGCCCGAGCATGGGATTCGCGGCGATGCGCCGGATGGCGCGAGCATTCAACACGACGTGGATGTCAAAACTCGTGTCCCCGTGTACTCCCTCTACGGCGCGACGAACAAACCGACCGACGAGATGCTCAAGGGCGTCGATGTACTGATCTTCGACATCCAGGGTGTCGGTGTGCGATTCTATACCTATGTCAGCACCATGTCGTATGCGATGGAAGCTGCCGCCGAACATAACATTCCGTTTATCGTTCTCGATCGCCCGAATCCTATCCGGGGGACCTGGGTCGAAGGGTTCGTCCGGGAGGATTCCCTCCGGTCCTTCGTCGGGTTGCAGCCTATTCCCATCGCGCACGGCATGACGGTCGGCGAGCTTGCCACGATGTTCAACGAAGAGGGGTGGCTGAAGAACGGAGCGAAGGCTTTGCTGACGGTCGTGAAGATGGAAGGATGGAGGCGAACGATGTGGTACGATCAGACGGGCCTTCGGTGGGTGAAGCCTTCACCGAATATGGCGACGCTCGAGACCGCTGTCGTCTACCCCGGGACGTGCTTCATCGAGGGAACCAACCTCTCCGAAGGGCGCGGAACGGCCCATCCCCTCGAGTACGTCGGTGCGCCTTTCGTTGATGCCCGGCGATGGGCGGACGCTCTCAACGCCTATCGACTGAAAGGCGTGCGGTTCGAGCCGGTCGAGTTCACGCCGCAGAGTCTGCAGAACATCACGACCCATCCGAAATATGAAGGGCGGACGTGCAGCGGGATCTTCGTGAACGTCATCGACCGGGATATCTATGAGCCCGTGCAAGCCGGGGTCTATATCCTCTCCGCGGCAAAGCAGTTGTTTCCGGATAGCTTGAAATGGAGGGGGAGATACATCGACCTGCTCGCAGGGACAAGGAAGCTACGCGCGTCGATTGATGCCGGAGTGCCTCCGGCCAAGATTGTGGGGATGTGGAAGGAAGAGGTCGAGAAGTTCGAACGGATGCGGAAGAATTACCTGCTCTATTAACGCGTGCCATTCCCGGAATCTCTCTCGACACACAGATTGACATTTCGGGAATGTCAGACGCGCGCCAATGCCTGCTTCAAGTCGGCAATAATATCTTCAACGTCCTCGATGCCGACGGAGATCCTCACCAGCCCATCTGTGACTCCAATGCGTTTCCGCTCATCCGGCGGGACAGACGCGTGCGTCATCGTTGCCGGATGTGAAATCAGCGTCTCCACACCTCCGAGGCTCTCCGCAAGCGAGCAGAGCCGCACGGACTTGAGCAGCTTCTTTGCCTTCGCCAGGCTTCCGAGATCGAATGAGATCATCCCTCCGAACCCTCGCATTTGCTTCTGTGCCAGCCGGTGTTGGCGGTGGGAGAGAAGCCCTGGGTAGTTGATCCTCTTGACCTTTCGGTGCGTGTTGAGGAACGCCGCCACCTCCAGCGCATTCATGTCGTGTCGCGCCATTCTGACGGCGAGCGTCTTGATGCCCCGCAGACACATCCAGGCCTCGAATGGGCTCATGATAGCGCCGACGGACTTCTGAATGAATCGCAGACGCTCTGTGAGCGAGTGATCATTGAGGACGACGAGCCCTCCGAGCATATCGCTGTGGCCGTTCAGGTACTTCGTCGCGCTGTGAAGGACGATATCGATCCCGAAATCAAGCGGATTCTGGAGATAGGGTGTAGCGAACGTGTTATCGACGACGGAAATCAGTTTTCTTGCTTTGCAGAGCTTTGCCACCGCCGCCAGGTCCGCGATCTCCATTGTGGGATTTGTCGGTGTCTCCACAAACACGATCTTGGTGTTGGGCTTGATCGCCCTCCTGACGATTGCGACATCGGTTGTATCCACAAAATCGAATTCGAGGCCGTAGTCGTTGAGGACCAGCTTGGCGAGTCTGTAGGTGCCGCCGTACACATTGCGGGAGGCGATGACGTGATCGCCCGACTTCAGGAGTTGAAAGATTGCGGCCTCCGCAGCCATGCCGGACGCGAACGCCAATCCCTCTTTCCCGTTCTCAAGAGCTGCGATGTTCTTTTCGAGGACGGTCCGCGTGGGATTGGAAACGCGTGAATATTCATACCCTTTGTGCTTCCCCAACCCCTCCTGAACGTAGGTGGAGGTCAGGTGAATCGGCGTCATGATCGACCCGGTCGACGGATCAGGCTCGATGGCGGCGTGGATTGCTTTCGTCGAAAAGCCCATGGATGCTCCTCTTGTCACGGATGCTCACTGATGGACGCGGATACTCGCTGATGATCGCGGATGGTCACAGATGCTCGCGGATGATCACGTTTGTCACGATGAGGGTGATGATGAGGAAATGAAACGATTGGCCGACCTTGCTTTGAATCGAGGTTGAGCGCGGCCATCTATTGTCGTTTGTTCTGATCTGTGAAGATCAGTCTCTTGAACTCTACCCGGGCGCCAAAATTGATGAGGAGGCCTAGCTGAAACCGAGTGTTCTTCAGGTAGCCAAGCAGCTGAGCCTCATGGCCCTTCATCAAGCGATCCACGGCCTTGGTCTCGACGATCACTCGATCATCTACCAGCAGATCAACGATTTGCTCGCCGACCTTTTGGTTGCTGAAGTAGACCGGCACTACCTTCTGATGTTCAGCGGTTAATCCCAGTTCCCGAAGTCTCACGGCGAGCGCGTTCTCGTAGACTTTTTCGATAAGGCCCTTTCCCAACGTGTTGTGTACATCGAAGGCCGCACCAATGATTTTCTGTGTTAAATCCCCGTACAGAAGTGGCTCATTCGTCTTCTTTTCGGCGTGCCCATCTGTGGTCATCTGTGTCCATCCGTGAGTATCAGCGTGACATGTATTCGATGACGTCAAACCGAGTAAGGATTCCGGCGATGCTGCCATCGTCGCGCACGAGGACGGCAGGATGTTTCTTCGAAAGGAGCGCGATGGCCTGGTTGATCGACTCGTCCATATGCACCTCGGGGAACCGCGATTTCATCATGGAGCTGACCGGAGCATCGAACAGGGCGGGGTTGCCGAGAACCGCACTCATCAGATCGCTCTCTTCCACGCTCCCAACGGATTGACCCTTGTCGATCACCGGCAGCTGTGAAACATTGTGCTCTTTGATGAGATCGAGGGCCTTGCGAACCGTGGTCACCGGATCGACCGAGACGAGTTTTGGCACCCCCTGTTTTCCCTCAAGGACGTAGCGGATGGTGATCTTCTCCGGAACCAGGAATCGATTCTCCTTCATCCAATCGTCGTTGTAGATCTTGCTCAGATATCGCTCGCCGGTATCCGGCAGTAGCACGACCATCACAACCTTCTCGGAGAGAGGTTCAGCAATCTTCAGAGCTCCCGCCATCGCTGTCCCGGACGAGCCGCCGACGAAGATCCCCTCTTCCCTCGTGAGCCTGCGGGCCATGAGAAACGACTCTTTGTCCGACACCTCGACGACATCATCCAAGAATTCAAACTGCAGAGTACCCGGTACGAAGTCCTGGCCGATCCCTTCGACCATGTATGTCTTGAATTCAGGCGAGATCTTCTTCGTGTAGAAGTAGTCACGGAGGACAGACCCTTTTGGGTCCACGCCGATCACTTTGACACTCGGATTCTGTTCCTTCAGGAACTTGGCCGTGCCGCTGATCGTTCCGCCGGTGCCCATCCCACACACGAAGTAGTCGATCTGCCCGCCGGTCTGTTCCCAGATCTCCGGCCCGGTTGTCTTGTAGTGCGCCTCCGGATTCTTAGGGTTGTAGTACTGGTTGGCGAGGATCGCGTTCGGCGTCTCACGGACGATGCGCTTCGCCACCTCCGTGTAACTCTCCGGCGAGTCGTGGGGGACAGCGGTGGGAGTGATGATGACCTCGGCACCGAATGCACGGAGAAGCCGGATCTTTTCGATGCTCATCTTGTCCGGCATAGTGAACACGCACTTGTAGCCCTTCACGGCCGCGGCGATCGCCAGCCCCATCCCCGTGTTCCCCGACGTGGCGTCGACGATGGTACCGCCGGGCCTCAGCCTGCCCGCGCGCTCGGCATCTTCGATCATCTCGACCCCGATTCGGTCCTTCACGGATCCACCCGGATTGAGGGACTCGACTTTGGCGAAAATCTGAGGTTTATACCCACGGCTGATCCGGTTGAGCTTTACGAGGGGGGTTTGACCGATCGAACCGAGAATCGTGGCGTGATGGCGAATTTTATGGATATCTGAGAGCATTCTCTAACTCCAGGGGAAAGAATTTGGGGAAGTGTGCTGAAAATATACCATGAAGCGCCCTGAGAAGAAACATTGAACTGATGGCTCAGAAGGACAACAAGGAAAGACTGCGGCCGGTTCAACCGGAGTACGATCTGACGGAACATCAAGCACGGGAGAAAATCGATCTCAAGCGTCCTTGACTCGAGCCCGCCCGAGTCCGGGTGCCAAGCACCCCCTTCTGGGCCTCCCTGGCCGGCAAGAAATGCAGGATATTGTCGGACGATTTGGCTTGACATTAGACCCACTTTTCAGTATAATTTCAGCCCAATTTGCTGAGAAATCGTTCAGTTTTGACGAAAAATGTGAGGATTTTGCAGGATTTTATGGCGACAACGACGGATTTCAGAGTTGGCATGGTCATACGATTCAACGGCGAGTTGCATCGGATCGAGGAGTATATACACCGGACTCCTGGAAATCTTCGGGCTTTCGTTCAGGCAAAGCTTCGAAACTTGAAGAGCGGGCGCGTTACGGAGAACCGGTTCAGATCGGGCGAGGAGGTTGAAGAGGTCCGCCTCGAGCAAAAGGAATTTACCTACCTTTACCATGACGGTGCGAGCTATCAGTTCATGGACAAGGAGAACTATGAGCAGATGCCAGTCTCTGGAGTGGTTCTGGGGGAAGGAGCAAAATTCTTGAAGGAAGGGGAGACGGTTCAACTCTTTATGGTCGGGACCGACATCATGGGCTGTGAGATTCCATTCAACGTGGAATTGAAGGTTGTCGAGACCGTGCCCGGCGTTCGTGGGGACACAGCGAGCGGCGCCACCAAACCCGCGAAGGTCGAAACCGGTGCTACCGTGAACGTTCCGCTCTTCATCAATGAGGGGGATATTATCCGCGTCGACACCCGGACGGGCGGATATTTGGAACGAGTGAAAAACTGAGATGGGGGCTCGCGACTGCGACTCCTCTCCAACAGGGCGCCGCGTGAGGTGAAACCGAAGTGTCCCACAACAAACCCGGAATGCCAATGGACCTTGCATACATCAAGAAGGTGATCAAGCTCATCGAGAAGA
>CAYZRX010000085.1:10665-14709 GCA_964480945.1 uncultured Ignavibacteriaceae bacterium | reverse complement strand
ATGAAACGGAAAACCGGCCTCCGGTCGTTCCCAGGGCGCTGAAGGGGCGGTCATCAGCCCGTTCTGTCGTCTCCCGCCGATCTGCCAGGGGAATCCGCTGGACCGGGTCTCTGACGCTCGGAACCGTGGCTATGGCAAACGGAAAGGGGTACGAGAGGGCAGATTTCGATGGGAACATTGAAGAGCGACGACACGCGTGCTGGGCGCGGTGCAGCGGAAGACGATGATATCTAAGAGGCAGGCAGCGCTTTCTTGACAACCCCCAGGAGCTCGTCCACATCGAAAGGCTTTGTAATGTAGGCGGTCGCTCCAAGCTTCAGCGCCCGCTGCTGGCTCGACCGATCATCAATGGCGGTGAGAAAAATGAAGGGGACGTTCCGGAAACGCTCAAGGGCTCTCATAGTCTCGAACATCGTGAACCCATCAATCCCTTTCATACGGATGTCCGAGATAATCAGATCGGGAGCAAATGATCCATTCAGCTGGAGGGCTTCTTCTGCACTGAACAGTGTCTTCACAGTGAAGCCTTCGTCTTGGAGGACGCTGGCCATGATGCTGACCAGACTCTCCTCATCTTCGACAAGAAGGATTTTCTTGAGCCGCGGAGACTCCACGAGTACGTATCCTCCCACCGATTGACTTGCGTGAAACAGATCACTCCAGGGAAAAGTTAACCATCCACCGAGAGAGCAGCGATGATGGAGAGCACATTGAACACTGGAGGTAGATCATCATTCAGTGATCTAGGATTAGAATCGAGAATGATCGTTGATTGCTTCCAGTCCGGACGCTCGCTCAGGCATGCAGCCGTCAACTTCAGTCGTCACATCTGATTCGATGATCCTCAATTTTCCAGCCTTGGTAACAATTTCGTGTGATGCCCTCACCGAAAGCTTTAAGTGGTCTCTCCATCTCCTCACGGTTTTCGTTTGGGAAAGTTGAACTCCGCGAGTGCGCTTCCTCGCTACAGCGTGAATCCTCGCGTCATCCGCTGAGACTTTTCAGCCACAAGTATCAGCGCAGATGCAACATTGGACTAATGCTCACCTCAGGCAGACGGCCGCAAGCCCATGGTCTCGGGCATGCGGACGGCCACCACTTCGCCACGCGCAGTGACCGTGCCGTTCGCTGATACAGTGGCTTCCACAAGCACTTTTCGTTCGCCCAGATCCTTCACACGACCCCGGATCTCCAACTCCGGCCCGAGCGGCGTCGGCCGGAGGTAGTCGACATGCAGCGCAGCAGTTACAAAACGGGGTGCGGGTGCATCCCCAATCTCGCGGCCAGCAGCCCTCTCGGAGGCAGCTGCAGCAGTGCCCATACTGTGGCAGTCTATCAAGGAGGCAATTAATCCCCCGTAGACGTACCCGGGAATAGCTATGTAATACGGCTTCGGCGTGAAACGGGCCACGGCCTCATCTCCCTCCCAGTAGGTCTTGATTTGATGGCCGTGATCATTCAACCGGCCGCATCCGAAACAGTGGGCGACATCCTCTGGATAGTAGTCTTGTACGGCAGCAGGGTCTTTTCTTTCACGCATGAAACCCTCCGATAGATCGGCACCATTTGAGCCGAGAAGATTGAGCCTTCAGTATTGCTCGACTCACTCCAGGGAGGCAAGACCTTACTCGGTCACGTTTGTAAAATTGTCTCTCAGCCACTCTGCGCTCTTCTCTGCAATCGCGAGAATGGTCATCTGCGGATTCACCCCAAGCGAAGTGGGCGTCACGCTCCCGTCAATAACGAACAATCCCTTCACATCGTGGGCCTGGCAGTGGGAATCGACCACGGAGTGCGTCGGATCTTCTCCCATTCGACAGGTCCCGAGCGGATGTGCACTGTAAAGAGCGATTTCGTTCGTCCCCCAGTTGGACTCCGCAAGCTTGTTCTCAATCTCCCCAACCGAATGAAATTCCGTCGGCGTCGTATGAAGCGTCATCACCCTCGTAGCTCCTGCTGCAAAATGCATCCGCGCAGCGACGGCAAGTCCCTGTTTGAGGTACGCAAGGTCTCTTCCCCGGAGGGAGTATGAGATCGACGCCCGGCCGTAGTCGTTCACCGTCACGCGTCCGCTGGAATCGATTTCCTTGACCAATACAATAGACGCTCCGATGTGGGGATAGTTTCGCATTATCTGGCGGTGAAATGAGCCGAATGCGGGCAATGCAAGACTGGCGAGGGTGGGATAGATGGGCACGGCTTCAAACCAAAAGCCGCCGCCATCCCCGTTTTTGTTCAGGAACTCGTCGCACATAGCGGACTGAGGAATTCCGCCCGCCCCGTAAATCACGCTGTCATACATTCCCAGCACAGCCGACGTAAGGTGAAAGGTGAGGTTTCTTCCCAGCTGGCCACTCGAATTGGCCAGCTCCGATTTGAGCAGAACCACCGGCGAGTTGATAGCCGATCCAGAAACGATCACAACGGGCGCCTCAATGACAAAATCCGTTTTGGCTCCATGAGTCTCCGGATCGAAGACAACGCCATGAACACGCTTCTGTTTGCCTGCCACTTCAATCGTGTTCGCACGAAAGTCCGCAAAGACGGTCGCGCCCGCTTTGACCGCATCGGGGATGTACGTCATATCGACAGACATCTTCGCATCGTACGGGCAGCCAAGGCCGCACGCCCCGGCTTTGACACAGTCCTTTGTGTTCCTGCCAACCGCGCGGGCACGGTAGCCGAGCTTCCTCGCTCCATCCAGAATGATGCGGTTGTTCGGATTGTGGTTCTCATTGGGCTCCTCGTGCACGTTGAGGTAACGCCCAACCCTTTCGAAGTACGGCTCCAATTCCTCTCGTGACAGCCCCCGAACACCGTGATCCCGCTTCCACGTCTCAAGCACGAACTCGGGCGTGCGAAGCGTCGTCGTCCAGTTGACCGTCGAGCTGCCGCCGACGCAGCGTCCTTGAAGGACCGTCACCGACAGGTCGTCGGCGGCCTGGCCCGCCCGTTGTTGATAGAGGTTTTGGTACGCGGTCTCTTCTGTGGAGTCGAAGTCCTTTGAAGTGTAATGGCCGCCTTCTTCGAGGACAATGACCTTCTTTCCCGCCTCGGCAAGCACCTTCGCGCTCGCCCCTCCCCCGCATCCCGAGCCGATGATGCACACGTCGGCGCTTTCGCGCACGGGACCCTTGATATCGGCACCGCGGACGATCATTTGCGGTCCTCCGGGAGGAACATGCCTTCATAGCCGATCTCCGGCCAGGACCGGCTGTCTGTGTAGAACATGCTGAGCGAGATGCGCTTCAGCGCCTGAAATCCGGTGCGCCGGAAGCTCAGGTAGCTTGTCATCCAATCCTCGAGGTAGGAATCCTTATCCTCCGGCGACATGTTGAGAAAACTCGAAAACCGAAAATCAAAGAGGAAGGTGAAGAAAGGCGCGTTGAAAACGGTCAGCAGCTGATGGAACTGATCCTGGACCTCGGGATCGGCTTTTCCAAGAAACTGGTCGGCGCGCGCCGCTACGCCGACGTCTGCCGCAGTTGGACCGGCTTGAAGGGGCTGGCCTATGATCCGGTCGGCAATCGATTGGAAGATGAGGTATTCCTTTGGAGAGAAGTAGTGAAGATCCTTCGGTATTCGGTCATCGAGCTGGGGGAAGAGGGAATTCGATGGAAAGACTTTTGCGGCAGAGAGGGCCGCGACACCCAAAGCAGTCCGTTTGAGGAATTTGCGACGTGGTATGGGCGATCCTTTTGTCATCTCGCGTCAAGGTGGAGGACGGGCCTGCAAACCTGGGACGCCAATGTAGAGAATTATTCGGCAAAATCAACGCAGCCACTGATGAGAAACCGCCTCCGAGATACTCGGTATTGACAGCGAGAACGCGGTTCTCGGTTGCAGTTCATTGTTGGCCACAGCCTGTTCGGGCCAGTGAAGAACTCCGGGCCGGCTTCGTTTTCAGCGCTTTTTTCCATTGACATATTCGTGAAAATATTCATATATTTGCTACAAGTTTACCTGCCGCGAAGTCACCGTCCTCCCATCTCTCGGAGGCCACAGAGTATGAAACGCACCGTATTGGTATTTCTCATCCTCCTT
>CAYZRX010000085.1:1325-10565 GCA_964480945.1 uncultured Ignavibacteriaceae bacterium | reverse complement strand
GGTCAGTTTCCCGGTCAACTGCCCGACCGGGTGCAGGCTGATGACGGATCAGCCGCTCTGGCTGTATTCGGGATTTACGCTATCGGGCAGCGATGAGATCTGGTATGGCGATGCAAACCGGTTCGGTGCGGCCCCTTTCTCATCCCCAACTCCATGCCTTACGAGCGTCTGGCATCCGGAGGTACCGATCACGCTGGAGATCACATCGGGCAGCGAGTTCGGGTCCTTCGTCGACAACAGTGGGAATGACCTGGGGAAGAAAGTGACGAAGAAAGCGTCTGAGTTCAACACGTTCAGCTATCTGGCGAATGGCGATCCGCCGCAGGGCAGTGAGGGGATGGTCGTGATTACAGCCACGAGTGCAAACATCGTGCTGGAGAAGAGCTTCAAGGTGAGGCGGAGGGTTCCGGATCATTTTGCCATAACGCTCGAGCACGACGAGATCGCGTTCACCGAGACATCGAAGATCTTCGTCCAGGCCAAAGACATCAATGACCAGGATGTCGTGTTCGACGACGACGAGAAGTTGTTCTTCACCGTGATCGAGAATGGTCAGTACGGCACCTTCATCAACAAGAACGGGGATACGGTGAAAACCGAGCCGCCGACGCTAGGGGACATCACATACGCCGATGCCAGGAGCGGCCAGATTCGATTTGCTGCGGTGAAGAAGGATCCTGCCGTCAGGGAGGTGGCAAAGATCCGGGTGGCGTGGCAAGGGGATGAGACGAAGAAGGGAGAAAAGGAGATTGCGGTGTTGGAGCAGACGCTGAAGATAGTACTGCATGGACCTCGCGAGATCTGGCCGCTTCTGCCACCCGCAAGTCCAACCAATCCACATTCGGACAACACAACGCTGCTGGAGATACAACTGACAAGAGCTGGTTTGG
This sequence comes from uncultured Ignavibacteriaceae bacterium, assembly GCA_964480945.1. Classification (GTDB taxonomy): domain Bacteria; phylum Bacteroidota; class Ignavibacteria; order UBA10030; family UBA10030; genus VGWB01. The sequence goes on along the minus strand of CAYZRX010000085.1, from coordinate 9,675 downwards.
CGGTCTCTGGACACAGATTCCATCTCGAGACTGATTACGTCGATGGCTCGGGCGGACACGATCACGGCGATCAACCTTCCAGAAGGGAGAGGGGAGATTTTGAGAATTACGGACACTTTGTATCATCACAGACGACACCCAATACGCGAGCCAACCCAATAGAGGAAGAGACCCAGTCAAATGGCAGGGCCTCCTATACGTATGTTGCCTCAAGATTTGGAGACAGGATGAAGATGCGAGTGGGATCCCTCGAAAACGAGTTGCTGTGGGATACGCTCTCGATTGTGGAGCGCGTGCCGGATTTGGAACCATTACCTGACAGCCCAAACTATCTGAAAATTGGCGGGACGTGCAACCATCATGGTCCACGCGATGACAACGCGCATCAAGGCTGTCGGACCCCGGACAACAATCACTGGGGGGCACTATTGACGCTACAGGCCATAGATTCGATCGCTGCGAACTACCACCGTCTTTTCGCAAGCGACTTGACAATTCGGGTAAATGATATCAGTTTACCTCTGGGGGGCAGATTTGATATCTCGGGTTTCTGGGTTGGGAATTCGAATCATGAGTTCCATCGATTCGGGAAAGACGTCGACGTAAGGAGTTCTACAATCCACGCGGATGATATTTTCGATTCTGAGGATGATATCAATGACAACGGTCGCCATGACATTGGTGAGCCTCTCAAATTCGATGCGAACGGAAATGGGACATACGACACGAACAGATCTGATTTCGAAAACTTGTGCACGCGGATAGGAAAGGCATATGAGGTGCGGCTTGAGTTTGAAGGTATTCCGGAGAAGGAACACTATCACATATATTTTTGGAACTGGCAGTCAGCGCAAAGACTGCCATAATCCTTTCGGAGGACAAGCAATGCGTATCAATAGGAGACTCTTGCTCGCGCTCGCGATACCTGTTTCACTCTGCTATCCACAGCGTGACACGATCACTTACGACAACGTAAGTGGGGACTACATCATAAAGTACTTCCCCGAAGATGAATACGGAAACAAGATAGATTCGGCAGTAATTGTATTATTCGAGCCTGCAACCAAGATTGATCCGCGCGTGGTCTGCACTGCTTATGAAGCAGGAAGCGCAAACGGTTTTGTGTACAATTACACCTGCTCGAATGGAATTGGCAGCCGTCAGAATCTCATTGATTTCACGCTAGAGTTTGGAAGAAACATTTTTGTGATAGATAGGACTCCCGCCGACGGCTGGCGCAGCATCAGGGAGAACGATATTGAAGAAGAAAAGCTGATCGTGGGACACCGGTGGGACTGGCACGGAGACAGTGGTTTGAAACCTGGGCGATCTTGGCTCGTAGGTGCTATTGAGAGTAATGGTCTCCCGGCAATCGTGAATGCATACTTTCAGGGAAAAACAAAGCGAAGCGTTCTTGCATTTCCCGATGAAGGACCCGGGTACGAATTGACACTCCAACTCATGCAACTTCGGACATTCCCTTTCAACCGGGTCGCCCGCAAGACTATCGGACCAGTCTCTCCTCCCGCATCTTTCGTCGCCCTTTCGTTTCTTGACACCCTCATCTCCTACAAGCACCAAGCCCTCGCCCTTGGCTGGATCTCCAACGAAGGCATTGCCAACAGCCTCGACCAAAAGCTCGAGAACGCACGCAAACAACTTGAGCACGGCAACAACAAGGCGGCGAAAAACATGCTTGAAGCCTTCCTCAACGAGGTGGAGGCACAGAAAGACAAACACCTCACCAGCGAGGCGTACGCATTGCTCAAGTTCAATGCGGAATATCTGATCTCTAAGCTGACGGGGTAGTGCCCCCGGATCGGATCCGAACAGTGTTCGGTAGGACGGGCATTTATGCCCGTCCAAAATCCGCAGAAGCGTCAGACAAGAATGTCTGACTACCAACAAATTTGATTTTCAACAACCTGGTAGCGCCGCCCACTGCGTCAAGATTTCCGTCGAACCAAGTTGAATTGATAAGGTCAGGTACGATTCTCTCTGTCCAATTCCATCATCTCCTTTCCCTCCACTCCAGACGTTAGCCCTCCGGTTCATCCTTTCATCCGCTGTTGCTTCCGTTTTCGATTGTGCCTACATTCTGTGCATTCGTTCGGCGCTCTTCGGCCAATTCCCGGGATGCCGACGCTCGGTGATTCTGTTCATTCTTCGAGGAGACTCGCCATGAAATCCCTGTTACCCCTTCTGCTTGCCCTTCTCGTTCTTTCATCACCTGCATTCGGACAAAAGAGAGCCTCGTCTCCATCGGCGAAAGAAGAGGCCAAGAAGGACCCGATGTCCACCGCGACGTTTAACGGCTTGAAGCTGCGATCAATCGGGCCGGCCACGGCAGGCGGGCGCGTGGCCGCGTTCGCTGTCAACCCGAGGAACCACAGCGAGTACTATGCCGCCGTGGCATCGGGCGGCGTCTGGAAAACGACAAACTCGGGTACAACCTGGACGCCCATCTTCGACAATGAGGGATCATACTCCATCGGGACAATCACACTCGACCCGGCAAACCCGCTCGTGGTGTGGGTCGGAACCGGAGAGAACAACAGCCAGCGGAGCGTTTCGTACGGCGACGGCGTGTACCGGTCCGACGACGGTGGAAAGTCGTGGAAGAACATAGGGCTGAAGAACTCCGAGCACATCGCCCGAATCCTTCTCGACCCCCGCAACTCCAATATTGTGTACGTCGCCTCGCAAGGACCTCTCTGGGGACCCGGTGGAGACCGGGGGCTCTACAAGAGCACCGACGGCGGAAAGACATGGAAGGACATTTTGTCGATCAGCGAGAATACCGGCGTCACCGACGTGGTCATGGACCCAAGGAACCCCGATGTTCTCTATGCAGCCTCCTACCAGAGGCGGCGTCACGTCTGGACGCTCATCGACGGGGGGCCGGAATCTGCGATCTACAAATCGACGGATGCCGGCGCGACGTGGACCAAATTGAAGAACGGACTCCCCAGTGTCGATCTGGGCCGGATCGGTCTGGCGGTATCACCCGTCGATCCGCGGATTGTCTGTGCCACCATCGAGGCCGCCGAGAAGAAAAGCGGCTTCTTTCGCTCAACCGACTACGGCGCCAGTTGGGAGAAGCGGAGCGACTATCTCGCCGGCAGTCCGCAATACTACCAAACCATCGTCGCCGACCCCAAGGATGTCGATCGCGTCTATCTGATGGACACGTTCCTGATGGTCACGGACGATGGCGGAAAGACGTTCACACGTCTCGGAGAACGCTCCAAGCATGTAGACAACCACGCGATGTGGATCGACCCCGACAACACCGACTATTACCTCGTCGGTTGCGATGGTGGTGTGTATGAGAGTTTCGATCGCGGACAGAACTGGAGGTTCTTAAGCAACCTTCCCACCCTTCAGTTCTATGATGTCACTGTCGACAACGCGACGCCCTTCTACAACGTCTACGGCGGTACGCAGGACAACAACACCTTCGGAGGACCCTCCCGAACGCGCAGCGCGTCGGGCATTACGAACACCGACTGGTTCATCGTGACCGGCGGGGACGGGTTTCAGGCACGGGTCGATCCGGAAGATCCGAATACCGTCTACGGCGAGAGCCAGTACGGTGGTCTGGTGCGGTACGATCGCCGCACGGGCCAGGAGCTCGGCATCCAACCGCAGCCCGGGAAAGGCGAGGAATCGCTTCGCTGGAACTGGGATTCGCCGATCCTCATCAGCCCCCATTCCCACACACGTCTCTACTTCGCCGCCAACAGGCTCTACCGCAGCGAGGATCAGGGGAACGCGTGGAAAGCCATCAGCGGTGAACTCTCGCGCGGTATCGACCGGAACAAGCTCCCGGTGATGGGAAAGATCTGGGGTCCCGACGCCGTTGCGAAGAACGCGTCGACCTCGTTCTACGGCAACGCCACCGCACTCTCCGAATCGCCAAAGAAAGAAGGATTCCTCTACGTCGGCACGGACGATGGGGTTATCAATGTGACGGAGGACGGCGGGGCGACGTGGAGGCGGATCGAAAAATTCCAAGGAGTCCCGGAGACAACGTACGTCAGCCGCATCCTTGCTTCCCAGCACGAGGTTGGGACGGTCTACGCCGCGTTCGATAATCACAAGCAGTCGGATTTCAAACCGTACCTCCTCAAGAGCACTGATGCCGGGCGGACCTGGAAATCGGTCGTAGGGAATCTTCCCGTGAACGGAACGGTCTGGGCAATCGCCGAAGACGACGTTAACTCGAACCTGCTGTTTGCGGGGACGGAGTTCGGCCTGTACTTCACGATCGACGGCGGCCAGAAGTGGATCCGGCTGAAAGGCGGCCTGCCGACGATTGCCGTCCGCGATCTCGCCATCCAGAAGAGGGAAAACGATCTTGTCCTCGCGACCTTCGGCAGGGGATTCTACGTCCTCGACGATTACACGCCGCTGCGGCAGCTGCAGCGCGAGATGCTGACGAAGGAATGTGTTTCCTTCCCCGTGAAAGACGCGATGATGTACATCGAGTCGCATCCCCTCGGCGGGCGAGGCAAGGCATCCCAGGGAGAGAGCTTCTTCACCGCACCGAATCCCCCGTTTGGCGCCACGCTCACCTACTATTTGAAGGAGCGGCTGAAAACCAAGAAGGACCTCCGCCAGGAGGCAGAGAAGGAAGCAGAGAAGAAGGGGATTACGCTCCCCTATCCGACGCCAGAGCAGCTGCGAGCCGAAGACGAGGAGGAGCCGCCGGCAATCATCCTCACGGTGACCGACGCGTCGGGGAACGTCGTTCGGCGGCTAGCCGGAGCGAACGCACCCGGCATGCAGCGAGTGACATGGGATTTGCGATGGCCGGCGCCAATGCTGCAAACGCAGCGGCGCGGTGGCGGTGGGGAGGGCGGGCCTTCGGGGCCGCTGGTTATGCCCGGCACGTACAAGGCGTTCGTCGCCAAACGCGTGGACGGCATGACGACGCCGCTCACAGAGCCTCAGAGCTTAACTGTTTATGTTGAGGGAGTTTCCGGGATGGTGCCGGAGGATCGGAAGATGCTGGTCGAGTTCCAGGAAAAGGTCGCGCGCCTGCAAGGGGCAACCTACGGAGCAGTTCAGGCGGCTACCGAGCTCCAGACACGACTCGGCTTGATGAAGCGAGCGCTCCAGGAAACGCCGGCAGCAGGTGAAGGCCTCCAGAAGGATGCCTTCACAATCGAAGGGCGCCTGAACGAAATCCTTCAAGCCCTCCGAGGCGATCGCACGATGGCTGCACGAAACGAGAATGTTCCTCCCTCCATCAGCGAACGCGTCAACGGAGTCGTGGGGAATGAGAGAATGTCGACCGCTGCGCCCACACAGACGGATAAGGACGCGTATGCCATCGCATCCCAGGAACTGACGCAAGAGCTCGCGAAGCTGCGGGAGCTCGTTGAAGTCGATGTCTCCAAGCTGGAGAAGGCAATGGAAGCGGCCGGCGCGCCCTGGACGCCCGGACGAATTCCGGAATGGAAGGAACAATGAGAGACCGTAGATCGGAATCAGGGAAGAATTGCTGTTGAGCATTGTTTCATCAGGAGCACCATGAGACGACTCACATTGAGTGTTATCCTCTGCGTTATCTTCACTTTCTGCCTCGCGTTCGGAGAAGCCAAGAAGAGTGGGCGGGCGATCATCAAGTCGCTCCCACTCGACTATGCGCCGGGAATCGTGCTGAAGAACCGCACGAACAGCCAATATCTCCCCGACCGGGTGATCGTGAAACTGATGCCGCAGACACTGACATCGCTTTCAAAGGGTGCCTTCGGAATCCCGTCGATCGACCGAGTTCTCTCGTACGCATCGGTGACTTCTGCGAAGCAGATGTTTCCTTTTCAATCCTCCCCCCCGAAAACCGGCCAGGTCGACCTGTCTCTCATCTACGTTGTCACCTTCTCGTCGCCCAACGATCCATTTACGGTGGCCGAACAGCTTTCGAAGCTCCCGGATGTGCAATATGCAGAACCTTGGTTTATCTACCCTGTCGCTCATACTTCTTTCCCCCCAAATGACTCGCTCTATCTGGATCAGTGGAATCTGCAGAAGATAAATGCGCCCGCCGCCTGGGATATCACGGCCGGCGACTCGACGGTCGTCATTGCGATCGTCGACAGCGGTGTCGATTGGCACCACCCGGATCTCGCGGCGAACATTTGGACAAACCCCGGCGAAACACCGGGCAATGGCATCGATGACGATCACAACGGCTATCCTGATGATGTGCATGGGTGGGATCTCGTCGGGGCCAGATGGGAGAGCCCGCAAGGGGATAACGATCCCGCACCGACGGCAGATAACAACAACCACGGGACGCACGTTGCAGGGATCGCAGCGGCGGTAACGGATAACGGTATCGGCGTGGCCTCCGTCGCGTTCAAGTGCAGGATTCTCCCAGTCAAATGTTCTGCCGATGACGACGTTCGCGCCAGCGGGGAGGGATACATCATCGCCGGCGATGAGGGGATTGTGTACGCGGCGGACATGGGAGCGAAGGTCATCAACTGCAGCTGGGGCGGCGAGGGAGGATCGCAGTTTGAGCAGGATATCATCGACTACGCAACGGAGCAGGGGGCCCTGGTCGTCGCCGCGGCGGGGAACAGCGGCTCGGATGCATTCTTCTCGCCGGCGGGATACCAGGGGGTCCTCGGCGTTGCCGCGACGGATCAAAGCGACCGGAAGTCATTCTATTCCAACTTCGGAGACTTTGTCGATGTCTGCGCACCGGGTGACGGCATTGTGAGCACTATCCTGCCAACGAGTACATACCCCACCGGGTATGCGTACCTCAGCGGCACATCGATGGCGACGCCGCTTGCCGCGGGGGTTGCGGCACTTGTGAGATCCCAACACCCGGAGCTCAGCCCGCTGCAAGCGGGCGAGCAGGTCCGCGTCGGCTGCGATGACATCTCGGCCCACAACCTGACCTATTTCGGCCAGCTTGGCCACGGGCGGATCAACGCGCTGAGAGCGCTCACCGATACAACCATCCCGTCTGTCCGGCTCCAATCTTTCGCCGTGACAGATCCACCTCCGGGGGGCAACGGAAACGGAATTGCTCAGCCGGGTGAGACCCTCAATGTGACATGCGTTGTAAGGAACTACCTTGCCCCAACCTCGCTCTCTGCGACGATCACACTGACAAGCCTTTCTGCCTACCTGACGGTACCGCAAGGAGCGTTTGCTGTTCCCTCCCTTGGGACGCTCGACAGTGCATCCAACGCCCTCTCTCCGTTCCTTGTTCAGGTCGATACGACCGTTCCTCCGAGCCAAACCGCCAAGCTCCAGCTAACCTTCACCGATGGCTCATACTCTGATATCGAGACGATCTCGATCCTCGTCAACCCGACGTATGCGACACATGACATCAATGCCATCGAATTGACCCTCACCAACAACGGTCGGCTCGGCTTCTATGACTTCCCCGACAACACGCAGGGTGTCGGCTTCATCTTCCATGGAGTCAATGACCTGTATGAAGGAGGACTCATCATCGGAACGTCCGATACGACGATCGTGGACGTCGTGCGGAACGACTCTCCACTGGGCGAGCAGGATCAAGATTTCGTCTCAAACAATTTCTACACGCTCACAACACCAGGGTTGGTATCGCAGCAGGACGGCTGGACGACTTTCACGGATAGCGGCGCCGCGCCCGCAAACCAGATCGATCTTCAGGTCAGCATGTATTCGTACGCATATTCCGACCCGGTAAACTCAAAGTATCTCCTTCTCCGATACGACATCAAGAACAAGGGCGCCATACAGCTGACGAACCTCTACGCGGGCATCTTTCTTGATTGGGATCTGGGGGATTTCAGCAGTGATGTATCGCGCTATGACGCCGCCAGAAGTCTGGGCTACTGTTTTGATTCGAGTCGACAAGACAGTGTGTACGTCGGCATACGCGCTCTCGATAGCGCCGCTTCCTTCCGATCTCTCGTCAACGATATGAACATCGACCTCTCACGGGCGGGGAAATGGAGCTGGATCAGCGCAGGGTTCGGGCAGACGTCTGCCGGACCGGCTGATATCCACCATGTTATCTCCTCAGGCCCGTACACCATCAATCCCGGCGATTCGGTCATCGTTGGCTTCGCTCTCGTCGTCGGCGATAGCTCACTCGCGAACATTCAACAGAACGCGGACGCTGCAAAATCCAAATGGATCGCACTACGCGGCGGCAAATTCTCTCCTCCACCCCCGCCAGCCCCTCCTCCCGTCACGTTTGCGCTAGAACAGAACTATCCGAATCCCTTTAACCTTACCACAAATCTCGAATTCCAAACTGCCGACGAGGAATTTGTGTCGCTCAAAGTGTTCGACCTTCTTGGGAGAGAGGTAGCCACGCTGGTCGATG
>CAYZRX010000085.1:0-1225 GCA_964480945.1 uncultured Ignavibacteriaceae bacterium | reverse complement strand
TCCGGACCCCGGAGGAGATGCGCAAGTATATCGAAACCTCCCTGGAGTTGCAGAGCCGCGGCGTCGCGCTTCCCTTCGCCACGATTGAGCGGGCGACGGGCAAGGTCGTGGGAAGCACGAGATTCGCCAACATCGAAAGGGACCATCGCCGGCTTGAGATCGGCTGGACGTGGATCGCGCGACCGTGGCAGCGCACGCCGATCAACACGGAAGCGAAATACCTGATGCTGCGGCACGCTTTTGAGACTCTCAGCTGCATCCGGGTGGAGTTCAAGACGGATTCGCTCAACAATCAATCACAGGTAGCCCTGGAGCGCATCGGAGCGAAGCAGGAAGGGGTTTTTCGAAATCACATGATCACGTCCAGCGGCCGGATTCGGCATTCGGTATACTCTAGCATCACCGATTCTGAGTGGCCCCTGGTGAAAGCCAGCCTGGTGGAGAAACTTTCCCGGTCGTATGATCGGAAAGGACATCGAGGTTAAGCGCATTTCCCGAGCATGAACCAGAACCATCATTCAACCGAAGACTTGCTCAAATCCTTTGGAGGACGGCTTCGGCAATTCATTCAAAGCCGCGTTTCTGATGCCTCGGCGGCGGGTGACATTCTTCAAGACGTCTTCCTGAAGATCCATTCGCGGTTTGAAACGCTCCAGGACGAGACGAAGCTCGAGAGCTGGGTCTTTCAGATTACACGCAACGCCATTACTGACCACTATCGGACGCAGCGACCCGCCGAGCAGTTCACGGCCGCTTTCGAGCCGTACGATATGCCTCCGGAGGAAAGCGCGATCGAAAAACTCTCTCCGGGAATCAGAGAGATGATCGACTCCCTTCCCTCCCATTACCGGGAGGCATTGCTTCTCACCGAGTACGAGGGACTTTCCCAGAAGGATCTTGCCGATCGGCTGGGCATATCGATCTCCGGTGCAAAATCCCGCGTGCAGCGCGCGCGGGCGATGCTCAGGGACCTGCTCATGGAATGCTGCCATTTCGAGTTCGATCGTTACGGAACGGTCATCGATTATCATCCGATCGCCTGCTGCTGTTGCTCACGCACACAGCCAACAGCACACGTCTGATCCGATGTCCTTCCTCCCCTCCCTTGTCGATGGATCCCTTGTTCAATCGCTAGCATGACGCAAAATCGCGCTCATCTCGCTGCACTCTCCAAGGCCACATTTGCTGTCGTCGTCTGGGGAGCCTCGTTCATCGCCACCAAGAT
>CAYZRX010000084.1:4364-14892 GCA_964480945.1 uncultured Ignavibacteriaceae bacterium | reverse complement strand
ACCCGCGATCTTGCCCAACGCTATCGGGCAGCGGGTTGCTTCTTTCTTCACTCGCCGGTGCTGGGCAGCATCCCGCAGGCGGCGGATGGAACCCTGCTCCTGTTCGCCGGCGGGGACGAAGAAGCATACCGGCGCGTTGAGCCGCTGCTCCACCTTTTGGGGAAGCAGATTTGGAGATTCGACCGCGCTGACCAGGCATCGCACATGAAGCTCCTCTGCAACCTCTTCATCGCGGGGATGATCACGACGCTCGCTCAGGCGCTCGTCTTCGCTCAGAAAGCGAGCGTTGATCCCCGTACGCTGCTCGAAGTCATCGGCCAATCTCAGCTCAACTCCCCAACCTATCAGAGGAAGGGGACCTCCATCCTCAGCGGTAACTTCACGCCGCGCTTCTTTCTCGAGCATATGTTAAAGGACATCAACCTCATGCTTGACGCGGCCAGGGAAGCTGGCACGCCACTTCCGGCCATAGAAGTCGCGCAGCGGCTATTTGTTGAGGCGCAACGCGAAGGTTTCGGCAAAGAGGACTACTCAGCCGTGGTCAAGGTGCTCCAAACACAGTCAGCGAAGTAGCCGGTGGCTAGTAGAAAGCCCACATTCATCCTGTTCGATCTGGGGAACGTGCTCGTCTATATTCACCCCGAGGCATTCCTCCAGACGCTGGGCATCGACAGTCCGGACAACCGTCGCTACTATCAACCGCTGGTGATCGATATCGTCAAGCGGTACGAGCGGGGAGACGATTCGACCGACGAGTTTCTGGATCGAATGGATGAGCTCTTCAATCGTGGTCGAATGCCGCCCGGGACCGGTCCGGGTCGTGGCGCCGGGCAATTCACGCGCGAGCAATTCCGGCACGCGATGCTGAGGGTAGTCGGGAAGCCCGTGGAGGGGATGGAAGACCTCGTCCGTCGCGTTGCGTCGAAAGCGACCGTCGGTCTGCTGAGCAATACGAATCCGCTCCACTACGAGACCGGCTGTGCGGACCTCCGCGTCCTTCACTACATACCGCATCATTTCCTGTCGTACAAGCTCCGTGCTCTCAAGCCCGACCCGCTGATCTTCGAGAGGGTGCTGCAGCGGCTCTCCCTCGATCCCGCCGAGATTCTCTATATCGATGACATCGGAGAGAACCTTCGTGCCGCCGCGCAGTTCGGGTTCGAGTGTCATTTGTTTAGGGAGAGGTCGGCCCTCGAGAGCGAGCTCGCGACTTTGGGCTTGCTCTGAGAGGCATTCCAAGTAAGCCTGCCGCGACCCTATTGACGCCAACAAATGATGCTCAACTCCTGCCTGTTGGGCATTATGCTGATTGATGGATGTGGAAACCGAGAGGAGTTTGGAATCACACAGGGGGCTTCCCAGACGAGTTCCAGCAAGCTTCGCCTCTCCGAGCGAGTCCATCGGACAAGTGAGAAGAGAGGTAACACTGGCACACTGGACGGTTCAGCAGCCAGTTCAGATCGTATTGTCCATTTTCTTTTGCTCGCCCAAAAGAAAATGGACGAAAAGAAAAGGGCGCCCTGCGAAAATGGTTCCGACAGCACCCTTTAGTCTTGGAGTCGGAAACGTCCCGTCCCCCAACGCCGAAAGGCGATTTTTTAAAGTCCCACCTACTTTCCCACTTCCCCGAAAAAAATCGCCTCAACGAGTTGATAATCCGACAATCAGATTTGCCCCCGCAGACGGGACTCCATTTTCGAAAGGGGTACCGAAGTACAGCCGTTCAGCTCCTATCTTGCGCTTGACAATAGATACCCAGGCTCTCGAAATCGATGGCGGTGCGGGAAGGCAGCCTTATCCCGTGGGTTTTGATTTCGGCCAATTGCACGGACGATTGTCGATTTCCAACATTCTCCACGGCCGAAATCATCGGCATGTGGGTGGCTGCTTAAACACGCGGGTTTCTGCGCCGGAGGCGCATCCGCCTCGGGCGGAGATTTCGACGTCTTTTCTTTGGTACCTTTCTTTGGACGAGCAAAGAAAGGAACAACAGTCCAATAGGTTTGAGCAATGCCGGAATGTTTAAGAAATTGACTCATTTGTTGGACTTCTATCCTATCATCCTCCTACTATTGATCCTAGCCGCCTCCCTGGCACACCAAGCCTCTACCGGATTCGAGAATAACCCTCTTTTCGGAATCTATGGTCTCCACCGTAGGACGAAAGCTTGCACGCGTAAGGGAAAACCCTACAAGCGAGGATCATCACTTTATCGTATTGACCTTCTCCGACACAATGCGTAATCTTTGTGGTGCAGTTCGAAGTAGCGATCATTCCCTGACCTCGCAGCACCGTTCGACCAGACGGAATTATCTGATTCGAAGCATGATTTATAGAAAAACCATCCTAGGCGCAGCGCTCGCGCTGCTCCTCTGCCTTCCGGCCTGCAACCAGCCCTTCGATCCAAAGGGTCCGTTCGAGGAGAAGCTCGTCGTCTATTCGATCCTCCTCAACGATCAGGACCTCCAATTTGTACGAGTCTACTCTAACTATGATGTTCAGGGATTCGATCCGTTCCAAAACACAACGGATAGGGCTATCCCCGATGCTCATGTTATCGCGTCGGGGCCCGGCAGCACGTATTCGTTCAGGGATACGCTTCTTCCTCGACAAGATACAAGCCGGTATGACACGCCGATCGCCGCCTACGTGACTTCATGGCGACCCGAGCCAGGCAAAACGTACACACTTACGGTGAGCGCAGATGGTTTAGGCTCCACCAGCGCGACCGTCACCCTGCCTCAACGATCGTCGATTCGGATCTTTTCCGATACGCTGCAACTCGATATTCCAGAGGGAGACACCCTGATCGTTCTCGGCGGAACCATCTCGCCGCTAGCCACAGGCTACAGCGGCCAGTTACTGATCGAATATACCGCACTCAGCGGATCCCAGTCAATCGAGCAGCGCGTTGAGGTACCGATATCAGTAGAGGATCCAGACTTTCAGACTGCGGTTTACCCGGCCGTTCGGAGAGTTACGGATGTTTCGTTCGGGGTTCCGTATCTTTTCGTGAAATTTCAGAAGGCCGCATATGTGGCTGTCCTCACGAAGGTTTACAAGGACTCAAGATACACGAAGCTCACCTTCAAGCGGGCCATCTTTCGCTTTTTGCAAGCGGAGCAGAATTTCTTCGATTACTACAATGTTGTTCGGCATTCACGGGATCCACTGAGCATCCGGCTTGATGAGCCGGATCTCACCAACCTGAGCAGTGGGTTCGGAGTCTTTGGAGGGTGTACGATCGATTCGCTCGTCCACTCTTTTCCCAACGATTTTCTCTACAACCGGTGATGATGTTTCGAGCCGCATATCGAGTTTTTGCTCTCGGCCTGATCCTTCAAACCACTGTCAGCACAGCGATTGCACAAGGGACCGACATCCGCGGAATCGTCGCTGACAGCGTCACCGCGCAGCGCATTCCGTTCGCGAACGTCGTCATCCTCGGAACGACAAAAGGAGCAGCCACCAACAACAGCGGGTTCTATCTGATCCCCAGCGTCCCGCCGGGGAAGTACGAGATCGCCGTCTCGATCATCGGGTATAGGCGGAAGGTGCAGCGCATAACGGTCCGGCCTGGAAATCCGATCGAACTGAACTTCCGGCTCGCCCCGACGCCGGTCGAAGGGGAGGAGGTGCTCGTCACCGCGCCGAAACGGCAGGAGCTGTCGGAGATCACGCCCAGCATGCATCTGCTGGAGCAGAAGGATCTCAAGATGGCCCCATCCCTCGTGCAGGAAGACGTCCTCAAGTCGTTGGAGGTGCTGCCGGGCATCGTCTCGACGAGCGACGTCAGCTCGAGGTTCTACGTCCGCGGAGGGGCCGGGGATCAGAACCTTGTGCTTCTCGACGGCATGAAGATCTACAATCCTTTTCATGCTCTGGGGATCTTCAGCGTCTTCGATCCCGATGTCGTTCAGAACGTCGAGATGTATACTGGAGCCTTTCCGGCCGGGTACGGAGGGCGCCTTTCTTCCGTGGTCAACATCACGGCGCGCGACGGCCGCGAAGACAGGCTCGCAGGTCGGGCAAGCGTGAACTTTCTCTCCTCGAAGCTCCAGCTCGAGGGACCCGCCCTTACCGGCACATCGTGGATAGTGAACGCTCGGAAGTCGTTGTTCAATCAGACATTCAAGCGGCTTACGAATCAGAACGTCCCCGTATCGTTCTACGATTTCTTCCTCAAGATCAAGACCCAGTTCCTGGGAATAGAAAAAGTGAATCTGAGCGTCCTCTCGTCTTCCGACCACCTCCTGTTCTCCGCGCCGGACGAGCCCAACTACAACTGGCGAACCACCGCCTTCTGCATCTCGAGCTCCGGCCTGCTCGGCGACCGGGTGTTCATCGAGACGTTCCTGTACAACTCTGTCTATCGAGCCGAGCGGGATGCGAAGGCATCAACGAGTACGACACCGGCGTCGAACCTGGTCGAAGAGCCAGGGCTTCGAACGACGATGACGTATTACACGGACGCACAGGACCGGTTCATCTTCGGAGCTGATTTCAGCTTCCCGACGATTGAGTACAAGGTCGTCAACCTCGCCGGATCGACCGTCGACATCTACGACAGTTTCGTTGAGGCGGCAGCCTGGATCCGATATCAGGCCCGCTATATGCGGTGGCTGCTGGATGTCGGAGTGCACGCCGATTTCGGCTCCATGATCGTTGGCGAACAGGGGATTGAGGGTTTTCAGCCACGGTTGAATGTCAGCTACGAGCTATTCGGCAACTGGAAGGCGAAAGCGTCGGCGGGCCTGTTCAGTCAACACTCGATCACCGTCAACAATGAAGACGATGTGATGTCGATCCTCGACGCGTGGATCAAGGTCCCGGAGGACATCCCGCCGGAAAAGGCCGTTCACTTCGTTCTCGGCGCAGATGGAAACATCAATGAAGCAACTTCACTTTCCCTGCAGTCGTACTACAAGCTCTACACGTCGCTTGTCGTTTACAACCGCGACAAGGTCTTCATCACCGATCCGGATTACATCAGGGGCAGGGGCAGATCGTATGGCGCCGAGCTGCTCCTTCGCACGAAAGTCTCGATGGTCGACCTGTATGCCGCGTACAGCTTGAGCTGGGCCGTACTCGACAATCAGGGGCTTACGTACTATCCGCGCTATGACCGGCGCCATCACCTGAACCTCCTGGCCTCCCTCCAGCCGGTTGAGCATTTCGATCTCTCCCTGCGTTGGGAGTACGGAAGCGGATTCCCTTACAGCCAGAGCATGGGGTACTACGACCGGCTGTTGCTTGGGAACCCGCTGCGGACTTCGTTCGAGCTTGAGACAGGCGAGCCTTACCTTGTCCTCGGAGAGAAGAATGCCGCACGCCTCCCGGCCTATCACCGGCTGGACTTGAGCTTGACGTATCGATTTGATCTGTTCGGAGCAAAGTGGGCGCTCGGCGGGCAGATCATCAACGTGTATGACCACAAGAACATATTCTACTTCGACAGGAAGACCGGTCAACACACTGAGATGCTGCGGTTTTTCCCGTCTGCGAGCTTAACGCTGGAGTACTGAGTCGGCGAGAGTTTCTCACCGGGCATCGGGTGGACATGCTACCCTTCGGCCTCGCTGACCGTAAAATATTGAACCAGCCTCGTTGTGCCCGACCTCCGTCTATAGGACGCACGGTGCCGGGTCCGCAAGACGATTTACCCTTCTTTCTCCGAATCCGCTTGAAGTCCCTCTTTACATGCCCAATGTGGGGATTCTTCCCCACTGCGGAACCTCAACGTTTTCAGCCCTTTTTCCATCGAAACGAAAAACCCCCGTTTTACTGTGATTTTTGTACTTGACTTTAACATCCATTTCCGTAAATTTCGATTCCGTGTGGGGAAAAGTGGGGAATAGGGGGTAGATATTTTCCAATAAAATCAGGCACTTCCGGACTCCCTCTTTATGTCGTCATTCAAGGGGCGCTACTCATATTCGGTCGACAACAAAGGGCGCATCGCGCTTCCGGCGAAGCTCCGGAAGAACGTTTCCCCGGAGGCGAACGAAACGTTCATCATCACGCGCGGCTTTGAACAGTGTCTCTTTGTCTATCCACAGGACGAGTGGGCAAAAGTGGAAGATTCCATCCGCGGCCTCTCCCCCTCCATTCCCCAGCATCGCTTCTTTGTCAGAACGCTCCTGCAATGGTCCATCGATTGCCAGCTCGATAGCCAGGCTCGCATCACGATTCCGCAGGACCTGCTGAAGTTCGCCGGTATCGAAAATGAAGTTCTGATCCTTGGGGTTCTCGAACGCGTCGAGATCTGGAACCCGAAAATCTATGAAGAATACATGAACAACCAGCCGGCAACGTACGAGACCGTTGCCGAGGCTGTTCTGAAGCCATCGTCTTAGATTGGCGTACTCGGCTGTGCGTCTGGCATCGTACCATACGCCGGTTCTCCGGGAAGAAGCGCTCTCACTGCTCATCACGACGACCGGCGGCGTGTACGTCGATGCGACGCTCGGGGGAGGCGGCCACGCAGAAGCAATCCTTCAGCGGCTCGACCCCACGGGGATTCTCACCGCTCTCGATACCGATCCAGACGCCATCCAGATTGCAGCAGCGAGGCTCGCGCCTTTCGGGGAGCGAGCGATCCTCGTTCACGACAATTTTCGGAATATTTCATCCGTCCTCTCGCAGAGGGGATTCCAACAGGTCAACGGCATTCTCTTCGATCTCGGGGTCTCGTCCTACCAGATCGACGAGCCATCGAAAGGCTTCAGCTTTCGCGCCGATGAACGGCTCGACATGCGGATGGACCGTCGGCAGGCGCTCGATGCTTACGAGGTGGTCAACCGGTACGACGAACGGGAGCTCGCGGAGATCATGTGGAAGTACGGTGAAGAGAGAGCGTCCCGCGCGATCGCGCGCACCATCGTCCGGCATAGGAAACGGTCGGCGATCGAAACGACAGGCCAGCTTGCTGCGATCGTAGAGTCTGTCGTCGGTGACCGGTTTCTGGTGAAGTCTCTCGCGAGGGTCTTCCAGGCGCTCAGGATCGAAGTCAACAACGAGCTTGAGAACTTGCAGGCAGCGCTCGACCAGGCGATCCCGATCCTGAGCCCCGGCGGCCGCATGGTGGTGATCTCGTACCACTCTCTCGAGGACAGGATTGTCAAAGAGACGTTCAAGCGTGCAGCGGCGAAATCCTCCCCCTCGGGAAATAAGCTTGTTCCGGATGTCAAACTGGAGCCGAGGCTGAAGATCTTGACCAAGAAACCCGTTCAGGCTTCACCGATGGAGAAGCAGAATAATCCCCGAGCACGAAGTGCAAAGCTGAGAGCAGCGGAGAAGCTGTGAGGACATTCTCCTCGGCTCAGGCCTTGCGCCATGCAACACATGAGACAACCTTGACCCGCGCGTAACTCATTTCATGGCAAAGGCTTACAGAAATAGCGCAGAGATCCTTGCCGAGCGTGCCCTGCAGCCCGATGAGCCTACAGCGAGCAAAGCGGAGGCCCGGAGACGAGCGTCCGTTGCACCGGCCCCCGAACCAGCGCGCCGGATGATCTACAGCGGCACCATGCCGGCTCCCCCAGAGCTGGATACGCCGACCGGTGCCCACCTTCCGCCAAAGAACCGGACGGTGACCAGGAGGCGGGTCTCTCCCTTCAACATCATCGTTGCGCTGATGATTACGGCGGCAGCCACCGTCTTGTACATCAGCAACATCATTGCGGTCAACCAGCTGGCTAACGACATCCACAAGCAAGAACTGGTGCTCCAGGATCTTCTGAACGAACAGGAAGTGCTCCGGGCGAAGACGAGCCAGATGTCGAGCCTCGAGCGCATCCGGAAGCGCGCCGAGGAGGAGCTCGGTCTGCAGAATCCGACGCAGGCCCCCGCAGAGCTGCAACTCGACGCCGAGAAGGTGCGTGAAGTCCAAGAAGCCATGCAGAAGCATTGATGCCCGAGAAAAATCTCATAGCGCCTCAACTGATCCCCGGCGAACCGGAGGGTGACGCGGTCCGGCAGGCAAAAGGGCGGCTGTTCGTACTGAAGCTTGCGTTTGCCCTCTCGTTCCTTCTCATCGCGGGACGCCTGGTGCAGATCCAGATCTTTGAAGCGGCGAAGTATCGGGCCATCGCCCGCAGACAGTACGAGCAGCGGGTCGTTCTGCCCGCGATGCGAGGGGATATCAGCGATCGGAACGGCAACGTGCTGGCTTCGAACTCGATGTTCGCCTCCTTCGCGGCCGATCCGAAGATCGTCGGAGAGGCGGTGGCCGAAGTAGCGCAGAAGTTTTCAGCGGTCTTCGGCAGGCCGCAATCGTTCTACCTCGGCAAGCTCCAGACTGCTTTCGCTTCCAGCACACCGAAGCGATTCGTCTGGCTGGAGCGGCGCGCGTCCATGGACGCCGCGAAGAAGATCGAAGCTTTCAAGCTTCCCGGCATCGTGACGGTTGCGGAGCCGAGGCGGCTCTATCATTACGATGATGTGGCCGGAACGCTGATCGGATTCACCGACATCGACAACAAAGGGATCTCGGGGCTCGAACTGGAGTTTGACGAGTACCTGAAGGGAAAAGACGGCTCCGTCGTGATGCAGCGGGACGGTCTCGGCCACTCGCGCGCTTCGGTCGACTATCCGCGCGTCGACGCGCGCGACGGCTGCAACGTGACCCTCACGATCGACCTCGCGTATCAATCCATCGTCCAGGAAGAGCTCAAGAAGGGCGTCGAGAGCAACAAAGCGGACGCCGGCCTCGCGGTCATGCTTAACCCGAAGACCGGCGAGGTACTCGCGATGTCGAACGTGCCGGGCCTGAACCCGAACGATCTCAGGTCGTACGACGTCAACGCCGCCCGCAATCGCGTGGTGACCGACGTCTTCGAGCCAGGATCAGTTTTCAAGATTGTCACCGCCTCGGCCGCGTACGAAAACCACCTCCTCACGCCCCAACGACGATTCTACGCCGAGCACGGCCGGTATGTCGTCCCGAGCAAGCGCGGCAGGGGCAGGACGATTACCGACTCGCATGAATACGGCTGGCTGACCTTCCAGGAGGGCATCGAGCTTTCGAGCAACATCGTGATGGCGAAGGCGAGCACCCTGATCGGTCCGGAGCATTTGTATCGGGAGGCGCGGGACTTCGGCTTCGGCATACCGACGGGCATCGATCTGCCGGGCGAAGTCCGGGGCAGGTTGAAGAAGCCGTTCGAATGGTCGGGAACGACGCTCCAGACGATGGCGTACGGCTACGAGGTAGCCGTGACGCCCCTCCAGCTTGTCGCGGCCTACGCGGCGGTTGCGAACAACGGCGTGCTCATGAAGCCGTTCGTCGTTTCGCAGATTGAGAACAGCTCGGGTGCGACGGTCTTCGAACAGCATCCGCAGACCATTCGCAGGGTCGTCTTGCCGGAGACGGCGGCGCTGCTCACGCAGGCCTTCGAAGGGGTCGTCGAGCGCGGCACGGCGAAAGACGTTCAGATCGCCGGCGTTCGCATCGCGGGAAAAACCGGAACGTCGCGGAAAGTCGTCGACGGCCGGTATGGATCCGGAAGCTACACAGCCTCCTTCGTCGGCTATTTCCCCGTCGAAGATCCTCAGGTCGTATGCCTCGTGATGTTGGATAATCCGAGGGCGCGAGGGTACTACGGCGGGATCACCAGCGGCCCGGTCTTCCGCGCGATCGCCGAGCGGATCATCAACACCACGGGTCGCTTCACGAAGAAACCACCCGTGAACGACCAGGGTGCGAAAGAAGGAATCAGCGTCCCGGACGTTCGAACCCTCCAGCTGACCATTGCGGTCAAAATGCTGGAAGGAATGGGATTGGAAAGCCAGCCGGTCGGGACCGGAGACGTCGTGGTCCGCCAGGTGCCCGGGCCGGGCAAGCGCCTGGAACCGGGGGACATTGTTCAGCTCGTCCTCGACAGCGAGGAGGCGGACGAGGCAAGCGGGACGATGGTTGTCCCGGACGTACGAGGAATGAGTCTCCGGCGCGCCATCAACAGGCTGGTCGTCGATGACTTCGATATCAACGTGCGCGGCTCGGGAGTCGTAGTGGAACAGATCCCCTCCGCGGGGAAGAAAGCTCAGGCAGGCGCAACGATCCACTTGGTCTGCGAGCCGCGCACGATCAGTTCGGCAGTGTTGTATTAAACGTCTCAGCCGCGTCGGACGGAATGAAATTAGCACAGCTCCTGGAAGGGGTCACGGTGTCCAAGCTTTTTCAGATGAAGTACGGGCGCATGTTGGAGACACAGGACACTGAAGTCAGCAGGCTCCAATACGATTCCCGGCACGTGGAGCCGAACGACTGCTTCGTAGCCATACGGGGGACCGGAACGGACGGACACCAGTTCATCCAGTCGGCGATCAGCAAAGGTGCGAGCGTGGTCGTGCTGGAGAACGAGGCTGCGCTGCCGGATTCACTTTCCATGCACGCCGACGTGGTCAAGATCGTCGTCCCCGACAGCCGAAAGGCATTGGCAACGATGTCGGCAAACTACTTCGGCCGCCCCTCCCGCAAGCTCACGATGGTGGGGGTCACGGGAACAAACGGCAAGACGACAACGAC
>CAYZRX010000084.1:0-4264 GCA_964480945.1 uncultured Ignavibacteriaceae bacterium | reverse complement strand
CACGGCACGATGGACGAGTATTTTCGTGCGAAGAAGCTCCTGTTCGAGGGCCTGACGACCGACGCGTGCGCGGTGACGAACATGGACGACGAATGGGGCCCGAAAGTAACGATCTCCAGCGCTACGCGCCAGCTGACCTACGGCGTCACCGCCTCCGCCGACGTACAGGCGACGGACGTGGAATTGTCCATGCAAGGGACGTCGTTCACCGTCAAGTTCAAGGGGAGTCAGACGGCAATTTCCTCCCCGTTGGTTGGGCGCTTCAACGTCTATAACATCCTCGCGGCGTTCACCGCCGGGCTCGCGCTCGAGATACCGCGGGAAACGATTGCCAAGGGCATCGCGAACGTGCAGTCCGTTCGCGGGCGCTTCGAGCGCATTCCATCGCCGAAAGGCTGGACCGCCATCATTGATTACGCCCACACCCCGGATGCATTGGAGAAATGCCTCCGGGCTATCCATGATATCCTGCCGACCACGAACCGGGGAAAGGTGATCACGGTGTTCGGAGCCGGCGGCGATCGCGACAGGAGCAAGCGCCCGCTGATGGGGAAGGTTGTCAGCAGCCTGAGCGATCGGTTGATCGTCACCTCCGACAATCCCCGGACCGAGGATCCCCAGCACATCATCGACGATATCGTCGGCGGGATCGCCCGCGGCAGTGAAGCCATTCAGATCCTGGATCGACGAGCGGCCATCAAGAAGGCCCTCGAGTCGGCGGGACGGGGGGACGTCGTGCTCATCGCCGGCAAGGGACACGAGGATTATCAGGTCATCGGGAAAGAAAAGAGACATTTCAGCGATCGGGAAGTTGTGGAGGAATTGATCAAGACGTGAAGCTCACGCAGAAGGACATCCTGAGCGTCGACCACGTGCAGGCCATCGGGTTCGACAAGGCAAAGCGCTTCGTCAGTACGGGCGTCTCGACCGATTCCCGCACCGTTCATAGCGGCGATCTCTTCTTTGCGGTCCGGGGCGACAAGTTTGACGGACATAACTTCTTGACGAAGGCCGTCGAAGCAGGCGCGGCCGGCCTTGTGATCGACACGAAGTGGGCAGATGCTAACGCCATCCTGCTTTCGAGCCTGAACGTGCCGCGGCTGGTCGTGGAGGACACCGTTCGCGCCCTCGGCCAGCTTGCAACGACGTACCGGCGGCGATTCAAGATCCCGGTTCTCGTCATCGGCGGCAGCAACGGGAAGACGACAACTAAGGAAATGGTTCGGGCGGTCCTCGGCACGAAGTACAAGGTGCTCGCCACAGAGGGCAACTTGAACAATCAGATCGGCGTGCCACAGACACTCTTTCGGTTGGAGAAGAAACATCAGATCGCCCTCGTCGAGATCGGCACGAATCACTTTGGCGAGATCGCGTACCTGTGCTCGGTCATCGAGCCGACACATGTTCTCGTCACCAATGTCGGCCGCGAGCACCTCGAGTTCTTTGGAACGCTCGGGGGTGTTGCCAAGGCAGAGGGTGAAGCCTTCGAATGGCTGCGAACGAATCGGCCCAAGACGGGGACAGGTTTCGTGGACGCCGACGACACCCGGTTGGTGAAGAAAGCCAAGGGGTTGAAAAAGCTGATCCCGTACGGCTTCGCCAAGAAGGCGGCGGTGAAGGGAAAGCTTCTCTCGATGAACGAGAGCGCATGCGCACGTCTTGAAGTCAAGGCAAAAGGGAAGAAGCCGTTCACGGTCGATCTCTCGGTGCCGGGAGCTCACAATGCACAGAACGCTCTCGCCGCGGCGACGGTCGGTTTGTTCTTCAGGGTCCCGGCGATCAAGGTCCAGAAGGCGCTCGCATCGTTCGCCGGCTCCAGCAAGCGCATGCAGTTGGTGAAGCTCGCCGGGGTGACGATTCTGAACGACACGTACAATGCGAACCCGGATTCTGTTATGGCCGCCTTTCAGACGTTGCGGGCCGCTAGCGCAACGGGAAAGAAGATCGCCGTCCTTGCCGATATGCTTGAGCTCGGTGAGAACGCGATCGACGAGCATCGCCGCATCGGTCAGGCCGCGGCAAGCTATGGCGTCGAGTATCTCCTGACCTTCGGGGCGCTGGCCAAACACATTCACGACGCGGCAGCGACAAAATTCAAGGCCCACTACGATCAAAAGAACATCCTGTCGGAGTATCTCGCCGAGCTCTTGACGGATGGGGACATCGTCCTCGTCAAAGGCTCGCGCGGGATGAAGATGGAGGATGTGGTGACGTTTCTGCTGGAGCGATCGAAGGAGGCGCACGGCTCATCGGAGCAAGCGGCATAGGTGATGCTCTATTATCTCTTCACATATCTCAACAACCACCAGATCGATATCCCGGGATCGGCCATGTTCCGCGCCATCACCTTCCGGGCAGGCGCGGCCGCAGTCACGGCACTGATCATCGCGTTCTGGCTGGGGCCGAAGATCATCCGGAGACTCCGGGAGCTGCAGATCGGCGAAGCCGCAAAGGTCGAGGCTCCGAAGACGCACCTCACCAAGGCCGGAACGCCGACCATGGGCGGACTGATCGTCCTCGCTTCGATCATCATTCCGGCTTTCCTCTGGGCGGACATCGAGAATATGTACGTCATCCTCATCCTTTTTGTCACCATCGCACTGGGCGCGGTCGGTTTTCTCGATGACTACCTGAAGGTGGTCAAGAAGAAGCCCCGAGGATTAATCGGGCGGTACAAGATCGTAGGACAGGTTGTGGTGGGCCTCGTTGTCGGAGGGATCATCTTCTTCTTCCCGCAGTGGATCGACCCCAGTATCGTTGCGCTGAAGTCCAAGACCACCGTCCCCTTCTTCAAATTCCTTGAATTCGACCTGGGATGGTTCTACATCCCGGTGGTCATCTTCATCATCACCGCGACCTCCAATGCCGTGAACCTGACGGACGGGCTCGACGGCCTTGCGATCGGGACGGTCGGAATCGTTGGTCTGACGCTCGCCATCATCGCGTACATCTCGGGTCACGCAGAGTGGAGCCGCTACCTGACGATCCCCCACCTTCGGGGCAACGGCGAGCTGGCCATCTACTGTTCCGCGCTCGTCGGGGCATCCCTGGGATTTCTCTGGTTCAATTCGTACCCGGCCCAGGTCTTCATGGGCGACACCGGCTCGCTGGCTCTCGGCGGCGTCATCGGGGCGATGTGCGTGCTGATCAAGAAGGAGCTGCTGCTACCGACGCTCGGCGGCGTCTTCCTGATGGAAACGGTCTCCGTCATCATTCAGCGGACGTACTTCAAGTATACGAAGAGGAAGTATGGGGAGGGCCGGCGCGTCTTCAAGATGGCTCCGATCCATCACCATTTTGAGCTGCTCGGCTGGCCCGAGCCGAAGATCGTGACGCGCTTTTACATCGTCGCGATCCTTCTGATGATCTTGAGTCTCGCCACCTTCAAGGTGCGGTAAGGAGAACAAGCGGGAGGAACTATGCAGGAAAACTTCACTGTCGGTTGGGGCACCCTTGCATTGATCAACGCAGCGATTGCTCAGTCGAAGAACCGACGCGGTTCCACATGGCTCATTGCATCCCTTTTTTTGGGTCCGGTCGCGACCGCCATCCTGGTCCTGCTGCCAAAGTACGAACCGACCCCTGAGAGCATCGAGCGCGAACACGCGATCGAGAGGTTCCTGAAGGTTGTCAACATATCGCTGGTTGTCTTGGTCGTCCTCGCGATCGCGATCGCTCTGGTGAAGAAATTCTGGGCCTGAGTGCCCAGTCGGGAATGATGAGATCCGGAACCGTTGATCGTGCAAAATGGATAGCTCAGAGCTCCGAAACAGGAATGTCACTGTCATCGGCGCCGCCCGAAGCGGCGTCGCGGTTGCCAAGCTCTTGCAGGGGGAAGGCGCGCGCGTCTTCGTCAGCGACAAGGGGCGAACCGAGAAGCTGAACGCTGAAGCCCAGGCGCTCTCACAGGCCGGGATCGCGTGGGAGCTCGGCGAGCATACGGATCGAGTGTATGATTGTTCTTTGATGGTTCTGAGCCCGGGAGTCCCCAGCAACGCTCCCGTGGCGGCCGAAGCACAGAAGCGCGGTATCAGGATCGTCAGCGAGGTAGAGGTTGCAAGCTGGTATTGTCGTTCGCCCATCGTTGCCGTTACAGGCTCCAACGGCAAGACAACCACGACAACACTGATCGGGAGGATCCTCGGCGATGCAAAGAAAAAACATGCAGTTGCGGGTAACATTGGTACGGCATTCTCATCAGTCGTTCTGGGCCTGGCTGAAACAGATATTGCTGTTCTGGAGATAAGCAGCTTCCAGCTCGACC
>CAYZRX010000083.1:2284-15380 GCA_964480945.1 uncultured Ignavibacteriaceae bacterium | reverse complement strand
GTTCGGAAGAGCGCCGAGGTCGTAGTAGAACTGGTATCCATCGCGCGTTGGGAAGCGAAAGTGTGATGGGTACCGCTCCAGGGGTGCAGTCCTCGGCCAGCCGAAGTTCGAATAAAAGTTGAAGGCATGCGATTCGAGAAAACCGCCGTTGTGGAACCAGTCGTCGCCGCCCATCCATTCGGAGACCGGGGCTTGGGGGGATGTTGCCTTCACAGCGGGGTGTGCGTCGATCGTGCCCATCCAGGTGTAGAAGCCGGGGTAGGAGATGCCCTTGATTCCCACCTTGCCGTTGTTGCCTTTGATGTTTTCGACGAGCCAATCGACGGTGTCGTACGTATCCGTTGTTTCGTCGATATCCTTCTTCGACTTCTTGTTGGTGATGTACGGCCGCACATCGACGTACGTTCCCTCGGACATGTACCGTCCCCGAACGTCCTGGACGACACGGATGTAGCCGTGGTGCAGATAGTAGGAATCCTGCTCTCCGTAGAATCGCGGGTACTCGTTCTCGCCGTACGGCGCGCAGCTGTACGGCGTGCGCATCATGATGACGGGATGAAGCGTTGTCGCATCTTTGGGGATGTAGACGGCGGTGAAGAGTTTGACACCGTCGCGCATCGGGATCATGTATTCCTTCTTCGTGTAGTTCTCCCGGACGTAGATCGAATCCGGAACTTCGGGCTGAGCGGAAACGACGTACGTGAGGAAGAAAACAAAGATAAAGAGAAAAGAGGAGCGCATTCTGTTCTTCACGGGTTTGCCTCTCTTTGTTTGTGATGAGATAGTGGTGAGATGTTCTTTCGGCAGCGCATCAGTAGGTTGGACTCAAAGGCAGGCAGGCGCCCGACCATATTGTCAACAACGAAGGGCCCTTACCAGTTTCAAATTTTGCCAACGGTTTGCAGCTCAGCGAGAAATACAAAACCCCAGCCGGCATTGGCCGATTGGGGTTCGCGTGTAGATTAGGTCGTGGGGGAAGGAGGCTGTCCAGCCGGCGTATTTTCAACCCAATCTCTTCAATTCGGAAGCTTCGTCTTCGACGCCCTTCTGTCCTCTGTGATTGGAAAGAAAACGGTTCCACACCGCCCGTTCTTGACTCGCTACCGTACGAAGCAATACCAGAGAGCCACGAGCAAAACCCCTTCCTCTGCGCCTTTGATCGATTCGAGCGCGTCGGAGAGTGAAGCAACTTTCTTGTTATCAGCATCGTAGATGTCGGAACCATGAATGGTTACCATTTTCCTGTCGTCTGAATCAAAAAGATCATTGCCTCGAATTGTGGCAACTCTCCGATTGTTGCCATCGTAGATGCCCCCGCCCCTCACCACCGCTATTCTGCGGTTATGGGCATCATAGAGCTCACGATCACGCATTTCATACCTGCTCATGTTCTTCCTCTTGTGAGACCGTTCTTTTTGATTGACCCGCGGTTTCATGGCGCGAAAACAACATGCGGTGACGACGCCGTCATTCGAAGTCTAACGAATCAGCTATGTCGTCGACGGCTTTTCGTTCTTGCTTCCACACATCTTCCCGGCGCGCGTGTTCCGTTGCCTGCTCTTGAACATATTGTTTGTACGTTCCGTTCGTTGCCGCGACGGCCTTCTTCAGAACGGGCAAATGTGAAGTGATTTCTTTAAGGGGGCAATGGATTAGAAGGAATCTTCCGTCAATGCTTGCGGCTTGCCACAGGTGTGGCCGCGTCGGATTCAAAATCTTCCACTCTCCCTCAAAGATGCTTCTCCATGGCTGGGTCGGACTATCCGATAGTTCGAGATACACTTGATACACCGTATCTGATCCTTCTGTCATACGGGTCTTGTCTCTGTTAAGACCCGCAATCCGTATATCCGAACTGGATTCTATCGATGGGTTTTGACCGGTTTCAGGCATAAGGCTCCTCCTACAACATGAACAGCGTTGCTACTTGAATTTGGAGACGACGGATGCATTCTCTCGCTTCATCTATGCGCTTACCCCCCCCATCGTTATCCCAACGTCCTTTCTCGTCCCATTGTCGTCCAGCCTGCGCGCCTTCGGCTCGCCCGATCGAGTCGGTCGAGCGGGCTTGGCGAGGACCGGGCTCCTGAGTAGTTGATTCCCCCCTCTGGTCTTTTCGCTGCGAGCCTTTCGGGTCTCGTTCGACGAACCGAAGCCCCCTCACCCAATCGTCGAATCCTTGCTGCATTTCTTGATGGGGTGTGCTTCCCCTGGGGTGTCGTGTTTGATAATGCGTATTCTGCATGTCGAACGATCTCCTTCTCATGACAAGGAACTTAGTAACCGTCGTGCTTCCGCCTCATCTCTTTCGCATAGGCAAATGCCTGGCTTCGATTAATAAACCAATCGGATGAGACCCGTTTTCTGAACCACAAGAATTTTGTCCAACGCCGCACAATCCATACGCTGGGATCAGAGTCACGGTGCGTGAGCTCGATGAAGCAATCTCGCGCATTCGAAATAACAAACGTTTCTTTCATGTGAAAAGCCCGGTTTTGTCGTGAATCATTTGCTGTTGGCCGCATGGCGCTCGCGCGCAAATCAACGCCTCAACCGTTTTGCCCTCTCTATGATTATGCCTGCTCATAAATGTCGCAACCGCTCGCGATGCCAGAGCGTGAGAAACGACAACGAGCCACCGTACCGTGGATGAATGGAAAAGCAGCGTGATGGTGGAGATTCGAGGTAGGCTTACGACGAACGCTGTTTGACGGGACGGCCACTGCCAGCCTAAGGCAGATTATCGTCGGGACTCGCCCCCGGGGTCATCGGCAAGCACAGTGGGCTGAAATTTCGTATATGTAGTGTAGACCCTTTCTGTCTCAATAGCAAGGCATTCATCCGATGCGTCTCGGCGTCAGCAGCCCGAAAAGAGAGAAAAGCCGCCATTCCGAAGATTTTGACCGCATCTTGGATGGACAAGCGGCAAAGGTATGTTCTTTGCCGAAGGAGGCCTTGTCAAATAGGAAATCGATTTGCCATTGAATGGGTGAACCTCTACCTTTGACAGGAGCATCTCGCCACGTATGGCCTTCACCTGCCTTCTCAAAGGTATCATCGTTGGATTCTCTCTCGCGGCGCCGGTGGGGCCGATCGGAGTACTCTGCGTCCGACGCACGCTCGCGCACGGCGGCTGGCGCGGCTTCGTCGTAGGACTGAGCAGCGCCTCGGCGGATGTTGTCTATGCCATCATTGCGGCGTTCGGTGTCACGCTCATCTCCGATTTCGTCGCGGGCCACCAACAATGGCTTCGCCTTATAGGCGGGATTTTTCTGCTGGCTCTGGGTTTTTACACGTTTCGATCCCGTCCGGATACGCATGTCCCATCGAAGTGGATAAACAGAGAAGCGCGGGTGTACTTCTCCACGCTCCTTCTCGCTCTCGCGAATCCGTTGACATTGTTCGCCTACGCCGCCGCACTTTCGGGCATCGGCATTGAGAACATCAGAAGCGATAGCGTTTATCTCACGATGCTGGTAACCGGCGTGTTTCTTGGGTCGCTCCTCTGGTCTTCGCTGCTCACCACCCTTGCGCGCATCTTCAAGGAAAAAGTCTCCACTCGCGGACTTGCCATCGTCAACAAAGTCGCCGGATCCCTCCTGATGCTCTTCGGTGCAATCGGCCTGCTGACCGGTCTGAGCGGGCTTTAGCCCGGTTTTCTCCGACGCCCGGCTCTCTACCGGGTCCCAATCCAAGAAGAGAACATCCCTCATAGCTTCGGCTCGGTAAGGGCTCTTCGACAGAAACATCAATTCGGGCGCCCCGGTCGCAACATTTTCGTATTCATAAGCGTAATTCTTGTACATTTGCCTACCCGATTATTCCATATTCACTCACCTAAGGAGATCCACGGTATGATCCGCTCCCTGATGCTGTTTCTTTCGCTTGCCGCCGTTTCCCCCGCGCTCCTGGCGCAGGTAGATGCGCGCATGCTGCAGTATCCCGATGTGTCGCAGACACAGATCGTTTTCTCGTATGCCGGCGATCTGTGGGTGGTCCCCAAGGATGGAGGCACGGCGTTCAAGCTCAGCTCCCCCCGAGGACAAGAACTCTATCCACATTTCTCTCCCGACGGATCGCACATCGCCTACAGTGCCGGCTACGACGGCAACCTTGAAATCTACGTCATACCGACCATGGGCGGAATGCCGAAGCGCATCACGTATCACGGCATGCCGGATCGGATCATTGACTGGTACCCCGATGGGAAGAAGCTTCTCTACGTCTCATCGATGAACAGCGGAAAGCAACGGTTCAATCAGTTTTACAGCGTGTTGCCCGAGGGCGGGATGCCCGAGCAGCTTCCTGTTCCCTACGGTGAAATGGGATCGCTCTCCCCGGACGGTAAGGAGATCGCCTACACGGCAATGACCCGCGTATTTCGGACATGGAAGCGGTACCGCGGCGGTTGGGCGCCGGATATCACCGTCTTCGATCTGACAACGATGGCGTCGAAAACCATCGCCCCGAGTCCGGCAAACGACGAGTTCCCAATGTGGCATGGAAACACGGTCTATTTCCTCTCCGACCGCGGGCCGGAGGAGCGCGCCAACATCTGGTCGTACAATCTTGACACGAAGCAAACGAAGCAGATCACGAGCTTCAAAGACTATGATATTCACTTTCCCTCCGTCGGCCCGTCGGATATTGTTTTCGAAGAGGCGGGCAGACTCTACCGGCTGAGCCTGAAGGATGAATCGGTCCATGAAGTGAAGATCAACGTCGTGACCGATGAAATTACGCTCATGCCGCATGAGGAGAATGTGAGCAAGTACATTCGAAGTGTTTCCATTGCACCCGACGGCAAGCGGGCGATCTTCGAGGCCCGTGGTGATATCTTCTCTGTTCCCGCGGAGAACGGACCGGTCCTCGATCTCACTCGAAGCTCAGGCGTCGCCGAGCGCCATCCGTCATGGTCTCCTGATGGAAAATATGTGGCATTTTGGAGCGACAAGTCCGGCGAGTATGAGCTGACACTGCTCGACCTGACGAAGCCCGGCTCCGAAAAGAAACTGACCTCCTACGGTCCCGGGTACCGCTACTATCTGTACTGGTCGCCGAACAGCAAGATGATTGCGTTCATCGACAAGGCAATGAAGATCCAGATCTACGATGTCGACAAGGGGACAACAACGCAGGTTGACAAAGAACTTTATTATTATGAAGGGGCCCTCCGGGGATTCAGCGCAAGCTGGTCCTCCGACAGCCGCTGGATGGCCTATGCTCGCGAGCTGGGAAACCGAAACACAGCCATCACCTTGTTCGACACCAAGGAAGGAAAGAGCACGCAGGTGACGTCGGGGTATTATGCGGACAATTCGCCGTCGTTCGACCCCGACGGGAAATACCTCTTCTTCACAACCAACCGGACCTTCAAGCCAGTCTATTCAGACTTCGACAATACATGGATCTATCCGAACTCCACCAACATTGCGGCCGTGACGCTCAGCGCGGAAACACCATCCCCGCTTGCGCCCAAGGACGATACCGTTGCGGTGAAGAAGGAGGAGCCGAAGAAGGAAGAGGGGAAAGGAAAGGAGAAGGAGGCTGAGAAGAAAGATGAGAAGCCAAAAGAGACCAAGATCACGTTGAGCGGGTTCGAGCAACGCATTGTGATCCTCCCCCCGGCTCCGGGCAACTTCGGCGGCATTCAGGCGGTCTCCGGGAAGGTCATTTTCCTCCGCGCTCCCAACACGGGCTCGGCCGACAAGAAGAAACCGCTGATGTATTACGACCTGGACAAGCGAGAAGAGAAGACCATTGTGGACGATGCGGACATGTTCGACGTCAGTGCGGACGGCAAGAAGGTGCTCGTCGGAAAGTCGGGCAGCTTTTCGATCGTGGACGTCGGCGAGAACCAGAAGCTGGAGAAGAAGATGCCCACAGCGCAGCTCGCGATGACCGTCGATCCTAGGGCCGAGTGGAAACAGATCTTCACCGACGTGTGGCGGTTCGACCGCGATTTCTTCTACGATCCGAACATGCATGGCGTGGATTGGAACGAGATGCGGGTTCACTACGGCGAGCTGCTTGACAACGCCGTGACGCGCTGGGATGTCAATTACGTGATCGGGGAGCTGATCTCCGAGCTTAGCTCTTCGCACACGTATCGGGGCGGCGGGGATGTGGAGGAGGGTCCGTCGATGAACTTCGGATATCTGGGTGTCGATTGGGAGCTCTCGAACAGAGCCTACCGTATCAAGAACATTGTCGCCGATGCACCGTGGGATACCGAGGTACGGTCCCCTCTGTTGCAGCCGGGGGTCGACGTCCACCAGGGAGACTATGTTCTTGCGATAAACGGCCAACCGATGGATATGACGAAAGCTCCATGGGCGTCGTTCGCAGGACTTGCGGAGAAGACAGTGGAACTGACCGTCAATTCCGGGCCGACCTTAGAGGGTGCGCGCAAAGTCCTCGTGAAAACCCTCTCGGATGAAACGCGCCTGCGGAACCTTGCCTGGATCGAGTCCAACCGGAAGCGCGTGGACGAAGCAACGAACGGGCGCATCGGGTACATCTACGTCCCGAGCACGGGTCTCGACGGACAGACAGAGCTTGAGCGCCAGTTCATGGCACAATTCAACAAGGAGGGGTTGATTGTCGACGAACGGTTCAACAACGGCGGCCAGATCCCCGACCGCTTCATCGAGCTCCTCGATCGCAAGCCGCTCGCGTTCTGGGCGGTGCGCGACGGAAAGAATTGGCAGTGGCCGCCGCAAGCGAACTTCGGTCCGAAGGTGATGCTCATAAATGGCTGGAGCGGCTCCGGCGGGGATGCGTTTCCGGATTACTTCCGGAAAGCGGGACTCGGTCCGCTGGTAGGGACGCGCACGTGGGGTGGGCTCATCGGTGTGAGCGGCGCTCCCGCGCTTATCGATGGCGGGTATATTACCGTTCCCACGTTCCGCATGTACAATCCCGATGGGACGTGGTTCAAAGAAGGACACGGTGTCGATCCCGATGTCGAGGTCAAAGACGACCCATCGCAGCTGGCGAAGGGCATCGATCCGCAGCTCGAGCGCGGCATTCAGGAAGTGATGAAGCTGTTAAAGGAACATCCGCCCGTGTCGCTGAAGCAGCCGCCGTATCAAAAGAGATGAGGAGGAGGTGTGATGTGAGAAGTGAGACGTAAGACGTGAGGAGTGAGAAGTAGGAAGTAAGCAGTAAGGAGATAGGAGAGGTAGGGAAGGCGGAATGTTAATGAGAGAACGCGAATCCGGGATGATCAACTTTGATCGTCCCGGATTCTTGTCATTTTCAGCCTCCTCCTCTCACTGATCTCATTGAAAACCACGGATCAGGAACGCACCGATGCGCGTCAAATAGTTCTCGGCCCCCTTCTTAAGATAGTCCCCAACGTACCAGATCGTGAGGTCATCGCTCGGATCGATCGCGGTCTGGGCATAATCCATCCACCGCAGCGTGTTGGTCTGCGAGGCTTCCCCCTCGACGAGAACCGCCTCGTGCAACGTCAGGACGCCCAGCGGGTCTCCGAAGAGCCTCCCCGCGAAGCGCTGGCCGGCGTAGTGCGGCGTCCCGCCGAACGAGTATCCGATACCGATGTTGCCGTTGCCATCGATGGCCGGGCTCGCCATCCATCGGTAGAAGCCATCGGGAGCGTACGTCCCCTGCTGGTAGAGCTTGACGTTCCCGCTGTTGTCCAGCCGGAACTCGTACCATCGGACTCCGCCCCCTCCCGCCGACGTGTTTACCGAGTGCACCGCGACGATCGATTGGCGGTCGCCGATACGCCTGTACACCAGACGCTGCATGATCTTGTCCCCCTGTGCATCAAGACGCGTGTCGGTTCCCGGCTGGGGCACGCATTTCGTCAGCTGGCCGTCACCCAGGTAATGATAGGGTGCGACAGGAATCTTCTTGGGTCCTTCCAGTCTTGTCTTGGCCGGGTCGTTCCAGTCCACGTGATACTTCCACACGTAGATGCCGTCGTCCTCCATGATGCTTTTCAACTGTGTCCCACCGGTTGCCATCATGATGTTTGGAGTTCCCGCGGGTGGAAGTTGTTTCCCGTCGAGGTCCGCGTTGTTCAAGAAATTTACGCTGTCGATGATGAACCCCTGTTCGGTCGCGTTCTCTCCTCTGAGCATCTTCGCTCGATCCACCACATAGGCGTGTTTCTGGATGACGTTGTCGCCGGTGCTGGTTGGCACATAGTAGCCGTCGGGCCAAACGGCCGGTCGAGGATAGTCGGGGAAGAGCGGACGAACGAACTCGTAACGGTAGTACGACCCGAGCGGATCAGGGCTGGTGCTCACGGCGTAGCACATCGCGTACGATCCCGTCGTATCGCTCCGCACGAATCGTCTTCTCCCTCCTTGCCTGAATCTCTCGAGCATTCGAGCCATGGCAGCTTTGGCGGCCGCTTCCTCTTCGGGAGTCGGGTGAGGCGGACGAAAGACAGGTTGTGCGGCACCCGGCTGGCCCTCCACGGCAGCCTGACTTTGGTATGGGGGCTGGCCCGCGTTGGCCGCCAACGGTTCGCTTTTCCTGGCAGGAAGACGCCGGAAAATCGGCATCACGATCAGCCACCGGTCCGCAAGCTGGTCGTAGCGCACGACGGCGTCCCCGTTGTTGATCGTGTCGGCATCGCCGAACCCTTTGAAAACGTTGTTTGTCGGGACGGGGCCGTAGAGGAT
Organism: uncultured Ignavibacteriaceae bacterium; assembly: GCA_964480945.1. Lineage (GTDB taxonomy): Bacteria > Bacteroidota > Ignavibacteria > UBA10030 > UBA10030 > VGWB01. The sequence continues at coordinate 6,720 of CAYZRX010000083.1, read as the reverse complement.
CTTGCCGGTGGTGTCAAAGCGCGACCCCTTCTTCGTGTAGATGGCCATCCGGGAATTCACGATTTGGACGATGTGATCCGGGCCGACCGCGAGCGAGTTGTCGGATGGGTTGCGAAACATTGCCGTTCCCTGCGGGCCCTCGAAGCCTTCACCGAGTCCGTCGAAGCTCGCTACGATTTCCGGGGAAGGTCGGGTTCCTTGCTCCGTTTGTTCAACCGAGGCTGATGTGAGCGGGGTTGTCTCACCCTTTTGCTGTGTGGATGCGCCCGCCTCGGAGGCCGAACTGCGAAGAGCAGCCTCAGCGTCATCCTCGCGAACGCTGAATCCTGGTCTGTCCTGCTTTGAATTGCTTCTCTGTTGAGCGTGCGCCAAAGAGATCAGGGGGGCTGACACGTCGTGCGCAATTGACCTGTTGACCGTGGTGATAGGAGTAACCCTTCGCACGATCCCATCGTTCTCGCTTGGTGAGCGCGGCTTGGTCTGGACGCCCAACAAAACAAGCGCTACGACAAGGAGAATGACTGCCAGCGTATTTCGGTGGAGGCCGATTGTGTGCCGAGGTTTCATCGTTGACATTCCTTTCGTGATTTCCACGAATCCGCGTAATCAATGCATTGGCAGAAAACGATAGGGAATTTTGATGCACCGGTCAACCAAAAAAGATCGATGCTGCCTCCGTGCGTTGTCTTTTGGCGGGCTTGCCGGACGATAGGAAAGGAGGGACCATCTTCGTTCAACTCAACCGGCAAATCCCGAAGGATAGTTTCTCTCTTCGATGCATCGACCGGAATTGTTCTTGATGGGGTCGTGAATGCAATTCAACTCACAGGGCCCGGCGAAGCTCAAATCCTTCGGTCCGATCTGACCTCGTAATGCTGTGAGCGTTCATCGAACCGGGAGAGAAGTCGCCTTGCGTTCGCGGGGACCACGGCGACTTCATAATCCTCCCCGGCGAACAGCCGCACTCCCTCAAGGGAGTCGAACCACATCGCCGTCACAAATTCGGTCTCTTGTTCGACATCTCTCCGCGAGAGCTGAATGCCGCGGTAACCCGGGAGGTGCCGTTGTTCGATGCCCGTGAAGATCTCATTCTTGAGGAGCGCTTCGTACGCATCTGCATTTGCGCGCGAGGTCCAGCCATGCCACACCCGACTGATCATTTTTAACGTCCCTTTCAGTAACCATGAGTCGGCAATTCTCAATGGAATGGAATCGGCCAGCGGCCACAGGCAGCCTACAACCCGCCGACGATGAAGCTCCACGCACGTGACCAATGGCTCGTCCCGCCGGCGTTCGAGGCGCTGACCCGCCAATAGTATCGCGTTCCGACGGTAAGACCGGAATCCGGGTAGAACGTGCCCGTGATTCCCTTCTTGTCAAACATAATTGTCGTGAAGCTTGAATCGGCCGAAACCTGCAGCCGATAGGATGTCGTGCAGTTGGAGGGATCCCAACACAGCATCGGATCGGTCGAGATCCCTGACGATTCGTTAACCGGCGCGCTCAGCTTGGGACGATCCGGAGGAGCGACAACCGTCGTGAACAACGAGAATGTCGACCAGTCACTCTCGCCGTAACTGTTCGTTGCCAGCACGCGCCAGTAATAGGATGTGCCATTTGAGAGTCCCGATACCTGGTGCGAGGTGGCTGTGAGCATGCTGTCGTCGACCACAATCGAGGAGAAGACCCGATCGGTTGAAATCTGCAGTCGGTAAGAGGTCGCGCTGCTCGCGACGTTCCACTGCAACGTCGGTTCAGTCGGAACCCCCACTGATCCGTCCGCCGGTGAAGCAGGCGTCGGGGGATTCGGTAACCACGGGCAATCGAATCCCACGAACGCCATGACGGCAAAGCTGAGTGCGAGAAAAACGCGTTTCATAATATTCCTTCTGTCTGATTTGTCGTACAACGTTGCGGACACGCGTGCAGGGGCGAAGCGTTGAAATGAAGCAGGTAAGCCAAGAAAGAGTCCAGGTTGGGGACCGCTCCTTGACCGATTTCGCTCTTCTGAATCATTCAACGATCAATCCGCTTGCCGCGTTCCGTTGGTCGAAACCCCGGTGGCGGCGATTGCAGAAATGGGCGTGCGAAATTTATTTCTTCAGACCCATTTTATCAACTCCTTTTCTTAAATTTGAACAAGCGATAGTCAAATCCTGAACAGCACATTTCAGTCGCTATGTCCTAACATCGCGATATGGACACGACGATCGCTCTTCGCATCGGCGCTGCTTCATACGCTCGTCGACTTCACATGGGTTCTGTTCTTCAGAGGATAGGAATGTCCATCAACCATCGGCTGGCTGTCGGTGCAGAGATCACGCTGGTTTTCCTCCTGATTCTGGTTCAGATCTGGTTCATCGGGCAGGTGCTCTCGTTCTTTGTGCTCCTCCCGCTGGGAGTAGTTGTGGCGAGCTGGGTGCTACGGAAGGATTCCTTCCAGACACTGGGCCTTGCCCATTTCAATTTCAAAGGTTTTACCCGCCTTTGGCTCCTGCTCGCTGCCGGCGTTCTCATTGTTCTCGTCGTTGGAGCTTTCGCAAACCCCGGTTTCCTTCGCAATGCCAGGTTCCCTGTCGGCGTGACACTCAGGTTTATCTCGTATCTTGTTCCTGCGCTTTTTCAACAGATTCTCCTCAACAGCTACTTTGTGAACAGGATTCATTTGCTGACGAATAATCGAGCCTCGACAATCCTCATCAGTGGAATTCTCTTCAGCGTCGTTCATCTCCCCAATCCCGTCCTCCTCTTCCTCACTCTCTACGGCGGCATGATCAGCGCGTACTTTTTCGTCAAGAGCAGAAATGTCTATCCCCTGGTCATCGCCCACACTGCGCTGGCAGCGGCCGCCTACTGTGCCCTGCCGCAGGCCTGGCATCACGGTTTCAGAGTCGGGATGCAGTTTTCTCTCTACACTCCGGTTCCCGGGGATCCTTGCATACCGCAGCTCCTGAAGCTGTTGGGTCTGTGAGGGCGCGGAATTCGCCCCTCTTGAGCAGTCTCTTGCCCCCCGTCGTTGCAGTCTGCGCGTCCGGCAACTTATTTGCCCCCGGTATGGTTAGTATATCGATGGTCGGACGGACACGATATCGGAATCGATGGGTACTCCTGCTGTTCTTGGTGATCAGCGCAAGAGCGTCTGCAGGCCCGCCCTTCAACACAGATGATCCCCAGCCAGTCGACTACCTTCACTGGGAATTCTACCTCGCGTCTGTCCAACAGTTCGAGCGATTCGAGGTCGATGCGACGCTGCCACATATCGAGATCAACTACGGCCCCCTGCCTGACGTGCAGCTTCACATCGTCGCGCCGATGGGCTATGTCCATACGAACGAGGGAACCCGATACGGCTTCTCGAATACAGAGATCGGGGTGAAGTATCGATTCGTGCATGAGACGGGGAGCACTCCCCAGATCGGCACCTTCCCGCTGATAGAGATTCCTACCGGAGACAAGAGCAAAGAGCTGACTCAGGGAAAAATCCAGGCGTATCTGCCGGTTTGGATCCAGAAGAGTTGGGGGAGGTTCACGACGTATGGCGGAGGGGGATTCTGGTACAATCCGGGTGTGGGGCAGAGAAACTGGGTGTTCGCGGGATGGGAGGCTCAGTACGACTTTTCAAAGGTCGTTACGCTCGGCGGCGAGCTGTACTACCACACGGCCAACAGCCGGGACTCAAGAGCAGATGCGGGATTCAACGTCGGCGGGTTCATCAACTTCAATGACGAAAACCACCTCCTGTTTTCATTCGGTCACAGCCTGTCTGGCGAGCATCTCTTTTCCGGGTACATCGGCTACCAGGTCACCATCTGAATCACGGAAGGATCCTCGACCCGCCTTCGACGGCACACCCTCTCCGAGCAAGCCCGCTAGTGCTCAAAGACTGCAAGGATTATCCTGATCACGATCAGCCCCCACCCTACAATCACAATGATCCATGCGACCTTCTTCGCGACCTGGGCGAGGATGACGAACGCAGTGAGCAGGACGAGATAACCGATCGGATCTGCGAGATCGCCGGGCACCTTCGGGGAGGGGAAGATAAAACCGAGAAGGTAGACGATCAGCAGCCCGACATAATGGGCGAGCGAGTAGAGGAATGTAAGGACTTGTGTGAGGATCGTCTTCCAGGGTATGTCGAGAAGAGCGAAAAGCGACCCGGTGATGGTGTTCATAGTGTGTCCTTTGGATCGGTGATTTGCCTGGCAGTAAGTTCTAGTGCTGTTTTAGATCAGTTTTGTGGCACCTTGAGATGTGTGAGGGTGTCATGTTCAAGAGCAGATCTTTCTACCAGGTGCCGGAATCGACGGAATGAGCGTAGGCCGTTTGAAGGGTGGGTTTAATTCCCCGCCAACCGTATGAATGGTTATAGATTGTTTCCCTCTCGACGGCGGGGAATTTCGGTACGCGGGCGGCCGAATCTTCCCGCGGGTTTC
>CAYZRX010000083.1:0-2184 GCA_964480945.1 uncultured Ignavibacteriaceae bacterium | reverse complement strand
GATTCCGGCAGAAGTTTTTGCCGCCACTAATGAAATATAGAATCGGCGGCATCCCGTACAGCGGGACTTTCTGGCACTTTCTTTTCGTAAAAGAAAGTGCCGTCTCCAGGGTAGCACGTGAGTTAGCTGTATGTCACGCGAAGATGTTGAAGGCAGAGAACGTCTCTTGTGCCTATTTCCCGCGGCTCGCAGCGCTCGGCTGGAGAGAGCGGTGCGGCTCGATCTCCTTCCCCCCTTCAAATCGCGCTTCGGAGAATTTCCGGAGCTCCGCCAGCCCAACGTGACCACTGGAGACAAGCTTCGGGAGGTCCCTGCGACTGATCAAGAGGCTGAAGAAGGGGAACGAAACGTCCCTTCCTGACTCGTCCTCACGAAAGGTGTAGAGCTCAAGGACAGTCGCATCGAAGAACTTTTCCAGCGCCTTGAGCTGTGTGTCTCCGGAAATGAGCCGGAATAACCCCAACGTCTCCACCATCACCCTTCCTTCAAGCTTGCCCGATTCGACGACCGCTCTGGGGTGATGTTCGAGCTGAACCCGCAGGTGCAACTCCCGGGTCGACGGGTCGATCTCCGTGAGCTCCATCTTCGAGAAGTACGGATGGGATTTTCGGATCGCCGGGTCAAGACGCCAGGAATCAAGCACGGTAGTCTTTTCGTTGCGTTCCAGGATCGCGAGCTCCGTCTCCACAAATTCTCTCTGAACTGCAGCCCGATGCCGCAGGATCTCTTCCTTCGTCCGGGCGACCGTCCCCTCGTGGACGTAGACGCGGGACTCGTACTGCGACCTCCTGTACATCACCATGACGACGATGGTTGCGAGAGACCAGAAGATCCCGAAGATAATCAGAACATTTGTATATCCAAGCCGATAGGCGTAGAATTCCAGCAAGGCGCCCAAAAGGACGAACACGAGCAAAAGGACGATGGCCCCAGGCTCCGTCCACCAGGCCATTCGTTTTCTGAACGGGTCGGTGTCGAGTTTTTTCTGCGGAATATGAAAGTCCGATGGGTCCATTTCAATATCGTTCCAGATCATGTCCGACGACCACGCGGCCGGTGAAGCCTCCAGCGCGGATGCCTTGCAGAAGCTCATCATCGGATGCGCCCATTCGAATGATGTGACTCAGGATGAGCAGCTTAGGGCGAGCGCGCACTGCTAGTGCGCCGAGCTCCACGTCAGAAGTGTGGAACTCGTGCATGTACTTCGGCCAATCCTCACCGCCCGGACGTTGTTCAGGTTTCAGCCTTGCCGCCGAATAGACCTCGTGAACAAGCACGTCCACCCCCCGGGAAGCGTTCACCAGCGTCTCGCTCGGGCGCGTATCTCCCGAAATGACGATCGATCGGTAGGGGGTGTCGAAGCGGTACGCATATGCCTCAGCCCAGTTTCCGTGCTGTACCGGAATTGCCGTCACACGAACGCCCAGGCTGTCGTAGACGATGCCGGGATCGATCTCGTGAACGGCGACCGCGTAGCCGTTCGGGGATTCATGCTCAAGGCCCTCCGTGCGCACATCGATGTCTTCTGCGTACGCGGCGATCAGATGGTCCGTCATTCGCTGAAGGCCGCGCGGCCCGTAAGTCTGCAGGGGCGCTTTGCGTCCCATTACCCAAGAGGTGAAGATCAAGTCGGGATAGCCGAGCGTGTGGTCGCTGTGGAGGTGCGTGATGAAGAGCGCGGTGACGCCGTTGATCGGGAGATGGGCCGCGCTGAGCTGTCGCTCAACTCCCGGACCCGCGTCGACGAGGAAGACGCGGCTTCCGACCAAGATTGCGGTTGCCGGTCCCGATGCATTCGGATCCGGCCGGGGCATACCCGTTCCGAGGAGAACCACCGTCGCGTTCTCTCGCTCAATCCGCTGTGACTCCTGAGCCTCAAGCACTGTCCGGGAAATGCTCAACGTGCCCGCGACAAGCAAAATGCAAAGTATGGCTGATGGATGAGCAAATCTGTGCATCAGTAGACCATGCAAGGTGATCTCTTCTCCGTGTCTCACATGAAAACGTTTATTTCATACAATTTCCATACGAGGACCTCTCATTTCTTGGAACCCCCAAGTGGCATCTCACGAAGACTTTTGTTATTGTCCACTCATCACCTCTACCGTTCTCCATCGAAAGGATCACCGGCATGAATAACTTCAATCGCAGGCAATTCTTGAAGTCATCCATACTAGGAACCTC
>CAYZRX010000082.1:12331-17052 GCA_964480945.1 uncultured Ignavibacteriaceae bacterium | reverse complement strand
AGAACAACCCAGTCGAGCGTTCTCATTCGAATGCCTTCATGAACGCGTAGAACAATGCGATCAGGATCACCAGCTCGGCCAAGACGATACCATACAGGCCGGACCACCGACGGAAAACGGGGGGAGAATCCGATTCGCGTTGGGAGTTGCGGGTTTCGAGTTCTGAGTTCTGAGTCTCGGGTTCGGAGGTAGCAGATTTGAGTTTCGGCTTCACTTGTACTTTGCACCCTTCATTGTGCTCGAGCGCAAGTATCGCATCAATCCGCCGATCATTTGGCCGACTTCATTGGCCAGGCCGAGGAGTTCATCAAAACGTTCCTTGGATATGTAGCTTTGGTCCAAAGCCACAAACAACTGGCTCTTCACCTCACCTGCCGAACCCTTCGCGATCGAGAGGAATTGCAGGAACTCCTTGTTGCCCGCCCGTTCAAATCCTTCAGCAATGTTCGACATCACTGCTACACTTGCTCGGCGTATCTGGTCCCTCAGCCCGAAATCCCTCTGGAACTTTCCAGAGTTTGACTCGCTGTAGATTCTGCTAGTCAGCGACCTCGCCTTTTGCCAGGCTTCAATATCTTCAAAACTCGTGAAGGTACCCATGATTTTCCTTTCGAGAGGATGAATAACGCCTTTGTTCGAGAACTTTGAACTCTGAACTCCGAACTACGAACTTTCACTACTTCCCGATGGAAACCATATTCACAAACAACCGATACGCCCCCGCTACTCCCGCCGGCAACTGCCTGAAGAACGCATATCCCGTGTACACATAGTATCCTTTGCCGTACTGCGCCACGAGCAACCCTCCCCCCTTCGACTGCTCACCCGGGTCATTGCTCGCCAAAACCGTGGTGTATCTCGGGTCCCACTTGTCTGCAAAATACAGACCTCGCTCCTGGACCCAGCCCTCAAAGTCCTTCGCCGTAATCTTGTTGGGATAGTTCAGAAGAGGATGATCGGGCGCAAGAAACTCGACGGGGGCTTCCTCCACCGTGACTCGATCGTTCGAAACGTTAAAGGGATACGGGCCGAGGTTCTCCGATTGGGCGCCCCGACGCGTGACATATTGAACGATGTACGTCCCGCCGTTTTGGACATACTCCATCAGCTTCTTCTGATTCGCCCGCAGCTCGGGCCGGGTGTTGTAGGCCCGAATCCCGGCGATGATCACATCGAACCTGGCGAGATTGCCGTTCGCCAGGTCCTGGTCGGAAAGAAGCGTCACTTGATAGCCGAGCTGCCGCAGCGCAGTCGGGATTTCATCTCCCGCTCCCATGATGTACCCGATGCTCCTCTCGGGGAGGCTCATCTCGATCCGCAGCAACTTGCCTTCCGCAAGCGGGAAGACCTCCTGCGGAGGAATGTGAGAATAGTCGACCGTTCTTATGCCGACCCGCACCGTTCGGTTTCCTACGGTTGCCTCGACCGAGAAGACCCCTGATGAAGCCCCCTCCGCCGGCTGCAACGAAAAACTCACCGTTTGCTCTTCATTCTTGTTCGAAAGACTGAAAGGAATCGTCTCGGGCTTCACTTTCCAGCCCGCCGGCACGTGCACCGCGACGCTCCCCGAGACATTGGGCTCACCGCTTCGGATATTCACCAGCAGCGGTTTTTCCTCATCATTCGTAAAGACATAGACGTTCTCCGGCAGGTTGAGAGCCACGGGCGGTACCACCTCGAAGGGCCTATACTGCTCCCCTTCGACAGGATCGACCGACCGAAATCGGACCGGCACCTGGACATCAAGCCGGCCGTCGGGTGAAGAGAGCGTCATGGTGACCGAGAGCGCGGGCGGATTCTCCGGGAGCCCGATCATTTGTTGATCCGGCACGTTGTACGATCCGAGCTCCGGCTGCTCCCTGAGCCAGTACGGCTGCGTATACGGAAAATTCTCAGGGAGCCTGACGCTTCCGCTCACCTGGACCTGCTGATTGTACGGAAGCCGGACGTGAAGGAGTGTATCGGAAGCGCCCATCGAATAAGAGACCCGCTCGAGGACGAAGGGATAGTCCGACCGGTTCAAGGCAAGCGTCGTCAGTTTGACCTCGCCACCCGGAACCGCCGAGTAGTCAGAGGCAAGCGCATCCATCCACAATCCTCCGCACGACTTGATGGCTTCGACGAGCTCCTGCTTTTTCACCTCAACCCACGCATCGCCTGAGAGGCTCCCCATCCGGGCGTACGCCTTGAGTAATGTGGGGATGACCTTCGCGGGGTGTTCACAGTCGAACTCCCGCAAAGCACCTTCCAGGATCTTCCCGACAGGCTCACCTCCTCGCACTCGTGACCACGAAGTATTCACTCCATCGAACAGATCAACTTTCGCTGTGTCGCCTTCCACATGTTGGAAGTAGTTCACAAACTCGCCCCGACTCTGGCTCGCGCCGAACCCCTGGCTCTTGTGCATGCTCCGGCTCTGGCCGGCGATCTCTGTGAACGATTCACCGAGGAGGGGGCTGTATGTTCCAAGGTCAAGAGTGACGGAATTCTCGGGCCTCGCCGGGCGGTCACTCTGTCGAAAGCGGAACGTGTTCCACACCAGACGCTTCGGCTTCCAGGGCTTGACGTATCGAAGCTGTTCCGGAAACTTCTTCGGATCGCCCGCTGCCTCGAACGCTTCATCGGTCAGCTCCGCCGACGCCAGATGGTTTCCGTGCCCCCCCTGTGTCGGGGTGAAGCGTGTCACTACGACATCGGGGCGGAATTTTCTGATCACCCAAACGACGTCCGAGAGGATCCGCTCCTTTCCCCAGATTCTCATCGTCTCGTCCAGTGTCTTCGAGTACCCGAAATCGATCGCCCTGCTGAAGAATTGCTCCGCGCCGTCGATGCGCCGCGCCGCCAGGAGCTCTTGCGTGCGGAGGATCCCCATCAGGTCCCCCTGCTCCGTTCCAATGAGGTTCTGACCACCTTCTCCCCGGGTCATCGACAAATAACCGGCGCGCAGAAGTCGCCCTTTCGCCATGAAGGTAAGAAACGCCGTATTTTCGTCGTCCGGATGCGCACCAATGTACAGCACCGATCCCAGGATGGTCAGCTTCTCCAAGGCGACGCGCAGCTCTGCGGCATCGAGGAGCTTGGGCGATTGAGGCTGTGCGAAGAGGGAAAACGGATGAAGTGAGAAAAGAAACAGGAGAAAGGCGGCTCTGATTTTGCCGGTCATGTGAATGGCAATGGGTTTGTTCATCCTCGGTTCAATGGATAGTGGGATTGGGCTCGCACCTATCACGGATTTTCGATTTCGAAAATCGGCAGAAATATACCATTCCCCGCCAGAAGCCGCAACAAGAATGTGGGAGAGCGAGCCGGAAATCGGGTTTCCAATCGACGAGATCCCGGAGTGGGGACGACAGCCCAAGAACACAGACCTTCGATTCCTCGGGGCGTCTCATCTCTGGTCCGAGGCGGCGATACTTTGCCGTGGGATGAGGTCCGCGCCCTCGACGACCTGCTCTTACCTTGTTTTCCTTCCTGGTCCCCGGGAGACTCGAAGAAGGATCATCTCCCGTTTCCTGGGTGGTTGAGGAGCAAGCAGGCCTGCGTGCCGCCGACGCTGGCAATCTTCAAAGTTCGATCGTTCCGGACTTCCCGGACGCGGTACGGCAACATTCCATTCGTCTATCTTGTTCCGGAAAGTGTAGCGGTCAAAGCAGCTGACGTGGTCACGCGGCCGGATGGTGCGCGATCGGTATCAAATCCGAATGGCGACCTCGTTGGTGAACGACGTGTGGAAGAGGATGAAAGCTCACGTTCACGTCGTGGCAGCAAAGCAGTATGCCGGCGGCGGCTTGAATTGCCCGCGAGCGTCTCCCTCATTCGGCCCTTACCTTTTTCAATTCATTTTCCTATATTGTGCCGAGTTGAATCGAAGAGTACGAGCCTCGCGCAGCATTTGGTCCCCCACAATTATGAAAGATGCGAGATGAGAGTTTCGATCAGTTTCTTTTTCCATCTTCTTGGATTCGGCCTGGTCGTCACGACACTCGTCGCCGGTCTCGTGCTCGAGCGAAAATTCAGGTCCGAACAGGACCTCAGGTTGAAGCTCTACGTTGGAGGCCTTGCCAGGACGATGGGTCTTCTCTCCCCTTTTGCAGTCCTCTTGCTGCTCATCACCGGCATCGGCAATATCGTCAACCGCTATGCTGGCACCTCGGTCTCCTGGTATCAGGAGGGGTGGCTTGTAGCGAAGATCATCTTCTTCGTCATTCTTCTGTTGAATGGAATGTTGTACGGACCCAGGATCAGCCGGAACAGGACGAAATTGCTTAAGTCTCTTCAGGAAGATTCTGCGCCGGTTGGCGCTGAAAAGGGCCTCGTGTCTCTCAATCACCAAATGACGCTGTTCTATCTGGTCCAGGGCTTGCTGCTCTTGATCATCGTTTATCTTTCTCTGCTCGGCACAGGAAAACATCCAGGAGCCTTTTGACGGACAATACCATGAAGACTTCAAGTATCATCCTCGCGTTGGTCGCCCTTCTTTCTTTGGGCTTTTTCGGCTGCCAGAAACCCCTTCCTCAACAGGGCCTCTGGACAGGAACCCTCAAGCTCCCTGAAGAGAGACAGCTCTCGTTTCAGATGTATCTGGACTTGAAAGGAGCAGCCCCTTCGGGGTATTTCATCAATGGGACAGAGCGTACGCCGATCCCTGAGATCTACAACCGGAATGATTCGTTGATCTTCGTGTTCTCGGAATACGGTGCCGCCATGCGCGGGGCCTGGAA
>CAYZRX010000082.1:0-12231 GCA_964480945.1 uncultured Ignavibacteriaceae bacterium | reverse complement strand
TCGCGCCGGACGGCGATCTCGGATTGATGGCCGGAAAACAGTCCGGCAATGAGCTGCAGCTGAGCCGGTTTACCGGCTGGCAGGCGAATATGCTCGATCTGAGAAGAGATGAGGGACACTGGCGGGGGATCTACTTCGCGCGCAACAATACTCCGATCCTGTTCTCACTGGAACCGATCGTTCCACCTCAGAGAGCAGCCCCGGCATCGGATCGCACAGTTATGAAGAATCCCAACCGACCCTTCCGGTTCTCCGGCCTCACGATCACGGGTGATACGGTTCGGAGCACCGACCCCGCCTTCAAAGGAAAAGTGCTCCTGATCGATATTATGGGGACCTGGTGCCACAACTGCATGGATGCGGCACCGCTGCTCGAGCAGTTGTATCGTGAGTTCGGGGACCGAGGACTCGAAGTTATCGGCCTCTCCTTCGAACTCTCCAATGACTTCACGACGGCAAGGAAGAACCTGCTGCTCTATCAGGAGCGGTACGGCATCACCTACCCGATCCTCTTCTGCGGAACGACCGAGGGCGCGAACGTTCAAGCGCGGCTGCGTTCGCAACTCAACAACTTCTTTGCTTACCCCACGAGCATCTTTGTCGACAGAAGAGGAATTGTCCAGACTGTCCATGAAGGCTTCAAGGGAATCGGAACGGGCGAGGAGTACCAGCAGCAAGTGCAGGAGTATTACGACACCGTCAAGAAGATGCTGAGCGGAAAGGTCACCTCAAGGTGATCGGAGAAGTTCCGTCGTATGAATCCGCCCAGGCAACTCCACCCGTGGGATGTGACGCCTCAGGAGGCGGTTGCGATCCAGCAGCGCCTTCGGGAGCAGGTCATCACCGAAAGGCTCGCGAGCCCCATCGATCTTGTCGCCGGATGTGACATCTCGTACGACAAAGGCTCGGACATTATCTTCTCCGGCATCGTTGTCCTGAGACTCCCCGATCTCATCGAGGTCTCCCGCAGCATGGCGATTACCAGGGTGAAATTCCCTTATGTCCCGGGACTCCTCTCCTTCCGCGAGTCCCCCCCGGTCCTGGAGGCATGGTCCAGGCTGGAGAAAGCACCCGATGCTTTGATAATCGACGGCCACGGTTTCGCTCACCCGCGCCGGTTCGGCATCGCCTGCCACCACGGCCTTCTGTTGAATCTCCCAACAGTCGGCTGCGCGAAAAGCCTTTTGATCGGAAGGTTCGAGGAACCTGACCCGCGCGCGGGCTGTTACTCTCCTTTGGTGGACCGAGAGGAGACCATCGGCGCTGTCCTGCGAACAGAGGACAACGTGAACCCCGTGTTTGTCTCGATCGGTCACCGTGTAACCTTGGAAGATGCGATCCAGCTCGTCATGAAGTGCACGAAAGGATACCGAATCCCCGAGCCGACCCGGCAGGCGCATTTGCTGGTCAACGCGCTGCGACGAGGGGACTCTGACGCTTCCGGCTCACAGCCGGTGCAAGAATCGTTGTTTTGAGATCGGAAACCACGTCAGCTCCCGGCAGCAGAGGTTCAACCCTTCGGGCTCCGGGCCACCTTGTTCATCCGTCACACTATGCACGAATATCAACTGTACATTAACGGCGAGTTTGTTGATTCCCGCTCCAAGCTGACGTTCGACTCGATCAGTCCGTTCGATCAGGAGATCGTTGCGCGCGTTGCATCTCGGCTGCGTGCCGGCACCGTCTGGATCAACGAGTGGCATTTGATCAGCGAACGAGCCCCGTTCGGCGGATACAAGCAGAGCGGCATCGGGCGTGAGTTTGGTATCGAGGGTTTGAAGGAGTACACTGAGACCAAGCATCTGCACATCGACGAGCTCGGCAGTCGCGAGAAGAAACCCTGGTACGATGTCGTCGTGCCGAAATAGGCTTCAAATTCCGGCGTGATATTCTCAGATACGGCAATCGGGACAAGGGGCGCACCCCCTCTCACTTCAGTGTTTACTTTTCACTTTTGAGTGCTTAATTTGCGCAGGCTGTCTCCCGGGAGTTGCTCATTACACCCACCACTCACTTTCAGCACTAGCTATGGACCATGCACTCGTTACCACGAACTTCCAGCTCGACGGTTATCGGATCGTCAAGTCCCTCGGGGTTGTCCGGGGCATTGTCGTGCGCTCGCGCTCGGTCGTAGGGAACCTCGGGGCAGCGATCCAGATACTCTTCGGGGGCAACATCACCCTCTATACCGAACTCTGCGAGCGGACGCGTGGCGACGCGTTTGAACTGATGATCAGGCACGCAGAGAATCTGGGGGCGAACGCCGTCATCGGGTTTCGGTACGATGCGACGGAGATCATGGGGGGAGTAACGGAAGTACTGGCCTACGGGACGGCGTGTATCGTTCAAAGAACCTAGCCATCTCAGAAGCTCCTTCACTGGATAACAGACAAGTTGATCACCTATGGACATTCAGAACAGGACCGTTCTCGTACTCGGCGGCTGGGGGCTCGTCGGCTCCTCGGTCTGCAGACAAATGATGCCGGAGAAGCCGAAGCGAATCATCGTCTCCTCATTGCAGGAGCACGAAGCGCGGGAGGCAGTGGAGACAATGCGGGGGGAATTCCCGAGTGCCGGCAAGAACTTCTTCATCCCGTGGTGGGGGAACATTTTCATCCGTCACGAGCTCAAGGACACTCCTCGGGACGAGATCCTGCAGAACGGGGCGAGCCGCCAGATTCTCATCGACGATCTGCTCGATGAGCTCACGAAACCCGTCATCGAGCGCTCTGCAATCTACAAGCTTCTCTCGGAGTACAAGCCGGACATTGTGGTCGATTGTATCAACTCCGCGACGGCGATCGCCTACCAGGATCTGTTCCACACCGCCCGGGAGGTACGGAAAGCGATCAGACAAACGAAAGCAGGCAAGGAATCTTCCCTGATCGAACAAGTTGAGCGGATGATGGCAACCCTCTACACGCCGCAGCTGATCCGGCACGTTCAGATCCTCTACCGGACCATGCAGCTTGTGGGGACCACAATCTACGTGAAGATTGGCACCAGCGGCACCGGGGGTATGGGACTGAATATACCGTACACGCACAGCGAGGAACGCCCCTCCAGCGTTCTGCTCAGCAAGTCAGTGGTCGCCGGCGCACACACGATGCTTCTTTTCCTCATGGGCCGCACGCCCGATGCCCCCATCACGAAAGAGATCAAGCCCACAGCCGCCATCGCCTGGAAACGCATCGGATATGGTGAGATCAAGAAGCGGGGAAAAGTCGTCCAGCTGGTCGATTGTCCCCCCGAAGACGGTTTTGTGTTGAAGGATACGTTGAAGCTCAAGGACGACGAACTGTCGTGTAAGCCTCTCAACCGGCCGCTCCGGTCCGTTTTCATCGATACGGGAGAGAACGGTGTTTTCTCACGGGGTGAGTTCGAAGCCATCTCGACACCGGGACAAATGGAGTTTGTCACTCCGGAAGAGATTGCGGAGGCGGTGATCTTCGAGATCAAGGGCGGCAACACCGGCCACGACATCATCAACGCTCTTGACAATGCCACGCTCGCGCCGACGTACCGCGCGGGCTACCTGTTTGAAGGTGCAATGGCGCAGATGAAGAAACTCGAAGAGGAGCACAAGTCGAAGAGTATTGCATTCGAGATCCTCGGCCCTCCGCGACTCTCCAAGCTCCTCTACGAGGCGTATCTCCTTCAACTCGCGTTCGGCGATATGTCATCGGTCTCAAGGACCCCGGCGAAGGCAATCTCGCAGAAACTCGAATCCCTCGTGCGCAGCCGGGCCGAGCTGCGCGCCCAGATCATCTCGATCAGCATACCGATCCTGCTTCCCGATGGGCGAACGCTTCTGCGCGGACCGGAGATCAAGATCCCCCCCTATCGAGGCGAAAACGAGCTCAAGATTACCGCCACATCGCTCGAGGCGTGGGCACACGACGGCTGGGTCGACCTTCGGACGGAGAATATGCAGCGCTGGAAAACGAGGTTTGAAATCATCATGAAGCAGGTCACCGAGATCCCGAAAAACGACACGTCATCCCGCCATATGCGCAACAAGGCATATTGGGCAGACTTTAAAGAGATCGATCCGGGGAAACTTGTCGGATGGATATTCTCCGAAGAGGAACAAGGAAAGCGCATGAAAGCTTGATCACGAGCCAATTGAAAGGGAGCCGCCATGACAGGGAAAAACAAGCTCTTGCTGGTAGAGGATGAAAAGGAGTTGATCGGGATCGTGGAGTCCTACTTCAGAGACGAGGGATACGAAGTCCGCGTCGCTTCAAACGGCGTCGAGGCACTGTCTGTTCTGGCTCACTACGTGCCGGACATTATCATCTCCGACGTGAAAATGGGCCCGATGGACGGTTTCGAAATGGTCGAGGCGATACGGAAGAACCAGCATCTCAGGAATATTCCGGTCATTTTCCTGACGATCATGGACGATCGGTCATCCTTCGAGCGCGCAAAGGAACTGCATGTCGTGGAGTATATGACAAAGCCATTCGATGTGGAGGAACTCCACGCAAAGGTCGTCGAGATCCTCGCGAAAGGAAACTGACTCGCTGAAGAGCATAAAAGGTTGAAGGCCGAACGCCACGGTGAGTCGATTCACCGGAGGACGTTCGGCCTTCTTGTTTCAACAACAGACGTGGATTCTACTCGTACCTCAGCGCCTCGATCGGGTCGAGGTTGGCCGCCTTCCATGCCGGGTAAACGCCGAAGATCAGACCGATGAACGCGCAGAGGGCAAAACCGATAAGGGCCCAGTCAAGCGGGAAGGCGGGCGGGATCGAGAAAGCGATCGCAGCGAGGTTACCGCCAAGGACCCCCAATCCGATGCCCACGATACCGCCGATCTGGCAGAGGACGATCGATTCCGTGATGAATTGACTGAGGATATTCCGCTTCCGCGCGCCGATGGACTTGCGCAGCCCGATCTCCTTCGTTCGCTCGGTGACGGAGACAAGCATGATATTCATGATCCCGACGCCGGCAGCCAGAAGCGCTATAAAACTGATAAACCCGATGCCGAGTTTGACGTAGAGCGTGAACTCGTTGAAAGTCCCGATCAACGAGTCGTTCGAGAAGATCTCGAAATCATCTTCTGCTCCCGGCGGGACTTTGCGCGCCGTCCGCAGTATCAACCGCGCCTGCTCGACACAGTTATCGTACACCTCCGGACTTTTTGCCTTGATCATGATGTGGAGCGATCGATGACTGCCGAACTTGTTCAAGAACGTGCTCAACGGTATGGCGACGAAGTTGTCGTTGTTGCCCCCGAAAGCCGCCCCCCTTTTTTCGAATATCCCGATGACGCGGTAACGATCCCCCCTAATCTTAACGTCCGAGCCCATAGCACCGCCGAGCGGGAAGACCTTCGTCACGACGTCCTGACCGAGAATGACGACGCTTCCCGCGAGTCGTTCATCGTTCGCGTTGAAACCCCGCCCTTCGCCGACGGTCCAGTTGTTCGTCGGCAGACCGTCCGGCGTCTCTCCCATGACGCTGACGTTCGGATTCGTCTTCTCGCCGCTGATCGCCTGGACAGTTTGGCCCCCGCGCGATCCTTCAATCCCCACAAACTCCGCCAGGGTTATTCGTTGAGCCACTTCCTCCGATTGTTCCAGCGTAATGTCCTTTCGGTTGCGGTATTTCATCCATTGGTTGTGACCACCGGTGAATAATGCAGGAAATTTCTGAATCTGAAACGTGTTTGCCCCGAGTCCGCTCAACCCGGACTCGATGCTGTTCTGCAGCACCTGCACAGCGGTCATCACACCAATGATCGAAAAGACGCCCACGACGACGCCAAGCAGAGTGAGGGTCGAACGGAGCTTGTTGGCTCTGATTGCAGCCAACGCGATTTTGATGATTTCACTGAATTGCATAGAACTCGCTCAGAAGTGAAAGTGAAGATGAAAAATATCATTCATACCGCAGTGCGTCAACCGGATCGAGCCGCGAAGCCCGGTACGCTGGCAACAAACCCGACACAACACCGACGAAGACCGACACCAGGAGAGCAACCCCGATGATGCTGAGCGGCATGGCGGTCGGCAAAACCTGATCAATGATAAGGCTGAGGGGGAATGCAATCATCAAACCGATGATTCCGCCCATCAGGCAGAGCGATGCCGATTCCAGCAAGAACTGCTGAAGGATCGACCTGCGGGGCGCCCCGATGGCCATGCGGACGCCGATCTCTTTCGTTCGCTCTGTCACAGAGACGAACATGATGTTCATGATCCCTATCCCGCCGACAAACAACGACAGGCCGGTGATGAAGAGTCCCACAGTGGCGATCACCACGCCGATCGTGTTGAAGGTCTGAATCAGGATCTCTTGCTGATTGATGGCAAAGTCATCCGGCTGCTTCGGGTTGAGGCCGCGCGCCTTTCGCATGATGCCCCGGACCTCTTCCTTGGTCTCGTCCAAATCCGGCAGAGAGCTGGCTTTGACAAGAATTGAAATGCCCGTGCGGCGGCTGGCAAACTCCTTAAAGAACCGGTTGATCGGGACGTAGGCTCGATTGTCGAGACTCTCGAGGCCGAGGAAACTCCCTTGCTTCTCCAGGACCCCGAGAACTCTGTAGGGGTAGGCTCCTAGCTTCACGGTCTTTCCGAGAGGGGTCTCGTTCGGAAAGAGACTGGCAGAAACCTCAGACCCGAGAACACAAACAGGCCTCCCGCCATCAGCCTCCGCGGCGGTGAAAAACCTCCCCAGTGCGATGTTCACTCCATTGACCCGCAGGAAATCCGCACCCGTTCCAATAATGGTGACGGCGTCCACGTAAAGCCGCTTGTACTTTACCTGTCTCGAAGTGCCGGCGACCGGTGAGACAGCGTTCACAAGCTCCGCTTGTCGCTCTATTGCCTTCGCCTGCTTGATGCTGATATTACGCCGGTTTCGAATCACCCACCAGTCCTGACCCCCTCCCCATGGCCACTTCTGCACGTACAGAACGTCGGCGCCGATCGACTGTATACTCTTGTTGAATGCCCGGTCGAGGCCCTCGATGGCAGTTCCCATCAGCGTTACAGAGACGATGCCGATGACGATGCCGAGGGTCGTCAGGATCGACCGCATCTTGTTGGCCCTGACCGCCTGAAAAGCGATCAGCAGGCCTTCTCGTAGTTCACTGAATACGAACCGCATTAGGCCGATACCTCTGTATGATTGGCAATTCTCTTGTTCTGAACGAGCTCGTCACTTTCGATGATTCCGTCCCGCAGACGGATGATCCGGTCCGCGTGCTCTGCGATGTACTCCTCGTGCGTCACCAGGATGATCGTGTTCCCTTCTTTCTGCAGCTTGTCGAACAACGCCATGATCTCATCGCCCGTCTTGCTGTCGAGGTTTCCTGTCGGCTCGTCTGCAAGAAGGATCGACGGCTGGGTAACGAGGGAGCGTGCAATGGCAACGCGCTGTCTCTGCCCACCTGAAAGCTCGTTGGGTTTGTGGTGAATGCGTTCCGTCAGACCGACCCTCCCGATCGCCTCTCTGGCCATCTTCTTCCTTTCGGCCGAGCCGATGCCTCCATAGATCAGCGGGAGCTCGACGTTATGGAGCACATCCGAACGCGCGAGCAAATTGAAGGTCTGGAACACAAAGCCGATCTCCTTGTTCCGGATCTTCGCCAGCTGGTTGTCGTTCATTTCGCTGACGTTGATGCCGTTCAGCTCGTACAGCCCTGACGTCGGTGTATCCAGGCATCCGATGATATTCATCAGCGTCGACTTCCCGGATCCGGACGGCCCCATAATTGCCAGGTACTCATTCTTGCCGATCTCTATCGTGATATCCTGCAGAGCGTGCACGTCCTCCGATCCGACGTGGTAGATCTTGGTGATGTTGTTGAGCCTGATGACCGTGGACATTCCGATCTTCCTCCGGGTTGGTTATTCGAGTTCCTTGATTTTCTGTTCGATGTTCCTGCGCTGATCCGGGCTCAGATCACTCTTCAGCACGCGCGCATAGTTCTCACGCGCCTCTGCCTTCTGCCCTTTCAACTCGTACGCCTGAGCCAGCACATTGAAAGCGGGGGAATAGTCGGCATCCAGCGCGATAGATTTCTTCACCTCTGCGATGGCTTTCTCTGCGTCTTTCTTCTGCAGGTAGGCCCAGGCGAGCAGATAGAATGAATGCGCCGTATCGGGCCGCAACTCTGTATATTTTGTGAAGCAGACGATGGCATCATCCGCCGTTCCCCTCCGAAGGTAGTACGCGCCCGCTGCCTGCCATGCCCGCCAGTTCTCCGGTTGATGAGCGAGGAGCGTCTTGTACTCCTCCTCCGCTTCCCGGGATTTTTTCTCGCTCTCGAGCAACCTCGCCTTGAACGCTCTGCCGCGCACCTCATCCAGGGCGATCATCGTGTCGGCCTCCAGCCATGCCCTCTCCTCATCGCCGCCCAGGATACCGGGGGCCCGGAAGTAGTATTGAGCCAGACCCGCTCGAGCGTCGAAGTGCCGTGGATTCAGCGCGACGGCTCTCTCGAATGCCTTTCTCACCTTCGGCGCGAGGAACGCCTGCTTCAGGATCCCGGCGTTCTGCGCCTTCATCCCGTACGCCGCACCGAGACCGTACTGGTAGTCGGCGTCCGTGGGATCGATTTCCACAGCCCGCTCCATCTGTTCGACTGCCTCATCCTCGTTTCTGAACGAACGGCTCAAGTAGATTCTCCCCAGGCGATAATGCGCCTCAGCGTTCTTCTCGTCGTTCTTGATCACCGCCTCGAAGACTTTCTTCGCCTCTTCGAGCTTCCTGTCGTTGGAAAGCGCTATCCCCTCCTCAAGCGTCTGCGCGATCAGTGAAAACGGGATCGCGAGCAGCAGACAAAGCCACAGCGCGGCGATCGATTTCATCGTCTACCGCTGCTCCGTCGTTGCCACAGCACCTGTGGCGGCCTGCGCTTTGTTCTCGACCTTCACCTTCGAACCGTCCTGCAAGTCACGGTTGATCGCCTTGAAGGACCCTGAAACGACCTCCGAGCCTTCGAGGTTCTCGCCCTTGACTTCAACGTAGTTGTCATCGCTGATGCCTCGCTTGACGGGCACCGTCTTCACAACACCGTTGTCAGCGATGAACACGACCTCTTCAAGCTTATCCTCTTCCTTTTGCTTAGCCTTGCTGGCAGACATCTGTGCTTCCCCTTCCTGGGGCCCCTCCACCTTCTTTTCCTGACCCTTCGGGATTCGCACTGTAACGGACTGGATCGGGACCGCAAGCACATTTCTGCGGGTTTCCGTTTCGATGTCCGCGGTCATCGACATCCCGGGACGAAAGTAGACGCCCGGAGGCGCGGGGACAAGAACTCGGACTTCGAAGTTCGTCACTTCATCCTGTGAGCCGGCCCCTCGCGTCGTACCAGTGTTCGCGACCCGCGTCACGGTCCCGACAAATTTGCGATCGGGATACGCGTCAACCTCGACGCGGGCCGTGTCGCCCAACGCAACCAGAACAACGTCGTTCTCACCGACATCGACTCGACCCTCCATCCGGGAGAGGTCCGCAATGGTCATCAACTCCGTCCCCTGCGTAAACGTGCTGCCGCTGACGCGCCAGCCGATTTCGGCGAGGCGCTGGCTGACGACGCCGTCCATCGGTGAGTAAATGAGCGTCTTTGCGAGCGTTTCCCTCGCCTCCTTGAGCGACGCTGCCGACTGATCGTAGGAGGCTTTGGCGCTCTGATAGTTCGCCTTCGCGAGGTCCATGTCCGAATCGGCGTTGAGTTTCTTCGAATAGAGCTCGGCGGCCCGCTTGTAGTCCGCGTCGGCTTTCGTGAGGCTCGCCTGATTGAACCGGAGCGATGCCTCTGCGCGGTCCAATTGAGCCTGATACGCGTCCGGTTTGATGCGCACCAAGAGCTGCCCCTTCTTGACGCGGTCGCCTTCCTTCACTGGGAGACCGATGACTTCGCCGCTGACCTCGGCATTGATCTTTACCTGGGTCTCCGGCTGGATCTTCCCCGTGGCCGAGACGAGCTGGGTGATTGTGCGGCGTTGTATCTTCTCCGTCTGGATGGTAATGACAGGTTCTCGCTTGCTGCCAAGGATGACCAGCAGCACCAAGACCACCAGCACCACCCCGATGATCGAGAAGATGATGATCTTCTTCTTTGACTTCTTTGTATTGTTAGCCATTGAAACTCACTCCTTGCGGTTTGGTCGTTTCATTTCTCTTAGTAGTTCTTCTCGCCGGTTACATAGTCGAGATTGCGGTTCGCCGTGATGTAATTGTACGTCGCCATCACTTTGTTCACCTGCGCGTTCACGTACGCCGCGTTCGCAGTCAGGAGGTCAAGCAAGGTACCGGAGCCGAGGTTGTACTTCTCCTCGGCGACCTTGCGGTCCTGCTCCGCCGACTGCAGGCCCTTGACGCTCACCTCGTATTGTTTCCGTGCCGCCCCGAGATCGAGCAGCGCGTTCTTGACGTCAATGCTCACGTTCCTCTGAGCTTGCAGCAGATTTAACTCAGCATTCCTCTCGGTGATCGAAGCGTTTTGGATGTTGAGATTCGTCTGAAAGCGGTCGAACAGGTTCCATGAAATACTCACCCCCCATTGGAGCCCTTTGCTGTCGGAGAGCCTGCTGAGCTCCGTGTTTGACATGCTGTAGCCGCCGAACGCTCGCACGCTGGGTACGTATCCGCTCCACGCTGCCGTCACGCCCGACTGAGCTGCGCTCAGGTTTTCGGTCGCACTTTGATAGTCGGGTCGCAGGATCAGCGCGCGTTGGCGCATGTCTGCGAAACTGTTGACCTTCGCATCTGCGGCATTGAGGTCCGCTTGCGAAATCTCCGACGGCACCGACGGGTCGGCAATCTGGTAGTTCTCCGAGACATCGAGTCCGACCGTCGCCAGAAGGCTCGCGACGGACTTGTCATACGTGTTCTGGGCACTGATGAGACTCAACTCATCTTGCGCCACGACCGATTGCTGGCGATAGACATCGCCGATCGACAATGCGCCGACGCGGTTTGACTCTGTGATGCGCTCGAGCTGTCGCTGGTCCCGCTTCAAATTTTCCTCGGTCACCTTCACGAGCTGCTCATTCCGCAGGACTGCCAAATAGGCGCTCTGCACCTGAAAGACGGTTCCGCGGCGAGTCCAACCGGCTGTCAACTCTGCAGATGAGGCAGTTGACATAGCACGGTTGAAGTTCGCTTCCCGGTTGAAACCGTCGAAGACTGTATAGCTGGCCGAGATGCCGGTCGAGAAGTTACTCGTCGTACTCGAGGAAGCCGGTAGTTGGATCGGCTGGCCTCCGATCAACTGCGTCGTAGCAGACCGCTCGGTCTGCTGCCGCGTCCAGCTGCCGCTCGCACTCAAGGACGGGAGGTACGTACCATACGCGGTGAGCACGCCACTCTCTGCTGCCTGTGCGTTGTTCTCTGCCTGCTTCAAAGGGACGTTCTGTTCCAGAGCGACCTCAATCGCCCTGCTCAACGTGAGCACTTTCGCAGGCTGTTTCGTCTCCTGTCCAAACAACCCTGAAATGAAAATGATGCCCAGCGTCGCGATGACTGCCAACTTCTTCATGCGAGGATCTCCAAAAATGGTGGGAAAAAACGGAAAATTAATTCGGTGTCTACTTTCAGAGTCACTACGATATAGACGGCGAAAACATAACAAAGTTTCAGGAAATCTGAGCATTTCTGAGAAGAAACGGCCGAAATCGGACGGATCGGGCCGTTCTCTTCAAGAACAATCCTTCTGCAATGAGGAGAGGGACTCAGGAAGGCCGACAGCGCCCCTGCTAACCGACTCCATTATGATGCAGGACCGCGAATGATCTCATCCTTTATCTTCATCAAGTACTCCAGGGCAGCGTCATGCTCGTTGGCGATTCGACCATCGAGGATCGCATTCGTGATCTCATCTTTGAGTCTCCCGACGAGCGGCCCCGGCTCCAGTCCGCAGACTTGCATGATCTCATCGCCCCGGACCGGCGGCTGCCAGCTCCGCCATCGATCTTTTTCCTCAACCTCCGCCATTTTCTCTGCGACACTGTCGTAGTTCCTTTTGACCTGTTCAACCAACTGCGGATTTTTGGAGGTGATGTCGGCCCGACACAGCTTCATGAGATCATCGACATCCTCGCCGCCCTCAAACAGGAGACGGCGCACCGCCGAGTCGGTCACCCCCTCGTCGACGAGCGCCATCGGCCTCAGGTGGAGGCGCACCAGTCTTTCGACATACTCGAGATATTCGAAAGGAAATTTCATCCTTCGGAAGATCGGCTTCACCATCCTCGCGCCGATCTCTTCGTG
>CAYZRX010000081.1:0-17188 GCA_964480945.1 uncultured Ignavibacteriaceae bacterium | reverse complement strand
AAAGTCACTATGTTGCAAAGTAGTTGAGCCTCACAGTCAGGTATGGTACTTTGAATCGGTCAAGGAAAAAACCATACCGAATGGAGGCTCAGATGGAAAGATACAGAGATTGTTCGGCAATTGCAGAAGCGATCTGGGTGGGGATCGACCTGCATCGAGTACGTTGGCATGTGACCGTGCGCCTCGAAGCTGTTGAACTGTTTAGTGGGAGCATCCCAGGTTGTTGGGAATCGCTGCGACCATTGCTGGAACGACATCCTTCAAAACGTGTCTACGTAGTCTACGAGGCTGGGTATTTTGGGTTTTGGCTGTATGACGTCTTGACGCATTGGGGAGCTATCTGCACGGTGACCCCTCCCAGCCTTTTGCCGCAGGAAGCAGGTAATCGGGTCAAGACAGACCGGAGAGACAGCAGGAAGCTGGCGTTCTTGCTGATGAAAGGGTTGCTGAAGGGGGTTTGGGTGCCAAGTCCAGAACAACGCATTCATCGAGATGTGTTGCGCAGACGGCAGAAGCTGGTGCAGGACCGTGTGAGAGTGCAGAGCCGCATCAAAGCCCAGTTGCAGTTGTACGGCATTCACGTAGAGGCACCCTCCGGGCTCTGGAGCCAGCGCTACTTCAGGACACTGAGTTCGTTGAGATGGACGGACCAATGGCAGCATCAGAGTTTTCAACGGTTGCTGGAGCAGTATTCGTTTCTGTGTCAACAAATCAAGGAGCAGACGCACCTCGTCCACCAGTTAGCTGCTAGTCCAATGTATGCGCAGAATCTGAAGTTGCTTCGCAGTCTCCAGGGTGTCGGTATCTTGTCCGGGTTGGAGTTCTTGGTGGAGCTGCCCCCGATGACGCAGTTTTGCCGGTCGCAGCAACTTGCCGCCTACGTGGGCCTGACACCGGCTCAATATTCCAGCGGAGAACACGTCCGCATGGGTCGTATCACAGGAGCCGGGCGGAACCATCTGCGGGCGACACTCATTGAACTGGCCTGGCGGGTCGTGGCAAAGGATCCAGGCATGTGGAGTGTCTACGAGCGTATCAAACACCGGGCTGGTACCAAGCGAGCCATCGTTGCAGTCGCTCGTCGGCTCTTGTTATGTATGCGTCGCATGATACTGGATCAACAACCCTATGTGATGCATCAAGCTGCATGATCATCAGACCGTCATAGCCAGAAGCTGGAGGACGGCGTCCGCTTTCTTGTGTGCTGGCAACAGTCCACGTCCAAAAGTGTGCCGCTTCCACGGTGTTGAACATACTTCGGATTATTGAACTGTGGCTCGATGTGAGAGACCACGAATAGCAGACTGGTTCGGGTGTTCACTACCACCGTGGTTGGAGGCTTGACTTTCCACATAGCAGAAAGCGGCTCATTCGTCACAAGAAGGAGAGGATGGAGAAGAGACAGAAGCTCCCGGTCAATACTGGAACGGGATCAGCTCTAAACTGCAAGAAAACTAGTTTGAAGCGGCACTAGAACTTCAACACCCCGAAGATCCAGCTTCCAAAGACTGCAAGGATGATGATCGTGACGAGCCATCCCAGCATGTCTAGAATCACTCCGGCCTTGAGCATGTCCTTGATGCTCACGTACCCCGTTCCGTAGACCAATGCGTTCGGCGGCGTTGCGACCGGCAGCATGAAGGCCATCGAGGCGGCGACCGCGGCGGCGATCGAGAGGGTGATCGGATTCTCCCCCGTCCGTATCGCGATCGAGATGATGATGGGAACCATCATCGTCGTGACGGCGGTGTTCGATGTCACTTCCGTCAGGAGCACCATCAGCATGACGATGGCGAACATCATCACGAACGTCGACGGCTCGCCGAGGGTGCTCACGAACGATCCCGCAATCAGGGACGCAAGGCCTGTCTTGAAGAGAGCGTTGGAAAGTGCGATTCCGCCGCCGAAGAGGATCAGCGTTCCCCAATCCACGAACTTCGCATCCTTCCAGTTCAGCAGAAAGACCCCCTTCCGCAAGTCCACCGGAACGAAAAAGAGCATGACCCCGACCGTCAGGCCGATGGAATACTCGTCGATCCAGGAAAGTCGGTTCGCCAGCGAGGTCGGTAGAATGCTGTCCCAAAACGGGTTCGACACCCAGAGGAGGACGGCGAGAAGAAACATGCCGACCGCCGCTTTCTCGCCGCTGCCCATCGGACCCAGGGTGGCACGTTCCGACAGCAGCCGCTCCTTTCCGCCCGGCACGGACTCGATCTCCGGGCGGTTGAACTTCAAGAGCAGGAACCAGGCGAAGGGGACGTAGACGAGGACGTACGGAACACCGAACTTCATCCAGTCGAGGAACGTGATCCGCTGGTAGGTCGGGTCGTTCGCGAACGTCGAGTTCAGGATTCCGAGCGCGATGGCGTTCGGCGGAGTTCCGATGATGGTCGCGACCCCGCCGATCGATGCCGCCCACGCGATGCCGAGCATCAGCGCGGTGCCGTATCTTGACTCTCCCGGCTTGAGTCCAACGAAGGTAAGGATGCCGAGGCCGATGGGGAGCATCATGGCTGTCGTTGCGGTGTTCGAGATCCACATCGAGAGGAATGCAGCGACGGACATCATTCCGAGCAGGATCGAACGCGGCCGATTGGCCAGCTTGCCTCGCGTCAGGATCCAGAGCGTCAGGCGGCGGTCCAGTTTCCATTTCTGCATCGCCGCGGCAAGCAGGAACCCGCCGAAGAAAAGGTAAATGACAGGGTTCGCATAGCTCACCAGCACGTTTTGGATCTTGAAGTCGAACACACCCTTTCCCTGAACCCCTACGACGTGCAGAAGGGGGAGAATGACTGCGGGGAGAAGAGCCGTCGCGGGCAGGGGGATCGCCTCCGTGACCCACCAGATAACCATCAGGAGGAGCAGCGCGAGGACCGTCTGCATCGAGCCAGCAAGCTCTGCGGGGTCGAGCGAAGACGAGCTGCTCTTCACGAGCTGTTCGGCCGTCGAATGGAATGCTGCCGACGGAGGGAGAAGGAGAATGACAAAGAAAACGAGGATACCGAGGACGAATCCGATGGTCTTTGCGCGCATAATGGCCTCACAGGAAAATGGCAAGGCGATGACAAAGAGAGACGGGGCGAGTCAAGGCAAGTATAGGAAAAAATCGGGAGAGTAGGGAGGGGGAGGTCGATCAGGGGACGATGCTGCCTGCCGTCCTCTTCGTTTCGAGTGACTCCAATTCGTCGACCGTCTTGGGCCAGTCCTCCTTGAGAAGGCGGGCGAGGGACCTGTCTGACAACAGCTTGCCTTCCGTCTGGCAGCGGGGGCAGTAGTTGCACTCGTTCTCCGCATAGACGATCCTCTGGACCTTCGCGCCGCAAACAGGACACGGCTTGCCGTAACGCCCGTGGACAGCCATTTCCTTGCGGAACGCCGTGACCTTCTCGGGGAAGTCTCTGCCCGTCTCCGCTCGCAGCCGCTCGATCCATTCGCGGAGGGTCGAGGTCGTGGCGGCGTGGAGCCGGCCGATTTCCTCTTCCGTGAGCTGGCGGGTGAGCTTCAAAGGAGAGAGGCGTGCCCGGTGCAGGATCTCATCGGAGTATGCATTCCCGATAGCGCTGAAGAGTCGCGGATCGGTCAGTGCACGCTTGACGGTGTGGTTCTCTTTGGCGAGGGCGCCGGCAAATTCCTCCAGGCTGGAATCGAGGACCTCGAGACCGCCCCGGTCGAACTGTGCGAGGGATGATCTTCCGCGCACGAGATGAAGCGATGCTCGTTTCTTCGTGCTGGCTTCGGTCAGCAGAAGTGTCCCCGTCGGGAAGTCGAAGGCCGCGTGGCCGACCTTCTTCGGGACGCTTGCCTTTGGCTTCTTCCAGTGGAACCGTCCCGCGATCATCAGGTGAATGACGAGAAAGAGATCGTTCTCAAGCTCGAAGACGATGCGCTTGCCAATGCGGTGGAGGCCCATGACCTTTTTCCCCTCCGACTCGCGAATGTTCGGCTCGACCGTCCGGAGGATGAACGGGCTCGCGATGCGGGCGTGCTCGAGTGTCCGACCGGCGACCCTCGGCTGAAGACTTTCGATGTAGATGGTGAGATCAGGGAGTTCGGGCATTCGGAATTCGCGCAGAACGCGCAACATTTCCCTCTCCTTTTAGGAGAGGGGTAGGGTGAGGTTCCCTTTCGTTCCGACGCTCCTGCGTCGGAACGCTTCGCCGCTCGGCGGCGACTGGTGACTAGACGCTCACAGAGCTCGTTCCCACGGAGGACCGTGGGAACGAGCTGTACGTGAGTGTACGTCGGGGAAAAACTCCATCACCCCTTCTTCCCCGCGGGACGGGAGAAAGGGTGACGGCGTGGATCACTGCCTGGTGAAAGACACGGAAAATCTGCAACCCGGGATGGTGCCGGGACACTGCACTTGAAGTTCTGTGTTATGATCAACCAGACCCGACCACTCCGCTTCGCTTCCAGAGAGGGTCGCTCTGCCGCGGGGAAGGTTGGCGGGAATCTCAGCTATGACGTGCAATTGGACGTTCGGCGCTTGCGGTATCTGACGATTATGGGGGCCTTTATTCTTGCAAACGTCATACCAGTGAATCTGGACGTGAAGCGGGATGGCTGAATAATTGAAAAAGCCGGCCGAGCGCCAGTTTCCACAACCGACGCTATGCTCGTCGACCATTGTATGGGGAGAAGAGGGGCTTTGTGTGGCGTCGATGAGCTCGAACCGACAGCTGTCCTGTGGTTCCCCTCCGGGTGAACACGTCAGACGCAGCCTCTTCCCATTAGGGATCGTAACAGCGTACGCATAGCCCTCCAGAGGGGAGATCGGTCCGAACTCGCCATCTGGCCGCCTCCCTGCGAGCACGTGAAAAACTCCACGGCTGTCCTCGTACGCGATCGTGTCGTCTGTGCAATACGACAAAACCCGCACGATGACCGTCGTCCCGGGGCCCGTGCCACTGTATGTGAACTCTCTCGAGCTGCCGTCGCACGGGACGGTGATCAGGCCAAAGGTGCTGCTCGGGGCCCTCTGGCAAGATTGCATCCCGGCCATGACGGCGACGGCCGCGAGGGCGAGTGCAACGAGTGTTTTTCGAGCATTCATGATGCCTCCTGAGTTGAGATGAATGATGCTCGCCGATTTCACGAGATGCGTGAAATCGACGTGTGGTTTGAACGTGCACGTTCGACAATAGCGAGCGGCTGGCTCCGGAGGAGAGTCCGGTCTCATGACCCGGGCTGCGATCCCCGGCGTCTCGGGCGACGATGTGTTCGATCGGCTTCCTCACGGCGCTGATCGATAAGAAACTGGGACTGCTCCTTCGTCTTGATGTATTCCGTTTCGGTCAACTTTCTCCAGGAAAACCAACATGCGACTGCCAGCAACAGGAAGGTCGCGGTGCCAAAAGTCGAAAGAGCGCTTCGCGGCGCAGTCTCGCCAAGCCTCGTCCAGATGAACAGATCCAGGGCAATGGCTGCGAGAAGGGCGTTGAGTGTCCATCCCCGGCAAATTCTGAGCCTGCTTCTTCCGTACTCCAGCAGCCGCGCGAGCTGTTCTGATTGTGAAAGAATGACCGTACGAGCATGATGGTACGTCGAGTCGTCGGGGAAGTTCTTTCTGCGAAGCCGCTTGCCGAAGAGCCGGTCAAAGGAAACGTCCGCGAGGCGGTCGACGACGATCCCGAGCAGGTAGACAACGGCAAGAAGCGGGATCACGGCCTCTGTTGAGAAGAGCTTCTCGGCGGGGACCCAATCCCATCCGAAGAGGCTCAGGACGATGAGAGAAGCCCAGAGGCCTCCTCCGACGCCGATGACGACGAGCTCAACAAAGAGATTGGTCGTGCTCATGACTCCTCCTCCCAGTGAGAATTGAATGTCTGCAAGCGCACCCTGCGGTGTGATCGATGCTCGTCACCTCGAGGGCTGTTTCGGAAGCGCGATCGGACCTCAATCAGACTCAGCGATACTCGAGACTCCATCGGGGCGAAATAACATATCGCCCTACAATCTCAGCACCTCTCAGTTGTCCGGGAATTGGACTCTGCCGAAGGCATGTCCCGCCGCGTCCGAAGGACCCCTTCTGCCGAAGGCATCCCTTCGGGAGGGGAAGCGGTCCCTTCGGGAAAGGGATTCCTTCGGAAGCTTCGCCACCGGACAGGATCCTCTCCGAAAGCCGGCCCGAACGACCGACCTTTGGCTTTGCATCGTTCGGTCGGGCGGGTTTAACTGTCGGAGAAGGGGAAGTCGAAATGGCATTTGCCGGAGAGGGTGATCTTCCTGGAGAGCTCTTCGATCGTGCTGCGCATCCGGCTCGCATCGGCAGGGCGCTGGACGATTTCGTCGACCGCAAACTGGGATGAAATTGTTGTGGCGAATGGGGAGTCGGAGCTCGCGAGCACGATCATGTTCGCTTCGGGATTCATCCGGCTGAGCTTCTCGACGAACTTGCCGACCGGAGCCTGGATCGACGCGAGGTCCACCACCATCAGATCGGGCCGGGAGAAGTCGGGCATCGAGGGTGTGCTCTCGACCTCCATTGGCGAGAGCACGTGGCAATGGATAGTCTCGGTCGAGATTCGTTCGAAGGGATAATCTATTGAATCGTGTGTGGTGACGATCCAAACATTCGACATGCAGTGTACCTGTGACTGTTCGCTTGTCAGATGATTCCGTGAGCTTCAGGTGGCCGGTGCGCGTTCAGACAAAGGCAACATCTAGGCAAAAGGAACCAACTCGAGGTGCTCGATTCGTAAGGTCATCACTACCCCCCCAGTCAATCGCCACGATGTGAGACCGAATCCAATGAAGAAGGTACAAGCGAGGTGCTACGAATTCCAAAATAACTACGGTCAATCTAGGAATTCCAAAAATGAGAATCAAGGCATTTCTTGAGCAATTTGGGCAAATAAAGACGTCAAGGTCGTCTCATTGTGGTATGGGTCTCAAGGGGCGGGTCAGGGAAATGCGGGTTCGCGTACGGCGATTCGTTGAACCGATGGGAACGGGAGTGTAGGAGCCTCTGGAGGGCCGTGTGAAGAGTTTGATCCTTCCGCTTACGGGTTTGCCCGAGTTGCTCGTCCCCACGGAGGACCGTGGGAACGAGCTAAACTTCGTGCCCGGGCCTCCCTCGAATGCGAGGGACATTTGTCCCTTCCCCTTCCACGTCTTCTGTGTCTCCCGCCTTTCGAGATTCCGCTTTCAAGGCAGGATTCTGAAAAGCGGAACCGACGGTCTTTGTCGAGATAGGGGAAGGATAGGGTTATCCCCGGTGCAATGCTCTTGCGTTAGAACGCATTCGCAGCGAACACCGTGTCCGCACGCAGCGCGTCAAACCCCACCGCTCTTTAACGCTACGCCACCAAGTATCCCCACGCGCTGACCGTTCGTTTCACGGCCTCGCGATTGTACAGGAAGACCTGGGCGTACGGGCCCATCACCGGG
The DNA here is from genome assembly GCA_964480945.1 of uncultured Ignavibacteriaceae bacterium. Classification (GTDB taxonomy): domain Bacteria; phylum Bacteroidota; class Ignavibacteria; order UBA10030; family UBA10030; genus VGWB01. The sequence goes on along the minus strand of CAYZRX010000081.1, from coordinate 9,799 downwards.
ATTCTCGCGACGTACGTGCTGATCTTCCACTGATCGCCGTGCCACGTTCCGGCCCCGCTCACGTCGACGAAGTTCGTGTTCTGCGGGCCGGCGATGTTCTCCGCGAGGTTCACATAGCGGCGGACACCCATCGTGCCCGCGGGGTCGAACGCGAACATCACGCCCAGATCTACTGACTTCTCAATCGCCGTGTCCTGGCTGAACCGCACGGAGACGTTGAGCCAACGGTAGCCGTCGGTTTTCTGGTAGGTTCCCCAGTTCTTGCCGATGTTCGCCGGCAGCTCCTGGTCGGTCACGAACTTGATGACCTTCGTGCACGGCTGCCCACATGGATGAGGTGGGCGTCTCACGGATCTGACTTTCCTTTTAGCCATGACATCCTCCTTGTATGATTTGATGGATCCTCGTTCTGACGCCCCTGCGTCGGAACGCATTCGGCACTGTGTACGGAACGGAACCTTCTCCGTTCCGACACCGGCCCCACTGATCGCACGCAGTCGATGCCTTCAGCAGTCTGGAGGCTCATCCTCCGAACGATCTCCTCTCAATCCCAAATGTAGTAGTATGCTCTGCTATTTGTGTCGAAGCCGAGCTGAAGCCGCCTTACTCTTTCGCGAGCGATAGTGGATTCTGGTGCTCGGGGGAACTCTTTCATAAGAAGTTGATAGTACTGTATTGAAGCCTTTCTATGAAACTCGGCTTGCTCAAGATACCTTGATCGCTCAACGTACAAGTCTTCGTCGGACGCTCGGCTGAGGGACCAGCCTGTCTCGTGGGCTCTGGCCAGTGCATTCACCACAGAGAGTCGTATGTGAGTGTTAGGGCGCTCTCTCAGGAAACGCTCTGCTCGCTCAATGATTCTTAGAAACTCGGCGGGGTCTTCTCCCGAATGCAAACGGTACCATCCGCCCGATAAATACCAGAGAAATGCCTCGTCGTACCAGTAGGCACCTTGTGTTTGGTCGAGGAGTTCTTTCATGAAGGCGTGGTTGTATTCCTCACCATCATAGCCGAGGGTGAAGGCAACGCCATAAGGGGCCAAGGTCGAGTTGATCTTGTGCCACGCGCTATCTGGGAGATTTGAGGCAAGCAGCTTTTCTGCAAGCAGATCGGCGAGAAACAGGCGAAGCTCTCGCTCTTGTTCGGTGTGCGGTTGTGTGCTCATAAACTTGACGAGCACGTCGAGAATGGACTCGGCAGATGTTGTGGAAGTGAGCTGTCCGGCCAACTCTGGAAGCCAGGGGCGAAGCTCCGAGACCAGACGATCAATCCTTGTTTTTCTCGCGATCTCGTTTTCCCTTGCCTCAGATTCCTCGGCGCTCTCTTCGTCTTGGATGGTCTGTACCAGGTGTTGCGTGCGAGCAAGGATTTCTAGCAAAGGCAAGTCTTCTCCAGAACGAGCCAAATGTGCGTTGATGAATGCGTAGCACACTAACCCATCCGACTGCCAAAGGAAGACATCGCTCCAATAAGCCGCGCCAAATTCGTGTATTTTGCCTGCCCTGACCCCTGTGCCAATACGTTTATTGAGAGAATCTACGAGCACCTTGTGAGCTGTCTTTGAGTTCGTGGCGTACGACAACCTTACCTTTTGAAGCGTGCAACCAGCGCCATTCTCGGATGGATAGAAGTAATATTCCTGCGTGAACGTACCTTGCTGAATTCGCCACCTGAACCCCCACAGGTCGTCGACACGAGTGTGAAAACTATACCCTCGAAAGGTGTCGCACTGCGCCTCTGTTCCCATCTGCCACGATGCTGGCTTGCGATCCCAGGCGAGAATGGAAAGAATGTCCAAGAATTGTTGCGCGATGAGCGAATCGGAGGGAGAGGTCAGACGTTGCAGGAACCGATTCAGGACAACTCGTTCTTCGCCTGTCAGCTCGCGTCCGTACGTATTCAAGAAGGATTCGCGCAATCGAGTGTCCAGCAACTGGCTCAGGAAGGTCTTCTCACACGTACTGACTGTATATGACTTGTACTGCGGCGCTAGTGACGATTGCTGAACCCGAACGATTGCTCGAAGCACAGCGACGACGTACTTCGGATCGGCTTTGGTTCCCTGGAGGGTGTTGAACAGTTGGCATGCTCGCGAGAGTGCGGAACCGCTCGAGGGCGGGAGGTTTACCAATGCGGCGTAAAACACATCGACGAGCTCGGGTCGATGCCACTGTCGGGCAGCGAGAGCGTCAAAGAACTCCTGGTTTCGGCGGTCTTCCCAATCGACTGCCCCGAAGTACTCTGTCACGCGGTCGAATCCTTTCGTGCTGCTGAGATTTGACAAAGCGTCCAGGATTCCGGACGTCAGGTCGGCGTCTCCATCGCTAACCTTTGCCTCCCGGAGTGTTCGATCGAGGCGTGTCAACAGAATCTGCTCGGCTGAGTCGCGGGGCAGGAGGATGGTGAAGCACCGGAGGGACGAAAGCACCTGAGAGCGGTTTCCTGAATGTCTCACGATTTCAGCCAAGGAGTCTGTGTTTGCTCCGCCGCAATTCTTCCGTTGGGTTGCAAGGTCTTGGGAGACACGCTGTGTCTCGCGCTGCGGTTCAGACGCTTCTTTCCCGCGTTCGCAGGAGGAACACAGAAATAGAAGTGCTGTCAAGAAATGGAGAAGGATTTTCATAGCGAACTCCTATCTGGAAAGCAATCGTCCAGGCCGTCCGCTTCACCGCTTCGCGGTTCAAAGCGTCTCACGTTTGCCGATCGGTTCCACGTCCTTCATCATCGTTCCGACCGGTCGAACGAGCGCATTATTCTAAATATCCCGCGCCACGAAATGCTCCCTTCGGGGAAGGGAGCCCTTTCAGAAAGAACCCTTCGCGCCGCGATCTGCCGCTTGTAAGGCAGCACGCTGCGTGGAAAGATATATGTCGATCAGCGCCTCCCAGTTACACTACGGATTAATGGACCTGGTGAAGAGAAGTCCCATTACTGGTAACAGCAGAAGAATGACAAACACGGTCCCCAACGTCCAATTCAGCCAGCGTTTTCCCGGGTGCCGGATCCAGTAGAAAACGATTACGGAGAGCAAGAGAGCTTGGGGGACAATCTCAAGCCATCCGACAAGCTGATCGCGTAGAGGAATGACTGTGTAAATCATTCCTTCGATAGACCCAGGAGCTGGACCAAAAGTCGAGAGGATTCCGAGAGCAACCAGAGTCCACCACATGGTCAGCCAGCCGTTCTTCCTCGCAAAGAGAATCTCGCGCAAGGGGTAGAAAACAAGCGCAAAGACCAATCCTCGAATCGGCTGGAAGAGCGGACCTGCCATGACCACGGGATCGGACACCGGCCGCATCCAGCATGCCATCTCCGGCTGTGTGAATCGTTCCGCGTAGTTGAGAAGTGAAGCTGCAAGGAAGCCCATCGAGAAATAGGTGATCGTATGAGCGACGATAGTCTTCAGAGCAAGTGCAGGGAAGCGAATCGGACTGTCATTGTTCATGAGCTGCACTCCTTTCGTCGAGTATGAACACACTTGGAGCTTGGGGATCTGATATTTGGTGCGTGCTGCCGCCCAGCGTTTGGGCAAATTCATCCGCCGTGATCTTCCTTCTGGCGGAAGCGCTTGCCCGCCTTGTCTCACCTCTTGCCGGGCTGGCTTGCCCCGATGCTGTCCATCGGGGTTTGCCGTTTGTTATGCGCCGGCGCAGACAATCTCTTCGCGGTTGGGGGCCCATTTGTCACCAAAATAGGTCCCACTCCGTCCGGCCTAAGTGAACCTGCGTTTTGCATTCCGGGCAAATCCACGGTGAATCTCTGAGCCATGCCACTTTCTGCAAGATAGAGCGAATCTTCTTATTGAAACAATTGGCGCATAGCCAATGGAGTGGCTCGGGACTTGGATGATTTGCGCTCGGCACACGAACAATCGAGCCAACGGTGGTTTTATAAAGGTCGTATTGCTTCTCAGTCTTGCTCCAGTCATCCAGCTCCATGAGTTTCTTTTCGAATTCCTGATTCGCCTGTAGCAAGACCTGGTATTCCGACTGGAGAGTGAGCATTCCAGTCTGCACGGAAATAATAGCGTCGTAGAGTTCGCTGACTCTCTGCTTGACGGCAACATCAACGTTCAACGCGTTGATTCCCTTGATAATATCAATAGCAACCTTGATGCTCGAAACAGCGGCAGCGATCTCTTGCCCCGTCATGATGTTGTCCTTTCGGTTGGACGTTGTTTGGTCGCGACGCAAAAGGCTTTTGTAGACGCCTGCGCTGGCGCCTAACCTCTGCAACAACGCATTGCGTTCCTACTCCCACACAGCCCCGAAGTGCGCAGCGTTGCGTCTATCTCCGTCCTGGCTGTCTGGGCTCCGCATCCAAACGAGAACGGAAATCCGCAAAGGGCGGGTCTTGCAGCGCATCGCGCGCATTTCACCGCCGGCTTGCGGAGCCCCCCACAATCCAGGTTCAGAGTCAGGTGACATGGCTGGAAACCAGTTGCGCGTCGGAAAGCAATCTTCGGTACGGTGCGCAGGTTTGCCGGGCTCAATGTAAAAACTGCGAGGTTGAAAGGCAAGCCCCGCGTTGCTGTGCGATGACGCCCGTCTAGACTGCCTCTCCGGTTGAGCTCTGATGGATCAGTTTTTTCCCGTTGCTTTTCCGAACTCCTCAAGGTAAGTTACTGTTTCGAACAAGGTAAACAGCGTGGCAGCGAAGAAGACCAAGCAGAGCAGTCCCACCTCACTCGCCGAGAGTGCAACCCCGACCCCGAGCGACGGCGAGGGCTCGAAGAAGCTCACCAAGATCATCGTTCGCGGAGCGAGGGTCCATAACCTCAAGAACATCAACCTTGAGCTTCCCCGCAACAAGCTGGTCGTTGTCACCGGCGTGAGCGGATCGGGGAAGTCCAGCCTTGCGTTCGATACCATCTACGCCGAGGGGCAGCGACGGTACGTCGAGAGCCTCTCCTCCTACGCCCGCCAGTTCCTCGAGCGTATGGACAAGCCCGATGTCGATCTCATCCAGGGCATCAGCCCTTCCATCGCGATCGAGCAAAAGACCGCCACGCGCAACCCGCGCTCGACCGTTGCCACAACCACGGAGATCTACGACTACCTTAGACTCCTCTTCGGCCGCATCGGCCAAACGTATTGCCGAGCGTGCGGCCAGCTCGTGAAGCGCGACACCGTCTCCAGTGTCGTCGATCGCCTGCAGCTCGAGCCCGACGGGACGAAACTCTACGTCACGTTTCCGCTGCACGACCACCCCGGCCGGTCCCTCAAAGAAGAGTTCGACGCGCTCAAGAAGCGGGGATTCTTCAGGATCGTGGTCAACGGCGAGTTGATCGATCTCAATGAAACGGACTATAAGGGAAAATCGAAGAAAGGGATCCTCGTCCTCGTCGATCGGTTGGTGGTCCGGAGGAACGACAAAGAAAGTGAGGGCCGCCTTGCCTCGACTTTGTCGAGGCTTGCCGACTCGATCGAGACGGCTTTCGTCGAAGGGGACGGGTACGCTCACGTTGAACTCCTCGACTCGAAGCAATTGCTTCGCTTCAGCCAGCATTATGAGTGCCCGAACGACGGCATCCGGTACGAAGATCCCGATCCGAGGATGTTCTCTTTCAATAATCCCGTTGGTGCCTGCCCCAAGTGCCAGGGCTTCGGCCGATCAATGGGGATCGATATGGACCTTGTCGTCCCGAACCCGAACAAGACGCTCCGCCAGGGCGCTATCCATCCCTGGACGACGCCGAAGTGGCGAGGGAATCTCAGGGACCTCCTGAGCGTGGCCCGCGAGGCGAATATTCCGGTCGATGTCCCGTTCAAACAACTGACGCAGAAGCAGCTCGATGTCATCATGGGCGGCTACAACGGATTCGACGGGATCAACAAGTTCTTCAAGTATATCGAGCGGAAGTCCTACAAGATTCACTACCGGGTGTTTATGAGCCGCTACCGGGGCTACACGACGTGCGACGAATGCGGCGGCTCGAGGCTGCGGAAGGACGCGTTGAATATCCGCGTGGCAAAGCATTCGATCCACGATATCGTGAAGATGACGATCGAGCAGGCGAACGAGTTCTTCCAACGCATCAAGCTCACGAAATTCGAGCTGGATATTGCGAAGCGCATTCTCGAAGAAATTCGCAAACGCCTCAAGTTCCTGAACGACGTCGGCATCGGCTACATTACCCTCGACCGCCTGACGATGACCCTCTCGGGAGGCGAGTCTCAGCGTATCAACCTGGCAACGTCGCTCGGTTCGTCGCTCGTCGGCTCGCTGTATGTCTTGGACGAGCCGAGCATCGGATTGCATCCGAGGGATAACAACAAGCTCATCGCTATCCTCAAGTCGCTGCGGGACGTTGGGAACAGCGTGCTCGTGGTCGAGCACGACGAAGACATGATCCGCTCTGCGGACGTCGTTGTCGATATGGGCCCCAAGGCTGGCGAGAACGGAGGGGAGGTTGTCTTCTGCGGACCGACCGATGAGCTGCTCAAGGAGGAGAAATCGCTCACCGCGCAGTACCTCGGCGGCAAGCTTTTCATCCCGAAACCGAAGAAGCGCCGCCGCGACATCGAGCAATCCATTTTCATCAAGGGCGCAGCGGAGCATAACCTGAAGAGCATGGATGTGCGGATCCCGCTCGGGATGTTCGTGTGCGTGACGGGCGTGAGCGGATCCGGAAAGAGCACGCTCGTGCACGATATCCTCTATGCTGGGGTTCAGAAGATGAAGAGGGGATTCGAGGGGAGCGCCGGCAAAGTCGCTTCGATCGAGGGAGCCGACGATATCGATCACATCGAGCTTGTGGACCAATCGCCGATCGGGCGCTCACCGCGCTCCAATCCGATCACGTACATCAAGATCTTCGACCTGATCCGCGACCTCCTGGCCCACACGCAGGCGGCCCGAATCCGCGGGTTCGCTCCGGGTCATTTCTCGTTCAACGTGCCCGGCGGACGGTGCGATGTCTGCGAGGGGGACGGATTCCAGAAGATCGAGATGCAGTTCCTGGCCGACCTGTATCTGCGGTGCGAGGCATGCAAGGGGAAGCGGTTCAAGCAAGAGGTGCTGGAGGTGCGCTATCACGGCAAGAATGTCGACGACATCCTTTCAATGACCGTCACAGAGGCCATAGGATTCTTCACGCAATTTCCGGATGGCCGGCGGGTGGCGCAGCGGCTGAAGGTTCTCAACGACGTCGGCCTCGGCTACGTGAGGCTCGGCCAGCCAGCCACCACGCTTTCGGGCGGCGAGGCGCAGCGCATCAAGCTGGCGAACCACCTGACGGCATCACAATCCGAGGGGCGGTCACTCTTCATCTTCGACGAGCCGACGACGGGACTCCACTTCGACGATATCGCGAAGCTCCTGAAGTGCTTCGATGCGCTCGTCGAGGCGGGACATTCCGTGCTCGTCATCGAGCACAACATGCACGTCGTAAAGTGTGCCGACTTCATCATCGATCTTGGACCTGAAGGAGGGGACGACGGGGGAGAAGTGGTTGCGACGGGCACGCCGGAGCAAGTGGCGAAGTCCAGCCGCTCCCACACCGGACAATTCTTGAAGAAATATCTTTAGCGTTGCTTCTCGTGTGTTTTTTGAATCAGCCTTCGCGGTGAAGTTCTTCCATCGCAAGTCGCATCACAACGATCATAGTTTCTGACTTTTCGTGAATTCTCGAGATGAAGAGCAAAATACACACCCCTTTCATCCCCTCTCCCGGACACATGGGCTCACGCACAGAGGGGACTGTTAGAGCCAAGTTTACAGCCTTTCATCATCTCGCGAATTAAACGTCCCCTCTCGTGCGAGGCAAGTGGGCTGAGAGAGGGGAGTGAGGGGTGTGTGCCTTTCTGATTGTTTCGTTGTCACCAGCGCCAGAGCCCCGCCGTTCCCACGGAGGACCGTGGGAACGAGCCAAAGTCTTGGCTCGCTCCCGGATGGTCACCGGAGGAGTTCAACGTATGAAGAAAGTCTCGATCATCACTCTACTGCTGTTGACCCTCGCGCCCGCTGCGTTTTCAGAATCACCGCAGAAGCTGGGGATCGGTCTGGTTCTCGGCGCGCCGACGGGATTCTCGCTCAAGTATTGGGAAAGCTCGCGCATCGCATACCAGGGATCGATCGGCGCGATGTTCGGCAGGGGATTGATGCTGGGTGCGGACTATCTCGTCCACGAAAGAATCTTCAGGAATCATTCTGCGCCGTTCTACTACGGCGCGGGATTGTTCCTCGGCGATCCCGGCTTGGGCGCTCCGAGCTATTCGCATGGCACCCTGGCTCTCGGGGTGAGAGCCGCGTTCGGCGTCGACTACCTCGTTCGCGACTATCCTTTCGACATCGCGGTGGAGCTCGGACCGGCGCTTCTTCTGACACCCGTCACCGGTATGGGAATTCAGCTTTCGGTGGCTTTCCGGTTCTATCCCTGAGGGCAGACATGAATGTCTGCCCTACCGTATGTTGGTGAGACAATCATTCCTGATTGTCCCATAAGGTCCGACAGGTCCCGAAGGGATGGCTTCGCCAAATGTCGGACCTACCTCTGTATCAGCTTGATATTTCCGGAAGTCGTCTCGATGTTGATTTTCCCCGTGCCACTTCCGACCTTCCCGAAAGCATACCCCCCCGAGCCGCCGAATGATTTCTTCCGGTCAAGCGGGAGATTTGTCTCAATGTTACCGTAGGTGACGTTCAGGTCGACATCGCCGCTGAAGCCGGTCGGCATGGACACCGTCACGCTGGCGTATTCGTTCTTGATCTCAATGTTGGCAGGGACCGTCTTGAGCTGTACGTCGATAGGATTGCTCTTGTTGCGCATCCAGACGCGCTGGGCGCTCAGTCCCCGCAGCGTGACCGATGAGTACTCCGTCGACGAATGCCAGTCTCCGACGATCTCCTCCGCCGTCACCCGCGAGCTCGTGGACGACACGTCGACGTTCCCGCGAATGTTGCGCAAATCCACATTCGAATAAGGATCGGTCACCTTGAGGTTGCCGACGGCGTCTTCCAGATGCAGCGACCCCGACCGCCCGCTGACGATGATCTCTTTGGACGCTTTGCCGCTCACGTCGCTGACCTCGACTGTAGTGTAGTCGGCATCGACGGTCAGTCCATCGACACTCCTGGCTCGTATCTTTCCACTTTTTGTCTGGATGTCGAGGAGGCCTGCGATGCTGTTCGCTGTTATGGTGGAGTAGTTGGAATGAATTGTCGCGCTACCCTGGACATTCTCCACGGTGATCGTGGCACTTGTCGAGTTGATTGCAACCGGCTGTTGCACGTCCCGAACGGTGATCGTCGAATAGTCGGCGTCCACCGAGACCTTGCCCTCGAACTGTTCGATCAAGACCTTTGAGCTCTTGGCGGAGAGGTTGAGGTTTCCCCCGCACTGCTCGAGCGTGGTCTTTCCGTAATCGTTCTCGATCTCCTGGACCGCCGAGCAGTTCTTGAGCGAGAGCGTGTTGCTCGTGCCGAGCAGCCGTAACGCTCCCTTCATGTTCTCCAGCGAGATGGAGCCGTATCGCATGTCTGTGGAGAGCGCGTTCGACCGGGGAACGTAGATTTCGCCCGAGATCTCCTTCCGGATGAACGATCCCGAAAATAACGATTTGACCGCGCCCCAGAACGACCTTCCCTCCCCTGCGAATCGCTCCGGCTCCCGGAACCTCACCACAAGGGCCTCGGCTGTCTGCGAGTCCGTAATGGACGCCGACTCGATGTAACGGCTTTCGTAGCTTTCATCCGAGGAGGAGATGCTGATGTCGAGCTTTACGTAGACCTCGCTCTTGTCCCACGAGATGAACCTGATGTCCGAGCCCATGAAGCCGTTGATCTCGATCCGCTGAGA
>CAYZRX010000080.1:16129-17402 GCA_964480945.1 uncultured Ignavibacteriaceae bacterium | reverse complement strand
CCCTTCTCCACTGCGATCGGATTCGATTCAGTCCGATAGCTGCCGAGGAACTTGTCACGAACGCAGTCGTAGGAATCGGGCTGAACGCTGGAGCCGAAGTAGTGGTAAGTCCACGGCTCGTAGAAGAAGTCGTACTCGATGATGCCGTCAGCGTAGCTCGAACCGCTTGCGTACAGGGACATCTGCAGATTCTGATTGTCGATTTCGATGTGATGGTACGAGAACTCACAGTACGTGAAGATGGAGAGCTTCCGTGCCCTGCCGCTGGCGTTCCTGATCTTCACGTCCCAGAGCTCGACGTCATCCGGGATGGGGATGAAGAGCAGTTGTTCCGCCTGGATGCCTTGATAGTCGGCTTGAAATTTGGAATACGAGAGGCCGTGCCGGCAACGATAGGTTGCTTTGGTCAGGTCTTTTCCGACGGGCTGCCAGGAGATGGACCAGTACTCTCCCGTCTCATCATCGCGGATATAGACGTAGTGGCCGGGCCGATCGAGCGGAACGCCATTCTGCCTGAACCTCGTGATCCTGTGATGCTCCGCAGTCTTGTAGAACGAGTAGCCGCCGGCGTTATGGGAGATCACCGTGCACAGATCCTTCACGCCGAGATAGTTGGTCCAGGATACCGGAACATCAGGTCGTTCGATCACATACTCTCGATGGTCGTCGTCAAAGAAACCGTACTGCATATGCCCTTCCTTCCTCGTCCGATAGATTTCCGTCGTTGCTGCGAAATTGCTTTCCCGCGTGCATATCTCTCCTGCACTTCTCTCAATCTCCGATTGACGCCCTGCCGACTCCCCATGCCATCGTTGGCGCTCTCGAAACTCGCTGCATTGTCCTACTCGCGCGACGACGTTCTGAATGTTGCGTCGATGGCATCCAAGAGGGGCGTCCTGCCGTCGGGGAGATAATCGCCCGTGATCTCCCAGATGATCAACCCGCACGCGTGATGGTCGAGCACATATTGAGCTTTGTAACGGACCGACTCTTCGTCGTCGTACGAGATCAGTACATTCCACGCCGCGCTGACAAGGTAGGGGACTTTCGCCCGATCATCCCACCTCCTTGTGAACCGTGGGAGGAGCGGAACGATATCGTAATAAAAAGCACCCTGTGGTGAAAAATGAACGGTATCCGCGCCGCCGTGGCGTGCGTAGAGAGAGGTGCACTGAGTGTACGTCTGCCCGTAGAACGGGACGCCGAGGTTGACCTTCTCAGCCGGAACGTTCAGAGTATGAACGTACAGGTTGAACGCGGCATCGACGTTGCG